>JBBRBY010000019.1:0-40550 GCA_038205315.1 Gemmatimonadales bacterium | reverse complement strand
GGATCCTCACCAAAGTGCTCGGCGTACGCGCGCATTGCCGCTTCGACCGTGAGCATGTGTTTGCGCAGGGATTCGGACGGCGTGTATTCCTGCATCAACTCGAGCGCAGCGGACCGCTGCGGAAGGGGCGAATCGGACATGTGGTGTGTGGTGTTGTGAGCGCGGTTGGAAAGACGCTCTGAAACAAGAAGCGACGGCGCGAGTTCCTCACTCGTACCGTCGCTCAATATAGCCGGGCTGCAGTGATGCGCGCCCGTTCGGCAGATGCTATGAAGGTGGAATCTGTAGTGTCACGGCGTCACCGGGATTGACGAGTATCTCGCTGCTGACCGAACGGCGCGTTCCGCCGATCGGGTCCGCAATGAATCGCAGCGAGGTAGCAGCGCCGAACATGATGTCGCGGGGAATCACCATTCTGGTGGTGGTGTTGGACGTAGCAGTGCCGAGCCTGATCCGCTGGCCGACAGGGGAGCGGGTGACGTACACGTCCATGTCGAGTGCGCCCTGATTATCGACGTTCAACGTGGTGACAGTCTGGGGGGTCGCAGTCCCGCCGGCGCCGGCCGAGGTGGTACGGGAGCACGCGGCTGCAGTGCCGAGCAGGGACAGCGCGAGGCCGAGTGTGATTGGTTTGAAGCGCATCATAATCTCCTGTTGCAAGATTCAGTACCGGGTAGAGCATCGATCGCGCCACGAAGCACTGGTCAAGCTTCATACCCCGCGTCCGCGCTGAAGGCTCACACCTTCGTGCGTCACCTCCCTCGCTGGCTTGTCGTCGCGGACACCGAGGAATATGGGTTGCCGCAGCTTTCCATCGGCGGTCCACTCGCTGAACTTCACTTCCACGACCACCTTTGGTCGCACCCAGGTGGCGGGTTCGTTCGTGCTAGGCTCAGTCGCGAAGGGAGCCGTCTTTCGGATGAGAGGCACGAGCTTCTGGTGCATGGCCCGGAGTCCGGCGCGTGTAAAGCCGCCGCCCATGTGTCCCACATAGATGAGCCTGCCGCGGCTGTCGTAGTAGCCGAGCAAAAGAGCGCCGATGTTCTCGCGCGACTTGCGTGGCGCCGTGAAGCCACCGACCACGAACTCCTGCTCGAAGTCGAGCTTCAGCTTGAGCCATGCGTCGGACCGGACACCCGGCAGGTACACCGCATCGGTCCGTTTCGCGATGATTCCTTCCCATCCCTGCTTTTTCGCGCGCGTCAGCATGGCAGCGCCGTGGCGACGTGTGGGAGTGAGCCTGAGGTGAGCTGCGACCGCATCTGCGGCGCGCGCCCGCTTCGTCGTGGGTAATCCATCCAGAAAGTTTTCGAGCGACTTGCGGCGCTCCGTCCACGGCTTGCCCGTGAGGTCGGCTCGACCAAGGGCAAGCAGGTCGAATGCGACGAGCGCCGCCGGCATGTGTTCAGTGGCGACGGCGACGTCGCTGGCGCCCTTGAGATGCATGCGGCTCTGGAGCGCCTGGAACCGCGCCACGTCGCCGTGCACGAGCGCAACGATCTCACCATCGAGAGTGAACGATTGGCCCTCGCGTACGCCGAGTTCCGCGAGGGAGCGAACGATCTCGGGGAACTGGCGAGCCTTGTCGTTGCCATTCCGCGTGATGAGGCGAACGCCGCGTGCGGTGACGTGGGCGAGGACTCGGACCCCATCGTACTTGGGTTCGAACGTCCAGCGCGGCCCGGTCGGGATCTCGTGTCCGACACTCGCGTACATGGGCTCCAGGCCGCCATCGGGGTTACGCCGTGCGGGGCTCATGCATTCCTCACGGGTGTTTCGCGGAGGCGGTCGCCGCTGATACGGTGAACGTCACCGGGGTGGATTACGCTGCCAGGAGCCGTACATGGAGTTTGGCAGAGTGAAGAATGTTCTTCCGAACGCGGCGAACGACAAGTCCGGATCATCTCGAACTGATTGGGAGAGGTGCGGAAAGTCCTGAATATTGTCGCCGATCCATTCGACAACGGCGATGGTGGGGAATCCGGGCGCCGCAGTCCCGTTCTGCACCGCTTCGAATCGCGGGTTCTTGTCATCCGAGGCAGTCTTGCACAACACGAGATCCGCGCGGATCGCGATCCGCTCGAGGTTGGACCGCGTGATCGGGCACGTGGAGTCATCGCGATTAGTGACGATCACGACCTTGCCACCGAGCTGGTGAACACGCTCGGTGAAACCCACCGAACCTGGCAGCGCCGTGGCCTGTCCTCTGGCCACCCAATTTGCCCAGGTGGCCGCGTCGTAGGCGCCGCCGAAAGGCACCCTCCCCAGTTCGTACTCCGAGTTGTCGAGCACCGTTTCGTCCGCGTCGAGTATCACGCCCCAGGAATTCGCGATGCGACCACTCGCCAATGCAGGAAGCCTGTCGGCGGCGGCACGATAGGTCTCCAGGTAGATGGCGCGGTGCTCCGCTGCGCCGCGCACCCAGTGAAGAGCGCCAGCCATCGGCGACTGTAGCGGCTCTGGCGCAGTACGCGGAGCTGTCGCGCATGCAGAGAGCACGAGCGCCAGTGCGGCGGCTGAAACGGATTGGCGGGGGCCGGAAGAGAACATTGTCAGGGAGAGTTTGAGGACAGTCGAACGATTGATCGAATTGTTCTTCTCATCACATTTAGTGAATTCTACATCCGGCATTTGTCTTGCTTCCTGTCTCGATTGCAAGGACTGGACTTCAACGCGAGGAGTGGCAGCATGGCGAGCGTCTGGAAGGGATCATTGAGCTTTGGCCTCGTCAGCATTCCCGTGGAGCTTCGGCCCGCGGTCCGTACCGATCACGTGAGCTTCCGGCTGTTGTACAAGAAGGATCTATCGTCGGTAAAATACGAGCGCTTCTCGTCCAAGGGCGAGGGACCGCTCAAGTGGGAGGAGATCGTAAAGGGTTACGAGTACGAGAAGGGTCACTACGTGATCCTGACGGACCAGGACTTCAAGGACGCGGCTCTCGGAAAGTCGGCGTCGATCGAGATCGTGGATTTCGTGGAGCAGGAGCAGATCGATCCGCGATACTTCGAGACACCGTACTACCTCACGCCCATCAAGGGTGGCGAGAAGGCGTATGCGCTGCTGCGGGCTGCGATCAAGAATACCAACGTCGTGGGCATTGGAAAGATCGTGATGCGCAACACGCAGCATCTGGTCGGTATCAAGGCCACGGGCGAGGCGCTCATGCTCGAGATCATGCGCTTCCAGAATGAGATCGTGGATACCGACGAGTTCAACTTCCCAAAGGCCAGCGAGGTTCGGCCGCAGGAGCTGCACATGGCGGAGCAGCTGGTGCACAACCTCGCTGCGGACTTCGACCCGGAGAAATACACCGACGAGTATCGCGCGAATCTTATGAAGCTCATCCACGCAAAGATGCAGGGGAAGAAGCTGAAGGGGCCGCGATCGAGCAAGCGGACGCAGGACGACGACAAGGTCGTGGACCTCATGGCCCGCCTGCGGCAGAGCCTTGCCGAGGGCAAGCCTAAGAAGCCGGCAGCGTCCCGCACCCGGAAGAAGACCGCCACTCGGAGCAGGTCCAAGAAGTCGGCGTAACGGTTCACGCGGGCACGAACGCGGGAGAGTACGTGAATCGTCGCAGCATCATCGCAGCGCTGTCTGTTGCCAGCCTCTCGGCGACGCCAGTCATCAAGGCACAAACCGTGACATATCCCAGGACGGGACGAGGAACGGTTACCGACAACTATTTCGGTACCGTGGTTCCCGATCCATATCGCTGGCTGGAGGATGTTGATTCTCCTCGTACACGGGCGTGGATCGCCACACAGAACAGCTTCACCAATTCGTATCTGGCGCAGTTTCCAGTGCGAGACTCGCTGCGGTCGCGACTCGCGCAGCTATTCGATTACGCCCGGACATCCCTCCCCGAGCTGACCGCTACCTCGCGAATCCTTTACCGGCGAAACACCGGCCTGCAGAACCAGTCCGTGCTGTACGTGCGTGACGGCGCAGCGTCGCCGCCCACGGCGGTTCTGGATCCGAACGCGCTTTCCCCGGACGGCTCGATCGCGCTCGAAGAGTCAGCTCCGTCGCCGGACGGCCGCTTTGTGGCGTATGCACTTGCACAGGGTGGTGCGGACTGGCGCACCGTGCGGGTGCGCGAGCTGTCGTCGATGCGTGATCTCGCGGACACAGTCAACTGGGTGCGATTCTCCAATCTTTCGTGGACGCACGACAGCCGCGGCTTTTACTACTCGCGATATCCGGCGCCTCCGACCGGCAAGTCGCTATCAGCTGCACTGTCCGGGCACGCTGTCTACTATCACGTGCTTGGCACTCCCCAATCGCAGGACAGGTTGATCCTTGGCCGGCCGGATCTCGCCCGAAACTTCGTGGGGTGCTCGGTCGGTAGCGACGGACGCTACGTATTCTGTACCGCGAGCGCCGGTGCGGACAACCGCAACAGGCTGTACTTCGCCGATCTGGGTGATCCGCGCCGTCCGAACACTGGCGCCGCACTCACTCCCATAGTGGACGAGGATGTCGCCCAGTTCCACGTGATCGACAACCTCGGTTCCACGGCATACATCCTCACCGACGCCGGCTCGCCGCGTCGCCGAATTGTCTCGCTTGACCTCGCAACACCGGACCGCTCGCACATGAAGACGGTCATTCCGGAGGCGAGGTCGGCGATTGAATCAGCTGTGATGGTGGGCGGCCGCATCGTGGTCCAGTATCTGGAGGACGTCAGGAGCATCGTGCGCGTGTTCGACGCGGGAGGACTTCCCTTGGGAGCCATTCCACTTCCGGGCGTGGGCACTGTTGCGGGAATGAGTGGCAGGAGCGACATGCCGGAGATGTACTACGTATTCACCTCCACGCTCGTACCGGCAACGGTTTATCGCTACAATGTGGACTCGCGCGAGACGCACGTGTTCGAGCTTGGCGCGCGATCGTTCGATCCTTCTGCATACGAAACGCGCGAGTTCTTCGCGACCTCGAAGGACGGAACCCGGATCCCGCTCTTCGTCACAATGAAGAAGGGAACGGTGCTGGACGGATCACATCCGGCCATTCTGTATGGCTATGGCGGCTTCGCCGTGAGCATCCTGCCAACGTTCAACCCCGCGGCAATCGCATGGATGGAGCGGGGCGGGATCTACGTCACCGCGAACATCCGTGGCGGTGGAGAGTATGGTGAAGCATGGCACACCGCGGGCATGCTCGCCGGGAAACAGAACGTGTTCGACGACTTCATCGCCGCGGCGGAATACCTCGTGGCCCAGCGCTACACGTCGTCTTCGAAACTCGTACTCATGGGCGGATCCAACGGCGGCCTGCTGGTAGGCGCGTTGACCACGCAACGACCGGATCTGTTCGCGGTGGCGTTGCCCGCGGTGGGAGTGATGGACATGCTGCGCTACGATCGCTTTACGGGCGGGGCTGCCTGGGCAACCGAATACGGCTCATCCACCGTCGAGTCGATGTTCCCGATCCTGTACCGTTACTCACCGCTTCAGAACATCAAGCCGGATGCGTGCTATCCCGCGACGCTCGCGACAACGGCGGACCATGACGACCGGGTAGTACCGAGCCACACTTACAAGTACGTCGCGACGCTGCAGCACGCGCAGAACTGCGCCAGGCCCATTCTGGTGCGCGTCGAAACCCAGGCGAGTCACGGTTATCGGCCCACGAGCAAGCTGATAGCCGAGCTGGCGGACGAGCTGGCGTTCGCGCTCGTGAACGCACAGTGATCACCAGCGGTAATTCCAGCTGAACGCCATGCCGTGGCCGCCGGTGACCTCGCTCACGCCGGTCGGGAGCAGAAACCGGTCGATGGCGTTGCGCGGATGTGCTCTGGAATATCGTACGACGAGTCGAGACACTATCGTACCGACCGCAGCTCCGCCGACGACATCGCTCGCCCAGTGCTTGTCCTCGTAGATTCTTGCAAGGGTCACCATCGACGCGCTGGTAAACAGCGCCGGCGTCCATAGGTGTGACGCGTGTGGCCAGAGATACGAGATTTCCTGGCTTGCGGCTGACGCCGCGGCGAACGCGACGGTGACATGTCCGGACGGGAAGGACATGTACCTCTCGTCGCGGAAACCGCGGCCCATGTGGTAATCGTGAGGGTTGGTGTCGCTCACGACGTATGGTCGGGCGCGGCCAGCTATTCCCTTCAGGATCAGCGTCGTCATTCCGGCGGCGCCAATGGATTCGATTGTCCGAAGGCCGAGCTCGGCCGATCGGGGCGAGTCGGCCGTCCTCCCGTACACGTAAGCAGCGCCGGCGAGTATTATCGATCCGGGCTCACCCAGGACGCGGAACCCGGTAAGGGTGTGGCCCAGCGTCGAGTTGTTCTGCAGGGATGGGCGTTGTGATTCCACCGCGATGTGCCGGTCGAATGGCAGGATGGCGGCGGTGCCAAGCACGAACGCCGCAGCGGTCAGTGCGTCGCGCCCGCTGAAGACATCGCCGTGTCCTGCGCTCGTGGTGTCGCCGACGGATTGTTGCGCGAGGCTGGCAGACGGAAGTGCGAGCACCGCCGCGCTGAGCGACAGTACGATGCGGCGCAGTGCGGCCGGGCTTCGGAGATTCATGCCGTCAAGCTAATTCGTCGTCCGTTCACGCGTAGATATCGGCGCGCGTGAGCGGCACATTCGCCACCGCGCCCTCCGTGCGCTTTGCGAGAAGCAGCTGCTGGATTGACAGGCGGCCCGAAGCGAATCCGTACGCGGACGCAGCCATGTACAGCCGCCATATCCGGTAGACCTCCTCGCCCGCGGAAGCGATCGCGGCAGCCTGCTCGTGCTCGAGGTTGTGGACCCAGTGGCGCAGGGTGAGGGCGTAGTGCTCTCGCAGCGACTCAGCATCTCTCAGCTCGAACCCAGCTGCCTCAGCCGTCGCGATGACCTGGGCGACCTCCGCCAGCTCACCGTCGGGGAAAACGTATTCGTTGATGAACGCGTTATCGCCCCAGAGCTTGTTGAACACCTTTTCGCGAAGCTTCGTCTTTCCGCGTGCGGCCTCGTGCACGATGCCGTGGTTTAGCAGCAGGCCACCGGGCTTGAGGTATGTAAACAGACGCTCGAAATACACCGCCAGCTTCGCGACTCCCACGTGTTCCACCATGCCGACGCTGGCAATCTTGTCGAAGTCACGGTCAGCGGTGAGATGGCGGTAGTCTCGCACCTCGACGGTGCATTGCGCTTCCAGCCCGCGTTCCTTGATCCGCTCGCGGGCCAGTGCAGCCTGTTCGTAACTGAGAGTAATACCCAGCGCGTTCACTCCGAAGCGCTCGGCGGCGTGCATGATGAGACCGCCCCAACCGCAACCAACGTCGAGCAGGCTCTCGTTGGGCATGAGACGAAGCTTGCGACAGATCAGTTCGAGCTTGGCCTCCTGTGCGTCGTCGAGCGTCGTGTGTGTGCTTGTGAAATACGCACATGAATACACCATCCTGCTGTCCAGCCAGAGCTTGTAGAAGTCGTTTCCCACGTCGTAGTGGGACCGCACCGCGGCTGCGTCCCGTTCGGGCGTGTGCAGGGAGCCCGACTCCGGAGCACGCGCTTCCGGGAAGGCAGGCGGTGTATCCGTCGTCGGGAGGGAACGGATGGCCCGAGTGAGGCGGGCAAGCTTTCTGGGACTCGACAGGTCGCCACGGAGATTGTCGCCGAGTGCCGCGGCCAGCTCGACGTTTCCCTCGATGTCGTAGTCGCCGGCTATGAACGCCTGGCAGATGGACAGCTCGAAGGGCGGACGCAGCATGCGCCGGAGGGTTCCGGCGTGTTTGAGGACGAGGGTAAAGGATGGCATTGGATCGTCCGGTCCTTCTACCGCACCATTCCAGAACCGAACCGCGAACGATCGGGCTGAGGGCGGTCCGAAGAGAATGCTCAGGGCCGTCCGCGCGGCATCCAACTGCCGTGATCCGGCCCGACCGGCGTCCCGCTCCGGGACACCGTCGGATTGTTCCGCCCTGTTGCTCTCTTCCCCATGCTGTTCTGCCCGTGCGCGCGTTCGGGCGCGCGCCTTCTTTCGATCGATTCCACTACCCATTAGGCCGTATGCTCCATGAGCGCCGCTGGTGGCGCGACGTAAGTCACCTGAGGCACGCTGCATAAATCGCGCAGGCGTTTCAAGAGGAAAGGGGAACAGGCAAGGACCCTGCCTAAAAATTCCAAACGTTTTGGCTTAGGTATCTGTAATTCAATGTATGAGCAGGGGCCAAGTATTCTTCGGCCCCTCGGCCGCGGGGCCGAATACGCAGGTCGAGGGGCGGCGATCGAAGCCCATACCCGGGACCGTACAGTCAACTTTCATGAAAATTCAATTGCAGCTAACAGCGAGTTCCGGCGGATCGGGTACACGTGCCGGACATAAACGCTGCGGTGGGCTCGGTCTGGCCCTCCTCCTCGCGATCGCTCCACTGGCAGCGGCATCGGCACAGGTTCGGTCGGGGACTACGGATTCGGTAAGCGCTGGCACTCAGCCGGTAACGCTGGCGGAGGCCATCCGGCTCGCTCAGGAGAATGCTCCGGCCGCGATTGCGGCGCGGGGAAGCGTGACATCGGGGAGGGCAGAGCTCCGCGCCGCATACGGCGCGTTCCTGCCCAGCATCACGGCCAATTTCGGAGCTGGGCGCCAGTTCACAGGCGCGGGGTCACTAATCAAGGTCAACTCCGCGGGTGAAACGGTAACGATCGCCGGCAACAGGTGGAACTACAGCAACTCGCTCGGCTTCAGCGCGCAGCTGTTCAATGCGGCGAACTTCCCGAATGTGCGCGCCGCGAAAGCCGACGTTGCCGCGGCGAACCAGAACGTGAATGCGCAGATGTTCGCTGTAGCGCTCAACGTGGAGCAGCAGTTCTACGCGTCGCTCTCGGCGCTGGAAAGCGAGGATGCGGCACGCACGCAGCTTGTGCAGGCGAAGCAGCAGCTCGATTTCTCGCGCCGCCGGGTGGTCGCGGGTGCAGCAACGGCATCGGACTCATTGACGTCGGTCGTGCTCGTGGCAAATGCTCAGCTTGCTCTCCGCGCCGCCGAGAATGCGAGGCGCGATGCCAATGCGACGCTCACGCGGCTCACTGGATCGTCGATACCGCTCTCAGCCGCGTTGAACGATCCGGAGGTAAGTGCCCGTGACACGGTTCGCGTGGACAGCGCAAGTGTAGTTGCCCAGGCGGAGGCGTCACCCAATGTGGCGCAGGCCACTGCCCAGCTCGCCGCCGCGCAGGCGCGAAGGCAGGCAGCGCGCGCATCGTATCTGCCCACGGTCAACGCCAGCTATTCGCGCGGGGGCAACGGGATCGGTGCGTACGGATTCGGCACCGATCCCTTTGTGTACAGCGGGCAGCTCAATGTTGGACTGAGCATCCCGATCTCCAATGGATTCGTCAGAGAACAGCAGGTAGCCAACGCTACCGTCAACCAGACGAACGCCGCGGCGACACTTCGTGATACCAGGCTGGCCGCGAAGCAGCTGTCGGTACAGTACATCGACGCGTTGCGGCTCGGCCAGGAACAGATTGTCGTTCAGACAGCTTCGATCGCTGCCGCGACCGAGAATCTGCGCGTCATTCAGCAGCGCTACAATCTCGGACTGTCGACGATCGTGGATCTGCTCACAGCCCAGACCACACTGAATCAGGCACGAGCCAATCTCATAACCGCACGCAACACCGTGCGACTTGCAACTGCACAGATAGAAGCATTGATCGGGCAGCCACTCGTTACCGTCACCACTGGATCGAACGGAGTCACACGATGAACGGACGTACCAAGCTGCTCCTGGCGCTGACACTGTTGTCGGCCGCTGCGTGCGGCAAGAAGAAAAGCGATCAGGCATCGGTCCCGACCGCGATTGTCGGACGTCGTGACATCGTCGTCACGGCTCAGGCAACAGGCACTGTCGAGCCGGAAGACACTGTCCCGGTGAAATCACAGGCGTCGGGCCTGGTCATGAAGATGCCCGTGGAAATCGGCCAGCAGGTAAAGCCGGGCGACCTGCTGGTGCAGATCGACACGCGCACCCTGACCAACGATTATCAGCGGACCAAGTCAGCATCGGCTGCTGCGGAGGCGAACGTCACGGTAACGCGCGCAGCGCTGCAGCGCGCCAACGACCTCTACGCGCAGAAGGTGATCACCGCGGTCGAGCACGAGACTGCGGTGGTGAACGCGGCTAACGCCACAGCACAGCTCGTAGCAACGCAAACCGCGCTCAGCACCGCGCAGCAGAACCTCGACTACGCGACGCTTCGCTCACAGGTATCCGGAACCGTGATCAGCAAGACCGCCGCTGTCGGCACTGTCGTCTCGTCGGCCACGTCGAATGTTGGCGGAGGAAGCACGATACTTACGGTCGCCGACCTGCATCATGTCCGCATGCAGGCGCTGGTCAACGAAACCGATGTCGGCAACGTTCACACCGGAATGCCGGTCAGTGTCACGATCGATGCATTCCCTGGCCGCCAGTTCAATGGTGCCGTGGAGAAAGTGCAACCGCAGGCGATCATTCAGAATAGCGTCACGATGTTTCCGGTCCTTGTGTCGCTGCCCAATACCGACCTGTCGCTTCTGCCAGGAATGAACGGCGAGGTTTCGATCATCACGCAGCAACGAAGGAACGTGATCGCTGTTCCGAACGATGCGGTACGCGGTATGAAGGACGCCCCGGGAATCGCGACCGCGCTGGGAGTTAGCGCGGACACAATGACCGCGCTCATGGCGCGCGGCGGCGCTGGCGGACGAGGTGGCCGCGGCGGCAATCGCGGAGCGGGAGGAGCGGGAGGAGCGGGAGGAGCTGGTACGGCGGGCGGTGGTGGTGGCGCGGCTGGTGGTTCGGGTGCGGCTGGTGGTTCGGGTGCCGCGGGCGGATCCAGTCTGACTCTACCGGATTCGGTGTGCACCGTTGTGATGAAGAAGCTCGACGCCGCGAAGACGCGCCCCGCGCTCGATTCGCTGCGGGCTCAGATGCGGGCCGGCGCAATCGACTCAGTTGCAATGCGTGCAAAGGTGCAGGCTCTCTACCAGAAGGCCGGAGTTCCAGCCGACACCGCACGCAGCTGCATGCGTGGATCCGGGGGTGGAGCGGGCGTGGCCATTGGTGCGCCGGTAGTCGCGTTCGTCAAGACTTCGACGGGATGGTCGCCGCGTGTCGTTCGGCTCGGGGTTAGTGACTTCGATTACACGGAAGTGATCAGCGGTCTCAAGGAGGGCGATGAAGTGGCACTCCTCGCTACCATCGCACTGCAGGCATCGCGCGATCAATCGAGCGCGCGCGCCAGATCGATCGTTGGAGGAGGCCTCCCCGGAGGCAGCCAGACGCCGGCGGCTGGCGCACGGCCCGCGGGCGGCGGAAGACCACCCAGATGATGCCGGTCGGCGAGACCATTTCGATTGCGATGACGGCGCTTCGAGCAAACAAGATGCGCTCGATTCTGACCATGCTCGGTGTCGTCATTGGAGTGGGCGCCGTGATCGCCATGGTGGCGATCGGCAACGGTGCTCAGGAAGCGGTCAAAGCGAGAATATCGGCACTCGGCACCACGCTGATCTCGATCTCGCCAGGGCAGATTTTCTCGCGCGGCACTGCCTCTGCTACCGATCGCGCCAAGTTGACAATGGCCGACGCGGAGGCGTTACGGACCAACGCCAAGCTGATCACTGAGGTCGAGCCGGAGATGCAGCGGCAGTCGCAGGTGCAATACCTGAACAAGAACACCAGTACCGACATCATTGGAACGACGCCCAACTATCTGCAGGTCAGACTCTATACGATTTCTGCCGGGCGCATGTTCACGAACGCGGAAGACAAGGGCAGCCAGCTGGTAGCTGTTCTGGGAGACGCCGTCGTTCAGGACCTCGGCATTACCGACGCGGCATCGATCGTCGGTCAAATGATTCGTGTTCAGGGGATTCAGTTCAGGGTGGTCGGTGTACTCGCTCCCAAGGGCCAGGGTACCGGATTCGGAAACCCCGACGATCTAGTGCTGATCCCCATCACCACGGCGCGGTATCGAATTGTCGGCAGAGATCAGTTGCGCACGATCAATGTGCTCGCACCTACCGATTCACTCGTGACGCCGACAATGGCCGAAGCGCAGTCCATTCTTGCCCGCGCCCATCGGTTGCGTCCAGGTGCTCCCAGCGACATCAACATCCGTAGCCAGGCGGATTTCCTGAACACCCTTGGCGCCACGACGGCCACGTTCACGTACCTGCTCGCGGGAATCGCCGCGGTCAGCCTGATCGTAGGCGGCATCGGCATCATGAACATCATGCTCGTCTCCGTGACCGAACGCACTCGCGAGATAGGTGTGCGCAAGGCGCTGGGCGCGACACGTCTCAACATCCTGCTGCAATTCCTGATCGAGGCTGTGGTACTCTGCATGCTCGGTGGAATCGGCGGAATCGTCATCGGTGGCGGGGGTGCACTGCTGATGACCAGGATCGCCAACTGGAACGTATCGATCTCTCCCAGCGCGGTGATCATCGCGTTCGCGTTCTCAGGGCTGGTTGGCGTACTGTTCGGCGTATGGCCCGCACGACGGGCTGCGGCGCTCAACCCCATCGACGCACTGCGCTACGAATAGCTCGCGGAAGCAGCTCTAGGACTAACGAATCAGGGCCTCGCGAAAAGCGGGGCCCTGATTCGTTGCTAGAGGGCGAAGCGCCAGAATTCTTCGTTGCTCGATGGATCGGTGACGCGGTGCGCACGCACGCGAAACACGCGCTCGATGAGATCAGTCGAGATGTCGGACGGGGCGTCTGCCTCCTTCACCACTCGTCCGCCGTCCATGATGAAAAATGCGTCGCCGTAGTGCAACGCGACGTTCAGATCGTGCAGAATTGCCACGACCGTGCAGTTGTGTGCGAGCAGCTCACGCGCAACATCGAGAAGGTGAAGCTGGTAGTGAACGTCCAGGCGCGCCGTAGGCTCGTCGAGAAAGAGGTACTTGTGCTCCGACACCGAATCATTGGCCCATATCTGCGCGAGAACACGCGCGAGCTGCACCTTTTGCTGCTCTCCGCCGGACAGGGTCGTATAGTGCTGTGCCCGCCGATCCTGCATCCCCACCATGTCGAGCGCGCGATCGACGATTTCCATGTCATGCTCCGACGGCACACGCCCATAGTGCGGGTACCGTCCCATCAGGACCACGTCTCGGACGGGGAGTGGAAACGCCAGCTCCACATGCTGCGAGAGTACGGCACGTCTGCGCGCCAGCTCTCCGGCCGTGAAGTCGCCAACGCGCCGCCCGCCGTAAGTCACGGATCCCCGAGTGGGATGCAGGAGTCCGGCCGCGACCTTGAGCAACGTGGATTTTCCCGCACCGTTCGGACCCAGAATCACGTTGAATACCCCGGTCCGGAAGCGCGCGGTCACATCATCGAGAATGACAGCGCCGCCGGCGTTGCAGCTCGCGCCACTCACCTCAACCATACAGGCTCGCGGTACCGAGCCGCTGTTGGCGCAGCAGAATCCAGAGAAAGACCGGTGCGCCAATTACCGCGGTGATGATGCCTATCGGCAGCTCCGCCGGCGGGATGACGAGCCTCGCGATGATATCGACCACTGACATGAAAACCGCTCCCAGCAGCGCCGACGCCGGAATCAGAAACGCGTAATCCGATGACTTCATCATCCGTAGCACGTGCGGTATTACAAGTCCAACGAAGGCGATCACACCCACCATCGCCGTGGCCACGGCCACCATCACCGTATTGATGATGATGAGCCGGAGTATCAAGCGCTCCGGCTCGGCACCCAGGAACGCGGCCTCGTCCTCGCCAAGCATGAGCGCGTTGAGCGACTTGGCGTGACCGAGTGCGATTGTGAAACAGAGTCCGAAGGCGATCGCGACGAGCGACACGCCGCGCCAGTCGGCGGTAGTGAACGTGCCCAGGTTCCAGAACGTAATGTTGCGTGCCTGCGGGTCCCGCGCGATGTACGATAGAAAGCCGGTACCGGCGCCGCACACCGCGTTCACCGCGATTCCGGCCAGGAGAAGCGTGAATACGTTCACCTTTCCGAACGACGTGGACACCCGGTAAACAAGCATCGTCGCCGCGAATGCGCCCACAAACGCAAGCACCGGAACCGCGAGCGTGCCCAGAGGTCGCGCGAGCGTGCTGGTGCTACCCAGCACGAATACGAGGGACGCACCGAACGCCGCGCCAGCGGACGTTCCGGCCAATCCGGGTTCTACGATCGGATTGCGGAATATTCCCTGCATCAGCGTACCCGACACACCAAGCACCGCGCCTGTGAGCGCGGCGAGCAGCACGCGCGGTAGTCGAAGTTGCAGAAACACGTTTCGACCCAGCGCCTCGGCTGGCGGCTCGGTCGTCCAGCCCAGTCCCGCCGCCAGATGGCGCGCCATTTCCGATGGTGAAAATGAGAACGCACCGATTCCCGCCGAGGCCACGAGCGCGACCACGAGTAGCCCGGCCAGAACCATGTAAGTTCCGGAATATGATGGGCGGTTCGTCATCTCAGCTGTGATTGCATAACATGGGAAGTCGTTGTTTCCACGGGCACCGAACGGTACAGATACTACGCGTTCCGATCTGTCGCGTTGTGACGATGCTCTGCCTCGGCGCGCTACTTACCGGCTGCGGACCACACGTCTCGCTCCCGCCAGTCCCTGAAGTCCTTCCCGGCCAATCCGATTCCGCCGGTGTTGCGCTTGCGCGCTCGCTGGCGCCGGTCCTGCACGTGCAACGAGACGAGCCATTCGCGCTCGAGCGAGTCGTGGCCGTGCTGCATCCCACGCGACCGATCATCGCATACCATCTCCTGTGGAGCCATGACATCAATGGCCAGTGGGTCCCATGGGCAAAGGCGAGCGACGCCGAGGAAGTCTGGGTGGGCTACGATCCCCTCACTCGTGAAGCCACCGACCTCTGGACCTACTGGCACGGCGACGTGTTGCACACATCGTGGCGCGGAAGGGGGCGACCCGAAGTCGCCGTACAGTGGGGAAAGCATGGCGACCTCCCCTTTGGCGTGATCGAGAGTGATCTCCCCCGATCGCGCACTCTCAACCTGTTCTACGCCGCGGAGTTCCTTCTGCTTCCCGACATCTGGCTGGGCAAGGCGAGTCACGGCGGCCCGTGGGGATTCTTTCACAGCTACGCGCGCTACCGTGATTTCTCACGACTACTGCCGCTACAGGATCGTCTTGACGCAGTCGTGACCACCGTCGATTCGCGACCGGCCCTGAGAATCGTGTTCGGAAAGCGGCACGCCGAAAAGACACCATGGCCACGCTGAGATCACTCCGGGCCTCGTCTCTCGCAGACGTCGTGCTACTGTGCGGCCGGCTGCCCACCTTTCTTCCAGTGCGGCGCCGGACCGTCCGCGAGAACCCGCACGGCGCGAACGCCGGCGTCGATCACGCGCGCCATGTGGCCAAAATCGATGTGCGCCAGGTCGTCGGATGGCCGGTGGTAATCCGAGTGCATGTTGTAACTGGATAGCGTGTGTGCCGGAATTCCCATGCGCGCGAATGCGATGTTGTCGCTCCGCTCAAAGAAGTGCTGATCCGGACGCGCGTCAGCTACAATGGGAAGTCCGGCCGCCGCGAACATGGCGCCCATGGTGGAGCGGTCGTAGCCGGTAAGCCACGCACGGCCGCGGCCGCCCGCGAGGGGATCCGGCCGCCCGATCATCTCGATCTCCAGATTCGCGACGATGGATGATGGCGCCACCGGCGGATGGGCGATGAACCAGCGCGTGCCGAGGAGTCCGACTTCCTCGCCCGTCGTAGTGACGAACAGAATGCTGCGGTGTGGCGCAGGCCCAGCGGCGACCACCCGCGCAATCTCGATGACCGCGGTCGTTCCGGATGCATCGTCGTCGGCGCCGTTGTAGATGGAGTCGCCATTCACCGCCTTACCGATTCCAAGATGGTCGTAATGCGCGTCAACCAGCACGACCTGGCCCGACAATGCCGGATCCATACCGCGTATCATGCCGACGACGTTCACACCGGGCGTGCGCTGACTGGCGGGAAACGTATCGAGCGCCGCGAAGTCCGCTAGCAGCGACGGCCGCATCTGACCATTGCTACGTGGGGTGAGCGCGATCGGCACACGCTGAAAGAAGCCGCTGTCGCCGCGCGGAACCAGACCGATGGCGCTCATCTGGGCAGCGATGAACGTGGCAGCCTTCGCGGATCCGCGGGATCCGGTCATCCGGCCTTCCAGCGAATCATCGGCGAGCACGGACATGTCCGACCGGACGCGCGACTCGGACACACCCGTGTCGGTGCTGAGCCGTGAAACCGGCCGTTGCACGCAGGCGGTGGCCGCGACGGCCGCCGCGACGGCGATGAACTGGCGCGTTGCGCGTGAAATAAGCCTTGTCAATTCCTGCTTCCCTCATTCAGGTGAAGGTCATTCGCGTTGGCGACTCGCGTGATTGCAGACGATCGCGATCGAATTGTCGTGCATATTGTATGTGAATGCAACGTGCAACGGTAAAAGCGAGCGCAAAGCTCGGACTCCTCCTCGCCATACTCGTTGCGAGCTTCGTATTCGCCAGGCATCTCGAAGTGTCCCACGGCGGAATGGCCGCGGTCGCCCAGAGTGCGCGAGGCCTGCGAGAAGCCCGGTACGCGATACCGCTCTTTCTGCTCGCCTACGCCGTTGGCGGAACGCTGGGAGTGCCCGGATCGCTCCTCACGATCACCGGCGGGGCGGTGTTCGGATTCGAGCTGGGGACGTTGCTCAACTGGGCGGGTGCCACGATCGGGGCAATTGGCGGCTACTGGCTCGCTCGGTTCCTGGGCAAGGACGCCGTGGAACGGATTGGCGGAAAGAAGATCTACGCGCTTGAGAGGCTGGCCGACGCGCACGCATTTTCCACCGTCCTCCGGCTGAGGCTAATCCCGGTCGTGCCGTTCAATGCCCTGAACTTCGCCTGCGGGCTGGTGGGGCTCGATTTCGCCTCCTACACTCTGGGGACAGTGATCGGCGATCTCCCCGTCACCGCTGCTTACACCTACTTCGCGGACGCTCTCCTCTCGGGCGTCACCGGTGCCCGGCGGGCCGCGCTCTGGCACGCCTCCCTGGCGGGGGCTCTGCTGATTGCTCTTTCGTTCCTCCCGGGATTGATAAAGAGGATTCGACAAACCAGCGCTTGACATAACGCTGGGTGAGATATAGTGTACTAGGTAACCGATACACTACGACACCTGGCTATGCTAATCTCACTGGATCCGCAGGATGCACGACCGATCTATGTCCAGATTGTGGACGAGGTAAGGCGGGCGCTCGTCCTGGGCACGCTGGGTTCGGACGACCCGCTCCCTTCCGTTCGTGATCTGGCGGTGACGCTTCGCGTGAATCCGAATACCGTCAGCCAAGCCTACCGCGAGCTGGAGCGTCAGGGGATGGTTTACGTCCGGCGCGGCCAGGGTACCTACGCGTCGCCCACCCGCGATCAAGGTGTCGAGCGGCGCATTCTAGCAGCAGGCGTGGCACAGCGCGCACTCAACGACGCGCGGCGAAACGGATTGACGGCCGATGCGCTCATCGACGCCATCCGCGACCATGACCATACAGACACCGACGGTAAATCACGATGACGACTGTGCTACCGACACGCCTTCGCGACGGTGATCTCGCCGTCGAGACGCGCGACATCGACAAGAAATTCGGCGATCAGATCGCACTCAGAAGTGTCTCGCTGCAGGTCCCCGCTGGTGCTGTGTACCTGCTGGTCGGACCGAACGGGGCGGGAAAGAGCACTACGCTCAAGATCCTTCTGGATCTCATGCGGTCCGACAGTGGAACCGCCGAGGTGTTCGGAATGGACACACGGAGCCGTGCGCCCCAGGTTCGCGCAAACGTTGGCTATGTGCCCGAGCGGCCCGACTGGGGCTACGGGTGGATGACTGTGGGACGCCTTCTCGAGCATCACGCGTTGTACTATCCCACATGGGACGCCGACTACGCCGCGCGTCTGGCGCAGAAGTTCGAGCTGCGCATGGATCGCAGGATCGGTGTTCTGTCAAAGGGACAGGCTCGGCGCGTTCATCTTACCATGGCGCTGGCGCATCGTCCCCCGGTTTTGCTTCTGGATGAACCCACGGACGGCCTCGATCCGCTGATGCGCGACGAGACGCTGGGCGTGCTGGCTGATCACCTTGCGGAGACGGAGACCACGGTGCTGCTGTCCACGCATCATGTGGAGGAAGTCGAGCGGCTGGCTGATCACATCGGTGTGCTCAGAGCGGGAGAGTTGCGCGCGCAGATGTCGCGCGCGGATCTCGACGCCGGACTGCGGCGGTATCGCATTGAAGTCCCCGATGGCTGGCAGGGCGTTCCATCTCTGAACGGCTGCATACTCCGCAGAGTGACCGCGCCACGCGAAGTGCAGTGGACGGCGTGGGGAGTCGAGACGGAGGTTGCACAGACGATTGCGGCAGCGGGCGGCACGGTGCGAGAGATCGTGCCGCTGTCTCTGCTGGATGCGACACTCGCGCTTCTCAACCCGAACAGCTGATCCCCAAGATGAACACTACATCCCTGCATCCGACGCCATCCACGCGCACGGTAGCAATCGAGCAGTTTCGCGCCGTCGGTATCGCCGTGCGACGCGAAGGCTACTTCTACATTGGCGCCCTCGTACTGTTCGCGGTTCTCGCCATCTCGGCGGCGGTGCGTGCGACTACCATGCACCACGGTGGCAACGACATGGGAGTCGGCTTCGGCGTAACCGGCGCCATCCCGATCATCATGGTGGCCCTGCTTGCACCGTTCGCCGTGTGGCGAAGCGAGGATCCGGCGCGGCGTGCGTATCACTGGTCGATGCCGGTTGCACGCGGGCCCCACACTCTGCTCAAGCTCCTGTCAGGCTGGGCATGGCTGATGTTGGCCGCGATCGTTTACCTGCTATTTATCGTCCTACTTGCGACGATCGTACCCGCCATCTCGGGCCAGGCGATGCGCCTGGGCGAAACGACGGGATGGGAATGGCTCGTGATATTTACGGGACCAACTCTCGCCTACCTCCTCATTTCGATAGCGGTCATCGGAAGTGACCATGCGTGGCGCTGGATTGGCGGGGTTGTGTTCGGCTACTGGATACTCATCGCGTTCCTGTGGATACTTGGCATGCCTGAAGCGAGCAGGACCATCCACGCGATAACCGGCGGCACATTCGGAATGCACGCTGCCTTTTTCGGAGCCGTGCCCGACGCGGTGCGCTCCAACAATCTCCAAATCGGTGTGCAACCGTCGATGCAGCGTGAATTCAGCATGACCAGTTGGCTGATGGCGATGCCGCTCTGGATAATTGGTGCCGGTGTGGCCGCGGCTATCGCATCGTACCGGCGCCCCGAATAGCGCGCGCTGGTTTCACACCACCAGTTCGAGGAACAGCGCGTCCAGCTCAGCGTTGACATCGTCACAGACGCCCTCGTGGACAGGGCCGCTCTGGATCACATCGGATCGCGGCGCCGTGAGCCAGTGAAAGCGCTCCGACGGCGATCCGAAGGATAACAGTCCGCCAGTGTCGTCTGCATTCGATGCGGCTCTGTACGTGGCCAGGTAGCGCATGAGCAGCTCGATGTCCACCGCCGGTACGCGCGCCGAAAGCGCCGCGCGCTCCATGAGCACGCGCATGCCGACGAAGCGCTCCGTGGGGGCGTGCAGAATCACGCCCACCGGGATTGCGGAGCCAATGTGCACGTGCGGCACCACGCGAAGCACGGCGAAGTTGTAGGGAATGTTGCGCGGAGAATTCGTCGCGGCACTCATCGCCGTGCCGTCCGCCTGACGGGGATGTCATCCAGTCGTTCTGCGCGCATCGCCGCGGCCTTTGCGACAAATGCGCGCGGCCCTTCCAGACGCGAGTTGAGGTACGCGCGATATCGCTGACGGGCCATCGCCGGAGTGTCTCCGTCCGCTTGGTAGGCGGCATCCGAGAGCAGCGCATCGGGTAGTGCGTCAACTACACGATCCACGACTGACGGCGTGAGCAGTGCGGCCATCTCCTCGTCGATCGAGGTGATGTCGTCCGCGTGCGTCAGGAGAACGTGATCGCGAATCAACGGGAATGGGGACCGGGTGCGTGCCTCATCCACCGAGCCCCAGTCGTGATGCGCGTACAACGCAGCGCCATGATCGATGAGCCACGGAGCCCGCTCCCAGATGAGCATGTTCGTGTTGCGGGGCGTGCGATCGGGATTGGTGAGCAGCGCATCGAGCCAGACGGTGCGAGTCGCCTGATCGACGGAAACGAGATGGCCCGCGGCGATGGTGTCGAAGTTGAACGCGCCGTCCAGGTATCGCAGTCCGACGTTGATACCATGGCTCTTGCGGAGCACGTCCGCGATCTCCGGATCGGGCTCGCTGCGTCCGAACGCCTCAGGGACGTACACCAGTGCGAGCATGGGAACCGGAAGTCCCAGAACGGTCCCGATCATCCCGCCGATCAGCTCCGCTACCAGCGCCTTTGCACCCTGCCCCGCTCCGCGAAACTTGACCACGAAAAGTCCATCGTCCGTGTCCACCACCGCGGGCAACGATCCGCCCTCACGTAGCGGTTGTACGTATCGCTTTGCTGTGAGAGTGGGTAGCGCTGCGATTCTGGCCATGTGATCGGAATATAGCCGCGACTGAATCAACCAAATGATTCGAGCACCGCGGAGAATCGCTTGCCTGTGTACGGGAGCCCGCACGACGGATAGAAATCGTGAGCACCAGCCCGCGCGTCGGCGCTGGTAACCGTCAACCGCACACATCCTCGCTCTCGGCCCCACTCGACCGCTTTCGCAACCAGCGCCCGCCCCACGCCACGACGCCTAGCCGACTCGGTGATCACGAGCGCCGTTATATAAGCCACGGGGCCCGGGTTGGCCAGACTTGCAATCGACGTGATCGTCATGAGACCGAGCGGCTCGCCCGATGGCTGTGTGGCCAGGTAGGCAGAGCCTCCCGCAACCCGAAGATCGTTCAGTCTGCGAGGTACGTCGGCTGGGTCCGTCGGCTTGCCAAGTTCAATGAGAAGCCGCGCCAACGCCGTCGCATCGTCGTCGGTCGCGTCGCGGATCAGGAGATCGATGCTCGTCACTTACCAATGCCGGGAATGCGTCACTGAGCGAGGTAATGATCGGGTATCAGGTAAGCCAGAAACACGATCCAGACGATCGCGGAAAACAGGTAGAGCAGAATACGTGGAGGTGGGTTGCTCACGATTCAAATATGCCAGTTACGGCAACCGGGGAAAGCAGCATTCAATTTCCGGCCGGCCGGCGGAAGACAAACGCTGCCTCCTGATGACCATTCGACGCACATGTGCCGTCGATTTTGCCCGGACCCTCCAGAAGGGTTCCGTAATTCCACAACTGTAGCGTAGCAGATAGGTTCGCGGTGCAATTATTCTTGCCGGGGTACACGAACGGAAAGGATATGGTGACGTCAGTCCCGGAACGCCGGCCTGTCACGGGACTGGTGAGCTGAACGGAATCAACTGACGCCGTCTCGCCGACCGAATCGCCTGAGGTCGTGAATTTCAATCGCATGCCGAATCGTGCATCACCAACTCGCATGTCACCCGTCCAGCTGCCGGCTATCACTTCCGCTTTGGAGTCCCTGACTCCACGCGCTCCAGGCAGCGCAAACGCCATTTCTATTGTCACCGAGTCGCGCCCCGCCGTAGAAATCGGGGCTCGCGCTTCCGACCGGGACGAACACGAGGTCGCGCGCGGGATCGGCGGAGAACACGCTCCAGGCGTTGGCGGCTCCGGTATTGTGCGCTTCGGGCCCCTTCCACGTATAGTACCCCGGCTCACCCGGTGTGCGAGGAACGGGGTCGAAGCTCCGCCGCAGCGCGCCGGTGTGCACGTCGAATGCGCGAATTACGCCTTCCGGCGCGTCCGTGCGATGGTTGTCCGCGACCGCCGATCCCACGATCACGAAATCGCGTACGACGATCGGCGGCGATGTAACGCCATACTCCCAGTGATACTCCGGCTTGTGGCGCAATCCAACCGTGAGATCAACCGTACCGCCGCGACCGAAATCCTGACACTTGCGTCCCGTGCGCGCATCGAGCGCGCTGAGCTGCGCGTTGACTGTCGCGACGAATATCCGCTGTCCGCATGTCGCAAGAGAGTTCGAACCCTTCCATGCCGCAACACCGCGATTCGCAAAGTCGCCGTAATCCTCATTTAGCGAAACTGGTCCGTCGTACTTCCACCGAACCGCGCCGGTGGCTGGATCCAGCGCAAGCACACTGCCGAGCGGCGTGGACAGGAACAGCGTGCCGTCGACCATTATTGGCGTCGCTTCAAAGCGACCACGATCGGTCACGTAGTCGCCGGTGCGCGTGATCCACGCGAGCTGTAAGCGCTTGACGTTCCCGGTATCGATGTCGCTTATCGGAGCGTAGCGGCTTCCACCAGCATCGCGCCCGTAGGCGGGCCACTCAGTCGAGGTGCGCTGCGCCGATATGGATTGGCCGGAAAGAGCAGCAGCCAAGGCAAGGATTACCGACATCGTCCGCGGGGACAGCGCGCATGTGGAGAGACGTTGCATTTTCAACGGCCGAGTCGATGGATGGCACCGGGGGACCGCTGATACAAAATGCGCAAAAGGCGGGGGGCTCAGGTTCTGGACGATGACGTAGGCCAGTCCTGGCTCGGTGGTACGTTTCGAAAAAGCTCGGAGAGAGCGACGAGTCCACCGGCCGAAGCGCCGATGCCAACAACAGTCACAGTTAGAGGCACCGGTCGGAATCGAACCGACGAATAGGAGATTTGCAGTCTCCCGCCTTACCACTTGGCCACGGTGCCGTTGACCCTTTGGGGTCAGCCTCCAAAGCTAACCGCGTCTCGGCTTCCTTCCCACCCCGATCGGCGCCTGAAAGCCGGCGTCATTCCGCCATAAGCTTCCGCATGGTCGCGACATTCAGCGTATGGCCGCCCGAAAACGCAAGCATCCGGAATGGAACGCCGCTGCTCTCGAGGATGACGCGTTGCTCCTCGATGGCGTCCTCGCCAATGAACCGGTCCCGCGTACCGTAGACCACATCGATCGTGAGCTCCGGCCGGCGTTCGCCCAGAGCTCGGAGATTAACGTCCTGCGGAGTCGCGTGCGCCCAGGGCACGAGGTGGTCCACAACGGCCGTGCCGTTCGCGGCCCAGCGCGATACAGCGGGTCCGCCCTGTGAGAAGCCGAGTGCGTGCACTCGAATCATGTCGCGGTCCACTCCTGAGGCGGCCAGCTCCTTCAACACGGATTGATACAGCGTGTCCAGATAGCCGACCATATCTCCGATCTCGGCGACCCGGTCCTCCCGTGTGAGCCAGGTAGCCCCTACCTTGCTTGCCGCCGAGTGGCCTGGACGCGTGTCGAGATAGAAGCGGGAGAGCGCCTCGGGGACCACGATCAACCGCGTGTCATCCTCCAGCTGCCGGAACGGAACTGCAAAATCTGCCGCTAGCTGACTGAAGCCATGACAGGCGATCCAAAGGTGGCGAACCAGCGGATTCGGGGTGCCGATCTGGTAGTACCGGGCTGTGCGGCCGACCCTGATGTGACGCGGTGTTAGCTCTGACATGGGAGGTTAGTCGTTTAGGCCCAATTATAGCGTTAGGAACGTACTGAGTCCGGCAACCCGCAAGCGCCGGATCCAGATAGCTATCCTCACAGGCAATTCTACTCGATCCGAAGTGTCGCTTCGTCTCAAGCTTTCAGCCGCTCTCGGGGTGGCGCTGGTCATACTGCTGGTCGGGGTCGCGTCCCTTTATGCGCTCCGCCAGTCCGCCAATGCAGCTGCGGCGGTACAGCACTCCGAGCTCGTTCGGGTTCAGCTGGAGCGAACTTTCACCACCGTTTTGAACGCCGAAACGGGGCAACGCGGGTACCTGCTGACTCAGGACACTGCATACCTGCGGCCTTACAGCAGCGCGCGCATCGACACGCAGCACGAGCTGGCGACGCTTCGCGAACTCACCGCAGGCGAGCGGGTTCAGTCAGCGCGTGTGGACTCGCTCGATCAGGCTACTGATGCAAAACTCGTCGCCATGGACGAATCAGTCGGGCTGATCGGATCCGGCAAGCGGGACTCCGCACTGAAGATTGTGATGACCGGAACCGGAATGCGCCTCACCCAGCGCATCCGCGAACTGATTCGAGAGATGGAGTCCACGGAGACAACACTCCTGGCGCAGCGAACTGACGCTTACGATACGCGGAAGACGATCGTGGTACTCGTCACGATCATCGGCAGCCTACTGGCCGCGACCCTGTCGATCGTTAACATGCTGTGGCTGCGCACCGGGATCAAGGAGCTCGAACAGGCGAAGGACACGATCGAAGAGCAGGCGGACGACCTGACCGACGAGCTGACGCGATCCAAGTCACTCACCGAGCGGATCGCATCAAGCAATCAGAGTCTCCAGCGCGCCAACGTCGAAACCGAAGCGGCGCGGACTCAGTTCGAACAGCTCCTCGAGTCCACGGATGAAGGCGTATACGGCATCGACGCCGGAGGGTTGTGCACCTTCATCAACCGATCCGGAGCGCATGCACTCGCCTACAACCGGGACGATCTGGTTGGAAAGGACATGCACGATGTGCTGCATCATCACCATCCGGACGGAACGCCATACCCGATCGAAGATTGCCCGATTTACAAGTCCGTCAACGACAACACGACAATGCGCGTCTCGGACGATGTCTTCTGGTCCAAGGATGGTCGCGCGGTTCCGATCGAGTACACGAGCTCGCCGATCATAGCAAGTGATGGTAGCACGGTGGGTGCCGTCATAGCCTTCAACGACATCACGTCGAGGAAGCGGGCCGAGCGCGAGCGCGAGCGGTTGATCGGCGCGCTCGCGCGCAGCAACCGTGAGCTGGACCAGTTCGCGTATGTCGCCTCGCACGACCTCAAGGCGCCGCTGCGCGGGATAGCCAACCTGTCGCAGTGGATTGAGGAGGACCTTGGTGAGACGGCGCCGCCCGACGTCGCGGAGAAGATGACGCTCATTCGCGGCCGCGTTCAACGACTCGAGCTGTTGATAGACGGAATTCTGCAGTACTCGCGAGCTGGCCGTGTCCGTTCGCAGATCGAAACGGTGGATATCGGTGCGTTGCTTGGCGAAGTCGTGGAGCTGCTCGCTCCGCCCGCGGAGACAACGATAACGATCGCACCGGGCATGCCGACCATCACTACGGAACGCACGCCGCTGCAGCAGGTATTCATGAACCTGATAAGCAATGCCATCAAGTACAATCGGAGGCCTGGCGCGACAATCGACATCACTGTGAAGGATGCCGGCCCGATGTACGCGTTCAGCATCAGCGACAATGGTCCTGGAATCGAGGAGCAGTATCACGAACGCATCTTCGGTATCTTCCAGACACTTGAATCGCGCGACAGGGTGGAGGGGACCGGCATCGGTCTGTCGGTCGTAAAGAAGACGGTCGAGCTTCATGGTGGCTCCATCCGCGTGATCTCCGCGCTGGGAGAGGGTGCCACCTTCACATTCGAATGGCCAAAGATTGCCGAGGAGAATGCTACCGCATGACGCCTGACAAAACGCTCAATCTGGTTCTCATAGAAGACGACGACATCGACGTGATGAACGTGAAGCGAGCACTCGAGCGCGCGCACGTGACCAATCCGCTTTTTGTCGCCCACAATGGACTCGAAGGGCTGGAGCTGCTGCGCGGCAACCAGGTGCCCAGGGATCGCCGGCTGGTACTGCTGGATCTCAACATGCCCAAGATGAACGGCATCGAGTTTCTGCGCGAGCTGCGCAACGACCCCGCGCTGAAAGCGACTCCGGTCGTGGTGCTCACAACATCGGATGACGATCGGGACAAGATACACGCGTACGACCTGAACGTGGCGGGTTATCTGCTGAAGCCAGTGACGTTCACCAACTTCGTGGATGTCATGGCTGCGCTCAACAAGTACTGGGCGCTGGTCGAGTTGCCGACACCGCAATAGTGATCGATCGGTGACCTCGCACCAGATCCGGCCGTGATCGACCAACCCATTTCGATTCTCCTCGTCGATGACGATCAGGTGGACCGTCTTTCCGTGCGTCGCGCGCTGTCCAAGGCCGGCCTGGGTGAGGTCACGATCACCGAGGCGGAGCGCGCGACGGAGGCCTTCGCGCAGATCACCGCCGCGACGTTCGATTGTGCGTTCTTCGACTTCAGGCTCCCAGACCAGGACGGCGTTACGCTGTTGCGCAACGTGCGCGCTGCGGGCGTACGCACACCGGTAATCGTACTGACGGGCTTCGGTGACGAACAGACGGTTCTCGACGCGATGAAAGCGGGCGCCACGGATTACGTCGCCAAATCGGCGGTTTCTCCCGAGCGCATCGGTCAGGCCGTGCGGGCCGCCGTTCGACTCGGCCACGCGGAGCGGCAGGCCGCGGTGGCCAGAGCCGCGGAGCAGCGTTATGCGGATCAGCTGCGTGGCCTCACCGATGCAGCAGTTGCGGTGAACAGCGCGCAGAACGTGTGCGAGTTGCTGGGAGCCGCGGCGAAGCATGCCTGTCTCATCACGGGAGCACCCGTCGCGCAGGTGAGGCTTACGGGTGAGGCCGCGCTGGAGCTGGCCGATGACGGTGCAGACGGCGGATGGTATTCAGCAGCCGGCGAGTTACGTCACGAAATGTCATCGCCCGTGTCGATACCGCTGCGTGGACGTGACGGACACAGCATCGGTGAGATCGTGCTCGACGTGTGGGCCAATCGTGGACGTGACGGCTTCATTCTCGACCAGCTCGCCCGACTCGTTGGTGGCGCGCTCGAGAACATGCGGCTGTACCGCGCGGCGCAGCGCGCAACGCAGGCCCGCGACGACGTACTCGCGATCGTATCACACGATCTGCGAAACCCGCTCCACACGATAGTTCTGAGTGCGTCATATCTGTCCGAAGTCTTCCTCGCAGATCTGCCCGGCGCTGCATTGCAGCAGACAGAAATCATTCGTCGCGCGGTCGATCGGGCGAACAGGTTGATTCAGGATCTGCTGGACGTGTCGCGCATCGAAGCGGGCGGCTTCGCCGTGAGCAGCGAGCCGGTCGCTCCCGCGGTACTGATAGGCGACGCATGCGACGCGATGACTTCGACTGCAGCCGCGGCTCGTGTGAAGCTCACGTCGCACGTTGATGACGACCTACCCGATGTCCTCGCGGATCGCGAGCGACTGCAGCAGGTATTCAGCAACCTCGTCGGCAACGCGGTCAAGTTCACACCTGCCGGAGGCACTGTCGAGATGACCGCTACCGCCAGCGGACCCTTCAGGATCTGCTTCTCTGTGAAGGACAGCGGCCAGGGCATCAGCGACGACAATCTTCCACACATTTTCGACCGGTTCTGGCAGGCGCGCAACGCAAAGCGAACCGGAGCCGGGCTGGGGCTCGCGATCGCACGCGGAATCGTCGAAGCGCACGGCGGCACCGTTTCCGCGAAAAGTACCCTGGGGACGGGGACCGACATTTCGTTCGAGCTGCCGGTAGTCTGACGCCGCCCGTCGGTCGGTCGCGGTGTGCGGTCAGTAAACGAGATTTACCGCTACCGCCGGCGTCACGGAGGCGGCTGTATTACGTCCCGCAACAATTATTCTCGTTCCCAGCAGCACGCCCGCGTTGCCGCTCCAGCTGTATTCCACCGCTGGAGCAAGTCCAACCGCGTCGCTCGTACCTGATTGAAAGCGTACGCTCACCGGCCCCGCTGCAGCCTGATCGGCGGGCGCCGAGCCTGTTACGCGCGTATCCCATGCATGATGATGCGTGACGTCGATCGCAAGAACGAGTTTCCGGCTCAGACTGTACTCCGTCGCAACATCAATGAACGACGACGCACCCGGGCGTGCGCGTCCACTGAACCCGTTCGAGGTGCCGTACACGCTGGGGCCATTTACGGTCGCATTAAATTCTTGCGCCCGACAACCTGAATGTCGCGGGCGAGCTTTGCGGAGACCAATATCACTCCAGAAACATCGAGGGCCACAACAATCTTGCCAATCGGGTCATGGTTCCCCTCGCGCGCAGGCATGAGCGGCGACGACGATACCGGGCTGACCTCTAAATGGTAAATTCCAGGATGATCGACAGTACTCTGTACACGAATCTCATGCAGCCCGGCGTCTCCGTCGCCGAGAAGGTGCTCCGGTCAGTGGCGGTGTATGGCTTTCTGATCGTACTGCTCCGGATCGCCGGGAAGCGCACGCTCGGCCAACTCACTTCTTTCGATCTGGTCGTACTGCTACTGCTGTCGAATACCGTCCAGAACGCCATCATCGGAAATGACAACTCGCTGGTCGGCGGGCTTCTCGGTGCCGTTGTACTGATCGTCCTCAACTATCTGGTCGTGCGCGCGCTCTACTTCCACAAGCGAGTCGATCGCGCAATCGAGGGCAGCACCTCCGTACTGCTGCATCACGGCAAGTTCATGGAAGCCAACATGCGCCGTCAGCTCATCACTCACTCGGAACTCGCGGCTGCCGCTCGCAAGCAAGGTATTTCGCGCATTTCCGATGTGCGTGTTGCACGACTCGAAACGGGCGGGGCCGTCACGTTCGAGCTCGAGAGCCCGACGGCACAGGAGAAGCATCTCGCCGAACTCATCTCGCGACTGGAGCGCATCGAGACGATGCTTTCCAGACTGGAAGCGTCGGCTCCCGGTCAGTCAGCAGATGCTTAGCCCGGTCATATCATCATGAAGATCTGGCACGGGCGGGATGCGGCGCCGTTGTTCCTGGTCTGGGCGATCGCGCTGAGCCTCATCGCCATTCTCTACAAGGTCCAGGACGTTCAGCCGGGTCTGACGGAACTTCTGGAACCGGTCTTCGTGGTGATCTTCCTGGTCGCCGCGCTGATCACCTGGCGATGGTTTCGCGCCCGTGTCCGCGGCAAGCGGCATGACCGCCGGCATGAAGACCGTCGTCACACGAATCGGCGAGACGACTGAATGCAGCCGATCCGGTATCCGGATCGGCTCGATCGCTACGCCGCTGCGGCCTCTCTGACGCTCGTCAGCTGTTCGTTCACCCAGGTCAATGACTTGGTATAAAGCCACGCCATCTGCATGGGCAACACGCCAAGCGTGGATGCGAGCGCATCAACCTGATCCCACTCGCCTCGCTGATATGCGTCCGCGAGCAACAGTGGCTCTGCATACGGCCCCGTGCCCTGCATCACCGCCTGCCGAATCTCGTCAGAAACGCTCACGCGACTCAGCACGTCGGCCATCGGCATACGCAGGAGCACATCCAGCATCGAGAACAGTCCCGTCATGAACAGCGCCTGCGGATGCCGCACCCGCGGGCTCGACTCGGCGATCAGCTCGCAGAGACGCGCGCGGAGCAGCGCCGCATAAATCAGCTGGTCCGAGATGTCGTTCCCCGTCACCATCGACGAGACCATCAGGAGCGCCAGCCAGCGATACAGCATCTGGCGGCCCACAATGCGGATGGCATAGCCGATCGAATCGATTCCGCGGCCACCGACCGACGCCGAATTCACTATGCGGAGCAGCTTGTAGGTGAGAGTCGGGTCAGACCGGAAGCCACTCTCGATCGCGCCGTCAGGCGTCTCGTGATCGCGGAGCATGTTGAGAAGCCGCAGCATTGCCGCCTGCCCAACCTCGATCTCCTTCCGAGACACCAGCTCCGGCCGGCGGTAGAAGTATCCCTGAAATAGATCGAAACCCAGCTTCATGCACTCCTGGTGCATCTCGACCGTTTCCACCCGCTCGGCCAGCAGCTTCACCCTGAACGGCTTAAGACGCGCGACCAGCACGGCCAGCTCGGTGATCGGCTTGTTCAGCACGTCGAGCTTTACGATCTCAACCGTGCCAAGCAACGTGTCGTAGCTCGGGTCGTCCACGTAATCGTCGAGCGCGAGCTGGTAGCCGCGCTGCGCCAGACGTCGGCACGCCGCGACTACAGCCTCGTCGTTGCCGACCGTCTCCAGCACTTCAATGACGACCTTTTGGGCGGGGAGCAGCTCTACCTGCCCGTCGAGCAGAAACTCCCGCGTGCAGTTCACATACGCGCGGTGACCGTCGGTGAGGTCGTCCAGTCCGATGTCCAAGAACGAGTGGATGACGGTATCCGTACACATCGCATCAGCGGCCGCGCCATCGGCGATCGTTGAGAGGGCGGTGTTACGATATAGCAACTCGTAGCCGGCCAGGACGTCGTGTCGGTCAAAGATTGGCTGGCGTGCGACGAAGACGTCAATCATGGCCTGGCAACAAGAAAGCTCCGTTATCACTTGGCGTCCAGGAATTTCCTGGACGAATTCGGCGCGCAGTCTGCATGGAGAGCCAGAATGGAAAAACAAGTCGAACGGCCGGTAGAGCGGGCTCTATCGGCCGCAAGAAAAAGGACGAATAGCCTGACCACGGCTCTCGGCCTCGTTCTAATTATCGGCTTCGTGGCCGCCTGCATCACTGGCTGGTTGTTCACGGAGCTTGCCGAGACCGTCCAGTCCGGGGCCACCCTGGCATTCGATGACAGTGTGCTCCGCTGGATGGCCGCCCACCAGAGCGCCCTCGCGACCACTGCGGCCCTGGAGCTCACCGCGCTCGGGACCGGTACCGTGGTCGTGATGATGACTGTGGTGTCCGGGATGTTCCTGGCCCTCACCGGCCAGAAGCGGCCGGCCCTGCTGCTCGTGGCTGCCACGATCGGCGGTCTCGCCCTGAACCTGGTACTCAAGCTTCACTATCACCGCCCCCGGCCCCACATCTTCAACTGGGGAACCAACGGTGTGAGCAGCTCATTTCCATCTGGTCACGCGATGAACTCTGTCATAGTATACGGGACCATCGCATACCTTGCCTGGCGCCTGTCGGACAGGCGCTGGCTACGCGCTCTCACGCAGCTGCTGGCAGTCCTGGTGATCATCGGAATCTGCACCAGCCGCGTGTATCTCGGGGTTCACTACCCTTCCGATGTCCTTGGTGGAGCGATAGTTGGCGCTGCATGGGCGGTGTTCTGCATGGCCGCCCTTGAAGCTGTTCAGCGACTCAGAGGAATTCGCTCAGCTCGAAGCCAACAGGTTTCGAGTTGAGCGAACGGTCGTTCTAAGACTACCGACCGACTCCCGAAAACACCACGGGACCGGTTGGGGCGGGAACGCCCCCGTCGGGCTCCTCGGTAACAGCGATACGGCTGAGCATTCCGGGCTGCATGGGGTATTTCGCGGTCATGACCGCGGAGCCGTTCGAGTCGGGCATGAAGGTGCCGGCGGAAATGGGCGTCGCAACGCCGCGGGCGATCAGCCATACCTGGTATGTGCGCCCAGGCGGCGGTGCGTGGATGTGCGACGCGTACATGATAAACATCTGCTTCTTCTGATCCCAGAAGATGCGAGCCATCGGATCTGCGGACTTGTAGGAGACAAGGTCGATGACGCGTGTCTGCATCCCTGTGAGCGCCGCGATCAGGCTGTCCTTTCGGGCCACGATTGCACGAAGCTCGGCGACCTGAGTCACCAGAGCAGTATCCGTGACCGACGCCGTCGGGCCGAATTCGGTTTTCCGCGCCGCCTGCCAGTCGAAGATGCCGAAGGCGGCGATGACAAGTCCCGCGGCCAGTGCGAGTCCGCCCAGAACGCGTCCCCACTTCATGCGAGCGGGTGGCTCGAATGGAATTGCGTGCGTACCCGTGATGGGACGCGGCGACGGCGCTGAGCCTGGCCCGCCCGAACTGCGGGGACGCCGGGCCGACGGCGCGGTCCCTGCCGAACGCGCGAGCCGACTGGCGGCGGCGCCTTCGGTCTGGGCGGCCGCGTCCCTGGCGACTGGCCGGCCCACATGAGTGGCGGCAGCGCGCGCGACCAGCCGCGAGCGAATTCCGGCGGAGCGGCCGCGATTCATCACAGCTGACGGGGCCAGTCGAGCGAGTTCCGCGACCACGGCTTCCATCGCCGCGAGATCCGCCGACACGACCGGATCTTCGGCAGCGGCGGAATAAAGCTCCGTTTCCTCGGTAGCAGAAAGAGCGCCGAGTGCCGCGGCGCCGACGTCGTAGCGAGCCTGGGGCTCGCTGGCCGGCAGGGACGACTCGGACTGACGACCGATTTCTGCGTCGTCTGCACCACCTTCCGATGGCGTGCCGTTGTGGATCCTGATGTCGTCGCTCATGCGGCACTCTCTCTAAGACCAACCAGCTTGTCACGGAGCTTCTGCATTCCAAGACGCATCCGCGTCTTGATCGTACCGAGTGGCTCACCCAGGAATTCGGCGATCTCGGACTGGCTCAGCCCGCGGAAGTAAGCGAGCTCGAGTGCGCGGCGCTGATCTTCAGGCAACTGCGTGAGGGCGTCGTACACCATTCTGCTGCGCTCGGCGCCCTCGGCATCCTGGGAAGGATCGGATCCCGGATCTCGAATCAGGCTGAGATCGGTGGACACATCCTCGCGACTGCGCTTTCTGCTTCTGAGGCGATCGAGGGCGCGACTGCGGCCAATGGTCAGAATCCAGGTTCTGACGGTGCCACGCGAAGCGTCGTACGACGACGCGCGCTGCCACACCTGCCAGAATGTCTCCTCCACCACGTCCTCCGCACCATCGGCATCTTTGAGGAGATGAGCGACCAGCGAGTACACGACCTGGGACCAACGGTCATAAAGAGTCGCGAGCGCGCTTTCATCACCCTCGGCGATTCGCTTCACGACGGACGGATCATCCCCCGGAGCAGCAACGGTTGCTGGTCGAGTGGAGTACGCCTGGTCCTGGCGCGTCGGATTCATTAGGGCTGAATCTACGCGCCGCGCGGCACTCCGGCCATTGCGAAAGCCAGTGACGGATGGCGTTCGATTGGCGTCTCTCCAATGGGCTCCGACGTCAGCGTACAGGCGCCCCTCAGGCGCCCTCAGGGGCCATGAACCGGAGGACGGTCACGTATGGCAAAGATTCTTGGTTTTACCGGCTCCTTCGTCGGCGGAACCGTCGGTTGGTGGCTGGGCGAAAATGTCGGAATTATGACCGCGTTCGCGCTCTCGATGGTCGGCACCGGCGTGGGTATTTACATCGGCCGGAAGATTGCTGCGGACTATTGTTGACCGTAGAACGAGCGCCTTGAATCCGGTCGGTTTCTCCCTCACCAGCGCGCATTAGCAACGACGCGCACGGGTCGGCTCAAACCAGTCAAAGCCTGCGGCTGTAGATAGTGAGACATGAGCGAGTTCCTCGTGTCGTTGCGAATGTTGTGCTGGGCCGCCGCCGCGTTTGCCGTGCCGGTCCAGGCGCAGGGGAGGTTGCGCCAGGCTCCTTCCCGTACTCGACCGGCCGTACTGATAACCGGCGCGTTTCACGAAGACGGTGGCTGCGAAGTATTCGCTGATGGCATCCCGGTGTTCAGCGCGCTGGACAGTGCTCGCACCAGCTACATCCGAGGCGCGATGCTGAACACAGCGCCCTCGGGATTCGAGACACATGAGGTCTGGTGCGCGCCCCGCTCGGACGATCAGCCCATGCCACCGCTCGACGCGCGGGAGCGTGCGTTCGTGATCATCGCGTTTCCTCCAGCGGGAACGCTTCTCGCCGCACGAACCTATCTGGTGCGCACGGGAATGGCGACACCCGCGACCGCGGCGCTGCAGGCGAACGCGGCGCTGTTCGGCATGAGTCTGCCCAGCGCCGCTGATTCGACGACGATCCGGATCGGCACGGTATATCTGGCCGGGACGCGCGGCACTTTCACGGTGACGCGAGCCAGCGAGCTACAGGTTGTGGGAACGTTCTCGATGCATGGCCAGCGAGCGCTGTCGATGTGAGCGCTCCATCCGGACCGTCTCAGTACTTGGTCAGGTAGTTGTCCAGCTCCCACTTGCTGATCTGAGTCATGTACTCGCTCCATTCCTCTCGCTTGGCGGCGAGAAAGTGACGAGTTACGTGAGTGCCGAGAGCGCCGCAGATGACGTCGTCCTTCTCGAGCTCGTCACATGCCTCGTTCAGGTCGTGCGGCAGATCATCGATCCGCAGCCGCCGGCGCTCGCGGTGTGACATCTCGCGGATGTTTTCATTTACTGGTTCGCGATAGTCGGCACGCGTCTCGATGCCGTCAAGTCCGGCCGCCAGCATCACCGCGAGCGCGAGATACGGATTGGCTGACGGATCCGGGGCGCGGTGCTCGACGCGGGTGCCAACCTGCCGGCGCGCGGGTATGCGAAGCATGGGCGACCTGTTGCGCATGGACCACGCGACGTTCGCGGGCGCTTCGTAGCCGGTGAGGAGTCGCTTGTACGAATTCACCAGCGGATTGGTTACGGCCGTGTAGCCGCGTGCGTGCTTGAGCAGGCCGCCAATGTAATGCAGCGCCGTTTCGCTCAGCTCGTACTGGCCCTTGGCATCGTAGAACGCGTTCTCGTTCCCGCGAAACAGCGACTGGTGCGTATGCATGCCGCTTCCGCTCTGGCCGAATATCGGCTTGGGCATGAAGGACGCCACGAGTCCGAACTGTTGCGCCACGTACTTCACCACGAACCGGAAAGTCATGATGTTGTCGGCCGTCCGGAGCGCATCGGCGTACCGGAAGTCGATCTCGTGCTGGCCGTGTGCGACCTCGTGGTGCGCAGCTTCCACCTCGAACCCCATCGTCTCGAGCGCAATTACGATCGCGCGCCTGGCGTCCTCGCCAAGGTCGGAGGGGGCAAGGTCGAAGTAGCTGCCCACGTCGTGGGTGACGGTCGAAGCGTCGCCACCCGGCCCCGGGCGGAACATGAAGAACTCGGCTTCCATCCCTGCGTTCATCCGGAATCCCATCGCTTCCGCCCTGGCCAGCGCCCGCTTCAGAACCCAGCGCGGGTCTCCTTCAAAGTGGGCGCCGTCCGGAGTATGCACGTCGCAAATGAGGCGAGCCACTCGTGCGTCGGAGTCGCCCCACGGATACACCTGGAACGTGGACAGATCGGGGACGAGGAGCATGTCGGATTCCTCCACCCGTACGAAGCCCTCGATCGAGGATCCATCGAACATGATGTCCCCATCCAGCGCCTTCTCGATCTGAGACGAGGGGACCTCTACGTTCTTGTTGACGCCCAGGATATCAGTGAATTGGAGCCTCACGAACCGAACCGCTTGCTTCTTTGTGATCTCCAGAATTTCCGCTTTTTGCAATTTTTTGCCCTTTTTGCTTGCGTTGTATGGTCTAAATATGCAGATTGATGTCCACATTATGCAAGATGAGCAAATTCCTTACCCGGCCTCCCAGCCTAACCTATACATGCCTACCGCCCGCCAGTTAGCCGTTCAGGACATCTCCACTCGGGTCATCGATGACTCGAGCGCCCCCGCGCCGCTACGCACCTCCGAATACTTCGGCATCAATACCTTCGGTGCGCGGCAGATGCGCGAAAAGCTCCCCAAGGAGCTTTACCTCAAGCTCCTGTCCTCCATCCGACAGGGAAAGAAGCTCGATATCGAGATCGCGCCCACCGTCGCGCAGGTCATCAAGGACTGGGCGGTCTCACGCGGCGTGACCCACTTCACGCACTGGTTCCAGCCCCAGACGGGACTCACCGCAGAAAAGCACGATGCCTTCCTCACGTTCGACGATGAGCTCGAGCCGATGGAAGCGTTCTCCGCCGCCCAGCTGATCCAGAGCGAGCCCGATGCGTCGAGCTTCCCCTCCGGTGGCCTTCGCGCAACGTGGGAAGCGCGCGGCTACACGGCGTGGAATCCGGCGAGCCCGGTGTTCATCGTGGAAAGTGCCGGCGCCCGTACCCTGTGCATTCCGTCGGTCTTCATCGGCTACAACGGCGAGGCACTCGATGAGATGACGCCGCTGCTACGCAGCTCCGATGTCCTCTCGCAGAAGGCGACGGAGCTCCTCGCGCTACTCGGCGACCATAGCGTCCAGCGCGTCTACACCACACTCGGCGCGGAGCAGGAATATTTCCTCATCGACCGAACGCTGTTTGCCATGCGACCCGATCTCGTGATGGCGGGCCGCACGCTCATTGGCGCGCCGCCGTCGCGCGGTCAGCAGCTGGAGGACCACTACTTTGGTGGAATTCCGGAGCGCGTCCAGGCGTGCATCGCGGAAGTCGAGCACGAGCTGTACAAGCTCAGCGTGCCGATCGTCACGCGCCACAACGAGGTGGCACCCTGTCAGTTCGAGATGGCGCCGGTGTTCGAGGAAACCGACATCGCCGTCGATCACAACCAGATAGTGATGGCGACACTGCGCCGTGTTGCGCTTCGGCACGGGCTGCAGGCGCTGCTCGCGGAGAAGCCATTCGCTGGAGTGAATGGAAGCGGCAAGCACTGCAACTGGTCCATGGCGGTTCGCTCGACGGATGACGCGCTCGATGGCGTGAACCTGCTCAAGCCCGGAAAGACCCCGCATCAGAACATTCGCTTCCTGCTGTTTCTGGCAGCGGTGCTCAAGGGTGTCCACAAACACGCGGGTTTGCTGCGCGCGGCGATCGCGTCGTCCGGCAACGAGCACAGGCTCGGCGCTAACGAGGCGCCGCCAGCCATCATATCGGTGTTCATGGGATCGATGCTCACCCGCGTGATCGAGGAGATCATCGCGGGCACCAGCACGAAGAGCGCCGATCAGCAGATGATCGGACTCGGAGTCGCGAAGCTGCCGGAGATCGAGAAGGACAACACCGACCGCAACCGCACGTCGCCGTTCGCGTTCACGGGACAGAAGTTCGAGTTCCGCGCGGTTGGCTCGAGCCAGAGCATCGCGTTCCCGATCGTGCTGCTCAATGCCGCCGTCGCGGAAGCGCTTGGCGAGATAACGGACGAGCTGCGAGCAGAGCTCAAGGACTCCAAGCACGACACCAAGTCCATCGATGACGCGGCTCTCAAGGCAGTGCGCCGCGCATTCAAGGAGAGCTCGCCGGTACGCTTTGAAGGCAACAACTACTCCGACGAGTGGGTCACCGAAGCGGAGAAGCGCGGACTGCTCAATCTTCGCCGCAGTCCTGAAGCGCTGCAGCAGCTAACCACCAAGCAGTCGCGCAAGCTGCTCACGTCGCTCGGCATCTTCACCGACGAGGAACTCGACTCGCGCTACCACGTGCGCCTCGAGCGCTACTCCAAGGACATGCTCATCGAGCTTCACACGCTCAAGGAGATGGTGGATACGCTGGTGATCCCGACCGCACTTGGATACACCGGGTCGCTCGCGGCGTCGGCCGCGCAGGCAAAGAGCGCCGGAATCTCGTCGGTGCCGCAGGCAGCTGTCGCCAACAAGGTCGGCAAGGTAATCGAGGATTTAATCGACCGCCGCGACACGCTGGCCAGCGCAATCGACAAGGCCGAGGGAATGCATGATGATCCGGAAGCGCAGGCAAAGCACCTGACGAAGAAGGGTGCCGACGCGATGGCCGACGTGCGCGAGAAGTGCGACGCACTCGAACTCATGATCAACGACAGTGACTGGCCGCTGCCCAAGTATCGCGAGATGCTGTTCCCAGTGTGATTGAGGCGATGTGAACGCGATAGGGGAAGACTTGCAATGCAATTGCCGACGTTTCTGGCACCAGCACGCAAGCATCTGACCCTACCCGGGATGGCCACGATGTCGTCCCGCTATGCTTTTTTTCCGCGACCCTCGATGTCCGGCAGAAATCCGGTGAGCAGCCCCATTGCCGGCAGGAACGCGCAGAGGCGGTAAACGAATTCGATGCTGGTATGATCGGCAAGCTCTCCGAACAGTGCGGCGCCGATCCCACCGATACCGAAGGCGAGACCGAAGAACATTCCCGATATCATGCCTACCTTACCCGGTACCAGCTCCTGCGCGAAGACGATGATCGCGGAAAACGCCGACGCGATCACCACACCGATCACCACGCTCAGGATCTCCGTCCAGAACAGGTTTGCGAACGGCAGCATCAGCGTAAATGGTAGCACCCCCAGAATCGACCACCAGATCACCAGCTTGCGTCCGTACTTGTCACCAACCGGCCCGCCGATGATGGTACCCGCGGCCACGGCACCGAGGAAGATGAAGAGGTGGATTTGCGAGCTCTGCACCGATAGGTGGAACTTGCTGATCAGGTAGAAGGCGTAATAGCTGCTGATGCTGGCCAGATAGAAGTACTTCGACACGAGCAACAGCATGAGGATGGCGAGAGCAAATCGGACCTTCGCTGTCGACAGCGGCGCATGACCGAGCTCGGCGCGTGTAGTGCTTGGCGACGCCACGCTTCGATTAGCGCCGTACCACCTGCCGACCGTCCATAGCACCAGCATTCCAAGAAACGCCGCGCCCGAGAACCACTCGATGCTCACCTGTCCGAACGGGAGCACGATGAATGCAGCGAGCAGTGGTCCGATCGCGGATCCGGCGTTGCCGCCCACCTGGAACAATGATTGCGCGAAGCCGTGACGACCGCCCGAAGCCATGCGTGCGACTCGTGACGACTCCGGATGGAAGACCGACGACCCGACGCCCACAAGCGACGCCGCTACGAGCAGTGCGGGAAAGGTTGTCGCGTGAGCGAGCAGCAACAGACCCATCAGGGTGAAGCCCATGCCCGCAACGAGGGAATACGGCTGCGGTCTGTGATCGGTGTACATGCCCACCAGCGGCTGCAGCAGCGACGCCGTCATCTGGTACGCCAGCGTGATGAGGCCGATCTGCGCGAAGCTCAGCCGATAACTGGTCTTGAGCATCGGATAGATCGCCGGCAACAGCGACTGCATCATGTCGTTCAGCAAGTGACAGAACGCAATCGCCGCGAGGATCTTCATCGTCGCGCGTGCCGCACCGTTCGCAATCGTTTTTTGAGCTGGACCGCCTGCGCCACCGTGCAAAGCCTACCGCCGAGTCTGGAGTGCAGCGACGCCGGAAGTGACTGCAAGTATCAACAGCATGATGACCACGAGAATCATTCCGATTCCAGGCGCAACGTGCGACACGAGGAGCGCGTTGCTTCCCGCGGCATGACCGAGTGTAAGTGCGACCAGTGGAACCATGATGAGGCCGACAACCGCGATGACCGCGTCCGCCAGCAAGGCAACATGGTCTCGCAGCGCGAGCGAAGCCGCGACTCCTGCGACGGGCATCAACAACAGCACGAGCGCGAACGGATCGATTCCAAAATCGGTCTTCGTCAGAAAGAGCAGCGTTGCGGGCTCGCTCGAGCCGCCGAGCGTGAGGCGCACGAAGGGAAAGAGAAGCATGAAGGCCAGAGTCACTGCGAAGATCGCGCCCGCGACCGGCGGTGTCATTGCCCGAAAGTGTCCCGGATGCTGCGTTCCAGCATGTTGCACGAGTTCCTCCTTGGGGAGATTGAGCATGATGAATAGTCGTGCATACCTCGTGCTCGGTCCATATGTGAAGTTCCTGGCGAAAAAAAAGGGCGGCCCGGAGGCCGCCCTTTCTGCGTCTGCTGAAATGCCGGCCTACGCCGCGCCCAGATCTCCGATATCGACCAGCCCGGGGAACATGGCGTCGAGCTGGCCCCGGAACGGAGTTCCAAATCCGAGTTCGTCCGCGCCCGCCCACTGTATTCCAGCCGGCACATCCGTCGACGGAGCCGCGGGGCCGGCGGCCAGGAACCTCGCTTCGGGCGCCGCCGGTACGGGCGCGGTCGTGATATTGATCGAGATGCACGGTGTCCCGTCCGGTCCGATCTCGACTGGCAGTTGAACGGTGGCCCGTTCTCCCGGCGCGAGTGCGCCAAGGCTGGAGTGCCGGGCAAGACTGAGGTGGTTTTGCGGTGCGACCGATATCACCGACACCGGTGCGGTTGCCATTCCCCGGTTCTGGATGACTACCGTCACGTAGCCCCAACTGCCATCGGTGGCTGCTGTCGGCAGCACAGCCGACACTACGGTCAGAGAATAATCGTCACAGTCCTCGGTGCACCGGGCGACTGCGGGACTCTGATCGCGGGCCGGCCGAGTGAATGACTGGTGTCGCGCATGCCGTTGCGCCGAAGCAACGGATGGGGAAAGGAGCGTGACTGCCACGATGGCGGCCGCAAAACGTGACAAGGATCTCATGTGGCACCTGGCGGGTTGGGTCTTCCCACAAGAGTGTCGGAAGCTCGGTGGCCGACTTTACCACATCCGTTTCGCGAACCATACTTCGGTTCCCCACCGGCGCCGTGGCACGGTCCACGCAGCGAGTCCCTCCATGAATCGCACCCTTCGTCTGAACGGAATTGTGGCTCTCCTGGGCGTCACTCTCTCGGCATGCGGCCAGAGCGCACGCACGGCTTCGGATTCCGCGAGCACCGCTGGCGACACTTTCACGCCATCATCGCGTCCAGCAACGCGACAATCGACCCAAAACAACATGACTTTCAAGCTCACATCATCTGCGTTCACGGAAGGCGGCAGTATTCCCACCAAGTTCACCTGCGAAGGGTCCGATACCTCGCCGCCGCTTGCATGGACAGGCCAACCAGCGGGAACGCGCAGCTTCGCAATCATCGTGGATGACCCGGACGCGCCCGATCCCGCGCATCCCAAGATGACGTACGTCCACTGGGTGACCTACAACATCCCGCCAGCTGTGACGTCGCTCGCCGAGGGCGCTGGAAAGGGGGTGATGCCCGCCGGAACAGAGGTCGGGATCAACGGATGGAAGAAGACCGAATTCGGAGGGCCGTGCCCGCCGATCGGACGGCACCGCT
>JBBRBY010000018.1:0-41474 GCA_038205315.1 Gemmatimonadales bacterium | reverse complement strand
GGCACACGCGCCGGAACGGGGACTCCGAATCGCCCGCCATGGGCGCCAGATACAGCGGGACGCGGTGCGCGACGGGGAACGGGAACGGCATCCCGCAAGCTAGCGGGCACGCCAAACCGCTGCAACGTCAGCGTTTGACACTCCGGCGCGGGACCGATAGTTTCGGTGGTTGCACTCGCCGAGGCCGCCCCACCGCCGGCCTCCGATCCTGGCACGGCACAGTGAGGACTAGATGGAACTACGCGAGTTCTTCTCCGCCGACGCGGTGAAGCTTGACCTCGAAGGCACCTCGAAGGACGACGTGCTCAAGGAGCTCATCGGACTCCTCAAGCTCGACGACAAGTCGGAGGGCATGCTCTTCAAGATGCTCAAGCGGCGCGAGAACCTCGGGAGCACCGGTATCGGCCGCGGGATCGCGATACCGCACTGCCGCTCGCTGGTCGTCAGCAAGCTGCGCGTCGCGTTCGGACGGAAGAAGGACGGCGTCGACTTCAAGGCGATCGACGAGCGGCCGGTGAACTTCTTCTTCCTGATCGTCGCGCCGCCGCTCGAGGTGTCAAATCAGTACCTCCCCGTGCTCGGCAAGATCGCGCAGTTCAGCAAGGAAGCCGACGTTCCGGAGAGACTCTTCGCCCTTACGGAACCGTCTCAGTTCATGGCGTTGCTGAAGGAAAAGGGAGTCTGACGACTGCGGGCGCGCAGGTCGGCGCCATCTGATTGCCTCCGGCGCGCGAACGCGCCGGAGTCACTCCCACTCGATAGTTGCAGGCGGCTTGGAGCTCACGTCGTACGCGACGCGATTGATGCCATCAACTTCGTTCATGATCCGATTCGAGATCCGGCCGAGCACTTCGTAGGGGAACGGATACCAGTCGGCTGTCATTCCATCGGTGCTGGTTACGGCGCGTAACGCGAGTACGTTCTCGTAGGTCCGCTCGTCGCCCATCACACCCACGCTCCGGATCGGCAGCAGCACCGCGAAGGCCTGCCAGATCTCGTCGTAGAGGCCCGCCGCTCGAATTTCCTCGAGGTAAACCGCGTCTGCGCGGCGAAGGACGTCCAGCTTGGCGTCGGTCACGTCGCCCAGCACGCGTATCGCAAGACCGGGCCCCGGGAACGGGTGCCGGCCTACCATCTCCTCCGGAAGCCCCAGCTCGCGGCCCACGTTCCGCACTTCGTCCTTGAACAGCTCCCGCAGCGGCTCGATGAGCGCGAACTTCATGTCACTCTTCAGACCACCAACATTGTGGTGCGTCTTGATCGTTACAGATGCGCCTCCGGTCGGCGAATACGACTCAATCACGTCGGGGTAGAGCGTTCCCTGCACCAGAAAGCGAACGTTGTCGCCAACCGTCTCCGCGGTTCGCTCGAAGACATCGATGAACGTATGGCCGATGATCTTCCGCTTGCGCTCCGGATCCTCGATTCCCGAAAGCGCGCCGAGGAATTCCGCGCTGGCATCGACCGTGATGAGATCGACTCCCATGTGCGCGCGAAACGTGCGCTCAACCTGGTCGCGCTCGTTCATGCGCAGCAGACCTGTGTCGACGAAGATGCACGTGAGCCTGTCACCAACCGCGCGATGCACCATTGCCGCGGCCACGGAGGAGTCAACGCCTCCCGACAGGCCGCAGATCACGCGCGCGTCGCCGACTAGCGCGCGGATACGCTCCACCTCCCGCTCGACGAAGGAACCTGGCGTCCACGTGGGATGCAGCTTGCACACGCCGAACAGGAAGTTTTCGATCAGCTCGCTTCCGCGCGGAGTATGCGCCACCTCCGGGTGGAACTGCACTCCGAAGATTGGACGACTCTCGTGCCGGAATGCCGTCACCGGATTTGCAGCGCTCATGGCCGTTACGACAAAGCCGTCCGGGGGAGACTCCACATGGTCGCCGTGACTCATCCATGCCTGCGTGCATTCGCCGGCTGCAAAGCCGTCGAACAATGCATCCGGACTCGTGACGCACACGTCCGCGCGGCCGTACTCGCGCTTGCCTGCGCGCAGCACCTTCGCGCCCGAAAGCTGGGCGATGAGCTGCATTCCGTAGCAGATGCCGAGAACAGGCGCGATATCGAGAATCGACGAGTCGGCCGTGGGTGCGTCCGTTCCGTAAACCGAGTTTGGTCCGCCGCTGAAGATGATTCCCGACGGCTTCCAGTCCCGGATCCAGTCCAGCGACTGCGTGGGTGGATGTATCTCGCAGTACACCCGCGCCTCCCGGACTCGTCGCGCGATGAGCTGCGTGTACTGGGCTCCGAAGTCGAGTATCAGAATTCTTTCCTGGGTCATCCAGCACTCACAATTTTATGATTTCCACTTCACGTGTCTGTAGATCGACCAGCGCCGCCGTGCACGATCCGTACAGCCAGCCGCACGCCTCACCGGGGTTCAGGATCAGCGTGTCGCCACGCGTCTTCATCTCCACCTGATGTGAGTTGCCGTGGAACACAAACTGGTGATTGTCGAGCGATCGCTGATGCACCTCACCGATGTCATGCACGATGAGGATCTGCTGCCCGGACACCTCGAAGCTATGCGGGGATTCGTACAGCTCGGTCCCCACGCCCTGCGCGGCGACGGCAGCCAGTCCTTCCTGGTCGCCATCATTTCGCCCGAATACACCGAGCATCGGTATGTTTGCATCGTTCACGGGCGCGAGCGAGAATGGCGAGCAGTGGTCGCCCGCGTGCATCAGCAGGCTCGCCCCGCCAGCAATCATTCGGGCGACCAGCTCTGTCACTGCAGGAATACGATCGTGCGTATCGGCAAGGATTCCAACCCGCATCAGGCCTCCATCCATTCGGGAGCCGTTGTCTCTCGTCGTGTGAGATCCGCGTCCGTCTCGCGCTGCGTGATCACCGCATACCTATCACCGGAGACGAGTACCTCCGCGGGCCGCGGCCGAGAGTTGTAATTCGACGCCATCGAGTAACCATACGCGCCCGCGGTGCGAACCACCATGAGCTCGCCGGGCTGAACGTCGCCGATCAACCTGTCAGTTGCAAAGAAGTCCCCGCTTTCACACACTGGACCCACGATGTTCGCCGTCAGCGTGGGAGCGTCGTCGGTTCCAACGACTTCTATGGAGTGTCGCGACTCGTACAGCGAAGGCCGGATGAAGTCGTTCATCCCGGCATCCGTGATGATGATCTCCTTCCCCCCGCTGTGCTTCCGGTACAGTACCCGGGTAAGCAGAACGCCCGAATCGGCTACGAGGAAGCGGCCCGGCTCCACCAGCACTTCGACGCCCGGCTCGGACGCCGCGATGCTGAGCGCCTTCGCGTAGGCGCCCATGTCGGGTTCCGTTTCGTCATGGTAGGTCACACCCAGGCCGCCGCCAAGATCCAGCGTCGTGATTTGGGCGCTGCCCTGCTGTTCGATCTCGCGCTTGAGTCTCACCAGCGTGTTCGCTGCGAGCGCGTACGGGGCGGCGTCGCCAATCTGCGAGCCCAGGTGGGCAGCGAGGCCGATGAGCGCCACGTTCGGCATCGCCGCAATCTCGCTGGCGAACGGAACGACCCGATCGATCGGTATGCCGAACTTCATGCCGCGCTCGGCGGTACGGGTGTACCTGTGCGGAGTCTCGACTGCGATGTCGGGATTCACCCGGAGCGCAACGTTTACGACGACACCCAGTGACGCCGCGATCCCGGCAAGCACGTGCAGCTCACCTTCCGACTCCACGTTGATGCAGCGAACGTGCACCCGCACTGCACGTTCCAGCTCCGACGCTGTCTTGCCCACGCCGCTGAATACGATGTCGGATCCGGCGAAGCCCGCCTGCAGCGCACGGTGCAGCTCACCGCCGGATACGATGTCCACACCAGCTCCGAGAGAGCGCAGCAGGCTGAGAATGGCGAGGCTCGAGTTCGCCTTGACGCTGTAGTGCACATGTACCGGCATGCCAGCGACCGCTGCCGTGAGTCGCGCATACCGTTCCCGGATCACGCTCTCCGCGTAGACGTACACCGGCGTGCCAGCCCGCTCCGCTATCACGTCGAGGGCGACGCCATCACAGCAAAGTACGCCGTCTCGCCGGACGAATCCCTCCGCGCTCAATATGCCTTGGCCCACAAAGCCTCTACGACCGAAGCCGCGCCGCATTTCAGACACGTCGTGGGCGCTTCCGCCGATTGGAACTCCTCGTCCGGCAAGCAGCGGATTGTCGCCTTGGTTTCTTCCTTGATCGCCGTCTCGCACGCCTCGCCGCCGCACCATCCGGCGTACACAAACGCGCCGTCGCCGTTCATGATCTCGCAGAAGCGGGAATAGGTGATGCCGCCACGCACACTGTTCGCCTCGCGTCTGCTCCGCGCGGTCTCAAGAAGATTTTCCTGTATCGCGGATAGCAGATCGTTGATGCTCTCGCCGATCGTATCCAGCGAATAGGCCTTCTTCTCCCGTGTGTCGCGTCGAACAAGCACCGCCTGGTTGGAATCGAGATCGCGCGGTCCGATCTCCATTCGCAGCGGAATGCCACGCAGCTCCCACTCGTAATACTTGGCGCCCGGCTTGATGCCATCGCGACTGTCGATGTGAATGCGGAGACGCGCGGGCGACCGCCGCTCCCATGCGCTCAACGAGTCCTTGATCCGGCCGGCGGCTTCCAGGACGCGTGCCCTGTCCTCGTCGGTCCGGTAGATCGGCACGATTACGACTTCGATGGGCGCGAGCAGTGGCGGGGTCACGAGCCCTGCGTCGTCGCCGTGTGTCATGACAAGTCCGCCCACCATGCGCGTCGACACTCCCCAGCTCGTGTTCCACGCGTAGTCCAGCTCGCCCGCTTCCGTCTGGAACTTTAGATCGAAGACGCGGGCGAAGTTCTGTCCGAGGTTGTGGGACGTTCCTGCCTGCAGCGCCTTGTTGTCCTGCATCATGGCCTCGCACGAATATGTGCGAAGCGCGCCGGCGAATTTCTCGGATTCCGTCTTGCGGCCGGTAACCACGGGCATTGCCATCCAGCCTTCCATGAAGTCGCGGTACACGCCCAGCATCTTCCGCGTCTCCTCCTCGGCCTCCGCTTCCGTGGCATGCGCCGTGTGGCCTTCCTGCCAGAGAAATTCGAGCGTCCGCAAGAAAAGTCGCGTACGCATCTCCCAGCGAACCACATTGGCCCACTGATTTATCAGCAGTGGCAGATCGCGATAACTCTGCACCCACTTCGCGAACATCGAGTAGATGATCGTCTCGGACGTCGGGCGGATCACGAGCGGCTCTTCCAGCTGCTTGCCACCGCCGTGCGTGACCACCGCCGTCTCCGGCGCGAATCCCTCCACGTGCTGCGCTTCCTTCTGGAGATAACTCTGCGGAATCAACAACGGGAAGTATGCGTTCAGATGACCCGTCTCCTTGAACATGTCATCGAGCTGGCGCTGCATGCGCTCCCAGATCCCGTAGCCGTTCGGGCGGATCACCATGCAGCCGCGAACAGGCGCGTAGTCGGCGAGCTCAGCGCGGAGCACCAGCTCGTTGTACCACGCGCTGAAGTCCTGCGCGCGGGTTGGAAGCTTCTTATCGTCAGCCATCGTTTCGGTATGGGAACGCGATTGCCGGATCACGCATGCGAGCCGGCCATCGCGGTGTTGGTAAGGTGGATGATGTTGCGGGCACCCGCTGCTACTGCTGCCTTGCGCTGCTTGGATGGTGACTGCCGCCGCAGTGCGTACTCCACGGAGAAACCTTCAGAGCGCAGTCTGCGCGCCTCGGACATCACCGCGGCAACGGGCACGTCCTCGTCCGCGGTGAGCCAGTAGTCCAGCGCGGCGGCCGTTGCGGGCATCAACTTCCTGGCGCGCAGCAACTCCGTCAGAACGACGTCGCCCATGCCGAAGCCCAGAGCCGGCAGCTCCGCACCACCAATGGCGTCCAGAAGTTTGTCGTAGCGTCCGCCACCGCAAATCGCGCGAAATTCGCCGGAACGGTCGAACAGCTCGAACACGACGCCTGTGTAATACGCGAGCCCGCGAACGATGGACAGGTCGAAGCGGAGCCAGTCCTTTCCGTCGGGCACAAGCTTGCCGACGTAATCAAGGAGACGACGCAATTCTTCAACCTGCGCGCCACCGTCGCCGCTCGCGGCTGCGATGCTCTCGTGCACTTCGTCGAGCGTGACGCTGTCCAGCCTCAACGCCAGTGCTGTTTGCGACGGACTCAACCCCGCCGCCGCGAGTCGTTCCTGCGACACCGACTCCGGCTGCCGCGCAAGCTTGTCGGCGACCGAAAGAACGGACGCAAAACTCCCTTCGGCTATTCCGACCGATGCCAGATACGCGTGCATCACCCGGCGATCACTGATCCGCACGACAACGTCGCGCGAGGTGAGGCCGAGCTCGCGGCAGATGTCGATAGCGCACGCCACCAGCTCGGCGTCCGCTGCGATTCCCGGTTCGCCTACAATGTCTACGTTCAGTTGAAAATGCTCGCGCAACCTGCCCTTCTGCTGACGCTCGTACCGAAACAACTGCGGAATTGAAAACCAGCGGGTCGGCCTGCGTAGCGAGTTTGCCCGCGCGCCCACCATGCGGGCGAACGTCGGAGTCATCTCCGGACGCAACGCCACTTCGCGGCCGCCCTTGTCCGTGAAGTTGTACAGCTGCCCCACGATCTCGTCGCCACTCTTCGCGGTGTAGAGCTCGAGAGTCTCGAGCGGCGGTCCGTCATATTCCTGGAAGGCATACCGGCGCGCGACCTCGCGCCAGGCTCGAGTCACGTGTGCACGCTCCGCCAGTTGCTCCGGGTAGAAGTCTCTGAAGCCCGGGAGTGTGGTGTGCGCCATCGTCCAAACCTATTCGGTCCGACAGTCGCATGCCACCACCCACGGCGGTGGCGACTACGAAGTTACCGCGCGTTCAGGCAGTGTGAGAATGTCCGCCCGTCGGGTCCATCCCGAGAATTCCCATCGCATCACCAACCGTATGGAACGAGCCGCACACCACCTTCGTGCCGGGCAACGACGCCGCACGCTCGATAGCCACATGGAAGTCGAGGTCGAGCGACACCGGAACCTTGCATGCGTTCGCGTGCGACGCCGCCTTGAGCGGATCCCAGGCGCGCTCCGGTGGCGCGCTGATCGGCTGAGTGATTATGAACCGGTTGGCGACGGGAGCCAGGGCGTCGATCATCCCGTACCAGTCCTTGTCCTTGAGCACGCCCAGAACGATCGTCAGCGGCGGCGGTGACGGGCGCGCAGCGAGGGTCGCGGCAAGCGCCCGGGCGCCGGCGGCGTTATGAGCAACGTCGAATACCCAGTCTCGAATGCGTTGGAAGCGCCCTGGCAGGGTCACGTGCGCCAGCGCGCGATTGATGTCTGCCTTTGCGATCGCGTATTCGGGTCCGGCTGCGTGCAGGGCTGCTAGGGCCGCCAAAGTGTTGCGGACCTGATGGTCGCCCACCAGCGGTGTTGACAGCCGGGTCCGGCCGAGAGGCGTCGCTGCCGTGAAGGAAGTCATGCCAGCCGCGATCGACACGGACCATGCGCGCCAGTCCACCCGCGTGATTACGATTGGTGTCGCCCCTCGCTCGGCGGCTCGGTCGGCGAGCCGCCTGGCAAGATCCATCCGCGGCTCAGCGATTACCGCCGGCCGGCCGAATTTGAAGATTCCGCCTTTCTCGTCGGCTATTGCCTGAACCGTCGGCCCAAGATATTCCGTGTGGTCCAGCGAGATGTTCGTTACCGTCGCCACAATCGGATCGATCACGTTGGTGCTATCCAGGGCTCCGCCAAGGCCCGTCTCGATTGCCGCGACGTCCACCCTGGCCTGGGCGAAGTACGCGAACGCCGCGGCGGTAGTGATCTCGAAGAACGTGGCGCCGATCGCTTCCGCTATCGGCTCGAGCGTTTGAAGCAGCGCCAACAGCTCGATCTCACCGATGGGCTGCCCGTCGACCTGGATCCTCTCCCTGAAGTCCACAAGGTGCGGCGAAGTGTATCGCCCCACTCGACGTCCTCCGGCACGCAGGAGGGCGTCCAGGGTGGCAACAGTGCTGCCCTTCCCATTGGTGCCAGCTACGTGAAAGCATGGATACCGCCTGTGAGGGTCTCCGAGGGCGTCCAGCAACGTCGCCGTACGCTCGAGGCCAGGCAGTACTTTCGATCCGGTTTTTTCGAACAACCGTTCGATCGTCGCCTTGTAGCTCAGGTCGACAGCCATCCGGTCGCTGCAGGCTTGCCGCTCATGTGTCTCAAAAGACGGCCCACTGTTGGCTTGAGTTCGTTCCGCGGAATCACCATGTCCACGATGCCATGCTCGAGCAGAAACTCGGCTGTCTGGAATCCTTCGGGCAACTCCTGCCCGATTGTCTGCTTGATCACGCGAGGGCCCGCAAACCCGATCACCGCTCCAGGCTCCGCAATTATTGCGTCACCGAGCATCGCAAAGCTCGCACTGACTCCGCCGGTCGTCGGGTTCGTGAGCAACGACACATAGGGTACTCGCCGCTCGGCGAGCTGCGAGAGCATCGCGGAAGCCTTCGCCATCTGCATCAGCGACAGCACACCTTCCTGCATGCGCGCACCGCCGGAAGCACAGACGAGGACGAGCGGATGCTTCTTCTCGAGAGAGCGCTGACCGAGCCTGGCGATCTTTTCGCCGACTACGGAACCCATCGAGCCGCCCATAAAGGCGAAGTCCATCACCCCGAGGCTGATCGGCGATCCCCCAAGCTGGCCAGTCAACGTAAGGATCGCGTCCCCCTCGCCAGCGTTGGCTGTGGACTTCTTGAGGCGCTGCGTATACTCGGGGAAGCCGAGCGGATCTGCGGAGCGAATCTCGACTTCTGTTTCTTCTGCCGTTCCTTCGTCCAGGAAAATGTTCGCGTAATCCCACGCACGAATGCGGCGGTGGAAACCGCAGCTGGGGCACACGTTGAGATTGCGGGCAAACTTTTCCGCGATGTCAGTGTGGCCACATGCCTCGCACTTCTCCCAGGCGTCCGCCGGAATCTCCAACCGCTCGCGGCGCGGCCGGCGGGGCTTTTTATCCTTCCTGAACCAAGCCATATACCTCTAATGTCACCCTGCACCCAACCGTGGGCAAGGCATTGCGGAACGCGCGTCCGACATGGCCGTCACCGCCGGCTCCCGTCCCGGCCGGATCACCCGGCCCCCGGGACAGCCGTCGCGTCCGACGCAGCAAGTCGATCCTTTAGACGCTGTGCAGACGTTTTCGTGAAGCCCGGAACCGTAGCGATTTCATCAGCGGTCGCGTTGCGCACGCCCTGCACGCTTCCAAAAGTCTGAATCAGCTGCCGCCGCTTGACGGGGCCGACGCCGGGAATCGAAAGCAGCTCCGAGGTCACAGTGCGCATACTGCGACGCTTGCGATTGAACGTCACGGCGAACCGATGCGCTTCGTCGCGCAAGCGTTGGAGCAGCTTGAGGGCGGGCGATCTGCGCGACAACCGAACCGGCTCGGCGCGTCCCCATACGAAGATCTCCTCATCGCGTTTCGCGAGACTTATCAGCGGACGGTCGCCGAGCCCGATTGACTCGAGTGCGCCGTGTGCCGCAGAGAGTTGGCCCTTCCCACCATCCACGACTATTAGATCGGGCAGCGGCTTCTCGTCGGCGTTGCGGCGATTGAAGTAACGAGTGACAACCTCGCTCATGGACGCGAAATCATCGGTCCCACTCACCGTTTTCACCTTGAACTTTCTGTACTCTCCGCGGCGAGGCCGGCCGTTTTCGAAGAACACGCACGATCCCACAGTGTCCGTTCCCTGCGTCGTGGAAATGTCGAAGCACACCATGGTGCGCGGCAGCTTGTGCAGCGTCAGCTCGCGCGCGAGCTCGTACACCGGATCACCCGCGCGGACGTCCGACTCTGCGGACGCCAGCTTCAGTTCCTCCAGAAGATGCCGCGCATTCTGCTCCGCCAGCTCCACCAGCTCCCGTCGTACGCCGCGCTGCGGAACGTGGACGCGCTCGCCCGGAAGCGACTGCTCCACGAGCTCCCGATCGGGAAAATCGAACGGCAGCAACAGTTCCGGAGCGCGCTCCTTCATTCCGACGTAGGTGCCAGCAAGAAAGAGTCCGAGCACCTCACCATCGTCCTCGCCGTCCACGTTCTCCATGAAACGATGCCCGCGCGCAAGCAGTTTTCCGTCGCGGATCTTGAGGAGTGTGACAACTGCATCGTCACCGTCGCGCGCGTAACCAACCGCGTCGCGATCGCCTCCCTCGACACGGAGCACGACGGACGGCTCTTCCATTCGCTCGAGATGCACGAGGACATCTCTGAGTTCCGCCGCGCGTTCGAAGTCAAGACTGGATGCCGCCAGATCCATGCGCTCGCGTACGCGCCTGACGACCTCCAAGGATCGCCCTTCCAGAAACAGGATGACCTCGTCGATCATCGCGGAGTACTCCGGCTGCGTCTGCTTGAACACGCACGGAGCCCTGCACCGCTGGATGAAGTAGTCAAGGCAGGGTCGCTCCGGCATCTCGCGAGGCATGTCGTAGTTGCAGGAGCGCACGGTGAAGATACGCTTCACCACGTTCAACGACCGCCGCATCGCGCCGACGTCCGTGTACGGCCCAAAATATCTGGCACCGTCGTTGGTAACGCGTCGCGTGACGTGTACCCGTGGATACGGCTCGTTCACCGTCACCTTCACGTACGGATACGACTTGTCGTCCCGCAGCGCAATGTTGAAGCGTGGACGATATTCCTTGATCAGGTTCGCTTCGAGTATCAGCGCGTGCGCTTCGGTCGGAACGACGATCGTCTCGAGATCCGCGATATGCCGAACCAGATGCTGCGTCTTCAGGCTGAACGGATGGTCGCTCGCGAAATAGCTGCGCACGCGCGATCTGAGGCGCTTTGCCTTGCCCACGTACAGCACGATGCCGTCAGACCCCTTCCAGAGGTACACGCCCGGCCCGTCGGGAAGGTGTTGAAGCTTCTGCGCTACGTTTTCCGGGGCTGTCACCATCTCAAGTTATACGCCCGATCGCCACCGCAGTTTCGAAACGATCATCGTCGCGTCGGGGATGCGAAGCAGTGAGGCCAGCGCCAGGTACGCCACGCCGAACGAGGTCAACGCGAGCGCTGCCAGAAGCAGGGGCCGGGATGTCGGTACGACCAGCCGTCCGGCGGAGCCGACCGCTGCCGCGCCGAGCCCCGCCACCCACAGCAAGCCAACATAGCGCGCTTTCAGCCCCGTCCGGCCGATCCGCCTTGTCAGGCCGCGTCGCAAGAGAATGAATTCCACCCATCCCGCGATGCCGGCCGATGCCGTGAGACCGGCGGCGCCAAGCTTGGGATCCAGGCCGAGCCAGCCGGGCAGCTGGAATGCGAAGATGACGCCCAGCACGGTAGTGAGTGCAATGCGCACCAGTGCGAACTTGAGTGGAGTCCGGGTATCGCGCAGGGCGTAATATGTCGATGCGTCAAGTCGCCCGAGCGTGGACGCGAGAAGGCCAACCGTGGAGCCGATCAGGATCTCCCAGACCCATACCGTATTGGCTCGCTTGAACGCTCCGGTCTGGAGGAACGCACCGGTCACGATGTCGCCGAGGGCGATGAAGGCAATTACGCAGGGCACTATGAAGAACGCGATGCGCTCCATTCCCGCATTCAGCCTCACGCGGAGCTGCGCGGCGATCTCGTCGGACGTACCGAGCGCGCTCGACATCGCCGGAAGCTCGGCCGCAGACACCGACATGCCGAACAGGCTGCCGGGAAGCAGGTAGAGATTCTGCGCATACGCCAGCGACGACACGGTCCCGATCGGGAGGTGATAGGCCAGCGCGAGATCGACGAACGCGCTGATCTGCACGACCCCGCGGCTCAGGAACGCGGATGAGAACTGCCGGAACACCCGACGCGCGCTGGGCAGTCCAAAGTGGAAGTTCGGAACGATTCCAGGCGCGACACGTCTGACCGACGGAAGCTGGACCAGGAACTGCGCGGCGCTGCCCAGTACCGAAGCCCACGCCACTGCGACCACCAGTCCGTCGGCGGAGCGTCGCGGTCCATACACGAGCAACGCGATGATCATGACGGCGTTCCACGCCAGTGGCGCCATGTACGACACAAGAAAGCGCCTGTTCGCGTTGAGCACGCCCAGGCACCACGCCGAGAATACGAGCAACCCCGCGCCTGGAAACAGTATCCGCACGAGATTCGTCGTCAGCGCTTCCTCGGCTGGCGTCGCGCCGGTGGCCTTGAGCCAGTGCAGAAATGATTCGGGAAGGATGCCGCTGAATGGACGGATAAACGTTTCGAGAGTTGAGCCGCCGCCAGCGAGAATTCCCACTAGCTGCGGCGCGGCGACCACGCCCAGCAGAACGATGACCGACGCGACCAGTGCGAGAGCGCCGAATACCGCACCCGCGAGATCCTGCGCCTCGCGCTTTTCCCCGCGGGCCAGCGCTCCAGCGTATTCCGGGATGAATGACGCGGACAGCACGCCTTCGCCGAACAGGTTCTGCAGCAGATTGGGAATCCGGAACGCGCCCTGAAACGCATCGTTCGCAAGCGACGCGCCCAGGTAGTGCGCGAATATGCGTTGGCGGACGAGGCCCGCGAGTCTGCTCGCGAAGATACCCGACGCGACCAGGAAGGCCGCTCGGCCGGTGCGTTCTTCAGCCACCCTGAATGACGGTTTCGACGTGCGTCCTTGCAGCGGCCGCTACCGCTCCCACGAAACCCGCGCCGTACCGCGCCATGAACGGGACGAAGCTCAACACTCGCTCCTGCGGGGCGCCGTTCGGAAAGAGCTCCGCGCGAAGGTGTTCAATGTCGCGCAGGTCGGCCGTCCCGCGCCGCTTTATCGCAGCAGCGTAGCGCCGCTCCAGGCGCGCGAGCCGGTACTCGATGCCCGCCTGCATCGAGGCGACCGAGCGATCGAGCGCGGCGTTCGTCTGCCCGTCCGCGCGCAGCTCCGCGCCGGTTGTCATCACGGACTTGCGAAGATTCGCGAGCGCGTCCTTCACACCGGTGGAAATCGCTGCGCGGGCGTACCTTCCCTCAATCGAGTGCGGATCCCTGAAGTCGTCCACTTCAACATCGAGCCGCCGCATCATGACGTCCGTTTCCGGCTCGATCACGGTACCGCTCCAGCGCGGCACGATGCGCGGCACCGCAACCTCCAGGACATCTGCCACGACGGAGACCTGCGCAAAGTACGCGATCTCGCCCGGCCCGCCGACATAGCTCACGGTGGGCAGGATCTGACGCTCGACGATGGGGCGAAGCAGCACGTTCGCGCCAAGCAGTTTCGCCGACACGCGTCCCGCTACGCCGCCCGATTCGCGAACCGGCACCCGTCTTCGCGTGCCATCATCGAGTGTCTCGAATACAAGCGATAGATTCGGAACGTGCGCGACCTGCGGATGAAATCCCGCCGCCTGAAGCTCCGCTGCGCGCGCTCCCAGCGCTTCAGCGATCGGTGCTGCACGGGACAGGGCGCCCAGCAGGACAGCGTTGCCGGCCGAGCGTACCACGGGGTGCGACGCATCGAGCACGGAAACACCGAGTGGTTGCAGAATGGTGCGCAGCAATTCCAGATAGGCGCTGCCGACGGTCGCTGCGGCAGAGTACGCGGTGCGAACCGAGCGTATGACCGCGGAATCCGCAGGCGATCCTGATGCGTCCTCCAGCCGCCGCAGCAGCGACGACACGTCACCGAGCGGCGTCGCGGCCATCGAGATGCCGCTTGCCGACGACTCGGCCATCACGAGCGTATCCAGCCGGCCGTTCCGTACCACCGACACGTGGCTCGCCTCAACAAAGTCGGCGTCGTCGGTGGCTGCCCAGAACACTGGAGCCACCGGAAGTCCGGTAAGCGCTTCCAGTGATCGGGACATCTCGAGAAGGGTGATCGCCTTGTGCAGCACGTACATGGGGCCGCCGAACAGGCCCGATTGCTGCCCACCGGTAACCACAAGTCCGTTCTGTTCGGCAGCAGCATCGAGCTTCTGCGCGGCGGCACCCGATCCGTGGAACGCGGGACGAAGTGCGTCAAGCCACGGCCGATCCTGAAATTCGGCGGCGACACGCAATGCTGCATCTCGCCACGCGGAGGTGCCGCGGAGCGACTCCGCGTACCAGTTCGGCAGGGAACCGGCAAGAGCAGCGCGCGCGAGCGCGGATCCGCCGATTTCTCTCGTTATCGTTCGGAGCACGATCGCTTTGCTACGAAGATCGCGCGTGGACTTTCCGCCTTCAGGGGGCCAGCGGAGTAATCACCGAGCTCGCGTTCGACGGAAAAGCCGGCGTCGTGAAGCAGCCCGCGAAGCTCGTCCGGCTCGAAAAGCCGCACGCGCTCAGTTACCGTGTGATCCAAGCCGGTGGCCGAGATCTGTTTCTCCACGTATCGCCCGTCTGCACTGATGCGCCTGTCCTGCGTGACGACCCGTCCACCAACCCGGCGTGTGTCGTGGGGAACCAGCGTCTTTTTCACCTGATCGGCGTTCAGGTAGTCGAGAACGAAGATCCCGCCGCTCCGAAGTACGTAACTCACCTCGTGGAGCACTGCGCGGTTTTCATCATCCGAGGAAAAGTAGCCGAAGCTGGTGAAAAGGTTGACGACCAGGTCAAAGGTATCCGCTCCGAACGGGAGAACGCGCATGTCTGCGCGAACGTACGGGACCGTTGGAGATTCCGACAGGGCAACATGAAGCATGTCCATGGACAGATCCAGACCGACCGTCCAGATGTGGCGGCAAAGCGCCCGGGTGTGCCTCCCGGAGCCGCATGCAAGATCCAGTGCCCGGCCGTTTGGATGGGGCGCCACGAGGTTGCGGATCATCCGCACAACCGCGCGCGCCTCGCGCTCGTCCCGATGCGGGTAGAGATCGAGGTACTCCTTGCCGAACCAGCGAGTGAACCATTCGCTCATTTATGGTAGGGCTCGCCACGGATGATCGTCCCGGCGCGATACAGCTGCTCGGCGAGCACCAGACGCGCCAGCTCGTGCGGCAACGTCCACGGCGCCAGCGATAGCCGGACCGCCGCGCCGTCCCGCAGACTGCCGTCCAGGCCGAAAGCGCCGCCAATGAGGAACGCGACATCCTGCGCGCGCTCTCGCTGCAAATGAAGCCACGACGCGAACTGCTCCGATGTTTTCGATTCCCCGGACGCGTCGCACGCTACCCACGTTGCACCCGCGCCGAGCCGCTGGCGGAAACGATCACCTTCTCGCGTGCGGACGGACTCCGTCGTGGTGGAAGCGTCCGCACGCTCGCCCTTGATCTCAATGATGTCAAGCGGCCAGTAGTGAGCCGCGCGCGTCTCATAATCGAGAATCGCCGCGGCGAGCGCCCGGTCCTTGGGGCGCCCGACCGCGGCGACTGTGACGCGCACCTGATTTGCGGACTAGGAGTAAATGCCCCGGAGCCGATGCACGGCCGCGACTCGGCTTATCGACAGCATGTACGCGGCTGTCCGCATATTGACCTTGTGCGTCTTCGACAGCGCCAGCACGTCCGCGAAGCTCCGACGCATGATCTCCGTCAGCCGGTCGTTCACCGTCTTCTCGTCCCAGAAATATCCACCACGATCCTGTACCCACTCGAAGTATGAGACCGTCACGCCACCGGCGTTCGCGAGAATGTCAGGGATTACGAAGATCCCCTTCTCGTCCAGAATTGAATCTGCGGCCGCCGTCGTCGGACCGTTCGCACCCTCACACACCACCTTTGCGCGAATCTCGTGGGCATTTTTCGTGGTAATCACGCTCTCCAGCGCCGCCGGAAGCAGCACATCCACATCGAGGATCAGCAGGTCGCTTCCGGAGATCTCGTCCCCGCCAGCGAAACCCTTCAGCGTCCGGTTCTTCTGCACGAAAGCGATCGCGTCCTGGATGTTGATTCCCTTCGCATTGTGGAAGGCAGCGTCGCGGTCCCCGATCGCCACGATCTTTGCGCCTTCGCGCTCCAGCAACAGCGCAGCGATCGATCCGACGTTGCCGAAACCCTGCACCGCAACCGTGGAATTCTTCACGCTCATCCCGAGGTGCTCGAGGGCGTCCGTGGTGCAGATCATGCAGCCACGGCCCGTGGCTTCGCGACGCCCGAGCGATCCACCCATCTCCACCGGCTTGCCCGTCACCACTGCAGTGGTCGTGTGGCCCACGTGCATGGAGTACGTGTCCATCACCCACGCCATCACGCGCTCATTCGTGTTGACGTCGGGCGCGGGGACGTCGGAGTCCGGACCGAGCGTCTGGATGATGCCGTTGGTGTAGCGTCGCGTGAGACGCTCCAGCTCGCCCACGCTCATCTTCAGCGGATCGCACACGACGCCGCCCTTGGCGCCACCGAACGGAATGTTGACCACGGCACACTTCCAGGTCATCCACGCCGCCAGCGCCTTCACCTCTTCGAGCGTCACGTGCATGTCGAACCGAATACCGCCCTTCCCCGGACCGCGCGACGTATTGTAGAGAACGCGATGACCCGTGAACACCTCTACCTCGCCGTTGTCCAGCACCACGGGACACGACACCGTTATCTGCTTTTCCGGATTCCGAAGAATCTTGTAAATACCGGGCTCCAGATCGAGAAGCTCGGCGGCGCGGTCAAAACGCGACATCATCGCGTCGAAAGGATTCTCCTCGTTCAAAACCGGGTCCTTGTCCTTGTGCACGATCTTGTGGGTCGAAAGGCGGTGGTCTGTGCCCATTATCCGACGATTGAAGTGACTCGCTTGAAGAGATCGGCGAGGGCGGCGTCCAGGACGGGTTTTCCTTCCGTCACATACACAGCCTGTGAAAGATACCAAAGCTCCGGTCCAGATACAGGCCAGACACCTGTCAGCTTGACCGCGTCCTTCTCTGTGGTCACGGCATATTTGTGACCCTGAAATCGTCGCACCAGGTCGCTGGATTCCACGGCGGAATATGCGTGGTGATCGGGGAAGCGGCACTCCGTGACAGCCGCACCCAACTGCTCGAGTTGAGCGAAGAAGCCAGCCGGATCGCCAACCCCCGCTATCGCGAGCACGCGGGCGCCGCGAATCATCGATAACTCCACCGCTTCGCCGCTGCTCGCTGAAACAATCTGCAAGGGCTCCAGCGAGGCGACCATCACATGCGTTTCGCCATTCACCAACTTTCGGATGGCACCGACCACCACGCTTACTCTCTCCGCGCTCGCCGTCTTCCGCGTGACGACAACGATGTCGGCGCGCCGCAGCGACCCAACCGACTCCCGCAGTGGACCCGCAGGTAGCAGTCGCGCGCGCAGGCTCCACCGCTCGGCGCTGACCAGAACGATGTCCATATCGCGTTGCGCCGCGCGGTGCTGGAAGGCGTCGTCCAGCACTACGACATCCGATCCGGCAGCCGCGGCGCGACTGATCCCGTCGGAGCGGCGCGCTGCGGTGAACACCGGCGCGCCGGGATTCATTCTGCGGTGCAGCGTTGGCTCGTCGTCACCATAGCCACGCATCACCACCGCCGGCCGGTGGCCAGCCGCCAGCAGCTCGCGGACGAGATACGCGGTGAATGGAGTCTTGCCAGTGCCACCCACCGTGACATTGCCGACGCTCACTACCGGAACAGCGGATTTCGTGCGCCTGAGCATGCCGATGTCGTACATCCTGTTCCGCGCACCGGCCGCCGAACCATACATCCACGACAGCGGCGTGAGCACTGCTCGCGCCATCATTGCGCCAACCGAATCACGGTACCAGATGTCCTCGATCCTCATCCGGCACTCATCAGCGTTCGCTCGGCCAGCGTCACCGCGTCATTGATCGCGCGTTCGTAAACCGCGGTCTGCTCCGCAGCGGCACGCGCACTGGCAGCATCAACAGTCATCGGATCGCTATACGCGATTGCAACCACCGCGAACGGCTTGGGGATCATGAATGAGTCCCAGCTCCGCAACCGCCACGCGCGCGACGCCGCCACGCCGATCGCGACGATAGGCGCGCCCGAGCGCTGTGCCGCGACTGCAGTGCCACTGGCAAAGCTCCGCGCCGGCCCACGCGGCCCATCTGGAGTGACGGCCACGACACTGCCCGCCGAAAGCGCATCGCACATCGCCAGCAGCGCGCGGGCGGCGCCGCGCGAGCTGGAGCCGCGTATCGACGCGAGCCCGAGTCGCTCCGCGATTCGCGCTATGACCTCCCCATCCCGATGCTCGCTGATGAGGATCTTCACACCCTGCGAGCGATGTCGCACCACCAGCGGCAGCAGCTGGCCATGCCACAGCGCGAATATGAACGGCCGGCTTTCGCGCCGCAGCGTCCGCCAGCCCTTTCCGTTGATCTCGCGCACGCGCCACGTCGCGTAGAGCAGCAGCAACACGATCGGGCCCAGCGCGATCGCTGCGCGCTGCAGGGCACTCAGCCGGTTGTTCGGCCCACGCGTCTCGCTCATCCGGCGAGCGTCGAGATCATTTCCGCCACTCTCGTAGCAGCGCCCGGAGTTCCGAGCTGGCGGCGCACGTCGAGCAGCGCCGCTCGCTGCGCGTCGCGGTAGACACTGTCATCGAGCAGCCTACCTAGTTCGTTCGCGACGGCGTCTGGCTGCAGCGCTCCCTGCACGAACTCGCGCGCGACGCCGCGCCCGGCAACCACGTTCACAAGGCCGATGTACGGAATCTTCACGACGCGACGCGCGATCGCGTACGAGATCGCGCCGGTCCGGTACGCGACTGCCATTGGGCACTGCGCGATAGCGGCTTCGAGGGTCGTCGTTCCGCTCTTGCAAAGCGCGACGTCCGCCGCCCTGAAGAGATCGAAGGACTTGCCATGCACGACTTCGAACGGGCACGAGCGGCCAGCTATATCGACGGTGGGGGCCGCATGAACGATCACCCTAAGGCCCGGATAGCGCGCCTGCATCACTCTGCCAGTTTCGATGAACGGTTCGAAATGACGCGCAATTTCCTGCGCGCGGCTTCCGGGAAACAATGCGAGGATCCGCTCGTTGGGGCCGTAACCGAAGCGCGCACGAGCCTCCTCCCGCGTCGCCAGCTGTCCGGCGCGATCGAGCAGCGGGTGCCCCACGAACGTCGCGTCGATGCCGTACCCGCGCAGCAGCTGCTCCTCGAAAGGAAGTATCACGGCCGCCTTCGTGATGAGTTTCGCGAGCTTCGGCAGCCGTCCTGCCCCCCAGGCCCAGACCTGAGGCGTTACATAATAGAGAACTGGCACGCCGGCTTCACGCGCTGTAGCGGCCACTTTCATGTTGAAGCCGGGATAATCGATGAGCACGACCGCCGCGACGTTACCGCTGGCGATCCGCGCGCGAAGCGTTCGAAGCAGTGCGGCGTGCTTCGGTATGTGCTTCACCACTTCAGTGAATCCCATGACCGCGAGCTCCGAATAGTCGCGCACCACGTCCACGCCGCTCGCACGCATGTGCGATCCGCCCACTCCCGACGCGACGAGGTCCGGACGTATCTCACGCAGGCGTGCTGCCACGCTGCCCGCGTGCATGTCGCCGGATGCCTCCCCGGCGACGAAAAGAACCTCACGCACTTAGAGAAGGGGCGTTGAGCTCGATGTCGCGCACTATCCTCAAGGCGACCTCCAGTGCGCGACGACCGTCGGTACCGCTCACGACCAGCGGAGCTTCACCCGACAGCGCCGCTGCGAAGCTCTCGAACTCCAGCTTCAGCGGCTCGCCTTCGGGTGCTTCGAGAACGATGCGCTCCACAAAATCGGCAAGCTCCGGAGTCCCTCCACTCGCAACGAGAGCGCGGAGATCGCCAGGCTGCTTCAGCTTGAAGAACTCGCCGTTTCCAGCGGCAAGATCGAGCGACAGATAACCGCTCGGCTGAAAGATCCGCACCTTCCTCACTCGTTCGCGCGAGATGCGGCTCGACGTGATGTTCGCGACGGCGCCCGACTCGAACGTGATACGCGCGTTCGCAATGTCCACCGTCGGAGTCAGTACGGGAATTCCCACGGCGGCGATGTGGGCGGCCCCCGAGTTCACGAGTGTCAGGATGAGGTCGATGTCGTGAATCATCAGGTCAAGCACGACGGCGACGTCCGACCCACGGACGTTGAACGGTGCAAGACGGTCGCTCTCGATGAAGCGAGGCTGGTTCACGTATGGGAGGGCAGCCCGCACGGCCCGGTTGAACCGTTCCACGTGGCCGGTCTGAATCAGCGCGCCCGTACGCTGCGCGATGGCGAGCAGCTCATCGGCCTCTTCCACCGTCGCCGTTATGGGTTTCTCGATCAGGACATGCTTGCCGCGCTCAAGTGCCGCGCTCGCGATCTCGAAGTGACGCGGCGTCGGAACGGCGATGGTGATCGCATCGACATCGTCCAGCAACGTCGCGAGATCGCTGTAGGCCGGCGTTTCGAGTTCCGCAGCCACCTTTGCCGCGCGCTCGGGCCGACTTTCGACGAAACCGGACAACCTGAACTCCGGCATCTGCCGCAACAGTCGAACGTGGTGGTAACCGAGCGCGCCGGCTCCAACCACGCCAACCCGCGGCGGCTTCAAATTGCTACTCCTCGCTGGCTCGATTCGACGAACTGCACCAGTTGCACCACCTCGGGGATCTGCTCGACCTCGGTGGTAACCCGCTCCACCGCCTGCGCGAGGTTCAAGTCGGAGCGGAACAACAGTCGGTACGCCCGCTTCAACTCCAGAATCGTCTCCGGCGAGAATCCATTCCGCTGCAGCCCGATCGAGTTGAGACCGTACAACTTCATCGGATTTCCGACGGCCTTCACGAATGGTGGCACATCCTTGGAGACTCGCGAGCACCCGCCGACGATCGCGTTGCGCCCAATGCGCGTGAACTGGTGCACCGCCGTCACGCCTGAGAGAATCACACGATCCTCCACGGTCACATGACCCGCGAGCTGTACCATGTTGGCGAGAACCACGCCTTCGCCTACGTGACAGTCGTGCGCGAGATGCACATACGACATGATGAAACTGTTCGGCCCGACCGACGTCTTGAATGATTGTGACGTGCCGCGATTGATCGTCGCGTACTCTCGGATCACGGTGTTGTCTCCGATCTCCACCGTGGTCCGCTCTCCCTGGAACTTCAAGTCCTGCGGATCGCCGCCAAGAACACTACCAATCCCGATCTTCACGTTCCTGCCGAGCGTCACGTACCGCTCCAGCGTCGCGCGCGCACCAATGACGCAGCCATCGCCCAGCACGCAATCATCGCCCACGATTGCGAATGGGCCGATCTCCACGCCGGCGCCCATCGCTGCAGACGGCGAGACGATCGCCGTAGTGTGAATCCGGGCGGTCATCGGTCGCGCACCATTGCGGCCATTTCCGCTTCGGCGACAAGCTCTCCGTCCACCTTGGCCACACCGCGCATCTTGCAGACCGCACCACGAATCTGGATTACATCCAGCTCGAAGCGAATCTGGTCGCCGGGCCTGACCGGCTTGCGGAAGCGCACGTTGTCGAGCGACATGAAGTACACCACCTTCTGCTCCGCCTCCTCGAGACCGCCCATGAGCAGCATGCCGCCAACCTGGGCCATCGCCTCGATGATCAGCACTCCGGGCATTATTGGATGGCCCGGAAAATGACCCTGGAAGAACGGCTCGTTGATCGTGACGTTCTTCATCCCGACGATGCGCTGCTTTCCCTCGATCTCGAGAATCCGGTCCACCAGCAGGAACGGATAGCGGTGCGGAAGCACCTTCATGATCTCTTCGATGGTCATGGTCCCTGACATGCTATTGCCCCCTTGCTTCGTTTCCGCGGCCCGCATTCCGGCGCGGACCATCTCACGTACCAGTGTCACCGTACCACGGTGACTCGGCTTGACCGCCACGATCCGCGCGCGGACGCGCGCGCCGGCGAGCGCCAGGTCACCCACGCAGTCCAGTGCCTTGTGCCTCAAAAACTCGTCGCCCCAACGCAGCTCGTTGTCCACCACGCCCCGCTCGTCGAGGACGATCGCGTTATCAGTGGACGCGCCCTGGATCAATCCCTTCGCGCGCAGCTCATCGACCTCTGCCACGAAGCCAAACGTCCGCGCCGCAGCCAGCTGATCTCGATAGCTATCGCGACCAACAACATAGCGCCCAGTCTGCCTGCCGATAACCGGGTGCGCGAACTCGATCGTGACGTCCAGGGTCAGCTCTGTCGCCGGATGCGCCTCGTACACCGACTCACCATCGATCACGCGCAACGGCTCGGTCAGCGTCAGATACTTCGGCTCACCCGCCTGCTCCGCGATTCCCGCGCTCACGAGCGCATCGTAGAACGGCGCTGCGCTTCCATCCAGAATCGGTGGTTCAGGGCCACTCATGTCGATTATGAGATCATCGATCTCGAGTGCCGCTACCGCCGACAGAACATGCTCGACCGTATGGATCGCGACGGCTCCCGTGCCGAGCTGCGTTCTGCGCTCAGTGGCCGTGACTTCCGATACCGTAGCCGGTATCACCGGCGATCCGGCGAGGTCCACGCGGCGGAAGACGACACCGGTGCCCGATCCCGCTGGCCGGAACGTGAGATCGCAGTCGTGACCGAGATGCAGGCCGATCCCCGCGACCTTAACCGGTGTCTGAAGCGTCCGACGGCTCACGCTTCGCCCCGTCCCACGAGCGACTCCAGCTTCTTCATCATCCCAGTCAGCCGGAACAACGCCGCGGTCGCACGCAGTGATTCCCTGTGCGGGCGAGCGGGATAGCCGGACCAGGATTCGCCGACAGGCACATCACCGAAGACCCCTGACTGGCCGGCGATGCGCGCGCCGTCACCGATGTTCACGTGACCGCCGATTCCGGCCTGCCCCGCGATTATCACTCCGTCTCCAATACGTGCCGAGCCGGCGATCCCCACCTGCGCCATGAGAAGGCACCGCGATCCTATACGAACGTTGTGACCAATCTGAACAAGGTTGTCTATCTTGGTTCCCGACCCGATCACCGTATCGCCGATGCTGCCGCGATCGATCGTGCTGTTCGCGCCGATCTCCACGTCGTCACCGATCACACAGCGACCGACGTGCGGAATCTTCTCGTGCACCGCGTTTCGGAAAACGTAGCCGAAACCATCACTGCCAATGCGCGCGCCCGAGTGTATAGCACAATTGGAACCGATCTCGCTGCCGGCGTAGATGGTCACGTGCGGATACAACCGACTTCCATCGCCCACTCTCACGCCATCACCAATGACGACGTAGTCCTCTATGCGCACTCCGACGCCGATCCGTGCCCCGATTCCAATCCGCGCCGTGGGAGCGATCCACGCCGCCGGAGCGCCGAGCTCGTACAACGCCGGCAGCAGCGACTGAATCGCCGCGTGCGGGTTGTCCACGATAATCCATGTAGACGCAGGCGGCTGACCGTCGGCGAGGTCGCGCGCGACGAGCACCACTCCAGCGGTAGTGTGCGCCAGAAGCGGCGCATAACGAGCAGAGGCCAGAAAAGTAGCGTGGCGCGGCCCCGCTCGGTCGAGAGGAGCCACGCCATCTACAACCGACTCGGGGTCACCGCGAAGCTCGCCACCGACTAGCTCCGCGATCTCCCGCGCCGTCAGCGCCATCGAGCTATCACGGCTTCGGACGCGTCACGCCCGCCGGCTTCGTCGCAGGTCCGACCTGCCTGGTCGGCGAAGGTGTGGCGGCAGACGCCTTGGGCGGTCCGAGTACCTTGAGGCGAGCCAGGACGGCGTCGGTGATGTCGAGCGACTTGTCGGCCGATACGAGCGCGCTGCCCTGCGCACCAACGTCGAAGATCATCGCGTAGCCGCCCGATACCCGCACTTCGTCCAGAACATGCGACACCTGATCCATGAGCGGACGGGCGAGATCTGCCTGACGCTGCTGCATCTGGTTGTTCAAATTGGACGCACGCTGCGAGAACGACGCCTCGGTGTCACGAATCGTCTTGCCACGCGCCTCGCGCCTGACGCTGTCCAGCGCCGGAGCATCCTTCTCATAACTCGCGACCATCGCCTTCAGCGAGTCGTCCATGCGCTGCAGCTGCGTGCGGGCCGTCGCCATCTCTGTGTTGTACGTCGCCTCGGCCTCGGCCCTTCCGGGCGCTTCCGCGAGGATTTTCTGGGAGTTGATGTAGGCGATCTTGATCGGCGCCTGGGCCACAGCCGTGGAGCCGATCGCCAGTGTCGCTGCCGCGAACAACGCGGAGTGCATCCATTTGCTCATCATAGTTTCCTAGAAATACTGTCCAAGTTTGAAGTGGACTTTCCACCCCGGGTTAGAGTGTCCCTGCGCATCGACCCTATCCAGGCCGTACGCGAAGTCGACACCAAGAGGGCCGAGCGGGCTCACCACGGAGCCGCCCACGCCGACGCTGCGGAAGAGACGCGTGGGATTGAAGTCCCGCGGCCGCGCCCAGACGTTACCGCCTTCCATGAACGTGTCCAGATACAACGACTGGTTGACTCTGAGGCCTAGTTCCGCGGTAGTCACGAAAAATGAATTGCCGAACGACGTGGTTTTCGCGTTTCCATTGCATGCTGACGGATCGTAACCCGCTGGCGTGATGGAAAACTCGCAGTAACCGCGAAGCGGCTCGCCGTACTGTGTGCCGCCCAGCGCGAATGACTGAGACGAGAAGAAAGGACCTGGATCACCAAGCACGGCGCCGGCACGAGCCGTGAGCCCCGCTACAATCGTCATCGGCTGGCCGCCAAGCACGTTGCCGCCAAGATAGGCCAGCGGCGCAAACGATCGAAACTCGGTCGTGTACTTCTGGAAATTCGCCGTACCACCGAGCGGTCCGCCATTGAAGCTCGCACTGATCGTCTGCAGCCCACCCTGGCTCGGGAAGGGCATGCCGACTCGCGTGTCGTGCTGGTACGAGATTCCAACAGACGATCTGAAGCAGCTCTTGCAGCTCGTGATTATCGTGCTCAGCAGTGTGCCGCTGTCATTGGCATATTTCACCGACTCGCCGCCGTAGGACAGAAAGATTCGGCTGAAATATGAATTCGGCACCGGCAGGCCGAACTGTATCTGGCCGCCGACCCGGGTACTCTGACCCAGGTCCGCGATGGTGTAGCGCGTCTTCGTATTGTACGCGTTCACCGACCCCGAGATGCGCGAATCGCGAATGTTGGGGTCGGAATACGTCAGCTGAAAGTCATTGATGTACTTGCCGAACTGCCAGTTCAGCTGGGCGCGCTTGCAGCGACCGAAGAGATTCGGCTGGTCCAGTCCGATGAAGCCGCCCAGTCCCGTGCCCTGCCCCATCGATGCACCGAAATTGACGTTGCCGGTGCGCTTTTCCTTCACCTTGAAGGTTATGTCAACGTCGCCGTTCGCGTCCGGCTTCACATCCGGCTCCGGCATTGGCGAATCAAAGAAGTTCAGGTTCGCGATGTTCTGATAGCTGCGCATGAGGTAGTCGCGCTTGAACACCTGGCCCGGCGCCATCACAATCTGCTCGCGAATGCACGATTCGTACGTGTAGTCGTTGCCGGCGATATCGATGCGGTTGACTATCGCCGGCGATCCCTCATTGATGTCCCAGCGAAGGTTCACCTTGCGAACCGAATCCGTCGACGGCACGCGCTCCTCGACCGGACGGACGGTCGCGTAGATGTAACCCTCATTGCTGTACGCTTCCTTCACCTTGTCGGTCGCGTCGTTCCAGCGTGACTCGTCGAACGTGCCCGGAGGATTCTTGTACTGGTGACGCAGCAGGCCGAGTGCACTTTCCGCCAGCGATTTGTCGTCCTTGTTGAACGGAAAGAAGTTGCGCAGGGCCTCGCCAGAGAATTGCTTGTTGCCGTAGATCTCGAAGTCGCCGACGGTATAACGCGGGCCCTCCTGCACCTTGAGCTGGATCTCGCCCTTTCCGTTCGTACGATCCACGCGCATGGTGTCCTGCAGCAGGCGGAAATCGATGAATCCTCGACTCGCGTACAGCGATGGAATCCGATCGGTGAGATCGCCCGCGTAAGTGGCGTCGTTGAATTCACCATTTCGGAAGAACCAGAAGCCCTCGGGCTTGGTCTCCATGACGGACACGACGGTGCGTGCCGGCACCGCGTGGTTTCCCGAAACGCCGATGCCGGCGATCGCCAGGCGCCGGCCTTCGTCGATTCGGAACGTGAGCTTGAGCTGGTCACCCGTGACAGTCGAATCGACATGGACGCGAGCCAGATAGAATCCGCTGCTCTCGTATAGGGAATCCGTGCGCGCGACAGCGAGGGCCACCTTCGCCGGATCTACCGCGGTGCCGATGGGTAGCTGCAGCCGCTCGTCGACATCCTTTTTGCCGACCTGGCTCACCCCCACGATCGTACTGCTCGCAAGCAGCGGGCGTTCCTTGACGTGCACGTCGAGCGACGCCTTGCTCGACACCGGATTGACCGTGCACACAACCCTGATGTCGTCGTAGTTACCTGTCGCGTACAGCGCCTTCACTGCGCGTTGCACGTCGCGGTAATTCAGCGTGGTCTTGGGAAGAAGACCGATGGTTGCGCGGATGGTCGCGTCGTCGACGCGCGAGTTACCAGTCACCGTGATGGTGTCCGGCATCGCGCATCGGCCGGCCGTGGCCGTGGTATCTGCCCCCTGGGCGTGCAAAGGGAGCCCTACCAGCGCTAAGGCCAGCAGGCTCCCAGCAAACTTGAACATCCCTCTAATATACCACTGCGAAGGGTTTGAGCCCATCCATTGCGACCCGGCGAAAATAGGCGCGAGCGAGTGCTCCACGCGACACCTGCTGCCACGACAATGTTGCATCCGCGAAGGGGATCTCAACTACCCCCGCGGCCGTTGATCCGACGTTGATCGGAACCCCGACCACGCAAGACGGCGTACTACGCAGCATCACGTGTGTACGACGCGCCACGTAGCGAGTCGCCCGCACGAACTGCCCGGGACCACTCACGACCCGAGCACGGACGGAGCACGGACCGAGCACGGACCGAGCACGGACCGAGCACGCACCGAGCACGGACCGAGCACGCACCGAGCACGCACCGAGCACGGACCGAGCACGGACCGAGCACGCACCGAGCACGCACCGAGCACGCACCGAGCACGCACCGAGCTGCCCCATGGCGTGCAGCCAACACGCGCGCACTCAAGAAATCGTCGCGCGCTGCCGACACCCGGAGACATCACCCGAACCAGTGCGTTGCTGTGCCTCGTTGCACGCACTGCGTCTTACGTGACCGGCGATGAATACACCGCCCGCCACGCTTGGCTCCATCCGAACGTTTTTCTGACGCGAAGCACCTTGAGCCGCCGCTCTCCCTCCGGAGCGGCGGCTCGCATTTTGTCCTCCGGCTCGCCGCCCGCCGACGTCCCGCTGTGTCAGCCCACGGAACCTGGGCCGCCGGTTCCCGCTCGCACCTGACGCGCCCCCGCCACAACTGTTGCACGGCCGCCGCGCCGGATGTGGGATACCAAACACCAAACATTGGGCTGACGTGGCGGAAACGGATCGCGAGCCCTGTAAACTGGCCAGGCTGTCTCAATTTCCGAAACGACAGAAGCGTTCGGTACGAGACATTTGAAGTTCACCAGTGGCCCCCGGCTTGCCCTCAAAAGTGCCCGAGAGTCCGAGCACGCTCCTTTGAGCTCCGTTCCTTGGGTCCAACAACATGAATATCGCAAAGGTCCTTGCTGCCGCTTCACTTCTGGCAGCGCCAGTCGTTTCCTCCTCCGCTCAGTCCGCCCAGTCCGCCCAGTCTTCGCAGCCTCCCGACTCCGGCAGCCGCGCACGTGCGGCTTGGCTATCGGGTGCGGCAACCGCCGCTGGAGCGGGCCTCTTCCTCGCATTCACCCAATCGGGTCGCGGGTCGCCGGGCTCAGCCCTCAACCCCCATTTCATGGGTTTTACGGCCGACCCAGCCATGCCAACCCGGCCGCCTGCTCCGCCGGTGCCGTCGCCCGCTGGCGGGTCCAAGACCGGCACCCAGGATGGCGCCGGGCCGACGTCGTCGGGCCCGGGCACCGATCCGTCGCAGCCTGGTGCCACGAAGCCCGACAGCTCGCCGACCAAGCCGGACAGTGCGCCGACGCCACCCAGTAGCGATGCCACCCCGCCGAGCACCGACAGCGTCGTCCCGCCGCTTGCGCCTCCGGATCCGCCCGTGTTGTTCGACGCCCCGCCACCGCAGGATCCAAAGTCTCCTGCCGGTCCCACGGACGGTCCGTTATTCGTAAACGAGACTGGCGACACCTCGCCGGGCAACGACTACCCGATCCTGCTCGAGGCGCCGAGCACGGTCCCGGAGCCCGGCTCGCTGGCACTGACGGCTACGGGCATAATCGGCCTGGTACCGCTGATCCGACGGCGGCGATAGAGGTCAACATCGGTGAATCGAAAAAGGAGAGCGGGTGAGGCTTTGCAGCCTTACCCGCTCTCCTTTTCTGTATGTACGCACCCGCGCCGAGGATCCTACGGCGTCGCGCTCGCCTTGGTCGTCACGCGGAAGTCCAGCTTCTCACCTTCGGGCGCTACGTCCACCTCCACCTCGTCGCCCTTCGCGAATTCCGCCATCAGGATCTTCTCCGACAACGGATCTTCGATGTACCGCTGTATGGCCCGCTTCAGCGGTCGCGCGCCGAACTTGTCGTCGTAGCCATGCTGCACGAGGAAATCGGCCGCCGCGTCGGTGAGGCGCAGGACGAGCTCCTCGTCCACCAGCCGCTTCTGCACGTCGCGGAGAACGATGTCGACGATCGATCGGATATGCTCGCGCGACAGAGGATGAAAGACGATAACGTCGTCTAGCCGGTTCAGGAATTCAGGATTGAAGGTATGAGCCATCTCCTCTTTCACTCGCTGAACGATCCGCTCGAAGGAATCCCGTGACTCGCCGGTGTTGAAGCCAAGCGATCCACCCTTTGTGATGTCCTTTGCACCGACATTCGACGTCATGATCACTACGGTGTTCTTGAAGTCGATCACTCGGCCGTAGTTATCGGTGAGGTGTCCCTCATCGAGAACCTGCAGCAATATGTTGAACACATCCGGATGCGCCTTCTCGATCTCGTCGAGCAGGATCACGCTGTATGGCTTGCGTCGAACAGCCTTGGTGAGCGTACCGGAATCCTCGTACCCCACGTATCCCGGCGGCGCGCCAATGAGACGCGACACGGAGAACTTCTCCATGTACTCGCTCATGTCAACGCGGATGAGAGAGGATGCATCCGCGAACAGAAACTTGGCGAGCGAACGTGCCAGCTCGGTCTTGCCTACGCCTGTCGGTCCGGAGAATATGAACGAGCCGATCGGGCGTGCGGGATCCTTGAGGCCGGCGCGGCTCCGGCGAATGGAGCGCGACAGCGCCTTGATCGCCTCGTCCTGACCGATTACCGAGGCGTGGAGCTCGTCTTCCATGCGCAGCAGTCGTGCGGTTTCCGCTTCCTGCAGGCGACGCACAGGAATACCGGTCCAGCGGCTGACGATGAAGGATATGCTCTCCTCGTCGAGCACCGGCCTGTGCGACTGGCGGCGCTTGTCCCAATCTTCCTGCGCATGCTTGATCTGCGCCTGGAGATCGCGCTCCTTGTCACGCAGCGATGCAGCACGCTCGAAGTTCTGATCCCGAACCGCAGTTTCCTTCTCCGCGTTCACTCCCTCGAGATCGTGCTTGAGCGCCGCGACTTCCGGCGGCGGAGCCTGCGTCGCGAGCCGCGCGCGCGCTCCAGCCTCGTCGATCACGTCGATCGCCTTGTCCGGCAGGAATCTGTCGGTGATGTAGCGCTCCGACATCTTCGCCGCCGCGACAAGTGTCGCGTCGGGAATGGTGACCTTGTGGTGATCCTCGTACTTGCTGCGAAGCCCCTTGAGGATCTCGACAGTGTCGTCCACCGAGGGCGGCTCCACGACGACAGTCTGGAACCGGCGCTCAAGTGCTCCGTCCTTCTCGATGTACTTGCGATATTCGTTCAGCGTGGATGCGCCAACGCATTGAAGCTCGCCACGAGCCAGCGCAGGCTTGAGCATGTTGCTCGCATCGATCGCGCCCTCCGCAGCACCAGCGCCAACAAGCGTGTGCAGCTCATCGATGAACAGGATGATGTTCTTGTTCTGGGCGATCTCGTTCATCACGGCCTTTAGCCGCTCCTCGAACTGTCCGCGATACTTCGTCCCGGCGATCACCGCTGCCATATCCAGCGACAGCACGCGGTTGTCACGGAGCGAGTCGGGGCATTCGCCTGTCGCGATCAGCTGCGCGAGTCCTTCGACGATCGCCGTCTTGCCGACGCCAGGCTCGCCGATCAGAACCGGATTGTTCTTCTTGCGGCGAGTGAGGATCTCCATCACCCGCTCAATCTCTTTCGCACGTCCGATCGTCGGGTCCAGCTGGCCTTCAGCTGCCAGCTGCGTGAGATCGCGGCAGAAATGATCAAGTGCGGGCGTCTTGGACTTCTTCTCGCCCTTCGCTGCCGGTGGCGCAGCGGGAGCGCCGCCAGCGGTTGCAGCACCCGATCCCTGCGGGAGCTCGGTGCCGAGAAGGCGCAGCGTCTCCTTCCGCGCCTCGTCCAGGTTGATTCCTGCGTCGGTCAGCACCTGCGCGGCAATGCCCTTCTCCTCGCGCAGCAGTCCGAGCAGCAGGTGCTCGGTACCGACGTACGAATGATTGAGCTCACGTGCCTCGGCCATCGCCAGCTCGAGGACCTTCTTGGCGCGCGACGTATACGGCAGGTCGGGCCCCGTTGCGGCGGCGGCCTTTCCCTTCTTTACAGTCTCTTCGATCTTCTGCTGAATGTCGTCGAGATCGATGCTGAGGTTTTGCAGGACGGCCGCTGCGACGCCTTCGCCTTCGCGAATCAGCCCGAGGAGTATGTGCTCGGTACCGACATATTCGTGGTGCAGGCGGGCAGCTTCCTCGCGTGCCATCGCGAGAACTTTTCGCACCCGCTCCGTGAAGTTGTATCCATTCATTGGGCAGCCCTTTCCAAAGTCTCCCGTACAAAGGCGGCGCGAACTACGCTCGCCTCATCCTCACTCAACGCATGTCCCTCACGAGCCGCGAGGTGTGCCGATTGCGTGAATACGAGGAGTTCATTAAGAACGTATACACTCAATCCGTCGATCAGTTTCAGACCGCTCGCCAGCCGCAGTCCGCTCAGGAAGTTCATTGCCTCTTCGAAGGAGAGGCTTCTTGCGTAGCGGAGAGTCCCGTAGGCGCGCCAGAGCTTGTCCTCTAGAATATACTCCGCGTCCCGCAGTAGCACCTTGCGCGCCTCCAGCTCCTTCTCGATCACGTGTCGTACGATGTCCTGCAGGTAATCCAGCAGATCCTGCTCGGATTTACCGAGAGTGGTCTGGTTCGAGATCTGAAACAGATTCCCGATGACCTCGCTGCCCTCTCCATATAAGCCTCGGTACGTAAGCCCCACCTGTTGAAGGCCCACGAGCACCCGGCCGATCTCCTTTGTCAGCACAAGAGCCGGCAGATGCACAAGCACGGACGCTCTCAAACCGGTTCCGACGTTCGTGGGGCATGCTGTCAGGAATCCGAATTCCCTGTGGTACGCGTACGGAATCCGCTGCCCCAGCTCCAGATCCATTTCCCGCGCGTCTGCGAATGCCCGCTCCAGATCGAGACCGGATCGCATTGCCTGAATGCGAAGGTGATCCTCTTCATTGACCATCACGGCGACGTCACGGCCAACGTGCACGGCGGCTCCGCTGCGCGGCGGCGCTCCTGTGTCGAGCGCCGCCAGCTCCTTGCTCACAACGTGGCGCTCGTGCAGCAGCAGTCGCTCCGTCTGGTCCAGCTTATCCACGCGGACGAGCACGCCGTCCTGGGCCAGGGAGACGAGCGAGAGCGCATCGCGCACCTGCGACAGTACCCGCAGCCGCTCTCCTTCACGCGCGCGGCCCGAGAAAGCATAGCCTTCGACGTTGCGGGCCAGCCGAACGCGGCTCGAAACCACAACACCGGCATGCTCGCCGCCGCCGTCCATCCAGGCAAGTCCACCGCCAGGAAGCGTGCCAGGATCGAAGCTCACTCTATCTCCCGCAACTGGTCGCGCAGCGATGCCGCGAGTTCGAATTCCTCGTTTCGGATCGCGCGCTCAAGTCGCTCTCGAAGCCTGTCCGGCGACACCGGTACCGGCGCTTCCGGAGCGCCATGGCCTGCAGCATACTCGCGCCCGCGATGCTGTGCCTGGCCGTGCACCTTGAGCAACAGATCTCGCAGGCTTTGCTCGAACGCGGTGTAGCAATAGGGACAGCCCAGCCGACCGGTCTGCCGGAAATCGCGGAGTGTGGAGGCGCAGAACGAGCAGCGCACGGCATCCGTCTGCGCCGGAAGGTGTTCCTGGACCGACTGCAGGAAATTGCCGATGGCTGGCGGAGGCGCCGCGACCGAGGCCTGAAGCCCTCGCTCCGCGGCGCACTGCTCGCACAGACGCACCTGGCGTACGCCATTCCCGTCGATCTCCGTGACGGTTATGACTACGTCGTTTTCCTTGCACACCTCACACAGCACCGAGCCCGCCTCCGGTTTCACCGCGAGTAATTTCGAAAAGTCTCCCTTCCCTCAACTGATACACTGCTCGCGCTCTGTCGGCCAGTGAAATGTTGTGTGTAACGACGACCATCCCCACCCCAAGGTCGCGCACCACCTCGGCCAGCAGGTCGTGCAATCGTTCGCCATTCGCACGATCGAGGTTGCCCGAGGGCTCGTCTGCCAGCACCACCCCCGGCTCGGCGGCGAGAGCCCGAGCCACCGCTGTGCGCTGCTGCTCGCCGCCGCTGAGCTCGCCCGGCCGGTGGTGGAGACGGCCGCCCAGCCCCACGCGCTCGAGCAGGCCGCGTGCTCTCGATTCGGCCTCGGCCTGCGGCCGCCCGGCGATTCTGATGGGAAGCGCGACGTTCTCGAGCGCCGAGAATTCCCGCAGCAGGTGATGAAACTGGAACACGAAGCCGACTCCGACGTTCCGGACGGCGGCAAGCTCCTCGTCGGACTGGCTGGCGAGGTTGCGGCCGGACAGAAGCACCTCACCGGACGTGGGACGGTCGAGTCCGCCCAGAATGTGCATGAGTGTGCTCTTTCCGGAGCCGCTCTCGCCGATGATTGCCAGCATCTCACCCGACTCCACCTTGAGATCGACTCCACGCAGAACATCCAGCGGCGCGCCGTCACCGCCGATGTACCGCTTGGTCACCGCACGACTCTCGAGAACTATTGTCATTCGGACCGGATCGCGTCCACGGGATACAGCTTCGCGGCCTGGATCGCCGGATACAGCGTTGCGAGTGCCGCGATAAGAAGACTGGCAACGACGATCATGATCACGTCGCGCGGCTGCGTGGTCACCGGCAGGTGATCGATGAAGTACACCGATGGGTCCAGCTTGATGAACTTGTAGCGGTCCAGCGCGAGCGCACCGGCAAAGCCGATCACGAGCCCCAGTCCCGTGCCAACCGCACCGATGACGAGACCCTGGACGAGGAAGATGTTCCGTATCGAAGCCGACGGCAGGCCCATCGCCTTGAGTATTCCTATCTCGCGAGTCTTGTCGTGGACCACCATGGAGAGCGTACTGACGATGTTGAACGCCGCGACTATCACGATCAGCAGCAGAATGACTCCCATTCCGAGCTTCTCGAGCTTGAGCGCCTGGAAGAGCGAATGGTTCTGCTCTTCCCAATCCACCGTTCGGTATGGGAAACCCAGATGCTCGGTGATGGCGCTCGAGACGACACCGGCGTTCCAGCGATCAGTCGTCGCCACCTCGATACCGGTGACTGAGCTGTCGATACCAGCGAACTCCTGGGCGGCGGGAAGTGCGATGTACACGTAGGCGTTGTCGTACTCGTACATTCCCGTCTGAAAGACACCGGTAACCTGGTACTGATAAACGCGGGGTATGTAGCCGCCCGTCGCCACGTTCTGTTGGACGCCTGTAACCGAGATCAGATTGATGGTGTCGCCCGGCCACACATTGAAGCGTGACGCGAGCAGCTGGCCGATCACCACGCCGTGGTGTTTCCCGTCGCTGCTCTCGAAAGAGAACTTCCCGCGGATGGCGTGCTGCCGGATACTGGTGACTGCGGGGTAGCCGGAGCCTGGACCCGGAATCCCCACCACGTACACGCCACTCGCATAAGTACGGCCGGCGTTCATCGCGCCCTCGCTCTGCACGAAGGGCGCGGCGGCGACCACGCCCTTTACCTCGCGCACGCGTTTGAGCGCGAAGCGCCAGGAGTCCATCTTGAGATCATCACCGTATGTGAGCACGCGAATGTCCGGGCTCCCGACCAGTATCTTCTCGCGAAGGTCGTGCTGCAGACCGTTCATCACGCCAATGATGATGATCAACGCGCTGACGCCAATGACGACGCCGGAAATTGCGATGACGCTTATGAACGAGAGCAGCTTCGAGCCGCGTCGGCTGCGCAGATACCTCCAGGCTATTCCAAGCTCGAGGCGCGTCATTCCGGCCGCATCGTGGGAAACAGGATAACGTCGCGGATGTGCTGGATTCCGGTCAGATACATGAGCAGCCTGTCCACGCCGATTCCCACGCCGCCCGCGGGCGGCATGCCGTACTCCATGGCGCGCAAATAATCGTCGTCCACTCCGGCCGCCTCGGCGTCGCCGGCGGCACGCAACAGTGCCTGCGCCTCGAATCTCTCGCGCTGGTCTATCGGATCGTTAAGCTCGCTGAACGCGTTGGCGAGTTCACGGCCATTCGCGAAGAGCTCGAATCGCTCCGTGAGGCGAGCATCTCCGCGCTTTGGCTTGGCCAGCGGCGAGAGCTCAACCGGATAATCCAGCACGAACGTCGGGTCAACGATGCGCGACTCTACCAGGGCCTGGAAAATCTCGTCCATCAGCTTGGGCCGGCTGAGCGAGCTGGCCTTTGGCACACCGACGCGGACTGCCCGCTGCGCGAGCGCCGAATCGTCCAGCGCCAGTACATCCTCACCAAGTCCGGCGTTCACCGATGCCAGCCATTCGACGCGCGCGAAGGGCGTGCTGAAAGCCGGCACAGTTTCCGCGAAACTCGGAACTGCGCGCACGGCATCCGCAGCAACGACGAGCAACCGCTCGACCACGTCCATCATGACTTCGTAGTCCGCGTACGCCTCGTAGAACTCGAGCATGGTGAACTCGGGATTGTGCGTGCGATCTATCCCTTCGTTCCTGAAGTCGTGACCAATCTCGTAAACGCGCTCCATGCCGCCCACGATCAGCCGCTTGAGATAGAGCTCGTCGGCGATGCGGAGATAAAGCGGCACGTCGAGCGCGTTGTGATGCGTTGTGAAGGGGCGCGCGGCCGCACCGCCGTACAGCGGCTGCAGGACCGGAGTCTCCACCTCGAGATAGCCGCGCGCGTCCAGAAAGCTGCGAATTGCAGCGGTCATCTTCGCTCGCGCGACGAACGTGGCGCGGACCTCGGGGTTCACGGCAAGGTCGGCGTAGCGCTGGCGGAATCGCTGCTCTGGATCGCTGAACCCCATGTGCTTCACCACGGTGCCGTCGGCCGCGACCTCCTCCTTGCCGAACGGCAGCGGCCGGAGCGACTTGGCAAGTATCTCGAAACTCGCCACCCGAACCGTGGGCTCACCGCTGCGCGTACGAAAGACCACGCCGGTGATTCCGGCAAAGTCGCCGATGTCCAGGTATCCCAGCGTCGCGAACGCCTCGCCCAGGTCGTCGCGGCGAAAGTAGAGCTGCACACGGCCGCTCGCGTCCGCAAGGTGCGCAAACGCAGTCTTTCCGTGCGCCCGGATGGAGACGATACGGCCTGCTACCCGCACCGACTCGGCGGACTCACTCGCCTGATCCGCCGGCGCGAGCATGACGGCTTCCTGCGCCGCGTGAGTGCGATCGAAGCTGTACGCGAACGGCTCGATGCCGGCCGCGCGCATCGCTTCCATTTTCTCGCGACGCGCCGCCATCAGGAAATTGAGTTCCTCGCTCATGATGCCTCCGCCTCGGCCTGCATCTTGAGGAAGGCTTCGATGAACGGATCGATACCGCCGTCCATGACCTTCTGCACGTCGGGAATCTTGAGCTCGGTACGATGATCGTTCACCATCGTGTACGGCTGGAAGACGTAGCTTCGTGCCTGGTTGCCCCAGCTCACGGAGGTCTTGGCCTCGTCCACCTTGGCCTTCTCCGCTTCGCGGCGCTCGACCTCAGCCTGGTACAGCCGGTTCTTGAGCATCTTCATCGCGGTCGCCTTGTTCTTGAACTGCGACCGCTCCTGCTGTGAAGCGGTGACTATTCCACTGGGCAGGTGCGTGATTCGAACGGCGGAGCTCGTCTTGTTCACGTGCTGGCCTCCGGCACCCGACGCGCGATAGACATCGATGCGGAGATCGTCTTCCTTGATGTCGATGTTGATCTCCTCATTCACTACCGGGTACACGAAGATCGACGCGAAGCTGGTGTGCCTGCGCGCATTCGAATCGAACGGAGAGATTCGCACCAGCCGGTGGACCCCAGTCTCGGGCTTGAGGAATCCGTACGCGTGGTCACCGTGGATTTCGAGAACGGCGCCCTTGATACCTGCTTCTTCACCCTCGCTGCGGTCCAGGATCTCGACACTGAATCCGCGGCGCTCAGCCCATCGTGTGTACATCCGCATGAGCATTTCCGCCCAGTCCTGCGCCTCGGTGCCGCCGGAACCCGCGGAGATCTCGACCTGCGCATCACGATAGTCGTCCGGCCCGCGCAACAGGGAGCGCAGCTCGAAGGCAGCGAGCGCATCGGAGATACTATCCAGCTCAGTGTCGAGCTCGGCCAGCATTTCGGAGTCGGGAGCTTCGCGCAGCATCTCGTCAAGTTCGACGGCGCTCCTGACGCGCGAGTCGAGTGCTTCGAAGGGGTCGATCCACGTCTTGATGATCTTGGTTTCCTGCACCACAGCTTGCGCGCCCTCGCGATCGTCCCAGAAGTCGGGCTCGACCGTGCGCGCCTCGAGCGCAGTCAGGCGATCGTGCTTGCCGGCAATGTCAAAGATACCTCCGCAGTTCCGCGAGGCGTTGCGTGGCGCGCTCGAGTAAGCGCTCCCTTTCATGATCGAGCATGTGTTGCGTCTTCTGAATTCGGGTAAGGACTTCGATGCGGCCCGGGAGGGCCGCTGTCAGAACAGCTTCTTGCCGCTTGCGAGAACGTCGTTCAGCGCATCCTGAAAGTGCGTGGTGGAGCTAGCGAAGTCACGTCCCACCTGCTCGACGTACTCCTCATAGCTCTTCTTGATCTCGTCGCGGAAGAGAGTCTTGAGTGTTCCGTCGCGCAGTCCTTCGGCATGACGCGCTGGATGATATGCGACGATGTCGGATACGAGCGCGCGTGCGAGTCGCTTTGCGCGCAACGCGGGATCGCGCGTGAGGAACGGGTTGATCGGACGACGCTGCGCGGGGTCGGCGCCTTCCGGCGGCGGTGCGGGGGGCGGCGTCGGAGCCGGCGGGGCGTCGTGAAGTTCCGCCCCGCGTGAGCCCCACCCCGCGGAACCTGCCATCGCGGCCGCCGGTTGCGCGGGCGATGCAGGCGCGGCCGGAGCCGTTTGGGTCGCGGTTGATGGTGAGGGCAGGCTCGCTTCGTCTTCAAATCGGGATTGCGGGTCCGCGGCTGGCGCCGAGTGCGAGTCCGCGCTGGCGGGGGCCGGCGTGGTGTGCGGTGGGGCGGGAACAGTGATGACTGCCGAGCAAACCGAGCAGCGCGCGCGCACACCCGCACCGGGGACCTTGTCCGGGTCCAGCGCGAATTCTGTGAGGCACGATGTACACTGCACGAGCATTGGCGTCATTGACGGGCACCTGTTTCTGTAAGCGGCGAAGTGGACATCTCCGGCCGCTCGTCGGTCCTGCGATCGACGGCGTATACAGACCCCGGAAGCGTCTTTGCGTACGTCTTCATTTCCGTAGCTAGCGCGCTCACGGCGGAAGCCCGCGCGAACGTGCGTCTTTCGTTCGTCACCACGCCTATCGACAGCGTCATCAACGGGACGCGGTGGAGTTGCCCTCGTCTATCCTTCCCGAAAAAATAGCCCGCCCGCCGGTCATGCTCCGAATACTGGTACGAGATGAGGGTATCAAAGGTCTGGACGATTTCGCCACACACATCGTCAACTCTGTCACGTGGAATGAGAAAGATAAAATCATCGCCGCCGATATGGCCCACGAATCCGTCATCACCCACGAGTCCGCGTACGGTGTCGTGCAGGAGCGTCGCCAGCAGCCGGATCACCTTGTCGCCTTCCAGGTAGCTGTAGCGATCGTTGAACTCCTTGAAGTGATCAAGGTCGGCGTAGCACGCAGCGAAGGGCCTGTCCAGCCGCTCGCCGATCGCGTCGTGGATCGCCGGCGCTCCGGGCAGCCTAGTGGAGGGATGCACGTTGACGTCGCGATCGGATCGCGCTATCGCACAGCGAAGCCTGACCTGGGCCTCGCTCGGATCCATGTCGTCCGACAATACCTCGTCCGCGAGCGCGTCGATCGCATCCACGCGGGGCGCGATTCCATTGGGCGCGATGTAGATGAGCGGCACGACCCCGGTGTAAGGATCACGCTTGACCTTTCGGGCAGTCGCAAGCGGATCCACATGCGACGCCTTTCTCCCGTCCACGACGATGAACCGGGGTCGCGACCGGAGTGCGTAGACCATCAGCTCGTCCACGGTGGCTACCGGGACGACTGTCACCGGCTGGTGCTCGATCCATGCCGCGACCACCGGAGGGAGCGCAGACGCCACCGGTTGCATGAGGAGCGCGATGGGGGGCTGGAGGGTGTTCTGAAGCGACTGGTCCGTCATCTCGGCTGGTGGAAGATAACCGCGAATGCATGGGTGACGGCAGACCGGGGCAGCCCCGTCACCGCCGTCCGGTCCATCACCACAAGTATCGGAGGGAGAAGTACGTGGGCGGCTTGTCATTGGTGCCGGTGAGGCCGCCATACGTACGTCCGATATCAAACATCAGTTTGCCGGACTGGAGGCCGACGCCAATGGCGCCGCCTGAGCCGTTTGCCTGGTCGCGAATGTAGCCGGCACGGACGTGCAGCCGCTCGTCGACGATTATGTCGGTGCCAAAGCGGGCGGTAGTGCTGTCCAGCCGAACGGTGCTCACGAGGCTTGCAGCGCCGTGGACTTCCACCTTGTCCGGGCCGCGCTCGAAGGCGACGACGGCGTAGTCCGCGCCCACGTCCAGGCGGCCGGGCCTTCCGGTGGCGCTGGAGACCCCCAGGTTTCGCGCCGCGGCGCCGATGGTGAGCGGAAGCTGTGTGGGGCGGAACTGCATTCCGACGTCGAGCGCGTTGGATTGGGAGCTCGCGATGCCGAGTCCGCTGCATTCCCCCGAACAGGGGATCGCTGCTTCGACATGCTTGGCTGTGAGGCCGAGTGCGAGCCAGGAGGCGGGGGCGGCGGCGTAGGTCAGGCCGACCGAGTAGTCAGTGGGGCTGGCGACGCCCACGCTGTTGCCCTGCTCGTCGGTGAGGGTCTGCTGACCCAGGTCGAGAACGTTGACTGCGAGTCCGAATGCGCTGCGCGCCTGTCCTGGCCAGACGACGGCGAGTGCGTTGCCCTGCCCCACTACTGTGGTCGAGTGGTGCAGCGCGATTTCGTGGTCGCTGAGGCCGTTGCCAGCGATTGCTGACGGGTTCCACCAGAGCATGTCACTACCACCGCGCTGCGCGACGACAGCCTCGCCCATACCGACCGCGCGCGCTCCCACTGGGAGGAGCAGGAAGATTGCTTCCTGGCCAGACTGCGCGCTGGCAGCGGAGGTCGCGAACGCCATTGCGGCGACTGCGGCGCATATTCCGGCGCGCCGGAGCATTGGTCGGGCGGTTACACGGATCTGCACGCTATACGGGCGTTGCCTCGTCGATGAGCATGATGGGGATCCCATCACGCACCGGATACCGCAGCTTGTCCCGCTGGCAGACCAGCGCGTCTTCCGCTACGTGGTATTCGAGGGGTCCCTTGCATTTGGGGCACACGAGGATGTCGAGAAGTTGTTGAGCGAGCGGCATCTGAAGTCAGTCCTTGCTGGTGTACCCAAAGCGGCGCAGCGCCGCGGCATCCTTTCTCCAATTCTGCAACACCTTCACCCAAAGGTCGAGATACACTGGGCCGCCCACAAGGGTTTCAATCTTTTTCCTTGCGGACGTTCCGAGCAACTTTATTCGACGGCCCTTCTCGCCGATGAGGATACGTTTCTGGCTATCGCGCTCGACGTGGATCACTGCTCGTATGTAAACCGGCGATCGATCTTCCCGGAACTCCTCGATCTCGCACGCAATGCTGTACGGGACTTCTGCTCCTAGCTGCTCGAGCGCGGTCTCGCGAATGAGCTCGGCGGCGAGGAAGCGGAGGGAGTGAATGCTGACATCCTCGACGGGGAACAGGAACGGGCTCTCCGGGAGATTGGATTCGATCCGTGTGATGAGTTGCGGGACGCCGTCGCCGGTGAGGGCGGAGATGAAGATCGCGTCCGGCAGTGCCTGGGTGAGGCGTTCGCGCGCATCGCGCGTCAGGAGATCCACCTTGTTGAGTGCGACGATGGTGCTGGCACGTGGGGGGCTTGCCAGTCCGGCGGCTTCCTGAAGGGAGACGGGAACGCCTTCCCGCGCATCGCACATGTAGACGATGCAGTCGGCGTCGGCCAGGGCATGGACGGCGGCTGACTGCATTGCCGTCTGGAGCAGGTATCCCGGATCGAGGAGGCCGGGGGTGTCGGCCAGGATCATCTGCGTATCGCCTTCGGTGCGGATTCCGACTACGCGATCGCGAGTTGATTGTGGCTTATCGCTGGTGATGCTGAGTTTCTGACCGACGAGCCGGTTGAGGAGCGTCGATTTTCCAGCGTTTGGTTTACCTGCGACGGTGACTGTGCCGGCTCTTGTCATTTGATGGGGAAAATACAAAAGGCCGCCCATTTCTGGACGGCCTTTTGAAAAAAGTGCCGGCGACGGCCTACTCTCCCGCGATCTCTCGATCGGAGTACCATCGGCGCTGCAGGGCTTAACGTTCGTGTTCGGAATGGGAACGGGTGTGGCCCCTGCGCTCTAGTCGCCAGCGAAGGAAAAGCGGAAGTCAGTAGTGATTGTGGAATTACAGATCTACGTATCGCAAGATCGCAGTTTTCTGCTGAGTCGCAACCTGTTGGTTGCTCGGGCTGGATCGGTGTTCAGACCAGCCCAGATTTGGAGTCAAGCCTCTCGGGCGATATGGACCGCTTCGCTTGGAATGCATTGCTGCACTTCCACGTGCGGCCATTCGACGGGGTAGTCTTCCCCGGCCCTTGTGCCTTCTTAAGAAGGAGGGAGAGTTCATCTTGGGGGGCATTTCCCACTTAGATGCGTTCAGCGGTTCTTGCCACCAGTCATCGCTACCCGGCGCTGCAACTGGCGTCACAGCCGGTACACGAGCGGACTGTCCGACTCGGTCCTCTCGTACTAGAGTCCGCACCCCTCAACTCTCCAACGCCCGCAGCGGATACAGACCAAACTGTCTCACGACGTTTTGAACCCAGCTCATGTACCACTTTAACCGGCGAACAGCCGGACCCTTGGGACCTGCTCCAGCCCCAGGATGTGATAAGCCGACATCGAGGTGCCAAACCGCGCCGTCGATGTGAACTCTCGGGCGCGATAAGCCTGTTATC
>JBBRBY010000017.1:0-41820 GCA_038205315.1 Gemmatimonadales bacterium | reverse complement strand
AGGCGCAAGAGATGGCCCCCAGCATCATTCGATGACGCCCGGGCGAATCGAGTCGTCAAGCAACCGCATTCGTGACTGGTGAAACTCGCGCGATCCAGCCAGTTTGCGCGCTCAACGACCCATTTTCAGCAACCTGCTAAGCGCAACCGCATCACCGCCAACCGCGCCGTACGCGCGCTCCGCCCGCCTCCGCGCAACCCTGTGGAGCTCGAACCACGAGGCGGTCGCTGGTCGCGCCTCCTGGATGGCGGACAGGCGTACCTCGCGACGGAACGCCCCCAGCCCGAACCACCAGGAGAGAGTGCCGTCCCGAACTTCCACGGTAAAGCAGGAGAAGACGGCGCCAGCGCCCAGGATCACTACGAGCATCAGGATCGGAATTCCGATAGCCGACGGCGGCCTCGCCGACCAGTCGGTGTTCCACATGGACCAGGCCACGATCGCGACAATCATCGCGCCGAGAACCGAGACACCTGCCGTCGCGAAGTTGATGCGCGTCACGGAGTACGGAACGCGCGCCGGCACGTGTGGCCGCGCCGCGACGGGCTCGATAGTCTGCACTGGCCTTCTCTCCAGGGAGTTAAATCGGGCGGCGGGGGGACCGCTGCCCTGTGTCGCACGTTGGACGCGGTGTGCTGCACGACGTTAATGCCGCTCCGAGCCCGCGATGTCGGTCGAGCCACTAGTCCTGGTTGGGACGCGATGTCACATGATGTACTTGATGTACACCACCAGCGCGATGCAGAAAAGAATGGAGTAGAGGATGACGATATTGTCACCCTTTTCCCGTGGACGTCGTGGCCCTGTGGCTCGCTTTGCCATCATGCGAATCTCCGATCCAGAATTGACTCCGCCACGCCGTTGACCTGACGGCAGCTATGTTCAGGAACGCGGCGATGCGATGAACATCAGGTAGCCGAACACGATCGCGAGCACCCAGTAGGCCGTGGCCAATCCACGCAGCACGGGCGACGCGCCGGCCTCGAGCGCCGGCCGGCCCAGCGCCATGGCACCGATAAATCCGTGCGTCGCGTTGCCTACCACGTACGACCGGCCGAAAATCCCTCCGACAATCGAGTCCTTGACCATCCATCCGGTCATCGCAAGTCCCAGCAGGGCGGCTCCGTACAGCTGCAGGGCCAGGGACATCGAGCGGGGGTCCACAGAGCCGAGCGCAGTCGCGAGTTCTGCTGGTGCGAATATCATAGCAAGTCCCGCCAGGCCCATAACGATGGTCGTACCGAGAATGATGACGCGAGACTGCGACGCGAATGGTCGTTCCGTGGGCGGCATGGTGCGAGATAACCCCTCCACCGGACCCGCGCAATAGGGGCTGAAGGTCGCTCTGCGGAGGTATTTAGCGGCCGGGCGCTAGTTGTAGTGCTCGTGCCGCACCGGCGCTCGAGATCACCTATCATTGTGGAGGAGCCATCACGATGACACCTCGACTCGATTGGGACGCCGACAGGGACTCCGCGCAGCGCGCTGCGCGGGTCGTGGCTCTGCACGCCCTTGCCTCTGTGAACGAGGCGCGTGAACGGATTCGCAAGCGCGACCGCGATTCCATCCATGACTTCCGGGTTGCGGTGCGCAGACTTCGCTCGTGGATGCACGTGTTCCGGCCAGTGCTTGATGATACGCTACAAAAGAAGACCCGCCGCCGGCTCAGGCGCCTGGCTCGCGCCACGGCCAACCTGCGTGACCTCGACGTGCAGATAGCGTGGCTACGCGCCGAGCGTGCGGCGCTGGGCGAGGGACGGCTCGAAGCGGCCGGATGGATCATTCGCAGTCTGAGGGCCGAGCGCAAGAGCGCGTGGCGCAGCTTCAGCAAGACGCTAAAGCGCGACTTCCAACGCACCTCACGGGAGCTGGAGCACCAGCTGATGAATTACGTAACTGTCCGTGACGTGCGCAGACACGACGACGTCATGATAATGCGCACGATGACGGAGCGGGCGATCCGGACACAGGCAGAAGCGCTCCACGCCGCGTTCGAGCGAGTACGCTCGGCGGATGATACGCGCCGACTCCACCGATCACGGATCATCGCCAAGCGCGCCAGGTACGTGCTGGACGCGGTCGCGCGCCAGGCGCCGCAGCTCACCGCCACAGCCGCAGACCTGCATCGCTTTCAGGATGTTGTGGGAGAGCTTCGCGACGCGCAGCTGCTCGCGCACAGGGTGACGCGGGAGATCACGGCTCTGGCTGCGGAGCGGACCGCTCTGGTAGCGAGCGAACTGGTATATCGTCCCACCGGGCCCATGGATTTCTCGCGAGTGGTCGGCGATTCACCGTTCGACCAGTCACTTTCGCTTCTCTTCGCCAGGCTTCGCGATCGAATATCCGCGGCGGCTCAGGTCGCTACAACGTGCCTCGAACAATCGGCCACTCGGAGTCTCGTGGCTCGCGTCGAAGCGGCAAGCCGCGCATTCGGACCGGGCGCACCAATCGCGGACTGACGTCCTGGGCTCGCCGTGTGCGGCGCCGCGCCGGACAGGCGGAAAAGTGGAGGCTAAGGGAATCGAACCCTTATTCTCGCCTTGCAAAGGCGATGTCCTACCGTTGAACGAAGCCCCCGGGCTCGAAACGCGCAGTGCGCGTGAGGCGCGTTTGGGTACGCGCCTCACGCACCAATTTAACTACTCGTGCGCGGGGAGTGGCTCCATCGTCTTCGGGTTGACCGGAACCTGGACCTCATCGCGGTAAGGCGAGGTCTGGAGCACGATTCGCATGCGCGGGAAGGCGTCCATGAAGCCGAAGTAGCAGAGACCCCAGATCCCGAGGAATCCAGCGGTGATTGCGATCTCCCAAAGGCCGAACGGAACTCGGCCATGCGCGATAACGCCGTAGATGGACGGATAGATCTCGTCGTAGCGGTGAAGATAGAGACCGACCACCGTGCTCATGGCGAACAGGGCCATCGTCGGTAGATAGACCTTCGCCGCGCGCGACAGCAGTCCAAAGAACGGAAGTACGAACATGAGCACCACGACCGCCATCGTTATCGTGCTCCAAGGAGCGATGAGGCGAAGGCGGGCCCAGTGCGTTTCCTCACCGAGATTGCCGTACCAGATTACGAGATACTGTGCGAACGTCAGATAGCCCCAGAATGCCGTGAACGCGAAGCAGAGCTTGCCCAGATCATGGAAGTGCACGTCCGTGATCATGTCTTCACGTCCGAGGTGCTTGCGCCACGCCATAGTGATGAGCGTCCACGACGCGATGGCCGCCACCCAGGCGCCCATGAAGAACCAGTAGCCGTAGAGTGTGCTCTGGAAGTGCGGATCGAGGGACATGGACAGATCCCACGACATCACGATCCAGCCAAGTCCGAAGGCGAATACCATGAACACCGCCAGTTTGCCCTGCCTGGAGTGTGTGGAGTGCAGCTCGCGGCGCTCGTCGCCATACCCGCGGCGCATGCGCTCGCGGATACCGCGCGCCCACGACGAACCGCTCTCGGGCACGACACCTACGTCGAGACGAACGCAGGTATATATGTACCACAGGCTCAGAATGGTCTGGATGCCAAAGAGCACCAGGTCGCGCGTGATGAAGAACGGGATATTCAGGTACTGGCGCTTTTCCTCGATGAGCAGCGGCGTGTGCGTCCACGGAAAGATGTGATCGCGGCCGAAGAACAGGCTGAGGCAGAGAATCACGAAAGCGACAGGAAGGAACGCGACGTACCCTTCCAGGAAGCGCACGACCGGCCGCGACCAGCGCGCGGTGGCGATGCGTTGGACCGCGACGATCGTCACGCCGGCGGACGATACCGTGCTGAAAAACAGCCAGTTGAAGTGCACGGCCTGCCACGCGCGATCGACGCCGAGGACGGCGCCCACGACGAACGCGAGGGTTCCGATTATTGCGAAGAGTGCACATGTCATTTTGAGCCAGCGCGCGACCGGCGCACTGGTTCCACTGATTATCTCTTCGCGTGTAAAGACGTGAACGTCGCCATGACCGCTCATCGCTTGACCTCCATCGGAATGCCGGACTTGTAGATCATGGAGTCGAGTAGCGGTGGTCCCACGCGGGGAGCGCGCAGATCCAGTGCCGGGGGTGCCGCACCCGGTTTATACCAGGCCTTCGCGCTTCCCTCGGATGGAGGGACGAATGGAGCTTCCTTTTGCGGTGCGGACCGCGTGTAGCCGGGCACCCATCGTCCCGTCACGCCCGGCATTGCGAGCGAGCCGGTCGGAACCGACACCGCGAGCTTCCCCTGCAGGGCGCGCACGTAATTGACAACGTCCCAGCGGTCCATCTCCTCGATGCGATTGTACGACGGCATCGCGCCACGACCGTTCCGGATCATGCCGAAGATGTATCCGTCGGTTCTGCTCTTTGTGAGATCCATGGTGAGGTTGATGCCCGGCATGCCATACCTGGTGGCCGGTCCATCACCCATGGCCTTCTCACCGTGACACACCTGGCAGTTGATCGCGAAGTACTTGTGTCCGTTCGCGAGCGACGCCGCGGTGGGAGCAGTAGGGTTCACGATGTTCGCCATCGAGTCGATCGTGCCCGGCAGCGGCGCGTACGACGTTTCGAAACCCGCGCGCTCCGTGCCGTAAACCGAAACGGAGTTCTGGGGGTTTCCGCGTGATGGAATCTTCTCGTCGCAAACGTCCCGGCGCGCATCACAGTGAATGGGCTGCCACGGGTGAAGCGAGGGTTGGCGCCGGAAATCACTGAACCACTCACACGCGGAGAGGCTGAGGGTAAGGGGCGCGACTGCGAGTAGCGCGCGAATTGCTCTAGCGTTCAACACGCACCTCCACAGCACCAGCTTCACGTAGCAATCTCTCGACCTCGGGAATGCGATCCGGAGCAGGCTCGATCCAGACTCCGTAGTCACCGTGACTGAAGCGGGTATCGTAGCCGACCGTATGCGTGATGCGGGGGAAGCGGGCGGTAACGAACAGCCCCGCCACCGTCGCAAGCGCACCGATAAGCACCATCACCTCAAAACCGAAAACCGTGTACGGAATCCACGACGCGATAGCCTTGCCACCCACGACGAGTGGCCAGTAATCGGAGATCCAGATCGCTATCCAGTAACCAAACGTCACGCCCGCGAGTCCGCCAATCAGCGTGAACTTGCGCACCGCACTAGGGCCGCGGTCGATCGCGGCCTCGATCTCGTGACGCGGCGTGGGAGTGTACACGGTGAATTCACCGAGCTTGCTCTTCTTGAGCATCCCTATGGCCTCCACCGTCGCGTCCAGCTCGCGAAACAGCCCGATCACGCCGCGCATCAGTCGAACTCTCCCGGCGTGTCCGGCATGTACGGCAACGGATGCGCCGTCGTGTCAACGCCAACTGCATGACGGTGCCTGAGCCGCGGCCGCACGATTTCCTTGATTTCGGTGATCGCGATCACGGGGAATTGCTTGATGAACAGCAGGAACCACATCGAGAACCAGCCGAACGACCCACACAGAATCGCGTAATCGACCCACGTGGGACGGTAGCCGGCCCACTGCCACGGCTCGTACTCATGCGAGAGCGACGGAACCACAATTACGAATCGCTCGAACCACATGCCAATGTTGATGAAGATCGACAGGATCCAGAGCCACGTCGTATTGCGGCGGCACCACTGCGAGAACAACGACAGCGGAAGCACCATGTTGCACGTGTACAGCAGCGCCGACGCCCACCACCACTGGCCCCAGAGACGGTTCGCGAAGAACTGCTTCTCGGCTGGGCTACCGCTGTACCATGCCACGAACCACTCGCACGCGTATGACACGCCGACCACGAGTGAGGTGAACAGCGCCAGCTTCGCGGCGGCGTCCAGATCGTTGATGGTTACGTAATGCTTGAGGTTGAACCACTTGCGCAGCGGGATGATGATCGTGAACACCATGCCGATGCCGGAGTAGATCGCGCCAGCAACGAAGTACGGCGGGAAGATCGTGGTGTGCCATCCGGGAACGTCCGACATTGCGAAGTCGAACGACACCACCGAGTGCACCGAGAGCACGAGTGGCGTGGAGAATGCGGCAAGAAAGAGGTACGCGCGAACAAAGTGACGCCACTCACGATCGGTGTTGCGCCAGCCGAGTGCGAGCTGCGCGAAGATGCGCTTCCGGATCGGGTTGGTCTCGCGATCGCGCAGAACGGCGATGTCAGGAACGAGCCCGATGTAGAGGAAGGTGGCTGACACCGTGAGGTAGGTCAGGATCGCGAACACGTCCCACACCAGCGGGCTCTTCATCTGCGGCCAGATGTAGCGCCAGTTCGGGTACGGGATGAGCCAGAAGAACTTCCACGGCCGCCCAAGATGCAGAATCGGGAAGAGTCCCGCGGTCATGACCGCGAACACCGTCATCGCCTCGGCGCACCGATAGATGGTCGTTCGGAAGCCAGCCCGGAACAGGTAGAGGATCGCAGAAATGAGCGTTCCCGCGTGTCCGATACCGACCCAGAACACGAAGGTGATGATGTACACGCCCCACATCACGGGCGGATTGTAGCCCGCGACGCCAAGGCCGTCGTAGATCTGGTACGTCCAGGCGAGCGCGCCGATGATAAGGAACAGCACCGCGACGCCGAGTCCGATGAACCACTGCAGCGTCGGATGCAGAGTTCCTACGATCTCGTCATCGACCTGCTCGTAATCCTTGACCGCCGGAAGGCGTACGTCCGCGGTCGGAATGTTCGGGCGCATGAGCAGCTCGACGTCCGTCACCGGTTTAGTGATAGTCGCCATCCGCGGCCCCCTACGCGCGCGCCGGCGCAGCAGCCGGCGCCGGGTGATTGACTTTCTTCAAGTAGACGACCGCAGTAAATGTGTTGAGCTCTTCGAACACGTGGTACGCCCGCTCGTCCTTGATTAGCCGCGTCACCGACCATGACTCATCCGACGCGTCACCGAAGGTGATCGCGCGGGAAGGACAGGATTCGGCGCATGCAGTCGTGAATTCGTCCGGACGCAAGGGACGGTTCTCCAGCTTGGCCCGGTGCTCGGCGCCGCGAATGCGCTGGACACACATGGAACACTTCTCCATGACTCCCTTCCCGCGCACGGTCACGTCGGGATTGAGCTGCCAGTTCAGCGGCTCCGGGAATGCATACTGCGGACGGTGCGGCTCGCCGTATCCGAACCAGTTGAAGTACCGGACCTTGTACGGGCAGTTGTTGGAGCAGTAGCGTGTACCCACGCAACGGTTGTACACCTGCACATTAAGCCCGTCGGGCGCGTGGTATGTGGCGTACACGGGACACACCGGCTCGCACGGAGCGTTGCCGCAGTGCTGACACATCATGGGGATGAAGCGCGTCTCGAAATCCGCGCCTCCATCCTCGCCACCCTCGTAGTAGCGCTCGAGCCTGATCCATGCCATTTCACGACTGCGCGTGATGTTGGCGCCGAAGCCCGTGCGATCAGGCATGATCTGACCCGTCTGCCACTCGGCGCCGACGGTCGGAATGTTATTTTCGGCGTAACAGGCCGTGACGCATGCTGCACAGCCCGTACAGCGGGCCAGGTCGATCGTCATGGCCCAACGACGCTTGGCCATGTTGCTCCAGTGATTCGGGTCGTACATACCCTTGTCGTTGGAGTTCGGATCGCCGAAGTCACCCTGGGCATCGTTGGCCACCGGAGAGCGGAGGCCCGGAAGAAACGCGTGCGATGCATCGCCTGGAAGATGCTCTTCCTCCGGCTCTACGTGCTTCTCGCTCCCCGCGCCAAGCTCGCCAACTGGTATTGCGCGAGCGATGTCGCGCAGATGCTGGCGCGCCGAGCCCTCGGTGGTCGCGAGCAGTATGCTCCCGCCGGCCCTGGCTATGGAAGCGCGCGTGCTAACCAGCGAGACGGTTCCGGTTCCACCAGCGGGCAGAAGGTCAAACGCATTCTCACCCGATTTTGCATAGCGACCCGCATGGACGTGACCGCGGCCTGCGGCTACTGCAATTGTGTCCTGCCGGATTCCCAAATACAGATATACGGGCGCCGTGAGCTTGCCGGCACTCGTGGTCACCGTAACAAGGTCGCTGTTGTCGAGGCCCATCTTCGCCGCGGTGAGCGGATGCATCTCCACTACCGTCTGCCACGTGAGCTTGGTAACGGGATCCGGAAGCTCCTGCAACCATGGCTTGTTCGCACCGCGACCATCGCCAATTACGGGATGATGGTACACGTAAAGGAACATATCGCCGGAGGTGGACGTGATGGCTGGTGCGACCGTTGCTGCAGCAATCGCCGGCCTAACCGTACGCGCCATGGCACTTCCCTGCACGATACCGGTTGGGAGCGCGTTGGCCAGCGCCGCAGCGCCACCAGGGAAGCGGGCGATGAGCCAGCTGCGATAATCCGGCACGGCATACTTTGCAGCAGTTGCCGGATCGCCCTTGGCGACCGTGATCAGCACGTCGGAAGTGGCACGCGAGTCGAACACCGGATCCATGGACGGTTGCTGCAACGAGAGTGTTCCCTTCACCGGCTGCGCATCGCCCCACTGCTCAAGGGAATGGTGGTCCGGCAGAACGAGATCGCACATATCGCTGGTATCGCTCATCACGGAGGCGAACGACACCTTGAACGGAACCTTGGCGAGGGCCTGTGCGAAGCCCGTGCTCTTCGGCATGGAGTACACCGGATTCGCACCGCGGATCATGACGAGCGGCACCGCACCGGCGTTCATGCGATCGGCGAGGGCACGGAGATCAGCACCAGCCGCGGCGCCCTCGAAGCCGAGTATTGCCTGATCAGCGCGAATGGCGGTGCCCGCCGCGCCATTGGACCGGTTCAGCGAAGCGACCGCGGTGAACAGTTCGGCGGAGTTTGCGACGTGGCCACCAGCGAACACGAGAGCGGGCTTGGCAGCGCGATACTCATCGACAACTGCCTGGAGCCTGGATGCGTCCACGCCGCTCGCGGTTGCAGCCTGGGCGACGGTGATCTCTCCAGCCAGTGCGCGCGCGACCGATGACTCGGTTCCCGGCTTGCAGTCCAGCCAGGTGTCTGCATTGAGCCCCGTGAGCGAACGTCGCGCCCCTATATATATGAGGCGCGGAGCTCCGTTCAGCTTGGCGCGCGCGTCAGCCCAGTCGAGCTGCTGTGACACGGATGGACCCCAGCCGTCCAGGAAGTCGGCGCCGAACGATACGACGAGCGATGCAGCATTGAAGTCGAACCGCGGCCATGCGACCCCGTATGCCGCGGTGTGCGCCGCAGCGGCGACCGAGTCGATGCCGGCATCGTAGCTGATGTGCGGCTGCATTCCGAAATCGGCAAGCCACTGGTCAAGGAACGCCGGGAAGGATCCGCTCTCGTGCTGGTTGATGAATACAGCACCTGCCGCTCCGCGTGAGCGTGTCTCACCGAGCTTCTGTGAGAACAGTTGCAGCGCTTCAGCCCACTTCACCGCGACGAGCTTGCCGTTCTTCCGTATCATCGGCGAACGGTAGCGATCCGGGTTGTACAGAGCTTGAAGCTCAGCCTGTCCGGCGGCGCAAAGCGCGCCGCGATTGAGCGGGTGCGCCGGATTGCCTTCCAGCTTGGTAGTGCGACCGTCGATGGTCTCCGCGATCACGCCGCACGATGCAGCGCAGCCACGGCACGTCGTGGCGTAGTACGTTCCGACACCGGGGACAGTGTGGTCCGGCGACACGAGGTATGGTATGAGCTTCTCGACCCTGTCGGACTCGCAACCAATACTCGCCGCGATGGCTGCGCCACCGCCGACGACCTTCAGGAAGTCACGTCGCTTGATGCCCTTCGACTCTGTTTCAGTGCTCACGTCAGCGCTCATCCGCGGCTCAGTAGTGGCAGACAGCGCAATCGTACCGCGCCTTGAATGGCGGATTCGACTGGCCGGTATGGCAGCTCACGCACCAGCCCATGTTCAGGGAGGAGTACTGGTAGACTTGCTTCATGTTCTGAATGGGACCGTGGCAGGTCTGGCAGGAGACGCCGGCATTAACGTGGCTCATGTGTGGAAAGTGCACGTACTCGGGGACCTTGTGCATTCGCACCCACGGAACCGGCTCCTTCTTGTTCCAGTAGGCCGCGAGCTTCTTGATCTCCGGCTTGTTCGTCGCGACCAGGTTGTGACAGCCCATGCACGTTGCAACCGCGGGCAAGCCCGGATCGGGCGACTTGTTAGCGGAGAAGTGGCAGTACAGGCAGTTCATCTTCAGCGTCTGTACGTGTATGGGATGTGGGAAATGAATGGGCTGTTCGGGGCTGAAGCCCTGCGACGTCGAGGCGCCGCTGAATGCCGAGAGCATCGTAGCCGCTGCGGCAATCGCGATGAATCCCGATACCGTGAGCCACTTCCTTCGCAACGCCATCCGCGAATCGTAGTTAAAAGGCGAGTGAAACGCTCGGGTATGTGAATTTCTTCACATGCCAAGAGGAGCGCGAATTATCGCCCGTGCGGCCCTATGATGCAAGGCCGCGTCTGATGCGATCGATGGTGCGCAGCACTTCGATCGACATGGCGCGGAGCAACGCGATCTCGCGCGTGTCGGGAGATGCGCGGAAGGCGAGAGATCGTATGGATCGCATGATCCGCTCGTGGTGCCTGGTCTTGAAGAACTGGATGGTTTCGAGCGCCTTCTCCACGTCCGTGAACATGAGCTCGTAGTCGGCCGCGAGGGACGGCGGCGCGTCACGCTTGGGCGGCGGGATGAACCGCGTCGCATCGGCGGCTACCAGGTGCAGTTCGTACAGCGCTATCAGGACCGATTGCGCGAGATTGAGCGAACTGTGCTCGGTGGTGGAGATGGTCACCACCAGGTGCGCGCGATCCATGGCGTCGTTCGGGAGCCCGCTGTCTTCCCTGCCGAACAGCAGCGCCACTGTTCCCTCCGCTGCCGCGCTGCGCATGATGGGCGCGGCATCACGCGCATCCGTCAGAACCCGCTTCGCGGCACGCCGCCTCGCCGTGAAGGCGGCGACCTTTACACAGTCAGCGAGCGCCTCGTCGAGAGTGTCGAAGTGGCGTATGCGCTCGATGATGTCGAAGGTACCGTGCGCGATGCCGGCAAGCCGAACTTCGGTGTATTCGCAGGGGCGCACCAGGCGCAACTCGACGGCGCCCATGTTCTTCATGGCTCGCACCGTGGCCCCGATGTTCACGGGGTCCTGCGGCTCGTACAGTACCACCACTACGCGCGTCAGTACAGTTTCTGGCACGGCGTAAGCTAACCACGCACCCCGCCGGACTGGAGCCGGACGCCATGGACTCCCGTTGGCGGGCGCCCATGCAATTGCAGCCAGTGAGACAACGCCATGTGATCTGGCCGCCTCAGATGACCGGACGCCTTCCCGTGATCAGTCTATAGATCACAACTATGATGGCAAGAACCAGCAGAAGATGAATGAGCCCACCCACCACTGGAAAAACCAGAAAACCGAGTAGCCAGAGGACGAAGAGAATTAAGGCAATGGTCCAGAGCATATTGATGAGCCTCCATTTGGAGTGTTGGGCGGACTGGGCACGGTCAAGCGCAACAGTCGTACCTAATCTTCCAGTTCTTCGGGCTGCCGTGTCATCCCGGGATCGACGTGCGAATGCTGTTCATCCATGCTGTGCGCCAGCTGGCGGCCGAGCAGGATGCGAGTCGCCCGCAGGTCATGGCCCATGTCGATGAGCAGTATCGCGAGATCGCCACTTCCCCAGAGCAGGCCCGCAAAAACGACCAGCCGGCTTACCTCGCCCAGCAGTGTGGGCAGCGCTTCGAGTCCGCTTGCAACGAGTCCGGTAATTATCTCGGACAGCAGTAGCAGGATGAGCACGACGGCCATCAGCTTGAAGAGGCGTGAAAGGTATTTGAGGCCGATATAGGGCTCGAGATCTGCGGCTCGGACCTGCATACCCGGCACCGTGGCCGGCCGCCGGCCGCGCGCGTCGGCGGCAATGGCCGAGTCGCTGGTGGTGGTCGGGCTGCGTGGAACGATGCGCTCAATCACTTCGGACATCTCTAGTCTCCGGTTCCTGTCCAACGCGCGGGGAATCCGCGCGTGTCGATGTGCACGAATGGCCCGTGCGCCCCATTTGCGGCATAGACTCCGCAGCCTCCGACCAGCGACGGATGCGCCCTCTCCACCCGGTCAACCGCGGCCAGTATGACGCGTGCGTCGTTGACGTCCACCCGCCCGTCGTGATTCAGGTCGCTCATCCGGCCCGTCCCCGATTCGTCGATATAGACATCGGCGGCATCGCCGTACATGTGTCGGCTCAGACTGGCCCTTCCGCGCGGATCACCGCCGCCGCGATTGTACTGCGGCGTGCGAAATCCGCTCAGCACACGTACTCCTTCAGGATTGATGCCATGAGCCTTGAGGTCCGCCAGCACGAGCTCCAGCTTGTCCACGAGCTTGAGGCTCACCACCTCGTATTTGGGCCATACGTTCTGCTGATCGTGCGTCAGGAAATCGCGGATTCTGAAATGCTCGGATAGCCGCGTATTCTCATTCTCCGGCGTGACTTCGATGAAGCCGTCCGGAGGCCGGTACGCAACAATTCCGTTCTTTGCGATGCGCGTGCGGGGCCAGTTGCCGATGTAGTAGAGCCCGAGCCGGCCGCGCCGGGCGTCCTTCGCCGACCGGAGCGTGATCACACTGAAATCCGTGACGCGTTGAAGTGCTCCCGATACGGCAATCGCGGCGCGGACGATCCCCGGGCGTGACCCATCGGTCCGAACCTGCGCGCGCAGCTTGCCGCTCTCGCCCTTGGCGTCGGATTCGATGTGCCCGACGACGGCATTGTTGACGGCATTCGTGAAGTAGACGGCGTTGGGCGCATCGCTCGCGCTCAGTCCCTTCACCACCGCGGCGGTCGCCGGCGTCACCATGTTAGCTTTGTCGCCAGTCGCTCTAGCGGTCGCCCGCGTAGTCGTGATCGAGAAGACCCACGCCGCGCCCATGAGCACGATGAAGGCGCCCGATGCTCTTTCGAACAAACGTTCTGCACGGTCGGACATGCCGTGCGGCTGGGCGACCGGTTCCTCCACCATCATCCCGCGAGAATGCACGGCATTTCCGAGCTGATCAACCGCCTGCGAGACGTTAGTGGCCTCGTGCAGGCCGCCGGGTACACCGGCATGGCTGCGATCATCTTCGCGGAGACGGGGCTGCTGGTCGGGTTCTTTCTTCCCGGTGACTCCCTCCTCGTCTCGGCCGGCCTGCTTGGCTCGCAGGGATACATCAATGTGTGGCTCCTGGGTGTTATCCTGAGTATCGCGGCTGTTGCTGGCGACACCGTTGGCTATGCTCTCGGAAAGGCGAGTGGTCCTCACCTGTTTACACGTGAAGACTCGCTACTGTTCAGCCGCAAGCATCTCATCCGCGCGCATGAGTTCTACGAGAAGCACGGCGGCAAGACAATCATCATTGCGCGTTTCATGCCCATAATCCGGACCTTCGCCCCGGTGGTGGCGGGGATGGGGCAGATGCACTATCGCCGCTTCCTCGCGTACAACGTGGTTGGCGGAGTGGCGTGGGTATGGTCTATGCTCCTCATTGGCTTGTTCCTTGGCCGCACTTTTCCAGGTGTCGCCAAGCACATCGAGCTGATGGTCGTGGTGATAGTGTTTCTCTCGATCCTGCCCGGGCTCATCGCGCACTTAAAAACGCGCTTCAAATCAAAATCGGAGAACTGACGTCATGACGTTTACGCTGCCTCCCCTTCCGTATGCCTTCGCGGCTCTGGAGCCGTCCATCGATGCGAAGACGATGGAGATCCATCACGACAAGCACCACGCTGCATACGTGAACAATTTGAACGCCGCGCTGGAGAAGGCGCCGGAGCTCCAGTCCAAGTCCCTGGACGATCTGCTGCAGCATCTGGACAGCGTGCCGGAAGCGATCCGCGCGACGGTTCGCAACAACGGCGGCGGCCACTGGAATCACTCAATGTTCTGGGAGATCATGGCGCCGAACGCGGGCGGCGAGCCCACGGGAAAACTGGCCGACGCGATCCGGAGTTCGTTCGGCGACTTCAATACCTTCAAGACGCAATTCGCCGACGCCGCCGCCAAACGATTCGGATCGGGGTGGGCGTGGCTCGTCAAGGACGGCGCCAAGCTCAGCATCTCCAGCACACCGAACCAGGACACCCCCGTCATGGAAGGGAAGCATCCCATTCTTGGGGTGGACGTGTGGGAGCACGCGTACTACCTCAAGTATCAAAACAAGCGCCCTGACTACGTCGCTGCGTGGTGGAACGTGGTGAACTGGCCCGAAGTCGGCCGGAGATTCGAGGCGTAGTCCAGTAGCGGCGGGCCGCAGGGCCCGCCGCTATCGCGCCGCGTCGCCTTCCAGGTAGGTATAGCCTTCCAGGCCGGCGAGATATTCAGCGATGAACGCGTTCGCTTCGTCGCGCGTGATGTTCCTGGCGCTGCTGACCTTCCGGCGGAACGTGGTAAGCAGGTCGGCGGCGCGGAACTGAACGTAGGCCAGGACTTCCGTAACGGTGTCACCGTGTACAAGATCGGTCACCTCATACCCCTGTGCCTTGAGCCGGATATGCACGGCGTTCGTGTCACCGAACAGGTTGTGCAGGTCGCCCAATATTTCCTGGTACGCGCCGGTGAGAAAAATTCCGATTATGTACGGTTCCCCGTCGATGAACGGATGCAACTCGAGACTGGTGCGCGGCACGTTGCGGTCGCCGCCGACGAACCTGTCTATCTTGCCGTCGCTGTCGCACGTGACGTCCTGAATCGTCCCGCGGCGCACGGGCTCTTCATTCAGCCGGTGCACCGGCATGATCGGAAATAGCTGGTCGATTGCCCAGCTATCCGGAAGCGACTGGAAAAGCGAGAAGTTGCAGAAGTACCGGTCAACCTGGAGCGCCTCCAGGTCCTCGATGATCTCCGCGTACTCCTCACGGTCCTTGCGCGCTTCGCGCGCCACTGAATTGATGAGCGCAATGTGAAGCTGCTCGGCGCGCGCGCGATCGCGGAGCGAGAGCACGCCGCTGGCAAAGAGCTGCTGTGCCCGTTCCTTGTCGAACGTTGCGTCGTGGAACACCTCGCGCAACCTGCGCGTGTTGACGGTCTCCAGGTCGCTCGCCATCTCGAGCAGCAAGGCATGATCGTCCTCGTGCAGCTCCGGCGCGACGACGTCGGTGACCGACTCCACGTCGATCACGCTCAACAGTAGCAGCGCGTGGTGCGCTGTTAGCGCGCGCCCTGACTCGCTTATGATGTGCGGCATGGGAAGGTCCTCCTCCCGGCACGCTTCGGCGAGAGTATACACGATGTCGTTGGCGTATTCCTGCAGCGTATAGTTGACGCTTGCGTACGCAGTGGAACGGGTTCCGTCGTAGTCCACGCCGAGGCCGCCTCCCACGTCGACGTGCGTGACGTCAACGCCCATCTTGCGCAGCTCGGAGTAGTACCGCGCGATCTCCTGCAGACCTGCCTTGATGTAGCGAATGTCAGTGATCTGTGATCCAAGGTGGAAGTGCAGCAGATGCACGCAATCCAGATAGCCGGCGTCAGTGAGCTTGTCGATGACACGCACGAGCTGCGACGTGGTGAGTCCGAACTTGGACTTCTCGCCGCCGCTCCCCGCCCAGCGCCCCGCGCCTTCGGCGAACAGCTTGATCCGGATGCCGATGTTGGGCCGGACGTTCAGCGCCTGCGCGGCCTGCAGCAACACCTCAACCTCACTTACCTGCTCCACGACGATGAACACCTGATGGCCGAGCTTCTGTCCCATGAGGGCCAGTCGCATGAACTCCTCGTCCTTGTAGCCGTTGCAGACGATCACGTGACCCGTGGTCTCGGCCAGCCCGAGCACCGCCTGCAGCTCGGGCTTGCTTCCGCATTCGAGACCAACGCCGAAAGGCTGCCCGAACTCCACGATCTCCTCCACTACGTGACGCTGCTGGTTGACCTTGATCGGGTAGATCGTGGTGTAGCCGCCTGCGTAGTCGAACTCCCTGATCGCGGACATGAAGCGATCGTGAAGATCCGTGATGCGCGATCTGAGGATGTCCGAGAAGCGGATCAGCAATGGCATCCCGACCCCCTGCGCCTCGAGATCCATCGCCAACTCGAAGAGGTCAAGCTCGCGCGTACGGTCGTCGCCGTTCGGCCGCACGACGACGTGTCCCTTGGCGTTGATGTCGAAGTAGCCGTTGCCCCAGCCCGCGATGTTGTACAGCGAGCGGGATTCGTCGATCGACCACGGCGGCGATCCGGGCTGCGTCAAGGGTTCGGTGGGCGAGGTCAACGTCATTCTGAAATTCCAGTCAAGGGTACAGTGTCTCCGCGCGCCAGCCGTCAGCTTGTCTGACGTAAACGTCGCGGTCGTGCAATCTGCTCCGGCGATTCCGCCAGAATTCGATCCGGTCCGGTACGACGCGAAAGCCGGACCAGTTGGGCGGACGAGGGACAGCCTGTCCGTCGAAGCGCTGCGTGACCTCGTCCAGCTTTCGCTCGAGATCTCCCGGGTGCTCGACGGCACGGCTCTGCGCCGACGCCCACGCACCGAGCTGGCTTGCTCTGGCGCGCGACGCAAAGTAATCGTCAGCCTCCGCCGGGGCGACCTGCTCCGCACGGCCTTCTATCCTGACCTGGACCTCCAACGGCGGCCAGTGAAAGCAGAGCGCGCACCACGGATTGGCGAGGAGCTCGCGCCCCTTGCGCCCCTCGTAGTTGGTGTAGAACACGAATCCCCGGTCATCGCACGCCTTGAGGAGCACGATACGATTGGACGGCCTGCCGTTCGCATCCGCCGTCGCGAGCGACATCGCGTTCGGATCGGGAAAGCAGTCGGCCGGCAACTCGGATCTGGCGCGCGCCAGCAAGGCTGCAAATCGTTCGAACGGCTCGGTCAGGTCGGCCATCTCAGCTCAGCGCGCGCATGCGGAACCGGACGAGCGCGGCCTTCGTGAAAATCGCAGTGAGCAGCACCAGCGCCGACACGATCGCGAGGAGCGGCATGTGCGGCATGCTGGGCGTGAGCGCGGCCCTCAGCCCCTCGGAGATGTACACGAGCGGATTGATGAGCACTGCATACTTGAGCCAGGGAACCACATCCAGACCACGCCACGGATAGTACGCACATCCAAAGAAGATCATCGGAGTGATGATCAGGCTGAACATGAAGCTGATCTGCTGCGGGCTTATCAACACACCAAGCAGGAGCCCGAACGCGGACGCCGTTGCCGCCGAAAGCACGACGATGACCAGCAGCTCCGGAACGTGCGAGAAGGTGAACCCCGCGACCGGCCCCATGACGAGCCTTGCAATAGGAAGCACGACCAGTGCCGCGATGATGCCCTGGATCATCGCATTCACAATCTTTTCGATCGCGACGAGATCGATGTTGATGGGTGCAAGCAGCCGGTCCTCGATCTCCTTCGTCCAGCCGAACTCGGTGACCATCGGGAGCGTGACGGACTGCGCCGATGAGAGCATCAGACTCAGCGCGAGTATGCCGGGAAGCAGCGCGGCCTTGTAGTCGCCCTGCGTGAATCCCATCTTCGGTAGCAGATAGCCGAACACGATGACAAAGAGCACGGGCTGCATGATCGTTCTGATAAGAAAGAACGGCAGCTCTCGGCGCGCCACGCGAAGATCGCGGCTGAGCAACGCGAGAAACACTCGCGTGGCGGCAACCGGGGGATGTGGCGCTGCTAAAGTTGCAATGGGGGGACGACCGGCCGCATTCGTCATGCGTCGGACCTCCTGCCTGATTTCGCAATGAAGAACGTTTCCAGCGATCCGTCCGGCGTCTGCGCCCTGAGATTGGCGGGCGTGTCCAGCGCCAGCAACCGTCCGCGATCGATGAGGGCGATGCGATCGCTCAGCTCGTCGGCTTCCGGCATGTAATGAGTCGTCATCACGATGGTGCGGCCCTGCGAGTGCAGATCGCGCAGAATTTCCCACAGCGAGTTTCGCGCGTTCGGATCTAGCCCGACGGTGGGCTCGTCAAGGAACAGGATTGTCGGCTCATGAATCAGAGCACGCGCGATCATCAGGCGTTGCTGCTGACCACCGCTCAGCTGATCCACTTTCATGCGCGCCTTGTCGGCGATCTCGAGGCGCTCCATCAGAGCTGTGGCGCGCCTCGACGCTTCCTTCCGCGACACACCGAAGTAAGCCGCGTGATAGATGAGATTCTCCCACGCATCGAGCGAGCGGTCGGGGTTCGGACGCTGCGGCACCACGCCGATGCGTTGGCGTACGGCAACGCTTTGGCGTACGACGTCAGCGCCAGCGACGTACGCAGTCCCCGCGCTCGGCACCACCCGCGTCGTAAGCATCCCGATGGTCGTCGTCTTGCCTGCGCCGTTCGGTCCGATCAGTCCGAGGAATTCTCCCTCGTCGACGACCAGGTCGAGCCCCTCGAGAGCAACCGTCTCGGCCGCGCCAGGCCGGCCGCCGGCGACCGGTGGCGCCCAGCCGCCCGAGCCCACTGGTGAACCACCGCCGACAGCGGGATAGACCTTTCTGAGGCCAACGGTTTCTATCGCAGCTACCATGCGGACAATTTATCGGGTCGGGACGGGCTGCGGGTGCGCCGCCAGTTCTCATGACCGATGGCGCCGGCGGGTGCAGTTTATCTTGCAGTGTCCACTATTGCTGTACAGAGAGGTGGCAGCACGAGGCATGACTACCCCACTCCAACGCACGTCCCAATGATTTTTCGCCGCTTCTACGATGACGCGCTCGCACAGGCCAGCTACATGATTGGCTGCGAGGAATTCTCCGAGGCGATCGTGATCGATCCGAGCATGGATCTGTCCACGTATGTAACCGCCGCCGCGGCCGAGGGCGTGCGCATCGTGGCCGTGACGGAGACGCACATACACGCCGACTTCGCATCCGGAGCGCGGGCACTCGCCAAGCGCGTCGGCGCGGATCTCTATGTCTCCGCCGAAGGCGGCCCCGAGTGGCAGTATGCGTTCGCGCACGAGCCTGGAGTACACCTGCTGCACGACGGCGACAGTCTCAGCGTCGGACGCGTGCGCCTCACGGCTCGCCACACCCCAGGTCACACGCCCGAGCATCTGACTTTCATAGTGACCGATACCGCGCGGAGTCAGGAACCGCTCGGCGCTCTCACGGGCGATTTCATGTTCGTCGGGGATGTCGGCCGACCTGACTTGCTCGAGCGCGCCGCTGGAAAGGTCGGCACCATGCGGGACGCCGCGGCGTCGCTCCATTCCTCGATTCAGGCATTCAAGTCGCTCCCGGATCACCTGCAGATCTGGCCGGGCCATGGCGCGGGATCCGCCTGCGGCAAGTCCATGAGCTCCGCGGCGCAGTCCACGCTCGGGTATGAACGCGCGGCGAACTGGGCTCTCGCTCCCCGCCCCCAGACGGAGTTCGTTGACATGGTCCTCGACGACCAGCCGCCCGCACCTCCGTACTTCGGCGCAATGAAGGTACGCAATCGGGATGCGCAGGCCGTCGGAGATTCGCAATTCCCCAGAAAGGTGGATCGCGACACAGCGGAGACCATGCGATCAAGGTCGAACGCGCTGGTGCTCGACGTGAGAAACCGTGACGAATACGACTCGGGCCACATAAGGGGTGCGGTGATCATTCCGCTGCCGGAGCTGGCGGATCGTGTGGGCGAGCTTCCCCGAGACGTACCGATCGTGGTTCACTGTCAGCGCGGCGGACGATCCGCGGTGGGCGCGGCTACGCTCGATGCGTTCGGGTTCTCCGACGTCCACGAGCTCGACGGCGGATTTGCATCGTGGCAGGCAGACCGGCATCCGGTCGCGAAATAGATGGCAACCGCGCGCGGTGCGGGTGCGCGCACCCGGGCGGGTAGACGCGTCGATGTAGAAAACGCCAGCTGGGCAGAACGGCGAGCCGCACTGAGGCACGTCCCGCCGCTAGTACGCATGGTCTGGGAAACGCATCGCGGCTATTCGCTCACGATGGTCCTGCTCCGGATCGCGCGAGCGTTCGTTCCGGTAGCGACGTTCTGGATCGGCAAGCTCATCATCGACGGCGTGATTGCCGCTCGCGCCGGTCACGGTTCGCTGCCGTTGCTGATACGCTATGTAGCGCTCGAGCTGATAATCGTAGCTGCCGGCGAGATCATGGCGCGCGTTTCCGCGCTGGTGGAAAGTCTGCTAAGCGATCTCTTTTCGAACCGCATGAGCGTGCGCCTGATGCAGCACGCCGCCACTCTCGACCTGGCACAGTTCGAGAATCCCGACTTCTACGACCATCTTGAACGCGCGCGGCGCCAGACTGTGGGGCGGATCGCACTGCTCACACAGTTGCTCGGAATCGGCCAGGACTTCCTCACGCTACTCACTCTGGCCGGAGCGTTGGTGGTGAACAGCCCCTGGCTGGTGCTGCTTCTCGTCGTCGCCATCGTGCCAAGCTTTCTGGGTGAGACGCACTTTGCTTCGCTCGGATACTCCCTGCTCTACCGGTGGACGCCGGAACGCCGCCAGCTCGATTACCTGCGGTACGTAGGCGCAAGCGACGAGACCGCCAAGGAGGTCCACATGTTCGGACTCTCCGGCTGGCTAACCCGCAAGTACGATGAGCTTTCCCAGCGCTTCTACGACGAGAACAAGAAGCTCTCGGTCCGGCGCGCAGTGGTAAGCACGCTGCTGTCGTTTCTCGGCACGGTCGGCTACTACGGCGCGTACGTCATCATCATTCTGAGCGCGGTACGCGGTCAGATCAGCGTGGGAACGCTCACGTTCCTCGCAGCGTCCTTTGGCCGAGGCCGCGACGTGATTCAGAGTATTCTCATGTCCGCGAGCGGCGTGTATGAGCAGGCGCTATATCTTCGCGACCTCTTCGAATTCTTCGACATGAAGCCGACCATCGCCGGCTGCATCGGCGCGCCGATGGTGCCCGATCCGATTCGCGAAGGATTCGTGTTCGAGAACGTCGGCTTTCAGTATCCGGGGAGCGAAGAGCGATGGGCAGTGCGCGGTCTCGACCTTACGCTCAGACCGGGAGAGCGCGTTGCACTGGTGGGCGAGAACGGCGCGGGAAAGACCACGGTGACCAAGCTTCTGGCGCGACTGTACGATCCGAGCGAGGGACGGATCTTGCTCGATGGTCGCGATCTACGCGAGTATGATCTCGCATCCGTTCGCGCAACGATCGGCGTCATCTTTCAGGACTTCGTTCGCTATGACATGCGCTTCGACGAGAACATAGGCGTGGGCGAAATCGGCGCCGTGGAGCAGGCGCTCGAACATCCCGAGCAGGATGTGCCGCCGCTCATCGAGTCGGCAGCGGAACAATCGCTCGCGGCATCGCTTCTTCCGAAATTCAAGGAAGGTTATCGACAGATGCTCGGCCGCCGTTTCGAGAACGGTGTCGATCTATCGGGCGGCGAATGGCAGAAGGTGGCGCTCGCACGAGCGTATCTGCGAGCAGCGCAGCTCCTTATACTCGATGAGCCGACAGCAGCACTCGACGCGCGCGCGGAGTACGAGGTATTCATGCGCTTCTCGGAGCTCGTCTCCGGTCGGATGGCGGTGCTCATCTCGCATCGCTTCTCCACGGTACGGATGGCCGACCGCATAGTGGTGCTTCGCAATGGCCAGCTCGAAGAACAAGGCACGCATGAAGCGCTCGTCGCGAGCAGGGGCCTCTACAACGAGTTGTTCACGATGCAGGCTGCGGGCTACAAGTAGCGCTGGCCGGTTCTTCCTGGCGGCGTTTCCCTACTGACGTACGATCTCACCACCCTTCATCACCATCCGCACCTGTCGGATGGCGTGAATGTCGGTTGCGGGATCGCCCGCTACAGCAACGATGTCGGCGAGCAGCCCTGGCCTGATCGCGCCAAGGCGGTCGTCCATGTGAAGCACCCGAGCCGCCGTCGAGGTCGCCGACTGCAGCGCCTGCACCGGTGACATACCGTAGTCCACCAGCATCTCTATCTCGCGCGCGTTGTCCCCGTGCGCGAACACGCCCACGTCGCTTCCGTTGATGATGGTGACGCCAGCCGCGAGCGCGGCGCGAAAGCTCTCTCGCTTTGCGGTCACGTGCGCGGGCTCCGGATCGATCCCCTTGCGCCAGCCGCCGTACTGCGCAATCGCGTCGCCGGCTGCGAGCGTCGGACAGAGCGCGACCCCATGTTGCGCCATGAGCCGAAAAACCTCTGGAGTGCCGTCGTCGCCGTGCTCGATGGTGTTCACTCCGGCCAGCACCGACCGCCGCATTCCTTCGGGAGTGGTGGAGTGTACAGTCACCATCCGGCCGCTCGAATGCGCAACGTCGACAATGGCCTTGAGCTCGGCCTCAGTAAACGTAGGCATCGCCTCGCCGTGCGGACCCCAACGGTAATCGGCGTACACTTTTATCCAGTCCGCGCCTGCCTTGATCTGCTCGCGTGTGGCAAGCATCACTCCATCGATCCCACTCGCTTCCTGCGCGCCCTGCGGAACATCCCAGCGCGGATCGAAACCTTTCGGGCCGTAGCTGCCGGTGGCGACGATGGCGCGCGTCACGACTAGCATTCGCGGGCCAGGCACGATCCCACGCTCGATTGCCTGCTTGAGTCCCACGTCTGCGTCACCTGCGCCTTCGGTGCCAAGATCGCGCACCAGCGTGAACCCAGCCATCAGGGTCTTGCGGGCGCTGACCGTCGCGCGCGCAACCCGCAGCGCCAGCGGCTCCTTGAGCACCTGGTCGTTCCACGATGTCTCGTTGTACGGGTGAAGCATCATGTGCGAATGTGCTTCGATCAGGCCGGGGATGAGCGTCGTGCCCGGCAACTGCACCTCTTGCGTTCCAGCCGGAGGGGCAACGCTGTTCCGCGGGCCGGCGGCCACGATTCTCTCGCCACGCACCAGCACCACCCAGCCCGTCCGCTCGATTCCGGCCGGCGCGTCGAACACTCGATCCGGCACCAGTAAAATCGAGTGTGCGGTGTCAGGCGCGATGCGCTGGGCCCAAGCAGGGGCAGTGGCGGCCGCCTGGATCGCCGTGAGCATGAGGATGGCAGGGAATATTCGCATCTGACAAACGTGGCACCGATTCCACTTTTTTTCGAGTGGATGTCGCCTAGTCGCAGCGGCATCCTTGCGTGGGGCATGGTCGTGCGCACACGTTTCGTAGCCACTCGGCAACACCAACTCACCTCAGTCCACGGTATGCCTACCATGCGACCCATACTCCGCACATTGGCAGTCTCCGCCAGCGTCCTGGCGCTTCCGCTAGCATCCCCACTTTCGGCGCAGGAGCAGGCCAACCCGGTTTCGTCCTCGCTCAAGAACGAGATGAAGAGTTCCGAACGCAATCTCGTCGCCGCGGCCGAGGCGATGCCAGCGGACAAGTACGGCTACAAGCCGACGTCGGCACAGATGAGCTTCGGACAGCTCGTGCTGCACGTCGCCGGCTCAAACGACTACATGTGCGCCACCATCTCCGGCGGCAAGGCGCCGCAACGCGCCAAGCTGGACACGAGCGCATCCAAGGACCAGCTGGTCGCACGAATCAAGGAGTCGTTCGACTATTGCGGCACCGCGCTGGCTGCCGTCGATGACTCGAAGCTCGGCGAGATGGTGCCCTACTTTGGCGGTCGCACCATATCGCGCGCCGGAGCAATGATGGGCCTGTCCGGGGACTGGGCGGATCACTACGGGGCGTCCGCGATTTACCTTCGGCTCAACGGCATCCTCCCTCCAACCGCACGGCCGAAGGCGAGCAAGTAGACAAGGGTGGCGATGTAGTCGTCCGGATGCAGCGCCAGTAATGAAGAACGCCCCGGAGGCCGCAGTGCGACCTCCGGGGCGTTCTTTGCAACTGGTGACGCCAGCTACTCGGCGAGAGCGAGCATCTGGGCGGTAGTGCGATTTGCCGCGCGCATCACCTTGTCGGGATAGCTGTGGCAACCCGGTGTGTTGCTACCGTGCACACAGCCGTTGTACTTAAGGAGGGCCGTTCGCATGCTGCTCGAATTGCGGACGTTGTCCTGCAGGATGCTGGCGCCGTGGCAGATGTTGGATTCGATGGAGAACAGATTGGAAGAGCTGCAGCCCCACTTGCCCGCGTGCGTCGGCATGACCTGCATGAGGCCTCGCGCGCCGACGAAGCTGCGCGCTGTGGTGTCGAGCGTCGCGTCCTCGGTCAACAGAACGCCGACGAGAAGCGCCGGATCGAGATTGCGGCGATTGCTCTCATCGACGATCGCACCCGCGATGCGGTCGGCGGCCAGCTTGTCCGATGTGTAGTGACTCAGGACGCCCGAGATCCGCGCCGCTTCGCGCGCGATCGAGGGAGCCTCGATAATCGCGCCGGCGAGAGTGATTCCCGCAGCAGGCTTGCGCAGGATCGGTGACCGCTGCTGAACAGTGAAGACCACGCCAGCGACCAGGAGTGCGCCGGCGGCGATGAAATGACTTACGGATTTTACAGTGCGGAACCAGCTCGGATTGCGCTGTGGAGGCGCATCCCGTCGTTCACTAGACTCTGTCAAATTCAACTCCCCTTCTATCGAATCGGGACCAGCACGCGTCCCTTGTCATCCTTGAAAGCACGGCCGAGACGGTCTGCGAATCCGTCAAGCGCTGCGATGTCAGGTTCTTTTACCGAGTACTCCGCGGAGGTCGTCGGTACCCTGTACGTAGCCGTGGACGGCGCCGGTGACGGCCGCAATTGCTTGCGTCCCTTTACCAGAACCGCTCCCCGTGAGTGGGCGAACTGCCACATCCGGCGTCCGATCTGCGAATTGGTCAACGGACACTCGGGGTAACGCTCGCGCACTGTCCGAATGAACCGCGCGTTGGTAACGACGCGCCGATCGCCCGGTGTTTCTGTCACAACGGTCTCCGTGACCGGCGTGTGGCTTACATCATCCTGCTCCGGAGTCTCCAGGGAGATCCGGACCGTGGCGCCGAGCACATCAGCCACCTGCCGCAACAAATCGAGCGATACGTTGTACCGTTCGTCGTGCTCTATGTTGCGAATGGTGGATGGGGACAGCGACAACTGGGCGGCAACGTCTTCGCGGCGCAGGCCTCGGAGCTTTCGGAGCCGCTCCAGATCCCTGCCGATCCATCCGGCCATTACTTATGTGGTTAGTGCCATTACTGCAATACGTATAAAGCTAGCCGGGATGACGTGATAGGTCAACAACTCCCCAAAAGCGACTTCTTTCCGGCTGCCCGGGTCGCGGCAGGAACCCAGTTTGGATGCTTTGATTATCATCCGCAAATGCGAGTGCTCCCGACCGCGGAACACGGCTTGCCCAGAGGCCAGCCGTGAAGCAGACCGAAGGCCTCTATCGTGCGGCCCGACTCATAAAGCACCTCGTACTCGGCACGATCACACTTGTGATCGTGGTCGCCGCCGTCGGCTACCTGTTTCTGATGCGGCAGGTCGATCCAAAGGCAGCCTGGGCCACGGCCAGGCGGGAACTGGACAGCGGATTTCTCCACTACGGAGAACGCGTCCTGAGCGTGGCGCACGTCTACACGCGTCGCCCGACCGACTACTTCCGCTCCGCCAACGGGCTGCTCGTCGCCACTCAGGATCGTGTGATCTTCATTGGACTCGAGCCGCGCGACAAGCTTGCGGGTGCGGACGCCCCATCGGCCATACTCACGAGTGAATTCCCCAACGACACCCTCCTCACGGTGAGGACCCGCCGCATCTACTCACTCACGGCTCACGGCATCGTCCTCGCCCGCGGGTTACACCGGGAAGAGTTTGCGGCGTCCGTGGGCCATGAGCAAGAGCTCGACTCGCTCACCGCGTTTGTCGATGCCAGGCAGCGCGAGCAGCGGGCCGTCGCGGCACAGGACCGCGCACTTCGTGAGCAGCTTGCCGAGCTGCTCAAGCAGCCGCTGTACTATGTGGTGCAGCGTGGGGATGCGCTGTCCACCATCGCAGCCCGGTACAACGCGACGCCGGCACAGATCCGCGAATGGAATCACCTTCCAAACGACAGGGTTCGCATTGGCGCGAAGCTGCTGGTGCGGCCGGGCGCTAAATAGCCGGTATTACTAACGCGAATTCAACAGCTCGCCGACGATCCCGTAACCGACGCGCCGCACCAGCAGAAATCCTATCGCGCACCCGGCGCACTGTATAAGGATGTGCGTGACATCCATGAAGCGACCGGCGATCGGAATCTTGCCCGCCTCGAGTGCAATCGAGAGATAGATGGCTGGCATGATCCCCCTCAGCGGGCCGGAGCGGCGCACCGGCCACACGGCGAGCAGCGCTCCCAGGGGGAAGAATAGCAGTCCCTGCGCGATGACGTCGGTCACGCTGAACAGATCGCCGCGAGACGCGAGCGCCTGGAGCGGGATCAGGTGGTCGCCGGTGAACTGTTCGGATATCGATGCAGGCGAAAGCTCGAGCCGGAACGGCCGCCAGCTCCAGATCATGATGATCGCCGGATACGCGGCGGCCACAATGCGTGCTCTGGTGCGGGTTCGGAGACGGGCGAATCGCGAGAGCGACACCATCGCACCAATTGCCCCGAGCGATGCTGCCAGTACATGCATTGCGGCCGCGCCAAGTACGATGGGAATGCTCGCGACGCCGTGCACCACTTCCATCGCCGGATACAGTATCGCTGCGATAGCCACGACGAGTACTGCCGCCAGCCACGGTGCAAGCCCGCTCTCGCACAGCGCCGCCACAGCGAAGACTCCGGCGGGGAGGAAGATCAGCAAGTCGGTGGCGGCGATCTGTGCGAGCGATTCCGGCCGGATGGCGGCGACCGCGCGTCCGATTCTATCGCCGACGCCGCCACCGAGATTCGGTAGAAGGTCCTGACGAAACAGCGGAAAGAACGTCTCTGCCAGCGTTGCCAGCCCGTAGCCCGCGGCGAAGATGACGGCCGGTACGCCTAGGTAGGACCGGTTTCGAGCGCGCTCATCGACAAGATTGAACGCCCCCAACGTGAACAGGCCACCGAGGAGGCCACCCATTGTGTCGGTGGTAACGTCGATGATGCTCGCCTCGCGCACCGGTGAGAACAGTTGCAGGGTCTCGATTGCGCCGCTGAACAGGAACGAGATGAGGGTGAGACGGACAAGGGTGCCTGCGGGTCGTGCCAGCCGGCTGGTCGCCACCCAGACGGCGCCGAGGCCCGCGAAGAGGAGGACGTTCCGGGCGGCATCGATCGCGTCGCTCATGTGCGGCGAGAAGAGTAGCGCCCTGCTCAGCCTGGGCGCGACATCCGCCACCGCCCAGTCGGGGTGCAGGTTGGTAAGGGTCGCTACGAGCACAACGACCACGTATGCCAGGCGCGCGGCGCGAGCGTGGGCGGGAGTCATGGAGGTTGGGCGCATTTGAGGTTGACTACGCTCGCACGACACCCGGGCAAAAACAAGCCTCCGAGTTCAACCCTCTGACACGGACCGCCGAAACGCTGCATCTTGGTGTCGGTAATTCATCTCTTTCCAGACTTGCGAATGAGACTCGCCATCATCGGTGCGGGCGGAGTGGGTGGCTACTTTGGCGCGCTGCTCGCCCGCGGAGGCCACGACGTAGTGCTGTACGCCCGTGGCGAACATCTCGCCGCGATCCGCGCGAACGGAATCACCGTACGCGATGATAACGGTGAGTTCTCGGTACCTATCGGCGCCACGGACAGTGTGGACGAATTGCGTGGAGCGGAGTTCGCGATCGTCGCGGTGAAGAGTTACTCGCTCGAAGAAGTCGCGCCGGTGGCCAGCGCTCTGGCGCTGGAAGGCGCGGCCATCGTGCCGCTACTGAACGGTGTAGAGGCTGCCGGCGATCTCGAGCGCTTTGGAGTCCCGCGCGAACAGCTTCTGGGCGGCCAGACGAACGTCAGCGCGTTCAAGGCTGCTCCAGGAGTCATTCAGCGGGCTATCTGGACCGAGCGGATCGTCATAGGCGAACTGAGCGGTCCGGTGACTGCTCGCGTTTCGAGTGTTGTCGACGCGATCCATGCAGCAGGCATCGACGCGATCGTGTCGCCACACATCGTTGTGGATCTCTGGCGGAAGTTCAACATGCTCTGCGCCATGGCGGCAGCGTGCGGGATGGCTCGGAGTGACGTGGGCGGGATTCGCGACACCGAACTTGGAAACCTGTTAATACATCGCGCGGTGAGCGAGATCGCGGCCGTGGGCCGCGCAAAACATGTTCCGATCCCCGACACCCAGGAAGCGGAGGTGATGACGGCGATCGAGGCCCTTCCCCCGCGGATGAAGCCGAGCTTTCTGCTGGACCTCGAGCGCGGCGGTCCGAACGAGCTGGACGTCCTGAGCGGCGCCGTCTCGAGATTCGGACGCGAGACCGGAATTCCGACACCCATCCACGACACCGCCGCCGCGATACTCGCCGCTCGCGCGTAACAACGCCGTAATAACGCCGTAATAACGCCGTAATAACGCGACGACGCGCGTGAGCCGCGCGCAGTAGTGCGCGCAGTAGTGCGCGCAGCATTGCGCGCGATGCGTTTCAACTCAAAGGAGAGATCGCCAGTGCCCGTACTTCATTTCATTCCGCGCTCGACGCGGCTCGCAGCAGTCGCCGCCGGCATTGCGCTGACGCTTCCCGCGAGTCACGCTCTGAGTCAGGCGAAAACGATACAGCCAGACTCCGTCCGGTTCCGCGGCATGAAGTGGCGATCGATCGGGCCGAATCGAGGCGGAAGATCGATCGCGGTTGCGGGAAGCTCCGCGCGGCCGCTGGAATACTATTTTGGCGCCGCAGGAGGCGGGCTATGGAAGAGCACGGATGCTGGAAATTCATGGAAGCCGGTGACTGACGGCCAATTGACATCGAGTTCCGTGGGAGCGGTCGCCGTGTCGGAATCGAATCCCGATGTGGTCTATATCGGAATGGGAGAGACCGACATCCGTGGCAACATCATGCAGGGCGACGGCGTGTACAAGTCCACTGACGGCGGGAAGAAATGGACGCATATCGGCCTCGCCGAAACGCAGGCGATCGCCAAGATCCGCATCGACCCGTCAAACCCCGATATCGTTTATGTGGCCGCGTTGGGTCATCCGTCCGCGCCGAACGAGGAGCGCGGTGTGTTCAAGACCGCCGACGGAGGCAGGACGTGGCGCAAGATTCTCTATCGTGACGCAAAAACCGGAGCGATCGATCTTTCCATCGACGCACATAATTCCAGTACGTTGTACGCCGCCATGTGGGAGGCGTACCGCAACTCCTGGTCGATGTCGAGCGGAGGGCCCGGCAGCGGTCTGTTCAAGAGCACTGATGGCGGCGAACACTGGACGGAACTGACGCGCAACACCGGCCTTCCACGAGGCGTGATAGGCCGCATCGGCGTGTCCGTATCGCCGGCTGATGGCAACCGCGTCTATGCAATGGTGGAAGCCGCCGACGGCGGCCTTTACCGGTCCGACGACGCGGGCGCGACTTGGAAGCGCACCAACGACGAGCGCAAGCTGAGACAGCGTGCATTCTACTACACCCACGTCACGGCCGATCCGCAGCTGCGCGACAGGGTTTACGTGCTCAACGTGAACTTCTTCAGGTCCGACGATGCCGGCGTGAAGTTCGATACCGCGCTCGCGGTTCCGCATGGCGACAACCACGAGCTGTGGATCGCGCCGCACGACAATCGGCGCATGATCGAAGCGAACGATGGTGGTGGAACGGTGTCGCTGAACGCCGGCGCCACCTGGAGCGACGAGAATTTTCCCACTGCTCAGCTCTATCATGTCGCGACGACGACGGACTTTCCGTACCACGTTTGCGGCGCGCAGCAGGACAACAGCACGCTCTGCCTTCCCTCGAACGACTGGGCCAACCTTCGCGGCGCACGCTCCCGCACGCTGGGCGATTGGATGTACGACGTCGGTGGCGGCGAATCGGGCTACATCGCGCCCGACCCCAGGAACCCGAACATCTTCTACGCCGGCAGCCAGGGCGCGCTGCTCACGCGATACGACAGGTCGAATGGCCAGATCCGCGACGTACAGGTGTACCCGCGCTTCTTCTCGGGTGAGCCGGCCAGCGCACTCCCTGAACGGTGGCAGTGGACGTTCCCGATAGTCTTCTCGATGAAGGATTCAACGACGCTTTACACTTCGTCGCAGCATCTATGGAAGAGCACGGACCGCGGGCAGAACTGGCAGCGCATTTCACCGGATCTGACGCGTGCCGATCCGAAGACGCTAGGAGAATCTGGCGGCCCGATCACGCCCGACATGAACGGACCGGAGATTTACGGGACCATTTTCACGATCGCGCCGTCGCCGCTCGACACCAGAGTGATCTGGACGGGATCGGACGACGGACTTGCTTACCTCACACGCGATAGTGGCCGGAGCTGGACCAACGTCACACCTCCTGCGCTGCCGCAGTTCTCACGCATCAGCATCATAGAGGCATCGCATCGCGATGCCGGAACGGCGTACCTGGCCGCCAAGCGTTACCTGCAGGATGATCGTGCACCGTACATCTTCCGCACTCACGATTGGGGAAAGACCTGGACCGCGATAACAACCGGGATCCGCGTTGACGATTACGTGCACGCGGTCCGCGAGGATCCCACCCGGGCTGGTCTGCTCTACGCGGGGACGGAGCACGGTTTCTACGTGTCATGGAACGACGGCAGCAACTGGACTCCCCTGTCTCTCAACCTGCCGGATGTGCAGGTGTCCGACGTAGCCGTTGAGCAGAATGACGTCGTGATCGCCACACACGGCAGATCCATGTACGTCCTCGACAACGTCGCTCCAGTTCGCAATCCGTTCGACACTCGCGCGCCTCTCACGCTGTTCTCCCCTCCCGTCGCGACGCGGCGCGTGGAATCGGCCACCATACAGTACGCGCTGGCGACGATGGCCGACACAGTACGTATCGACATTCTAGACGCGACCGGCCATCTGGTTCGCAGCTTCACCGGCGGCGGACATCCGCGCCCCGATCGGGCGTCAGGAACGCCAGTATCCGACTCGGCTCCTTCCCGTATTCCGGCCGACACCATCCTGCACCCGACCGGTTGCGAGACTTCTCGACGACGCGATGATGCACGCCCCACCGGCCAGGTCGGCCTCAACACATTCAACTGGGACCTGCGCCACACCGGAGCGGCGAGCTTTGAATGCATGATCATCTGGAGCGGATCGCCGGAACGCGGTCCGCTCGCAGTTCCCGGCCGCTACACGGTCAGAGTCTCGGCCGGTGGCACTCGCGCATCGGTCCCGCTAACAGTGCGCATGGATCCGCGACTCAAGGGCGTCACGCAGCGCGATCTCGAGGAACAATTCGCGCTGAGCACGAAGATCAGCGACCGCGTGACCGATGCAGACTCGGCGGTCATTCGCATAAGACGCATGCGGAGCGCCATCGCGGAACGAATCGCCCGGGCGAACAATCCTGAAGTCACCGCTTCGGGCAATACCGCTGCGGCGAAGCTGCTCGCGGTCGAAGAAGAATTGTATCAGACGCGCAACCGCAGCGGCCAGGATCCGCTCAATTTTCCCATCAAGCTGAACAACCGCCTCGCCGCGCTCGGAAGCAGCGTGGAGGTCGGTGATTCCCGTCCCACAACCGCCGCATACACGGTCTACCGGGAACTGTCGAACCAGCTAGATGGGGTACTCTCCCGCCTGCGCGTCGTTGTCGCGACTGACGTGACTTCCTTCAACTCCGTCGCCGCGCGGCACGGACTACAGCCGGTGACCTAAAGTGCCTGGCTGCGGTCCCCCAAATCAACGCTGCGTGCAGCATGCTCGTACACTCGTCAGGTACCAAGAGACACGAGCTTCCCGAACAGCCGCCTCATAGATGCAAGCATTCACACGCCGTATAATCCGTTGCGCAGGTATCGCAGCAGCCGTTGGCACGATCTGCGCGGTGCCTCTTTTTGCCTGGGGTGAGCGAGGCCACTATCTCACGGGACAGGCCGCGGCCGCGCGGCTGCCCGAGGCGATGCCTGCATTCTTCCGCGCGGCAGCGGCACAGTTAGCCTATCTGAACCCCGAACCGGACCGGTGGCGTGACCGAGCCGAATCGGCGATCGATCCTGCGCTTGATCAGCAGTCTGCGGCGGATCATTTCATCGACATGGAGTTGGTACCGCGCGACCGTCTGGCGGCGGCGCTCGCGGCGCCCAACCGCTATGCCTACGCTGACACTCTGCGAACGGCCGGAGTGGACGCAGCAAAGTTCGGATTTCTTCCGTTCAGAATTCTGGAGCTCACCCAACGCCTTCGCGAGGAGTTTCGCCTCTGGCGCACGGCACCGAACGACCAGGTACGTGCGTGGGTCCAGGCGCGCATCATAAACGACGCCGGCATACTCGGCCACTATGTCGCGGACGGATCCAATCCCGCTCACACCACCATCAATTACAATGGCTGGGTCGGCGCCAATCCCAACGGATACGCGACTGACCGGCGCTTTCACTCGCGCTTCGAGTCCGCATACGTTCAGACACACATCGGAATTGATGATGTTTTGCCGGGGGTTGATCCGACGGCGCACGCACTAGGAGCACTGCGACCTGCAATCATCGCGTATCTCGACGCGACGAACGCGCAGGTGGAACCGCTCTACAAGCTGGACAAGGCGGCACCTTTCGATACCAACACCACGTCACCAGAGGACAAACAGTTCACGGCGGCTCGGCTCGCTGCCGGCGCCCAGATGCTGCGCGACCTCTGGTGGACGGCGTGGGTAACCAGCGAACCGGCGCCGAAGTAGCAGCGCTCGGAAGCTATGTCGCGAACACCTGCGACATGTCACGGAACGCCTTGAACTCCAGGGCGTTCCCAGCCGGGTCCCGCACGAACATGGTCGCCTGCTCCCCGGGCTGGCCCGCGAATCGGACGTAAGGTTCGATCACAAATATGGTGCCAGCCGCCCTGAGTCGGCCGGCCAGTCGCTCCCAGTCGTCCATTTCCATTATGAGGCCGAAATGCGGGATCGGCACTCCGTGGCCGTCCACCGCGGAGGAAGCGCGATCACCGACCGCCTGAGGCTGCAGGTGGGCAACGATCTGGTGACCGAAGAGATCAAAATCAACCCATTTAGGGTCACTTCTCCCCTCACGACAGCCCAGCACCTCGCCGTAAAAGCGACGAGCGGCGCCGAGGTCATCTACGGGGAACGCGAGGTGGAAATACGGGTTCAAATGTGGCTCCTGAAGTGAAGGTGTCGCACCGGACGATCGGTCGCGCGAACGTGCTGCAAACTCGGTGGCACGGGCTGCTACCGCAAGTCAATCCAGGCCCGAAGGCGAGCGGGCGCTCGGCGGCGGCTACAGATGGCTCAATCCGGGCGGCCTGACCGCCGATACTCACTCTTGGCGGCCCTTCCGTGCGGCACGTCGTGCACCCTTACTCGAATCAATGTACGAACGGTCCTCAATCGCCCGCTCCACATTAGTTGCTGGTGTGTGCACCCTCGTCCTGCTCCTGCTCCTGGAGCTGGGCGATCGAGCGCTGCTGCCCGGGATCTCGCTCTGGGGACTCGAAGTCCTGCCACTCTCCGTAGCAGGAATCGCAGCAGCGGCCGCGACGTATATCATTGGTTGCCGGGAGCATCGCCGGGCTGGCGCTGAAACGACGCTCCGCGAATCAGAAACGCACTTCCGCACGATCGCCGAGGATGTGTCCGACGCGATAATCGCGGCGGACAGCGACCATCGAATCGTCTTCTGGAACGCGCTCGCAGAAAAGATGTTCGGCTACTCCAAGACTGAAGCGCTCGGCCAATCCGTTGGGTTGCTGCTGCCTGAAGAAAGACGCGCGGCTCATCTCGCCGTGCTCACCCAGATCCAGCGGGGTCAGAAGACGACGGCGCAGCGACGCGTGGAGCTTCGCGCGGTACGGAAGGACGGCACGGTATTCGTGATCGAGATCGCGCTCAGCGTTCGGACTACAGCCGAACGCATCGTCTCAACGGTTGTCGTGCGTGACGTCACAGAGCGGAAGCGCGCGGCCCAGGTGCTCCGCCAGCACATGGCGACGATGCGCGCCGTGACGGAGGGCTCATCGGATGCGGTCTGGGCCAAGACGATCGACGGCCGCTATCACCTCATAAACTCCGCCGGCGCCCGGATGTTCGGAGTTGAAGCACACGTAGTGATCGAATCGTCGGACGAGAAGCTCTTCGGGAAGGCAATCGCGGCCGAAATAGGTGCGCGCGATAGCGAGGCCATCGCGGCAGGCACCCCGCTCGCGACGAATACTTCCGCGCGCGATGTGAACGGCGTGATGCGCCAGTACCTGACGACGCGTACTCCGTGGCGGGACGCGGAAGGACATATCATCGGTGTCATCGGCGTGTCCCGGGACGTCACCGACAAGGTTCGCGCCGAGCGCGCCCTGCGGACGAGCGAGGAGCGCTACCGACAGCTGGTGGAGCACTCGCCTGAAGCGATCATCGTCCACCGCGATGGTGTACTACTGTACATCAACAAGACCGGCGCAAGGATACTCGGCGGCGGCGTTGCAGGTACCTTTGTCGGGCGCTCGCTCGCCGCCTTCGTGCATCCCGAATCCCACTCTCGGCTCATCGACGCGGTCGAGGCGAGAAGTCGCGGCGAATTCGCCGCGAAACCGGCGGAATATCGCATGATCACGAACGACGGTACTATCGCGGACGTCGAGGCGCTGTCGGTGGCCGTGGAGCACAACGGATTACCTGCCATCCAGACCGTCCTCCGCGATGTCACCGCGCGTCGCGCTGCGGAATCGGCGCTGCGTGATCGGGAGGCGCGCCTTCACCTCGTCATGCATCAGATTCCCGCCGTTCTCTGGGCGACGGATAGGAATGGCAACTTCACCTCCGCGCTCGGCGCCGGTCTCAATGCGTTAGGGATCGAAGCCTCCCAGCTCACCGGGACACACGCTCGCGATCACCTTGGCGCGTCCGGAGACACCGACACCGATACGAGCGCCATTTCGATCGCCCTCCGCGGAGACTCGGCATCCTTCGAGCTTGCGTGGGCGGGGCGCAGCTTTGCCTGCAGCGTCGAGCCGTTGCGAACTCCGTCGGGCGCAATCGAGGGCGCGCTCGGTCTCGCGGTGGACATCACCGAGCGAAAGGTGCTCGAGACGCAGTTGACCTACCGCGCGTTCCACGATCCGCTGACGGGCCTCGCCAATCGAGCGTTGTTCCGCGATCGAGTGATGCATGCGCTGAGCAGGGTCGGCCGCGGAAAGCACGTTGCCATCGTCTTCCTGGATCTTGACGACTTCAAGACGGTGAACGACAGCCTGGGCCATACCGAAGGAGATCGCATGCTCTCCGCGGTCGCAGCGCGACTGGTAGGCGCAGTGCGCAGCCACGATACCGTGGCGCGCTTTGGCGGCGATGAGTTCGCAATCCTCCTGGAGGAGCTGGTGAGCAAGGCGGAGGCACTGGATGTTGTCGCGCGCGTCGAGGAGTCGCTCAAGGCCCCGATCGGACTGCGCGGCCGCGAGTTGAACGTCACGGCGAGCATTGGCCTGGCACACGCGAACCCGGGTGACGCGGCGGACGAAATTCTCCGGAACGCGGACGTGGCCATGTACAGATCCAAGGAGTCCGGCAGCGCGCGACACACGGTGTTCGAGCCGCGAATGCACGCGGCAATCGTCGATCGCCTGGAGCTGGAATCGGAGCTGCGAGGCGCGCTCGACCGCAATGAGCTTCACCTTCTTTACCAGCCAGTCGTCGCGCTCGACACGGGAATTATTCAGGGATTCGAGGCTCTGTCCAGGTGGACACACCGAACCCGGGGTGTACTGTCACCGGAGCACTTCATTCAGCTGGCAGAGGATACAGGACTGATCGTATCGATCGGCCGCTGGGTACTCAACGCGGCGTGCAGCGAGCTCAGCCGTTGGCACCGGCTTGCAGCGCAGGGGGCAGCTGGACTGCACACGGATCTGCGCATGGGCATCAACATCTCCGGGTCGCAACTGGAGCACGAGTCCTTCGTTTCCGACGTCGCCGCCGCTCTGGAGCGGTCGGGCGCGCCAGCGCATCGTGTTGTTCTGGAGCTCACCGAAGGCACTCTGATGCGACGAACGTCCGAGATTCTGGTGCGCCTTCATGCGCTCAAGGCGCTAGGCGTACAACTGGCGATCGACGACTTCGGGACGGGGTATTCATCGCTCAGCTACCTGCAACGCTTCCCCATCGACGTACTCAAGGTGGACAAGGCGTTTGTCGAAGGGATCGCGAGAAGCGGCGGAGATGGTGCGCTCGCCCGAACCATCCTCGCGCTCGGTGAGATGATGAACGTGCGCACCCTTGCCGAGGGCATCGAAACCCAGGAGCAGTGCGACGCACTGGCCACGCTCGGCTGCCAGTTCGGGCAAGGCTACCTCTTCTCGCGGCCAATGGCAGGTCACGAGGTTGAACCCTGGGCTGCCGGCCAGGCGGCGAGGTGGACAAACCGCAGTGTCATCACGTCCATGGCTCGCACCAAGCTGTCCGCACGGGGCGCCTGACCGGTCAGTCCCCATCGAGAGTCGCGCGCAGCGGGATGTCCCCGGTACATTCCTCCGATGACGAAACAGCGGGCGCAGGACCTGCTCGATCTTTCGGGACGCCGCGCGCTTGTGACTGGTGGATCCCGCGGGATCGGTGCATCGATAGTGCGACTTCTGGCCGCGGCTGGCGCAGATGTGATGATCGGCTACCGGTCGCGGACTGCGGATGCTGAAGCGGTCGCAGCGCATGCCGCATCGCTGGGCGTTCGCGCGGGCGCGCATTCATCGGACATCGCGACCCGCGAGGGTGCGGAGCAGCTGGTCGCGGCGGCTGTGCGCGAGCTGGGAGGCGTTGATATTTTTGTGGCCAATGCGGGAATCTGGCCCACGGAGGACATCGCACTCGGCACGATGGACGCCGACCGATGGCACCGGACCATCCGCGAGAACCTCGATTCGATCTTCTTCACGACCGCCGCAGTTGCACGAGTGATGACCACCTCGGGGCGGATTGTGTTGATCTCGAGCACGGCGGGCCAGCGCGGCGAGGCGTTTCACGCTGACTATGCCGCTACCAAGGGCGCGGTCATCTCCATCACCAAGTCGCTCGCCGTGGAGCTGGCGCCACGGGACATAACGGTCAACTGCGTCGCTCCCGGCTGGGTGGACACCGAGATGGTAGCGGACGCGATATCCACTCACGGGATGGATCGCATCTCGAACGGGATTCCGCTCGGCCGGATCGCTACCCCGGACGACATAGCGGGACCTGTGGTTTTCCTGTGTTCACGACTGGCGCGTCACGTCACCGGGGAGATACTCAATGTCAACGGTGGAAGCGTGCTCTGCGGCTGAGCCACCGGATATCGCGCCCGCAAGCGGTTGCCACGAACGGCTGGCCGCACGCCGTCACGGACGCTACCTTCTCGCCTCCTCCCAACCCGCGAAGGAAGTCGCTTATGCGCCCAACGCTCTCGCATGTCGCTCTCTGCACAGCTGCACTGTGCGGTTGCGCCTCCGGCTCCATGGTCAACCAGACGAGCGATCCGGTTCTGGTCATGGTCAACAACAGCAACTCGCTGCGCTACAACAAGGACGTGCGGGTGGTAAGCACCCACCTTGCCGGCACCCCGGAGAGTCTGTGGCCGTCGCTGCAGGCTGCGTACACCAAGATGGGGCTGCCAGTAACCGCGCGCGATACAACAGCTCACGCACTGGCATCGCAGAACACACAGATTTCCGGCAGATTCAACAACGCACCCATATCGCGAGTGGTCGATTGCGGTCTGACGCCGCTGGCGTCACCGCGCGCCGACTCCTACCGCGTGTGGCTCAACGTCGCGAGCCAGTTGCAGCCTGACGGCACGGGAACCGAGCTGCGAACGTCGGTAGTCGCGAACGCTCAGGACCAGACGTCATCCACTTCAGCCGTTCAGTGCGGAACGACCGGCTCCATCGAGGGCCAGATCGCGAGAGAGCTGGGCGCGCCCTGAGCTGACGGCACAACCGGTGACGTGAAGAGCCGCCGTGCACATGCACGGCGGCTCTTCACACGACTAAGCCCGGTTCAGTCAGTCGCCGTCGCCCTTGCGGTCTCTACGTACGTCGCGCCGATCGGTGCGTACGTCGTGCTTCCCAGCCCTGACATCCTGTCGGTCATCCCGAATGCCTGTCCTGTCGCGTGCCAGGTCACGCTGCTGCGCCGGAGTCGGATTTGAGCCGTACCGCGCCCGGTCAGTACGGATGTCGCGGACGTCCTTGCGCACGTCAACGCGCTGGCGCCGGACCTTGTTCATGTCCTTGACGATACCGGTCCTGTCGCGACGAACGTCGCGCTGCCTGACGCACTGGCCGGCGTGTGTCGCGCACCAGGCATTCTGCGCGGCTGTGCGCGGCGTGGACTGCGCACCAGCAACGGCTGCGCCAACGGATAATGCTGTGACCGAAAGTGCCACGATGATTGCGTGCTTCATGTCCGCTCCTTGAATCGTAGGTTCTTGAGCTTGTACACCGGCTCCCTCTGATTGACGCGCCGGCACGGGCCGACGTTAAGAGCCGGCCGCGTCGGCCAGGAACGGGTAGGCGCTCCGTATCCGGAGTACTTCGGCCGGACGAACATCGACTGTCGCGCGCGGACCGTCGCCCGGGTCTCGGTATCCGGCCAGCCTTAGCCCCCATGGATCGTACGCGGCCGAGCCGCCGTCGTACTCGATGTCACCGCCATGGCCGGTCCGGTTCACTCCGATGAAGTAGCACTGGTTCTCGATCGCTCGCGCAGGCAACAGCGCATCCCAGTGCGCGCGGCGCGGCGCCGGCCAGCTGGCGATGAGAACCATCACGTCGGTGGCTGGCGCCGCGCGCCGGAACAGTTCAGGAAAGCGAAGATCGTAGCAGATGAATGGCGCAACGCGCACGCCTTCGATATCCACTACGACGCTTTCAGATCCCGGCTCATACGACTCGTGCTCCTTGGCGTACGTGAACAGCCGCTGCTTGTCGTATCTGGCACCAAGTGCGCCCGAGGGCTCGAACAGCAGCGCTGCGTTCCTGGCCCGATCGTTCTCTCCGGCGGCCCGCACCGCGACACCGGCGAGTAACCATACGCGCTGCGACCGGGCGATCTGGCCCAGCCGAGCGATGCGCGGGCCCTCGAGCGGCTCCGCAAACTCGTCGGCGCTCATGGTGAATCCACTGGTACACATCTCCGGCAGTACGACCAGCCGCGCACCTGAGGCCGCGCATGCCTCAACGACACGCGCGGCGCGGTCGAGGGATGAGTCGGGGTCGTGCCATCCAGTGTCGTACTCGCCGAGGCCGATACAGAGCGATGGTTCGCGCAGGATCATTCCGCGCCGACCGTTAGCGCTTCGCGGAGCAGCACGCTTCCCCCCCTCACCATGGCTGTATCGCAGCTGTATGCGAACCGCACCGCATTTGCGCACGTCTCGCCGAAAGCGTCGCCCGGTGCGCTCCCGATGCCTGCACTGGCGAGCTTTTCCGACAGCTCCGCAGCATCGGCGACACCGAGCCGCTCGTACGCCGACTCATCTATCTCCGCCCAAACGTAGAACGCTCCTCGAGGCGCAAAGGCGCGAACGCCCGGAATTCCGCCGAGTGCGTTGAGCATGATGCCGCGGCGCAGTGCGTAGTCGGCAAGCATGCCGTCGAGATGCGCTCGGCTACCCTGCACCGCCGCGAGCGCGCCCCACTGCGCCAGGCTGTTGACCCCGTTGATGGTGCAACGAAGCAGCTTTGGAATCCGCTCACGCAGCAGCGGCGATTGCGTCACGATGTATCCAACTCTCAGACCGCTCATGGCGTGTGACTTGGAGAACGAGTAGATGCTTATCACCCGATCCGCGTAATCACCCGCGAGCGAGGCGATGGACGTGTGAGTCCACGGAGCGTACACGATATCTTCGTATGCCTCGTCGGAGATGATCCAGAGATCGTGTTTGCGAGCGAGAGCGAGTATCTCCGCCAGCCGCTCCGCCGGAAGCATCGCGCCTGTCGGGTTGTGCGGCGTATTCAGGAAGATCGCGCACGTGCGAGGCGTGATCGCGGCTTCGATCCGATCGATTCGATACTCGAAGTCGTCTGCGGCGCTGAGCTCCACTCCGACCGGAACGCCACCAGCCATCCGGATGTTCTCGACGACCTCTGTCCACATGGGATCCGGCACGATCACCTCGTCGCCCGGCGTCAGCAACGCGCCGAAAGTGACGTAGAGTGCGTGCATCGCGCCGTTCGTGACGAAGATGTCATCCGACCCGACTCCGGAAATCCGGTTGTGATCCCGAACCTTTGACGCGAGTGCTTCGCGCAGCTGCGGAATACCGTTGTTCGGGATGTAGTGCGTCTTTCCCGCAGTCGCAGCCGCTTCAATGGCCGTGACAATCGTATCGGCCACCGAAAAGCTCGGATCGCCGGACTCGAAACGGTACACCCTGGTTCCTGATGCCTGCGCCTTCATCAGCTGCTCGCGTATGAGGACGATCTTTCCCAGGGAGATTGCGTCCAGATAGTGCGGGGATTGGATCGCGGTGCCGGCACCACCTTGTTCTGTCGCTTGCATGCTGGTCTTCATCCTTCAGCGTGGGCTGTGTGCGTGTGGAATGAGGTACGTGCCGAAAAAAGAAAATGCCCGCCTGACTTGAGTCTGGCGGGCAATGTGGCGAGGAGGTCAAAGGCCTCACGCATGCGTCAACCAGATCCCGGGCGGGAACAGTGGCTTGCGCTTGCTGCTGTGCGTGAGTGAGGCTGAAGTCATGGCGACGACGATGTGGATATCTTCTCTCCGGACTTACACTAGACCACGTGACGATCGTTGTCAACGGAAGGCAGCTATCTTCACGTGAATCGCATCCCTCCAGAGCTCCAATCCGACGAGAACAGTCATTGCCGATACCTGGGAACTCGCGACCGCTGGCGGTAGTCATTGGTGGATCGAATCTGGACCTCAAGAGCCGGACCTTGGGCAGGCCGGTGAACGGTACCAGCAATCCTGGATGTACCACAAGTACCGCCGGAGGAGTGGCGCGCAACGTCGCCGAGAATCTGGCACGCCTCGGCGTGCGGACGGAGCTGGTAACGGCGCTCGGGGCTGACGCGGCCGGCGAGTATCTCCGATCCGCCACGGAGGCTGCGGGCGTCGGTCTTGCGCACTCGGTCGGCTTTGCCGGGCCGTCGGGGACTTACACCGCCGTCCTTGACGACTCGGGCGAGCTGGTGATCGCGGTGGCTTCGATGGACGCGGTCGATGCGATTACAGCCGCGGTGATCGAGCAGCGCGCCGAGCTGATATCCCGGGCCGCGATTCTCGTTCTGGAGTGCAATGTCGGCGAGGACGCTCTCGTCATGGCCGCATCCATCGCGCGGGACGCTGGCGTGCCAGTGGTGGTGGACACCGTGAGTGTTCACAAGGCTGCACGTGCGATGGCGCTCCTCAGTGCCGGAATCGCGATTCACACGCTGACCCCGAATGTTGCGGAACTGGCGTCAATGGCGACATGCTCCGGCGCGGAGATCCCGGAGTTGCTCGAGGCCGCGCGGGAGCTTCATGATCGCGGCGCGGGCCGCGTCTGGGTGAGCCGCGGCCCGCGCGGCAGTTTGCTGAGCGAGAGGAGCTATACCGGGAGCAGTGCCGAGGATCTTCCGAGCTGCGCGGCCACGCTCGTGGACGCGACGGGAGCGGGCGACGCGATGATCGCCGGCTATGTTGCGTCGCTGCTAAACGGTTTTGAACCGTCGCAGGCTGCACGTCATGGCCGCGCCGCGGCGGCAATCACGATCGAGTCACCGGAAACCGTCGCCCCTTCTCTCACGTTCGCGGCCCTTGCTTCGCGATCGGCAGCCTGCGACGCGCAGAGCCGCCCGATTCAGGCACACGGGTAAGTTTCACACATGCCCGCTCCATCGGCCCAGCCGTATCTGGAATACAGTGACGAGGTACACGCTGCGATGTCGCAGGGGGCGCCGGTCGTAGCGCTCGAAAGCACCATAATCAGCC
>JBBRBY010000016.1:0-41985 GCA_038205315.1 Gemmatimonadales bacterium | reverse complement strand
CAGCACGGCGAAGACGGCCCGGAAGATTTCCCACCGCTTCACGCGAGCACCTCTTCCACCAGAGAATTGGGCAGGCGAACGGTGTAACCGTCGGATGCGGCCGCCATCATTCCGATGCGGGAGGGTATTGCGTATTCGATGTTGCCTGAGCGCCCCTTCTTGTCCGATTGCATGGACGCGATGACGCTTGACGCGCTGGGTCCGGCTGGCCGCGTGGTGGGAAGTCCGGCAGCCTCGAGCGCGTAGCGGAGGCGATCGCATGTACCGGCCTCCGTGATTCCCTCACGCTCGGCCGCCGTCGCTTCCAGCAGCATGCCCACGCCCACGGCTTCACCATGCCGGAGCGAGTAACCGCTGAGTGCTTCGAGCGCATGACCGATCGTGTGGCCAAAGTTCAAGGCTTTACGGGCTCCTCTTTCTTTCTCGTCAGCCGCGACGACTCCCAGCTTGAGTCGGACGCTCCTCTGGATGACGTGATTGAGAGCAGGAACGTCACGCTTTTCCGGGATATCCGCAAGGAGCCGCGGTGCGGCCCGGGCTACGAACTCGAAGTACTCGGCGTCTGCGATGGCACCATGCTTCAAGGCCTCCGCGAGGCCTGCGCGCAGCTCCGCGGTTGGAAGTGTCCTGAGGACGTCAGGGTCCATGATCACCGCGGCTGGCTGGTGAAAGGCGCCGACCAGGTTCTTGCCGCTAGTCGTATCCACTCCGGTCTTGCCACCGATGGAAGCGTCTATCATCGCAAGGAGCGTTGTTGGCACGTGAACGACCGGTATCCCGCGCATGAACGTGGCCGCCACGAAGCCGGCGAGGTCGCACACAACCCCGCCGCCCAACGCGATGATTGTGCTGTCGCGGCCAAGACCGGCGGCGAGCAGTTCGTCGGTAATGCGCGCCCAGCTCTCGCGCGTCTTCCACTGCTCGCCGGCAGCAACCGTGCACAAACGCACCGGCGCGCCCGACTGTTCGAGCTGTTCCACCAGGCGGGCCGCGTAGATCGGAGCGACGTTCGCGTCGGACACGACCGCATGACGATGGGCGGGCGCTGCCGCACGGATGATGTTGCCGGCGTGTGCGAGCAGACCCGGTGCGACAGTCACGTCGTAGCCGCCGCCGTCCATCACCACCGGAACCAAATCGCGGTTGGTGCCCGGGGCTACCACGTCACCTCACCCGCACCCGCCCGCTTGTTGGCGACGCGGGCGAGCGAGAACAGCAGATCCGAGAGTCGGTTCAGATACACGATGACCAGAGCAGGAAGCTCCACCGTGTGTTGAAGGTGAACCACCTTTCGCTCGGCGCGCCTGCACACCGTTCGGGCAACGTGCAGCGCGGCGGCCTTTGGGGTGCCACCCGGAATTATGAACGCCTTGAGTGGCTCGAGCTCATTGTCACACGCATCGATTGCGTACTCCAGCTCCGCGATGCGGCCGTCGTCGATCCGGGCCTTCTCCAGCTGAGCGTGCATTTTTTCGGCGTCGGGGGTGGCGAGCAGCGCACCTATCGCGAACAGGTCGCGCTGCACCGATACCAGTACCTCATCCACCCTCGGCATGGGGCCGGTCGCGCGTGCGGCGCCAAGCACCGCGTTCAGTTCATCGACGTCGCCGTACGCATCTACGCGCGCGTCGTCCTTCGGAACTCTGCCACCGCCGAACAGCCCCGTCGTGCCAGCGTCGCCCGTCTTCGTGTAAATCTTCATCACCATATTCTGGTAAATTTCGCCAGTATGGAGCATGAGATCAAAGACGTAACGATATTGGGTGCGGGCCCAACCGGACTTTTTGGCCTGTTCTACTGTGGGATGCGGGGGGCGAGCGCACAGGTGATCGATGCCCTTTCCCAGACGGGCGGGCAGCTCACCGCCCTATATCCGGAGAAGTACATCTTTGACGTCGCGGGGTTTCCAAAGGTTCTGGCAAAGGACCTGGTGCGGTCGCTGGAGGAGCAGGCGGCGCAGTTCAGCGAGCCGGTTCACTTGAACCAGCACGTTACCGGGCTGGAAGAGGAAGACGGGCGCTTCGTGCTGGTCACCGAAACCGATCGCTTCCCGACTCGATCCATCGTGCTTGCCGCAGGGATCGGAGCGTTCTCGCCTCGCCGTCTGCCGCAGCCGGTTGCTGAACCGTGGTATGGGCGAGGAATTCAGGACCGGGTGCTCGATCCCGCGCAGTATCGCGGCAAGCGTGTGATCATCATCGGTGGCGGCGATTCCGCGTTCGACTGGGCACAGCAGCTCCGCGGGACCGCGGCGACGATATCTCTCGTACATCGCAGCGATCGCTTTCGCGCCCATGCCTCCACCGTCGCGGATGTCATGTCATCCGTGGATGCCGGCAGCACGCGGCTGTTCACATTTCACGAGCTCCACGACATCCATTCGGATGGCGACCATTTCCACTCGGTGACACTCCGGCACATCAAGACGAAGGAACTCGCGGAGATTGAGTGCGACGTGATCCTGCCCATGCTCGGCTTCGTGAGCGATCTTGGGGCGCTGACGCAGTGGGGACTGCGGCTGGAGAACGATGAGATCGTCGTCAACAGTCAGATGGAAACCGGCCGCGCTGGGATCTACTCGGCCGGCGACATCTGCAGCTACCCCGGCAAGCTCAAGCTCATCGCGACGGGATTCGCGGAGGCGGCGACCGCCGTGAATCAGGCCGTACACTGGATCTATCCCGAGAAGAAGGTCGCTCCGGGGCACAGTTCGAACATGGCGGTGTTCGGGCAGAAGGACGACTGAACGCGAGCAGACTGGTGGGCTGCGTCGATCGATCCAGAGGCGCGATGCTTACAGGCTTACCCGCTTGTCCGCCTTCGCGTACGCGAGATCAGTCAGCAGATTGACGAGCACGAATATCACGCTCAGGAACAGCACGCTCCCCTGAATGGCCGGAAGATCGCGGCGCGAGATCGCGTTCACCACGTAGCGACCGAGCCCGGGCCAGCTGAATATGGTCTCGGTGAGGATGCTTCCGGTTAGATAGTAGCCGAAGTCCAGGCCGAGCACGGTGATGACGGGGATGAGCGCGTTCCTGAGTCCGTGTTTGAGCACGACGACTCGCTCGCTAAGCCCTTTCGCCCTCGCCGTGCGCACGAAGTCGCTGTTCATGACGTCGAGCATCGCCGAGCGCGTTATGCGGGCGAGAAACGCGATGGACCGCGTGCCGAGTGCCAGCGCCGGAAGTATCAGATGTCGAAATCCACCGTAACCCGACGGCGGCAGCCAGTGAAGCGTGACTGCGAAAAGCAGGATCAGCAGCAATCCTACCCAGTAAACCGGGAACGAAATTCCGAGATACGCGCCGCCGAGCGCGATACGGTCGAACCATCCGCCAGGTCGTTGCGCGCTGAGCACGCCGATGAGGATGCCGGTGATCGACGCGAGCAGCATGGCTGTGCCGGCGAGCAACAGGGTCTTGGGAAATCGCTCGAGCACGTCGCTCAGAATGGGACGGCGCGTGATGTATGAAGTGCCGAGGTCGCCGCGCAGCACGCCGCCCGCGTAGTGCGTGAACTGAACCGAGAGCGGTTGATCGAGTTTGAGCTCCTTGCGGAGCCGCGCGATCGTGGCCGAATCGGCACGCTCGCCCACCATTTCCTGAACCGGATCGCCGGGAGCGACGTACAGAAGCAGAAAGGTTACGACCAGAACACCGAACAGGGTCGGGATGGCCAGCACCAGTCTTCGAAGTATGTACGAGGTCACTTCGCCGCCGCCGGTCGCACGATGTGGGCCTGAGTCCATCGTTCGCCCGTGAAGATGGACGGAACGGTGAAGCCCTTGAGCCAGGGTTGTACCGCGTAGAGCTCGGTGTAGAAGAACATGAACAGCATTGGGGCCTGTTCGTGGGCCATTGCGTTGGCCTGCCGGTAAAGCGCTATTCGCTTCTGGTCGTCGGGTTCGCGTCGCGCCGCCGTAACGACGCTGTCGAACGCGGGATCGCTGAAGAAGGATACGTTGCCGCCGACTCCACGATTCGCGCTGTGAAGCAGGGGATACAGAAAGTTCTCTGCGTCCGGATAGTCGGCGTACCAGTCCTTGAGAGCGATGTCGGTCTTTCCGTTGCGCGCGGCCTCACGCATCGAAGATGCGTCGCGTTGAACGAGTTTTACGCGTATTCCGACTCGCCCCAGATATGCCTGGATGGTCTGGGCGATCCGCGGAAACTGTTCACTCTGTGAGGTCCACAGCTCGATGTCGATCCCGTTGGGATATCCAGCTTCCCGGAGCAGCGCTCTTGCTCGCGCGGTGTCGTAGGGGAACGGCGCGAGTGCGGGGTCGTATCCGTCCAGTGACGGCGGGATCACGCCGGCGGCGAGCGTGCCGCGACCGCCCATCAGCCGTCGGAGAATCGTTCCGCGATCGACGGCCAGATTGATGGCCTGTCGTACGCGGGCGTCGCGAAGCGGACCGCGGGTCGTGTTGATGGCACCGTAGATCAATCGCAGCGACGGAGCGGATTGAAGCAACGGCTTCGTTTCTTCGTTCGCCTCCCATGACGGCGATTCCTGCGCCGGTACCTGGAGCACGTCCACGTTCCCCGCCTCGAACTCGGCTTCCGCGGTACTCAACTCGGGGATGATCCGTGCCTCGAGCGAGTCGGCAAGCGGCGCGCCGTCGTGATAGTCTGCGTTTCGTGCAAAGAGCAGGTAGTCGTCATGATGCCAGGCAACGAACCTCCAGGGTCCGGTCCCGATCGGATGCTCGCCGAAGTTGGCTGGGGTGACCTTGGGCACGATCGCCGTAGCGGGCATTGCCAGCATCTTCGGGAAGATCGCGAATGGCTCCGTGAGCGTGATGCGCACCGTGCTGTCGTCCACGATGTCCAGTCCCGAGATGCTCGACGCGGTTCCGGCGGCGAACTCCTTCGCTCCCCGGATTGGATATAAGGGCCAGCCTCGACCTCCCCGGGTTTTCGGATCCAATACCCGTTCCCAGGAATGCCTGACGTCGGACGCGGAAAACGGGGTGCCGTCGTGGAACCGGACTCCGCGCTTCAGGTGAAAGGTGTAGCTGACGCCGTCCGCGGCGAGTTGCCAAGAGGTCGCAAGGTCGGGCATCACCTGGGCTCTTGGCGTAAAGCGTGTGAGCCCATCGAACACGTAGGACACCGCTCGACCGGTCGGGACGTCGGTCGAGAGTGCCGGGTCGAGCGACCGAGGGTCGTAATTGTCCCGCGAATCAATGAGGGTCCGCCGTTCGCGCGTCGCGGAGCCGCCGCATCCGGCGAGTCCGACAACTCCGGCGATCCCGCTCGCGACGGCGAGCAGGGCGAGACAGAGGGAAAGCGAACCGCGCCTGACCGGCCAGCGAAGCTCCTCGTGTCCTCTGGAGAGGGCGGCTGTTGACATCATAGGGTGCGAGGCGAGAACTTACCGGGCTATCATTAGAGCGTCAATTGTGACCGCGGACATCATCACGAGGATAATCACCGCGGCCACCCTCATGGCCGCCTGCTGGGCTCTGCCCACCGTCGCCAGCGCACAGGATCTTGGTTGTGGCCCTGGTGACACGGAAGTGCGCGGGCTCGATTTCGACGGCAATCACCAGTTCACGGACGCCGAGCTCGGAAACGTCATAGTTACTACCCCGTCGGCGTGGGCACGACGTATCCTCGATCTTCCCTTTTCGGCGCGGCGCTGTCTTAACGAGCTGGAGTTCGCCAACGACCGACTCCGACTGATCCTGTTCTACCGCCGTCGCGGGTATCCGCGCGTGGCGGTCGACACCGCACGGTTCCCTTCGGGCCGCGGTGGGGCGACGGTGGAATTCAGGATCCATGAAGGGCCGGCTACGACGCTGCGGTCGCTCGTGGTACTCGGACTCGATTCCATTCCGGATCGCGGCGAGGTCACAGCGTCGATGCCGATAGCGGAAGGACAGCGATTCGATCGCACCCGGGTAGATGCGGCGATCGACCTGATCACGCGCCGGCTCCGCAACTCGGGTTATCCGGCGGTCCGCGCACGCAGCTCGTACGGAACGGTGGACAGCGGGCTCGTCGCCTTCGACACTCTCACCATTGTTCCTGGCGCAGTCACGCGCGTCGGCAGGGTTGATGTCTCGGTGACGCCCGCGCGCGGCAACCCGCAGCAGATCTCTGATCACACAGTCAATCGCATCGTCGGAATCGATTCGGGAACTCTGTTCCGCGAGCAGGCGTTGATCGACGCACAGCGCACGCTCTACCAGACCGACGCATACACCCACGTGTCGATCGGCCTCGACAGCGCGCGCGGCCGCCGCGTCGGCCGCGACTCCGTCGCCCCGCTCGACATCTCACTCGCCGAGAACACCATGCACGCGGCGCGCCTCGGCGGTGGTTATGGCACGCTTGACTGCTTTCGCGCGACCGGCGAGCTCGACGACTACAATTTCCTGAATGGCGCGCGGCATCTCACCATCCAGGGCCGCGTATCCAAGATCGGCGTGGGCAAGCCGCTCGACGGCGCGGCGAATCTCTGTCCGCAGGCCAAGGCAGATCCATACAGCAACCAGCTCAATTACTACCTGGGCGCGACGCTTCGGCAGCCGATATTCTTCGGATTGCGCACAGTCCCCACGCTCACGGCGTACACGTCGCGAGTGAGTGAGTACAAGGTGTACTTGCGCACCACGTTGATCGGCGGCGTCGCCACAGTGCAGTACCAGCGGTGGGCGCGAACGCCGATAACGCTCGGCTACACCATGGACTTCGGCCGGACCGAATCGCAGCCCGCGTTGTTCTGCGCGGTCTTCAACCTCTGCACCGTCGAGGAGCGCGACCGGGTCCAGCGCAACCAGCGACTCGCCGTGCTCAACGCCATCGTGATACACGATGCGACCAACGATCCGATCGCGCCGACCGGAGGAAGCCTCGCGCGGTTCGAGGTGAGGCATGCGTCGCCGCTCGTACTCTCGGACACCGGTCTCCAGTTCAACACCGTACTGGGCGAGCTATCGCGGTACGTGTCCATCGGCGGCGGCAATGTGCTCGCCATGCGCATTCGGAGTGGCCTCGTGTTCGGGCGAAACTTTCAGACCAACATCGGTTTTATTCCGCCGCAGGAGCGACTCTACGCCGGTGGGCCGAGCTCGGTCCGTGGCTTCGCGCAGAACGAGCTCGGATCGGACACGTACATCGCCGCATCGTATGACACGGTCGTAGTGACGGACGCCTCGGGCCACTCGAACACCTACTTCCGGTATCTCGACACAGGCAAGCCGCGTCGCGTGGTTCCGGTCGGTGGCAACAGTCTCATTGTGGGGAATCTCGAGCTGCGACTACGCAGCCCCGTGCTCCCCGACGTGCTGCAGTTCGGGTTGTTCGTCGATGCCGGCGATGTGTGGAACCGCGGCGGTACTAGCACTCTCGCCGGATACAAGATCAAGGTCACGCCCGGTGTCCAGATTGCGGCGCTTACACCGATAGGGCCGGTTCGCGTTGTGGTGGGATACAATCCGTACCGGCAGACCACGGGCCCGCTGTATTACGAGAGCACGAGCGACTCGGGCGCGCTGCCTTGCGTGGCGCCGGGCAATACCCTGCGCGTCAGCACCGATTCGACAACGACTCCCGGCGGCCCAATTCTGGTGCAGACTCCCGGAACGTGCACGGGCTACAAGCCACCGGCCACCAAGTCGTTCGGGAGCCGGTTGACGTTCGGGCTCGCCATCGGCCAGGCGTTCTAGCGCGTGACACTCCGCGGTCGGATCGTCATCGGTACTGCGGCGGTGCTGCTCGCACTGTTCTCGCTCGTTGTCGTCGCCGTGCTCGCGATCACGCGCACGGATCGCGGCCGCGAGGAGGTCCGGAAGCTGATCGTCTCCGGCCTCCGGCAACAGGTGCACGGCTCGCTCTACGTGGGGCGCATCAGAGAGGGGTTCTTCACCGGAGTGACGATAGACTCGCTCGCGATCCGGGATCCCGACGACTCGCTTTTCATGAGCACTGGAAGAGTGTCCGCCCGATACGATCTTCGCGACCTTCTGGCACAGCGCATACTGCTTCATGACGTGCACGTCGAGCATCCGGTCGTGTACGTGCGGCAGCACGAGAGCGGAAAGTGGAATTTTCGTGAGGTGTTCCCCGAGTCCAGGCCATCAAGTTTCCAGCCCAATTCGGCGAGCCCGTTCATCGTCATCGATTCGGCATTCGTTCACGACGCCACCTTCATCCTGACGATTCCGTGGCATCCCGCGCCGTGGCTCAGGCATGCCGCGCTCGACAGCGCCATCCATTTCGAGCTCACCAGGCAGGATCACCACATCAGGCGCACGCGCGAAGGATTCGCGCGGACATGGCAGTGGACTCACGGTGACATCACCGTTGACTTTGGCCGCATCAGCGACCCTGACACTTCGGGGATGCTGTTCAGATTTTCGGGCCTCAAGGTAGCCGAGGCTGATCCGCCGTTCCTCTTCTCGAACACACATGGTGTCGTGCGACAGTTGAATGACTCGCTGTGGCTCGACATCCCGCACGTGGACCTCCCCGGGTCAACCGGTCGCGCGAAGGGGACCGTGGTGTGGGGGAACGACCTGCCCATACGCTACGACGTACATGTCCATGCAGACTCGATGTCGCTCAACGACATCGCGTGGGTGTATCCGACACTCCCGCGCACGGGGGTGGGCACCACCGAGCTCGACATCCGCACTGAGCCAGCGAATCTGCATCTCACGGATTTCGTCCTCAGCAAGCTTGATGTTCATTCCACGCGCTCGCACCTGCTGGGATCGATGACCTTCGTGACCGGCGTCGATACCCTGAGCGTGACTAACGTCGCGCTCACCGCCAGCCCGGTGAATTTCGACCTGCTGCGTACGCTCAACGGCAAGCCGTTTCCCTACGACTGGCAGGGCGACCTGACTGGAACGGTGCGTGCATCCGGCGGTAATCTTGGGCGGTTCAAGGTGGAGGACGCGCAGCTGCACTTCGCCGACGCACACGTTCCTGGAGCATACACCGTCGCGAGTGGCAGCGGCGGACTCAACATCTATGCGCCGGCCTTCACTGCATTCCACGACTTCGCAGTCAACGTGACCACGCTGGACCTTCGTACACTTCAGTATCTCAACAAGGAATTTCCGAGACTCAACGGCACGGTTTCCGGAACCGCAACACTGGATTCGTCCTGGCTCGACGTCCGTTTCAGGGACGCGCAGCTTACGCACCGCGACGGTGATGGGCCCGAGTCGCATGTCACCGGCAACGGTCGCGTGACCTGGGGCGAGAAGTACCTCACGTACGATCTTGATCTGCAGGCGCAACCGATCGCGTTCGAGACACTCCGGAAATCGTATCACAATCTGCCGCTCCGCGAGTCGCTGAGCGGACCCATTCGGGTGCAGGGCCAGAGCCCGGACGTTCTGGTGACGACGACCCTATCCGGCGCGGGCGGCGCACTGACTTTCGATGGTCATGTCGACGCCGATCCTCCCGTTTACGGCGCACACGGTACGGGTACGGTAGCAAGCGCAAACATGCGCTCGCTGCTGGGTAATGCTGCGCTCCCGCTCACGTCGCTGAACGGCTCGTACGCGATCGATGTCACCGGGGATTCTCTCCCTGATTTTACGGGAACGGCGTCAGCCTCGCTCCTGGAGTCGAAGCTTGGAGCGGCGACGCTTCAGCCATCGCTTGCTCGTGTTCACTTCGACAGCGGCCTCGTGCATGTGGACACGATGGTGCTGGCGTCGGGCGCAACGACGGTGCATGCGCGCGGCACGGTGGCCACCTCGGCCGCTCGCAGCGGCTCGCTGGGATTCAATGCCGAGGTGGGGTCACTGTCCGACGTCGCGCGATTACTCGGTGACACGTCACGCACTTCAGCCGCTTCCATTCGATCCGGTCCGGTCACGATCCGCGGAACACTCAGCGGACCTCCGGGTGCACTTCAGGCACAGGGAACTGCATCTGCGCACGACGTCGTCGCCGGAATCGCGCGGGTCAGGAGTCTGCACGCGAGCTACGCCATGCGTGATCTTGGGGCGCGTTCCAGCGGCGTCGTCGCGCTGACGGCAGATTCCCTGACCGCGGGTCCGCTCCCCGTCCGACAGGCGACCGTTGGTCTCAGGATCAGCAACGGTTCCAGTGCGGCGTTCCGGGCCGACGTGACGGGTAGCGGTGAATCGCGCGCCTCCACATCCGGCGAGCTCGTAAGGGGCGACAGCGGAACTCTCACGGTGCGGCTCGACTCGGCCCAGGTCGTCGTTGATTCGTTGAACAGCTACAGCCTCGGCGCGCCTGTCCACATGGTCTCGAACGCGCGCGGGATAAGCGTTGATTCGCTCCGACTTTCGCAGGCGCACGGTGGCTCGATTGTCGCGACCGGAATCTCGGTGGTCGGCGACTCCATCCATGGCAACCTGCGGACGGAGGGCTTCAGCCTTGCGCTCCTAGAACTTTTGGGCACCGGCGCCAGCAACGTCCACGGCGCTCTCACGGCGAATGTCAGTCTTGCGGGCACCACGTCGCATCCGCGCATGAACGGCAGCATCGTAGTCGATAGCGGCGCTGCGACCATCGTACCGATCGGCGTCCGGCTCGACCGGATTGACGCGAACATCGCGTTGAGCGAGGACACCGTGATCGTGCGAAAGCTTTCGGCTATCACGAACCGCGATCGGCGCGGCACGCTGGACGTCACGGGCACGGTGGCACTCAGCCAGTACGACAATCCCGTCTTCGCGCTCAGCGCCACCGCACACAATTTCCGCGCGGTGGACCGGCGCGGGCTTGCCTCGCTTGACGTGACGACCACCTCGCCGATCTCGCTCGTGGGCCCGTATTCCGGCGCCCATGTGAGCGGCTCCGTGCGGGTTGACCGGGGCAGTGTGTACATCCCGGAGCTGATAACGAAGCGCCTAGTGGATCTCAATGATCCGGAGCTGGTGGACGTGGTGGACACCACCGTCGCCAGCAACCGCGCGATTCTTCCCGCACCGCCGAGCGAGTTCACCAAGAATCTCAGTCTGGACAACGTGTCGATCAACATCGGCGACGACGTCTGGCTCCGCTCCGCTGAGGCGAACATCAAGCTCGGCGGCTCGCTCAACGTGACCCTGGGCCGCAGTCCGGTAACCGGCGAACGTTCACAGCTCGCGCTCGACGGGCAGCTGAACGCCGTTCGTGGCACCTACCGCCTGAACGTCGTTCCGTTCGTGCAGCCAACGTTCGACGTGGAGCAGGGAACGCTGCGGTTCTTCGGCACCCCTGATCTGGATCCGGCACTCGACATCACCGCTATCAATACGGTGCGCCGGCCGCGGCAGAGCCTGAACGGGCAGGACATCCGGATTCGAGCAACGATTGGTGGAACGCTGTCCGCTCCCTCGCTGCAGCTCGCCAGCGCCGACAACCTCCCGTTGTCGCAGTCGGATCTGCTTAGCTACCTGATCACGGGCGAGCCAGCGTTCGCGCTCGACTACAGCCAGGCACAGTACCTGAACCAGCTTGCCAACGTGGCCGTACGATCTGCGGGCAACATTCTGAGCAGTGCCATACCGCGCTCCGTGTTCGACGTCGTGGAGCTCCAGACGCCGGCGATGCTGGCTCCGCAGACTTCAGGAACCAGCGACAACTCTACCTTCTATACCAACCTCCTCGGCACGCGGGCGCTGGTCGGCAAGCAGCTGAGCAACAGTCTGTTCCTTAACTTCAGCACGGGGTTCTGCGCCGAGAATTTCCGGACCGCGTCCAGTTTCCAGCACAATCTGGGGCTGAAGCTCGAGTACCGGTTGAGCTCGAGTTATACGGCGCAGCTCGGCGTCGAACCAGGTACCACGGATCTGCTGTGCTCCCGTCCCGGGTCGCTGCAGCTCATTCAGCAGACACCGTCGCAGCTTGGAATAGACTTCCTCCGCTCGTGGCGTTTCTGATGCCGCTCCGAAGCGGGCGGGCGTCGGAGCTGCGCGTACGACGCGCGCTTCTTCTTGTGAACCCGCACGCGCGACGAGGTCGTTCATCGCTCAGGAGCGCACTGCTCGAGTTCCGGAAGCTGGGTGTGCAGTGCGACGCAGTCGTGACGCGGAGCCGCGGGCACGCCGGTGAAGTAGCTGCTGAAAACAGCGGCGCCTACGACGCGATTTTCGCGCTCGGCGGCGACGGAACTGCGATCGAAGTCATTGATGCGCTCGATTCGGAATCGTCGCCTGTTGGAGTTCTTCCCGGCGGAACCGGCAACCTCCTTGCCCGCGCGCTTGGGATACCACTGGGGATGCGTGCCGCCGTGCGCGCGCTGGTTCACGGCGACGAAAAACGCGTGGATCTCGGAAGACTCGGAGACGGATCGCGATTCGTGATCGGAGCCGGGGTAGGCATCGATGCATCGATGATTGCGAGCACATCGGCCGCGTGGAAGCGCAGGGTTGGTGTGGTTGCCTACTTCGCCACCGGCACGTCGCACCTGATCCGCCGGAAACGCTTTGATGCTCGCGTGACCGTTGACGGAACGGTCGTCAGTCGAAGCGCTTCGGTGGTTCTCGTCGCCAACTTTGGCGTCCTGCTGAACGGCCTTGTAATGCTTGGCGAGGGAATTCGAACCGACGACGGCCTTCTGGACGTATGCATGTTCGACCCAGCCACCTTTGCCGACGTCGCGCGCATCGCCTCCAAGCTCGTGTTCCGCGATTTTTCCCCCGATCCGGGAATGACCTATCTCCGGGGAAAACTCATCACGGTCGAGACCGATCCGGTCTCCCCGGTGCAGGCTGACGGCGAGTTGATCGGGGCCACCCCCTTCGTCGCCGCGGCGGACCCTCTTGCGGCGAGGCTGCTGGTGCCGCACTGTCAATAAAATCGTCACTCAGTCTTACCGTCCGTCCCCCGCTGGCCTCACTCCATCCGCGCAACGATCCATTGCCGCACCGCCTCTCACTGAGACTAGAGCACGAGGAGCTGGAGATACTGCCGCTGGTAGGTCCGTCGCGAACGATGCGCGAGCTGGCCCGGCAGATCGAGCTTCTGGCGCAGAGCGAGCGCTCCGTCGCGCTCCTCATCGGCGAGGACGGAACCGGTAAGGGCCGCCTGGCGGAGTACATCCACGCGCGAAGCTCGCGGTCGGCCCGCGCGTTCATGGAGCTGAACTGCGCGGCGCTGAACCCGTCCGATCTGGCGAGCGAGCTTTTTGGCTCAGACCTGCCGGGCGACCCGCCGGGAGTGCTGGCCGCGGTCGCTGGCGGGACGGTATTCATCGACGAGGCGTCAGAGCTGCCGCATGATGTTCAGACGCGGCTACTGGAGTTCATCGAAGGAACGCAGCAGTCTGGCGATGTGTCGGGAGCGGGAACCGGGATGGCGGTCAGGCTTATCGCGGCATCGAGCAAGGACCTGGTCAACGAAGTGAACGCGGGCCGGTTTCGCGAGGATCTATATTACAGACTTGGCGTCATGCCGATCCACCTGCCTCCATTGCGAGCGCGGACCCGAGAGGACCTCACGGAGCTGATCACGGCCACCTTCACCGCTCTTTCGACGAGCATGTCCTGCGCGCCCCGCGCCATCAGCGCCGAGGCGATCGAGGACCTCATTTCGTATCCGTGGCCCGGAAATATCCGGGAGCTTCGGAACGCTCTCGAGCGCGCGCTGCTGCTCGCGCGCGGTGAAAGGGTGGTTCAGCGGGCGCACCTTTCGACAGAGCTTCGTGATGCCCACGGCTCCGATTCTCCGCACACGCCGCGCACGCTGATGGACGTCGAACGAGCACATATCCACCGCACTCTTCGCGCCCACAAGATGAATCGAACGCACGCGGCGCGTGAGCTGGGAATCTCGCGTGCCACACTCATCAAGAAGATCAAGGAATACGGCCTCGCGTATCGGGTACCGGGGCGCGCATGACTGAGCTGCAAGAACGTGACGCAATGATCTGCAGGAACTGCGGCCAGGAGGAGCGGGCTTCCGAAGGCTATCCGTGCAAGGATTGCGGTACTTTCATCTGCATTATGTGCGTGTTCAAGGGAGTAGTCCGGTGTGAGCGCTGCGCCAGCATCGCATCCATCGCGGCCGACGCCGGTGCATCCGGCATGCGACCGGCTTCGGCCGGTCCGGAGCTTGACTGGCCCGAGCATTGATCGATTCGCTACACGGCGCGAGGTTGTCCGCCGCCCGCGCTACCGTACGTGTCACGATTGCTCCACTGATCGCGCTTCCCTCCGTGCCGGCGGGACAGGTGTCGCAGCTCCTGAGGGGGCACCAGGCCGATGTCACGGGGATCGAGGGAAAGTGGCTGCGCGTGCGAGGGGCCGACGGCTATGAAGGTTGGTGTCACGATGGTTACCTCACAGTCGCCCACTCGCTGGGGAATGCGCCTGTCGCGGCCGGATGGAGCTCGGAGCGACGCATGTCGCTCGGCTGCGCCGTCTCAACCCCAACCGGTCCTGAGGTGGAGCTTCCACTGGGCGCGCTGCTTGAACCGGACGAGGAGGTGGCGCGCGGCGTCGCGATGAACAGTCGCGCACGGGCCAGGTATTTCGAATCCGACGCGGATCTGGTCGTGCGCCGCGCCGTCGAGCTGTTTCACGGAGCCCCGTACCAGTGGGGAGGGGTGACGCCGTGGGGTGCGGACTGCTCCGGATTCGTCCAGACCATCTTCGCGCTGCACGGTACCCAGCTACCGCGCGATGCGTGGATGCAGGCCGAGCGCGGACGCGAGGTTCAGCATGAGATCGCGGATCTCGAGCCCGCGGATCTGTTGTTCTTCTCCGACCGCGATGATGGTCGCCCAACTCACGTCGCTATTTCACTCGGCGGAGGCCGCTGCGTGCATTCTTCGCTCGCCAACGGTGGCTTCGGTATCAACTCGCTGGAAGCCGAAGACGCAGTTGCGCGCGGCTTGCGCAACAGCTTCAGATTCGCACGACGAATTCTCTAGGCAGAGGCGGAGCATCGGCGGGACTCTTGCGATGCTGGAGCGATCTCCGAGTCATCAGATCGCCCAGCGCCTTCTGCTACGAAACCATCCCCTGGCCGCCGTTGTAGGGAAGCCCGGAATGCGGCCCATTGACGAAAACATTTGCTCGAGCCACCGGTTCGCCGTCCAGCTCGACGCGCATGGTGTACTGGCCCGCCGAGTCGAGGGGGAGATCGACGACGGCTATGATTGGCAGGTCCATCTCCAGAGCGGCAGTCGGACCAGCCTCGACGCCCAGCTCGCCGCTCGAATTCCAGAGCTCCACGTCACGCGGATTGATCCAGTGAAAGGTCAGGCGATGGGAGCCCGAATCTTCCGGCGTCGCTTTCACGCGCACGACGAAATGCGCACGGGGATGCATCGACGGGAATCCGCCAACATGAAGCGCGTCGAAGATTCCGAGAACGTTGAGCTTTCCTTCCTGCGAAAGATTTGCTGCGTCGGCGAATACCGCGAATGAGATGTGCACGTCCGAAAGATACTAGATTGGGAGATGCCAGACCGGTCTCAATCGTTCGGTGTCACTGACGTTCTTCTGCTCCTCATGGCGACGATCTGGGGGGTTAACTACTCCGCCGTCAAGTACGCCGGCCGCGCGTTCGGCCCTCTCACGTTCACGTGGATGCGCGTACTCATCGCGGCGGTAGTGCTTCTCACAGCCGTGCTGTTGCAGCGAAAGCGCTGGCCGAGCAGAATGGACACGCTGAAGCTGCTGGGGCTCGGAGTGATCGGGAACGGCGTGTATCAGCTGCTGTTCGTGTTCGGGGTTTCTCGCACGCGAGTGGGAAGCGCCGCGCTGATACTCGCGGCAGCTCCCGCCTTCATCGCGTTGCTGAGCTGGGCGCGCGGTGTCGAACGCGTGGGCGGACGAGCCTGGGGCGGCATCGCGCTGTCGATCGGCGGCGTGGGCATAGTAATGCTCGGGAGCGCAGCCGCGACGTCGTCAGGCGGATCAGTACTCGGCGTACTTCTGGTGTTCGGCGGTGTGATATGCTGGAGTGGCTACACGGTTGGCATGCAGCCGCTGACGCACAGAGTGGATCCCGTTCAGCTCAGCGCGCTCACCATGGCGGGCGGCATGCTCCCGCTGGCATTCGCGACCCCTTTCGCGGTCACGAGCCTCGCATCCACTCACGTCTCCGCACTGGCCTGGTGGTGTCTGCTGTACAGCAGCGTCATTTCCATCGGGGTGGCCTACATGATCTGGTACCGGGGAATCCGCGTCCTTGGTCCTACACGCACATCGGTTTATGGTAACCTGCAACCGATCGTCGCCATTCTTACCGGCTGGGCGGCCCTGGGTGAAGTGCCCACGGTGTGGCAGCTCGCCGGTACTGTCGCGATCATCGGCGGAATATTTCTCACGCGCAGTTGATCGCGCACCAACCTGACACATGCGACATCTGGTTCTTTTCGACATCGACGGTACCATCCTTCATTCGAGCGGTGCGGGCCGAGCGGCAATGGAAGCGGCGCTGACCGCTGTCTTCGGAACTCCGGGCGATTCTTCAATACGATACGATGGCAAGACCGACAGGCAGATCGTGCGTGAGGCGATGCGTCACGCAGGATTTTCGGACGCGGACATTGACGGGCGCCTTGATGACGTCATATCGCTCTACGTCGCGGGACTGCCGGAGCGCCTGGGCGATCCGAGCCGCGGTGTTGGCTTGTATCCCGGTGTGAAGCAACTCATCGACGTCGTGGGTCGCCACGCTGACTGTGTACTCGGTCTTCTCACGGGGAATGTGGAGCCTGGGGCGCGTCTCAAGCTCGAATCCGTGGGCCTGGACTTCGATCTATTCCGAGTGAACGCGTTCGGATCAGACAGCGAGGTCCGCGGTGATCTGCCAGCGGTGGCGCACCGGCGCATGGAAGAGACGTTCGGGGTGAGATTACGCGGAACCGATGTCATAGTGATCGGTGATACACCCGCTGACATCGCGTGCGGCCGGGAGCTCGGCGCACGGGCGCTCGCCGTTGCCACGGGTTCGTATTCGGTGGAGGAGCTTCAGGCACACGATCCCTACGCCGTATTCCAGGACCTGAGCGATACCGACGCAGTGCTTGCAGCTATTACCGGATGAGCACACCGACCCGCGAGGTCGAGCTGAAGGCGCGGGTGGACGATCCCGACGCCGCGAAATTGGCCATACAGGCCGCGCGCGCACACCTTGTCTTCGAAGGCTCGCTCCGCGACCGCCTGTACGACACATCCGCCCGTTCCGTGTCCCGAAGCGACAACGTGCTGAGGGTACGCACGTATGAACCGCGCGCCGGGAAGGTGCAGGCGCATCTGGACTGGAAGGGCCCGACGTCGCGTGTGGACGGCTTTAAGGTGCGCGCCGAGCTCACAACGGGCATTACAGAACCAGCTGCGCTCGAGCAGATTCTCGAGCGGCTGGGTTACCGTAGCGTGGGCGCCGTGGATCGGGAGATTACGCAATACGAGCTGCTCACGAGTGACGGGGCGGTCATGGTGAGATTCGAGGTGTACCCGCGAATGGATACGCTGGTCGAAGTCGAAGGTGCGCCGCAAGGCATCGAGCAGGCGATCCGCGCACTCGATATTCCGCGCGAGCGCTTTTCCGCCGCGCGGCTTGCGGAGTTCGTGCGCGAGTTCGAAGCGCGCACCGGACTACGCAGCGCGACATCGCAGGACGCCCTGAACCGGGACTGACCCCGGAGTCAGGCCGTCAGCGGTGGCCGCGCGTGGATACCGGGAGCACGGTCGCTAACATTCCGGCGAAGCTGCATGATCACGATACCGGCCACGACGAACATCACAGCGAGCACCTGCGCGGTGGTGAACATGCCGAAAAAGCGGTCGTCCTTCGCGCGGAATATCTCCATGAAAAAACGCTCGACACCTGCCATTACGCAGTAGAGACCGAACAGCCATCCCTCAGCGTGATTGTGGTTTCGAAGGCTCCAGAGCACCATGAACATGATGAAAGCGAGCACCACCTCATACAGCTGCGTGGGATGCACGGAGATCACCTGCATCGGGTTCAACCCGGCAGGAAGGTGCATGTGGAAGAGATTCGTCATGTTCTCGACAGTGCTGGGCGGAGCACCGTTCGGAAAGCTGACTGCCCACGGGCCGTTCCATGGTCTTCCGTAATCGTCTCCAACAGCCCAGCATCCGGTACGGCCTATCGAATACGCGGCCGCAACGCCGATCCCACCGACATCGGCGACTCGAAGCAGGCTCAGCTTCTTGCGCCACGCGACGAAGAGGACGGCGATTATCCCGCCGATCAGTCCGCCCCAGAAGACGAGGCCCGCGCGACTGAAAAGCGCGGAGAAGTCTTCCATGAGAATTGCGTAATAGATCTTGCCGCCCAGTATGCCACCGATGACAGCGGCGAAGACGAGATCCGATATGGGTGCCGGATCGTGTCCCCGCCGCCACATCTCGTGCTGCGCGATGATCTGAGCGATGATGAACGCCGCAAGCATCGCGATTCCAAATCCGGTGAACTGGAATCGTCCGATGTTGTATGTGAACGCGTTCTGGGAAATCGAGGCGTATATGTGCGTCATGCCTGGCCTGGAAGTGGTGCTGCGGCGCGCGCGGCCGTGTCGAGCGACGCTCGCGCACCTTGATAATAGCGGAATAGCCCGGCGCGGGCGATCATCGCCGCGTTGTCTGTCGCGAGTCGGGGACTTGGCGCGAAGACATGCATCTCACCGGGCATCCTGGCGCTCATGGCATTTACGAGGGTACGGTTGCAGGCGACCCCGCCGCCCAGAACGATGCGCCGTCGGCCATACATGCCGGCGGCTCGCGCGGTTTTTTCCACGAGTGTCTCGACGAGCGCGTCCTGAAACCCGCGAGCAATCGCCGCCCGATCGCGCTCGATGTCATCCGAACCGCGCACGGCGGTCAGCACGGCCGTCTTGATCCCGCTGAACGAAACGTCGAAGTACGCAAGGTCGCCGGGCGGTGTGTTCCGCTGCAGCATCGGCCGGCTGAAACGGAAGCGCGATGGATCTCCCTCGCGCGCGAGCGCCTCCACGTGGCGTCCGCCCGGGTATGGAAGCCCGAGAAGCTTGGCAACCTTGTCGTACGCCTCGCCCGCGGCGTCGTCGCGCGTGGCGCCAAGAAGCCTGTACTCGCCCCAGGCGGGAACGTCGAGCAGCAGAGTGTGGCCGCCCGATACGAGGAGTGCGGTGAACGGTGGTTGTGCGTCCGGATCGTCTAGCGACGTGGCGAAGAGGTGTCCTTCCATGTGATGCACGGCGACGAGGGGTGCTCCCGTAGCGAGCGACAACCCTTTCGCGTAGTTGAGGCCTACCATCAGCGCGCCAACCAGGCCAGGCTCGGTGGTAACGGCGATCGCATCCACGTCGCGGTGTGTGAGACCCGCCTGCGCTAGAGCCTCGCGAACGACCGGAACGATGGCCGTGAGATGCGCGCGCGACGCGATCTCGGGAACCACGCCGCCGAAAACGGCGTGAATGTCCTGCGACAGGATGACGAGTGATCGGAGCGACGTCTCGCCGGCGACGTCTTCGACTACGGCGGCGGAGGTTTCATCGCACGATGTTTCGATTCCCAGAACGCGCGTCATGTGCAAGGAGCGCTACTCTGCGAGCAGCTGTTCGATGAGCCGGCGATTTCCCTCGGAGTTCCAGTCCACAGCACCCGCAATCTTCTTTCGGATGACGCCATCCTTCCCGATGATCACCGTCTCCGGATAACCGGTCGTCTGGTAGGCCTGTTCAATCTTTCCGCTCGGATCGTGCAGCACCTGGAACGTCATCCCCATGTCCCGCACGAACGCGCGAATGGCGCTCTCGGTGCCGGGTTCGTCCACACTCACGGCCACGACGTTGAGCCCTCTCGGCCCGTAGGTCCGGTAAAGTTTCTCTATGCTCGGGATTTCCACCCGGCAGGGCTGGCACCAGGTTGCCCAGATGTTGACGAGAACCACCTTGCCCTTGTAATTCGCGAGCGAGAGTTCGCGCGGCGGTGTGTCAAGGGTGGCCGCTTGAAAGTCGGGGGCGCGTGTACCCACGCCGAGCGGCCGGAGCTCCGTGCCGAGCGCCCTGGTTACGCCGTACGCACCGGCTGCAATCGCGGCGAGCACGATCGCGACCACTCCGAACTGCTGCCTGCCGGTCACGCTACCTCCAGACCTGCCGAGCGAAGGCTGCCGATTTCGGCACGTGGATCGCTCGCGGAAAAGATTGCGTTGCCGGCAACGAAGGCGTCAGCGCCTGCCCTGCGGCACTCGAGAATCGTTGCACGGGATATCCCGCCGTCCACTTCGAGGTCGGCGGCAGAACGGGAACCGTCGAGCAACGTTCGCGCTCTCCGAATCTTGTCGGTGGACGCCGGGATGAAAGCCTGACCACCAAAGCCCGGGTTCACGGTCATGATGAGCAGCAAGTCGATGTCGTTGACAACCTCCCGCACCGCATCGAGTGGCGTCGCCGGGTTGAGCGCGACACCCGCGCGGCAGCCAAGGGACCTGATGTGCGCGAGGTGACGCTGCAGATGAAAGGTCGCTTCCGCATGGATCGTGAGGCCAGCCGCGCCGGCGCGGACAAAATCCTCGAGGTAGGACTCAGGGTGGATGACCATGAGATGCACGTCTATCGGCAGATCCGTACTGCGGCGGACCGCGTCGATGACCTTGGTTCCGAAAGTCAGGTTGGGTACGAACTGCCCGTCCATCACATCCACGTGAATCCAGTCGGCTCCGCCTTCCTGACACATTGCGATGTCATCACGGAGGCACGCGAAATCCGCGCTAAGTATCGATGGAGCGATCCGAATGTTATTGCGTGACATGGTCTAGCGTGGTCGTTGCGTGTCGGGTCGCGTGTCGGGTCGCGTGGCGGAGTCAGGAACCGGCTTGATTGGAGGCAGCGAACTGCCACGCTGAATTGGCATTGAATCGGGCGTAGTGTCTCGTGGAAAGTAAGACACTGTCACGTTCACCACTCCACCCACCGATACGGATGAGTCCGCCCCCGGATGCTGACGGAGGACGGTGTTCGGAGGCTGGAAGGAGCTGGTGTCTCGGCTGACGACGGCGCGAAGTCTCAGACTGTTCAGTACCCCGCGCGCATCCGGAAGTGACATTCCAACCAGATTGGGCGCGAGAATCGGCGTCGTATCCTCGGGCGGCGCGACGATCCGTGCAGCCACGTCGGGCGGTTCCACCGGCGGCCCGACAGGATAGCCGTTCGGGGGCGCGACGGTAGTGTCGATGGGCCGCAGCACTGTGGATGAATCGAGAACGTACGGTTGCCGGGCTGCCGGGACGATCTTCGACGGGAGGACGAAGACAAAGATTACGACGTAGGCCAGCGCAAAGCCGCCGATGCCGATCACCAGGTACGGGAACGCACGCCGCAGGCGCGCGCGAAGACTCACCTAATCCGCTCTCCTGAGTCTCGCGGCGAAGGCCCCATCGGTGCCGTGCTTCTGCGGGAGCACCCGCAGTCGTCCGGCGTCAAGCGTGGACGCCGGGACGACGCCGTCGGGCGGCGGCTCGAGCTGGAAGTGGGGATGTTCGTCCAGGAACGCCTCGATCTGAACGTCGTTCTCCTCGGGCTCGAGCGAGCAGGTGCTGTAAACGAGAAGGCCGCCCGGCTTCACTGCATCCGCGGCTGCCCGGAGGATGGATCGCTGGATGGCTGGCATGACTGCGAGATCGGAGGCCTTGAGGCGCCAGCGTGCGTCGGGATGCCGCCGGAAGGTACCGGTGCCGGTGCACGGCACATCGACCAGCACGGCATCCAGATCGCGCATGGCGGGATGTCTGGCATCGTCCACCAGCGGAATGACGTTGGTGGCATGCAGGCGCGCCGCCGTGGACACGACTCGCTGCATTCGCGCGGCTGATCGGTCCGCGGCGTACACGACGGCCGCGGTGCGCGATAGCTCGAACGTCTTACCCCCTGGCGCCGCGCAGAAGTCTGCGACGGAAGATCCGGGCTCCACTGCGGCGTACTGGACCACAAGTGTTGCCGCGGGATCCTGGACGAAGAAGAGTCCGCGGGAGAACGCATCGAGCTCGAGCAGCGAGACACCGTGACCGAGCTCGACGGAATCGTTTACAAGCGGTGTGTCATGAGCCTCGACTCCGGCCTCGACGAGCATCGCCTTCAGCTCCGCCCCGGTGATCCCATACGGTCTGAGGACGGTAGGAGCTTCGACGTTATTGGCCGTGAGCAGAGCCGCGGTAGCATCCGAGCCCCACCGCGCTACCCATCGTGCTACGAGCCAGCGCGGGTGCGAACTTGCAAGCGCGAGGGCGTCGATCGGGTCCGGTGGGGTCGCGATCGCGAGATTTGCGCGTTCACGGTCAGTACGCCGCAGCACGGCATTTGCAAGCTTGCTTGCGCCGAGTCCGTGCCGGGTCTTGGTGAGCTCGACAGTCTGTGCAATCGCGGCGTACGCGGGCACCGATCCCATGCACAGCAACTGATACGAGCCGAGCCGCAGCAGGTCGATCAGGTCCGGATCGAGCCGCACCAGTCCGCCGCGGACGCGGTCGGAAAGTACTGCGTCCAGGAACGACCGGCGCCGCATCATGCCGTAGAGAAGCTCCTGCGTCCAGCGCCGATCGCGCGAATCGATGTGTGTGGTGTGGCGCTCGAACGATGGGTCCAGCAACTGGCCCGCGCGGACATCGGCGCAAACCTCGGCCGCGATGATCCGCGTCGGCGTTATAGAGGAGCTTCGCGCGGAGCCGGCGGGAGACGTGTTGGTTGCGTCGGAATTCACTCTTTCAGCATCCCGGAAGTTGACGGCGACGCGACTGGATTCTGTCCCCACTTCGGGGAATCAGTATCGTACGCGGACGCGAGCGCGCCCGTTGCCACTCGGGATCGGAAATTAGAGCCGGCGAAAGGAACGTCGAGGAGAGCGCTGGCAAGAACGGACGCCCGAATACCGTCGGCGCCGTCACTTTCAGCCGCCCCCCACGAAGTGCACGAGTCTGGCGTGTCACTAGCATCAAGGGTCACGGGAGCCAAAGTATCACGATTCCGTCTGATAGTCCCAAAAATTTGTCATTAACTATCATGCGGACGTGGAATCCTGAATCGTGAATTAGATAAGCGAGTGTCGTGCCGGGCCGAATATACACGAAACGAACGTTTATGCAGGATAGCGGCCTCGAGGTATCATTCGGAGTTCCGGATCGTGCCACTGTGGTGCCCTTTCGCGCGTTTGCGGCCGTTACACAGCCAAACTCCTACAACAAGGCGATGCGAAGGTTCAGAACCGACGATGATTCGAGCCCTCCCCGACGGCGCCTGGCAGCTTTTTTTTGAAAGTCGACACTGTCTTGGCGGAAGCGAGCCGCCCCGCCGTGGTCCCCTCGGCTGCGGTTTTCGTACAACACCCGTTGGGAGTCTGCGACAGTGGCCATATGACCCTTCTGGCGTTCCAGTAGGGACATGGTGGCTTTCCTAACGCGTGGATCAGTCGCCGAGCGTGGCTCCGATCGCGATTCCGCGCCCGCGATGCCAGTCGATGGCCTGCATCCGGCGCTTGCCCGACGGTTGGACATCACAGATGCGGACCGCTCCCGAGCCGCAGGCGATTACAAGCCCTTCCGGGCCTGCGCCCAGCACCTCGCCGGGCCTGCCGCCAACGCCGAACAGCCGCCGGGCGCCGAAGACCTTCACGTCGGCACCGCGATGGGTGCTCCACGCACCCGGCCGCGGGTCGTAGGCCCGAATCGAATTCGATACCTGGTGCGCGTCGAGCGACCAATCGACGCGAGTGGTCTCGCGATTCACCTTTGGCGCGTAAGTCGCGAGCGAATGATCCTGTTCGCGCTCGGAGATGCTGCCGAGGTCGAGGAGAGTCAAAGCTTCGATGAGCGCGAGAGCGCCAAGCTCCGCGAGCCTGCCCTGCAGCTCACCGTAGGTTTCGTCGTCCGCGACGGGCGTACGCGACTGGAGGACGATCGGTCCCGCGTCCAGTGCCAGCACCATTCGCATTACCGTAACGCCGGTCTCGCTGAGGCCGTCGCGGATTGCTGCCTGAATGGGTGCAGCGCCACGGAGGGCCGGGAGCAGCGATGCATGAATGTTGAGCGTGCCCAGCCGCGGCAGCTCGACGATCGCGCGCGGAAGGATGTGCCCATAGGCCACGACCACCGAGATGTCGGGCGCCACAACTTCCAGAAGCTCGAGAAAGTCCTCGTCTCTTGGTGAGGATGGCTGGAATACAGGAAGTGATTCCTTCACCGCGATCGTCTTGACGGCCGGCGCCGTGAGCGTGCGCTCGCGGCCCACCGGCCTGTCGGGACGTGTGACCACTGCGCAGACCTCGAAGCCTTCGCCGACCAGAGCGCGTAGCGAAGGCGCGGCGAATTCGGGAGTACCCCAGAACATCACCCGCATGAGCGGCTACAGCTCTGGCTCGAAAGGAACTGCGGCGCCGTTCGCGGACGCCTCGCGCGACCGCGAGCGTCGGGAAGAGCGCTTTCCCGGCTCAAGCTTCCTGATGAAGCCCGGATAGTTGGCGGCTTCCTTTTCCCACTTGCGCGCCGTGAACTTGCGCTTGATGAGGCTCATGTAGTCGATGAACAGCTTGCCATCCAGATGGTCGAGCTCGTGCTGGACGCAGCGCGCCGCGAGATCGGTCAGCTCGATCTCGAACTGCGTGCCGTCCACGTCGAGCGCCCGTGCAACTATGCGCGTCGCGCGATCCACATCGCCGAATATCTCGGGAATTGAAAGGCAGCCTTCTTCCGCCCTGTCGGACCCATCGCGCTCGATGATCTCCGGATTGATCATGACCATCGGGTTCTCGTCCACGTCCATCACGAAGACGCGCGCGGAGCGGCCGACCTGCGGCGCAGCGAGTCCGATTCCCTCCGCGGCATACATGGTCTGGAACATGTCGGCCGCGAGAGACCGAAGCGATTCGGTGACCTCCGTAACCGGCGAGGTACGCTCGCGCAGTATTGGGTCGCCGAGTACCCGGATGTCGAGGACAGCCACTGCGGGTTACGCCTCTGCGGCCGCGTCGGGCTTGCGCATGATCTTGGCGATACGCCCGCGCTCGATGATGAGCCTGGTCTCGCCTGACTTGATCGTCACGCGGTCATCCAGGCCGACGACCGGGTTGCCATCCTTGGTCTGCTGAGCGATGAACGTCACCTCGCCGACCACGCCGCCCGAGGTCACGATCTCGTCCCCGCGCCTCAAGCTGCGAAGCATCGTATCGTGCTCGCGCTTCTGCTTCTGTTGGGGCCGGAGCAGTACAAAGTAGAAGATGGCGCCGATGGCGCCATACATGAGGATCGTGCTGACTAGCGGATTGTTCATCGTGTGATTTCAGATTTTGCGAAGTAGCGCGCGAGCCACGCGGCGCTCCACCGGTCGAACGTTCCGCTTGCTATATGCTCCCGAGCGGTACGCATGAGTCGAATGAGGAAATGTACATTGTGAAGCGAGAGGAGGCGGAGGCCCAGGATCTCCTCGGTGACGAACAGGTGACGCAGATACGCCCGGCTGAACCGGGTGCAGGTAGGGCAGTCGCAATCCGCGTCGAGCGGACCTGGATCACGCCGGAGCTCGGCTCGCTTCACGTTCAGGCGGCCGTCGTGGGTAAACACGGCGCCGGTGCGGCCCATGCGCGTGGGCGCCACGCAGTCGAAGAGGTCTATCCCGCGGCGAACGCCCTCGATCAGGTCCTCGGGAAACCCTACTCCCATCAGGTAGCGGGGCCGGTCGCGTGGAATCACCGCGTCGGTCTCGTCAAGCATCGAGTACATGTCCGGTTTGGACTCTCCCACGGAGAGCCCGCCGACACCGTATCCAATCCAATTTGACAGCTCACCGATGCGCTGGACCGACTCGCGGCGCAACTGGGTATGAATGCCGCCCTGGACGATGGGAAACAGAGCCTGCTCGAATGGGGCCGAACCGGCGGATTCATCGAACGCAGCGAGACAGCGACCCAGCCAGCGGGCGCTGCGCTCCATCGCGTCCCGCGCCACGGACTCGTTGGACTGGCCAGGAATTACGTGGTCGAATTGCATCATGACGTCGGCACCGAGATTTCGCTCGATCCCAACGACCGACTCGGGAGTGAAGAACTTCGCGTCACCGTTGATGTGACTTCGAAACTCTACGCCCTCCTCCGTGATGGTGCGGAGCGTCTCAAGTGAAAAGACCTGGAATCCGCCGGAGTCGGTCAGCATGGGTCCCGTCCAGCCCATAAAGCGGTGGAGGCCGCCCATTTCGCGGATCAATTCGTCGCCAGGCCTAAGGTGAAGGTGATAAGCATTGGAGAGCACCATCGTCGCGCCGGCCCGGTGTAGATCGTCGGGGTCGAGGGCCTTGACCGACGCCAGCGTTCCGACCGGCATGAAGGTCGGCGTGGGGATCTCACCATGAGGAGTGGTAAATACGCCGGCGCGTGCGCCGGCCTGCTCGTGCAGAACGTTGAACGTGAAGGACATCGACTCAGATTATCAGCATGGCGTCGCCGTACGAGAAGAAGCGGTATCGCGCTTCGACGGCTTCACGGTAGGCGCGCATCGTGAGATCGTAGCCGGCGAAGGCGGCCACGAGCATGATGAGCGTGGAGTGCGGGAGGTGGAAGTTTGTGAGGAGGTGGTCCACCGCGCGAAACGCGTACGGCGGCCTGATGAAGATACTCGTCTCCCCAGTGCCGGCGTGCACGTCGCCACTCTCATCCGCGGCGCTCTCCAGTGTTCTCACGCTCGTCGTTCCCACCGCCCACACCTTTGCGCCGCGGGCTCTCGCGTCAGCGAGTGTCGCGGCACTGCTCGTCGGCACCTCGTACCATTCCTCGTGCATCACGTGTTGCGATGGGTCGTCCACTTCGACGGGCTTGAAGGTGCCGGCACCGACGTGCAGCAGAATGTCCACCATCGCTACGTCATTCGCGCGAAGTTCGCGGATGATCTGTTCGGTGAAGTGCAGGCCCGCCGTAGGGGCAGCGGCCGATCCGGTCTCGGTTGCGTACACGGTCTGATACCGCTCCGCATCTGGCGCCGTGTCTCCACGCGTTATGTACGGCGGGAGCGGAACGTGTCCATGCTTCTCGATCGCTTGTGCATCGCCGAGCGAACTGACAAGCTGGACTATTCGGGTACCGCGCTCGGTGGATTCGAGTATGGTGACATCAAGATCATCGCCGATATGAACGACGCGGCCGGCCCTCAGCTTGCCTCCGGGACGAACCATCGCCTCGTAGCGGGATCCGCCGACGGCCTTCAACAGGAGGATCTCGGCTGGAGCGCCGGAGTCGCGGGTGCCTAGAAGGCGCGCGCGCATGACGCGCGTGGTGTTCCTTACCACGACGTCGCCGCGAGGTATGCGACTGGTGATGTCGCCAAAAGCCTGGTGCGAGATGTTGCCGCTCGCCCGGTCCAGGACCATCAGCCGGCTGTCGCCGCGGGTCTCCGGTGGCGTCTGGGCGATGAGCTCTTCCGGAAGATGGAAGAAGTAATCAGCGGTGCGTTGGCCGGCGGACATTCGCGAAAGCTAACGGCGAACGTCGCGACATTCCGTGGTTGCGCCATCGCAGCGGCGGCGCCATTCTAGGACCATGACCGACATTATCGCCGGACCGGCGGTCGGAGTTCCGCGACCTGCCGAGGCCCCGATCAACGCTGTTCTGGCGCCATCGAAGTGCGTCAGCTGTGGGTCTCTCGTCAATGATCGCTTCTGTCCCAATTGCGGAGAGCAGCGCGCCGAGGCGCGGCACTACACGCTGGGGCACTTCGCGGAGGAGGCGATCGAGGCCCTCGCGCATGCCGACGGTCGCGTTCTGAGCGCGCTGCGTACGCTGGTGACGAAGCCCGGTCTGCTTACGGTCGCGTACATGCGGGGCGAGCGGAAGCCATTTGCCGCCCCGCTGCAGCTCTTTGTGGTAGCAAACGTCGCGTACTTCCTCTTCGCAGCATGGACGGGAAACAACACATTCGGAACGCCGCTTCAATTCCACGTGAACGGTGCGTTCTACAGCGGTCTGGCAAATACACTCGTGCGTGCGCGACTGGCATCGCGCCACATCTCATACGATCAGTATGCCGCTGTCTTCGATCACGCAGCCATGCTCCAGGCAAAGTCGCTGATCGCCCTGCTCTGTCCGATCTTTGCTGTCTGGACCGCAGCAGTGTTGTTGCCACGTCGAAGGTTTGCAGTAGAGTATCTCGTCTTCGCCGTCCACAGCATGAGTGCCATGCTTTTCATCGTCATCGTTGTCCAGCTCATGGGTCGCGCACTGCTCGCAGTCGCTGCCATGGAGGGAGTGCATCCCAGGTGGCAGCCGGTAGACATTGCAGTAACGCTGGTCATGGTCTTTCTTTTTGGTGCATACATCCACGCGTCCCTGCGCAGAGTCTACGGAATACGCGGCGCCTCCGCGGCCGTCCGAGTGCTCCTGATGTGCGTCGGATTTATGGTGACGATTTTTGTGTATCGCAGCATTCTGTTCTTCACGACCTTCGTCGCGACGTAGCGGCGCCGGTCGGCTGGGCCGGTCGACCGCAGGTCAGAGCAAGCTTGTCTGCTGTGATTGCGTCGGCGGATTGAATCCGAAATGGCGGTACGCCTGAGGTGTGGCCATGCGGCCCCGCGGCGTGCGCTGAAGAAAGCCGTTCTGAACGAGGAAGGGCTCGTACACCTCCTCGATAGTTCCGGCGTCCTCGCCGACAGCGGCAGCAATGGTGGTCACGCCAACCGGGCCGCCATCGAACTTCTCAATTATCGCGCGTAATATCCGGGAATCCATGTCGTCGAGCCCGAACTGGTCGACGTCCAGCATCTGCAGCGCCTCACCCGCCACGCGCAGCGTGATCGCGCCGTCCGCCCGTACCTGCGCGTAGTCCCGCACGCGGCGCAGCAGCCTGTTGGCCACACGCGGAGTCCCTCGCGAGCGTCGCGCGATCTCGTGCGTTCCCTCGGCATCGATATCGGTGCGCAGCACCTCGGCCGTTCGCCGTACTATGAGCTCGAGCGACTCGACGGGATAGTAATTCAGCCGCTGTTCGATTCCGAACCGCGCACGTAACGGCGCCGTCAGCATGCCGAGGCGCGTGGTGGCGCCTATCAGCGTGAACCGCTCCACGGGCATAGTTATGGTCTGCGCCTTGGGCCCGTCAGAAAGCCGGATGTCGATCTTGTAATCTTCCATCGCCGGATAGAGAAACTCCTCAATCACCGGCCGCAGGCGATGTATCTCGTCGATGAATAGAATGTCGCCCTCGCGCATGTTGGTAAGGGTGCCGACGAGATCACCGGGCTTTTCCAGCGCCGGACCGGACGTGGTGTGAATGTTCACGCCCAGCTCGCGCGCGATGAGCTCCGCGAGCGTGGTCTTTCCAAGTCCTGGTGGCCCGAAAAAGAGAGTGTGATCCAGGGGCTCGCGCCGCGCGAGCGCCGCGTCGATGTAGATGCGCAGCGAGTCCTTGACCTTGGGCTGCCCGATGAACTCTGCGAGCTTCTGCGGACGGAGCGACAGCTCCACCACCGACTCGTCGGCCAGAACTTCGGGTGTCGTGATCTCGGCGCGGGACATGGGTTCGGTTCCCAAAGCTACTCCGGACATACGGTAAGAATATGCCGAATATACACCGAAAACAAGGCGAGATTCCGAGCGACGCGCCCGACTGCGGTCATGCTACGAGTCAGCGGGACAGTGCCTCGAGGCGTTCTGAAGCGCGGCCGAGTGTCTCGAATGTCTTGCAGAACGCGAAGCGAACGCAGGACGAGCCGCCGCCAGGCGCGCCGTAGAAACTGCTGCCCGGAACCGTCGCGACGCCGACCGTCTCGGACAGCCAGATCGCGAAGTCCCGATCGTTCCGTGTGGAGTCGATGCGCGCGAAGTCGGCCATCACGTAATACGCGCCGTCGGGGGCGCTGCACTCGAACCCCGAGCCGCGCAGCGCGCTCAGCATCACGTCGCGGCGCTGTTTGTAGGCTCGCTGCAGGTGATTGTAGTAATCCGCGTCGAACGCCATTCCCACAGCGGCCGCCGCCTGAAGTGGCGCCGGCGCTCCAACTGTCAGAAAGTCGTGCACCTTGCGGATCTCGCTGGTGAGCTCGCGAGGTGCGACGGCGTAGCCCAGCCGCCATCCCGTGCACGAAAAAGTCTTCGACAGCCCGGAGATGGTCACCGTACGTTCGCGCATGCCCGGCCACGTCGCGATCGGGTGGTGATGGCCCGCGTACACGAGATGCTCGTAGATCTCGTCAGTGAAAACCAGAAAGTCGTGCCGTTCAGCGAGCTCCGCGATCGCGGACGTCTCAGCGCGCGAGAAAACCTTGCCAGTCGGGTTGTGTGGCGTGTTCAGTACGAGCGCGCGCGTTCGGGGAGTAATGGACGCCGCCAGACGCTCGATGTCGAGGTGCCAGTCAGGCGCGACGAGCGGGACGAAGACCGGCTTCGCACCCGCCAGAACAGCGTCGGGTCCGTAGTTCTCATAGAACGGCTCCAGGATTATCACCTCGTCGCCGGGATCTATGAGTGCCATGAACGTCGCGGCCATCGCCTCCGTGGCACCACACGTCACGGTGACCTCGGTATCGGGATCGACCGGCATCTCGTACCAGCGGCGGTACTTTTCCGCAATCGCGATTCTGAGCGCGGGCGAGCCCCACGTGATGGCGTACTGATTGACATCGCCCATGATCGCCGCGCATGCCGCGTCCTTCATTGGCGACGGCATGGGGAAATCCGGGAATCCCTGCGCGAGATTCACCGCACCAGTGCGCTGCGCAACGCGGGTCATCTCGCGAATGACAGACTCCTCGAAGGTGCTCGTGCGTTGCGCTGTCCTGGTCATGAGCCTTTGATCACGATGGGTGAGTCGTGCAATTCAGTGTTTGCGATCCGGTTACCGATTTCCGATGCGTGCTAGCGCGCTTCGAATGAGCTCGGTCGCGGCCAAGGGTGCAGCTGCGCTGTCCAGCGCCGCACGGACCGCTCGCTCCGCATCCTGCGTCGAGTAACCCAGCGACACGAGCGCGCGCATCGCATCCTCGGCGGCGGCACCAGCAGGCGCGGCTCCGACTGTCCGTGTCCGCAAGTCCACTTCGCGCATCTTGGTCGCGAGATCCAGGATCATCTGGTCCGCCTTCTTCCTACCAACGCGCGGCACACTCTGGAGCGTGACGGCGTCCTTCTCCACAATCGCCTGCACCAGCCGCGCGGCGCTGAGCGTTGACAGCAGGCTCAGCGCCAGCGCCGGCCCGACGCCGTTGGCGGTGCGAACGAGATCGAAGACTCGTCGCTCCTCCTGCGTGGCGAAGCCGAAGAGCTGCCAGGCATCTTCCTTGACTATCAGCGACGTGTAGAGCGACACCGTCTCGCCAGTTCGTGGCAGTGTCTCGTACACGGAAAGCGGGATCAGCACCGTGTAGGCCACGCCGCCCGGCGTACCGATCTCGACGCGATCGAGCTCCTTGGTCTCCAGCGTTCCGCTGATGCGCGAGATCATCTAGCTTCTCGTCGCCGGAATCACGCGGCCGAGCGCTGACGTCCGCGATGCCATCACGCACGTAAGCGCCGCAGCAACGCCGTCGGCAGCATCCGATGGGGTGGGGACCGACTTGAGACGCAACAGCCGCGTGAGCATGAACTGCACCTGGCTCTTGGTTGCCGCGCCAGTTCCGACAACGGCCTTCTTGATCTCGGCCGGCGGGTACTCCACAATTTCGATACCCGCCTGCTGGCCGGCGAGAAGAATGACTCCTCGTGCGTGACCTAGGACTATCGTCGTCCGCACGTTGTGTGCGTAGAACACGTCCTCGACGGCGAGGGTATCGGGGCGGTGTGTCCTGATCAGTTCCGTGATGCCGTCGTAGATTTCCTGGAGTCGCACGGGAAGCGGCTCGCGCGCTCGGGTGCGGATCACACCACACTCTATCAGCGTAGCCGCGCCGAGGCGCTCGCCGCGCACGACCCCGTAGCCGGTCACCGCGGTGCCGGGGTCGATGCCGAGCGCAAGCACTACGCCGTAGCCATTTCGTCGGCGTCCATCTCGAAGTTGGCTACCACTCGCTGGACGTCGTCCAGATCTTCGAGCGCTTCGAGCAGCTTCAACAGCGACGTCGCCGGGGCGCCCGATACGTGCACTGTGTTCTTTGGAAGGTGTGCGATCTCCGCCTCGAGGATGACCACGCCCTTCGATTCGAGCGCGGTCTGAACGTCGTGCAGCGAATTCGGTGGTGTGGTGATCACGTAACGGTCCTCGTCGCGCGCGAAATCCTCTGCGCCCGCGTCAAGGGCCTGCTCCAGCATCGTGTCCTCGTCGTACTTATCCGCATCCACCTGGATCTGGCCCATGCGGTCGAACATGAACGACACCGAGTTGGCGGCTCCGAGGTTGCCACCGCCGTGCGACAGCCGATGACGAACATCGGCCACGGTGCGAGTGGGATTGTCGGTCACGGTGAAGATCATTATTGCGACTCCGCCGGGTCCATATCCCTCGTAAGTGACGTCCTGGTACTCGACGCCTTCCAGCTCGCCCGTGCCCTTCTTCCCGGCGCGCTCGATGTTCTCCTGGGGCATGGAGGCCGCCTTCGCGGTGTCGATCGCCGTGCGAAGCCGCGGGTTGCCTGCGACATCACCGCCGCCCAGCTTGGCGGCCATGGTGATCTCCCGAATGAGCTTTGTGAAATGTGCGCCGCGCTTGGCATCGGTCGCCGCCTTGTAATGCTTGATCTGCTTCCACTTGCTATGACCGGCCATGGATCCTGGGTCCGCCTAGGGGGTTTGTTCGTAATATAGACGGAGCCGCTCGGCGAGCGCGCCCAGTTCCAGGAGCGCGGCGGGCGTCAGGTGTCCCGTGAGCGTGATCATCAATTCACGCAGACTCGCCGCTGCCTCGGTTCCTCCGGCGACGCTCGAATCGAGCGATCGAACCAGCGCCATACGCGCCGGCTGAGGCATGTTGAGGGCGGACAGCCAGCTCTTCGCCTTTTCCGCCCTGAACACTCGCTCAGGCTGGGCCAGCGAGATTGGCGGAAGCGCCGCGAGCAGGAGTCGAGCTACCATGACAGCGGCCAGAGACATCTCACGGTCGCTGCCGATCGATGCGGACCGGGCGCAGTCCGCGAGCGCAGGGAGCGGGAAGAATACCGGCTCGAGGGAGTACGCTGGCGCGGGTGGAAGCGATGCTCGGCTGGCAAGACCCGCCTGGCTGGATGGGCTGCTGGGTGCGGGGGAGGCGGTCACGCGCGGAATCTAGGCAGAGAAAGTGGCAGGGGCTACTTTGAACGCTTGTCCGAACGGCGGCGCGGATACCTTTAGAAACTATGGCTTTGAGAGCAAAATCTGTCCTCTGGGTGGACGACGAAAGCGACCTGCTGGAGTCTCACCGAATATTCCTGCGTTCCAAGGGTTACGACGTGGAGTGCGCCACCAACGCGGATGACGCGGTGGAGCTCTTGCGACGCCGGTCGTTCGACCTGTTGCTGCTGGATGAACAGATGCCGGGCACGCGCGGCCTGGAGGCGTATCGCGAGGTTCGTGAGATAGCTCCGAATCTTCCCGTGGTGATGGTGACCAAGAGCGAGGAGGATTCCACGCTGCGCGAGGCCATCGGCGCCAATATCCGCGATTATCTGGTGAAGCCGGTGAATCCGCGCCAGGTGCTCTCGGTCATCACGCGCATCCTGGACGGCCCGCGGTTGCGGTCGCAGGCGATATCCCGCGCCTTCGTGGAGCGGTTCCGTGCGCTGGAGCTGGACCGAGTGAAGGACCTTGACTGGCGCGGCTGGATCGAGCGCTACGACGAGCTGATGCGCTGGGACGTTGACCTCGCCGAAGCGGATGAGCGCGGCCTGTACGATTCGCTCCAGGGGTTGTACAGTGACATGCATCGTGAGTTCGCGGACTACATGGAAACCGCGTATCCCGGCTGGCTCGCGAATCTCGGTGGGGAGCGGCCACCGCTTTCCATCGACGTGGTTGGTGAGTTTCTAGCTCCGATCCTGGATCGCGAGCGCGCCGCAGTATTCATTGTCGTCGACTGCCTGCGACTGGATCAGTGGCGAATTCTCGAGCCGCTGCTCGCTCCGTATTTCGAAGTCGAGACCACGCATTACTACGCGGTTCTGCCCACCGCGACACCGTATTCGAGGAACTCGCTCTTCAGCGGGTTGTTCCCCGCGGAGATCGCCACGCGGTTTCCGGCATGGTGGGGAGCGCAGGACGACGAATCGCTCAATTCCCACGAGCGGGAGCTGCTCGACGCACATCTGCGGGAGCTTCGCGGCGAGACGCACGTACGGTATCAGAAGATCTCGACGGCCGCGGGGTCCGACGACCTGGAGCGGCACATGGGAACGGCAATCGCGCCCGACGGAGTGAGCGCGTTCGTCTTCAACTTCGTCGATCTCCTGACTCACGGCCGCAGCGAGTCGCAGATCCTGTATGAGGTCGCCCGCGACGAAATTGCGCTGCGCCGGCTCACGCGCCAGTGGTTCGAGCGCTCCGCATTGCTGAGCCTGCTCCGCGAGGCGTCCGCGCGAAAAGTTTCGGTTCTGCTTACGACCGATCACGGTTCCATCCATTGCAACACTCCGGCGACGGTCTTCGCCAAGCGTGACGCGAGTGCCAACCTGCGTTATAAATTCGGTGAGGATCTGCGCGCCGAATCGCCGGAGCAGGCGCTGACGTTTTCCAATCCGGACTCGCTCAGGCTACCGCATCGCGGTACGAACTCCAACACGCTGCTGGCTCGAAACGACTGCTTCTTCGTGTATCCAACAAAGCTCCGTGAGTACCAGAGCCGTTACCGCGGTTCATTCCTGCACGGGGGGGTCTCTCCGGAGGAGTGCATTCTCCCATTGGCTCTGCTGACGCCCAGACGGTAGTGGCGACCACGGCAGAGCCCGCATCCACGGCGGCGCCCGTCGCGGGGCTCGGGGCCGGCCTCGCGATCTACCGGCGACTGTTTCCGTTCCTGCGGCCGCATGCGTGGCGGCTGGTGGGAGCGATGCTCACGAACATCGGCGCGGCGCTGCTCGACGCATTCTCGGTCGCGCTCCTCATTCCCTTTCTGAACACGCTCTTCGACCGGCCGGCGCTCGACATCAAGGCCGGGTGGGTGTCCGGACTGCTGCACGCAACCGTGGGCCAGCTCATGGTGAGCGGCGACAAGATGACGTCGTTGCGGAACGTGATCTTCGTGGTGATGACGGTGGTCATCGCGAAGAATTTCCTGGTGTGGGTGAGTGGACAGTTCGGCGCGGAGCTGCAGGAGTTCGTCACCAAGGATCTGCGCAACGCGGTCTACAGGCATCTCGCGCGGCTTCCGCTCAGCTACTTCACGCGCACAAAGTCAGGGCAGATCATCTCGCGTGTTCTGAACGATACGTTCGAGACGCGGCTCGTACTGACTCAGATCGTCACGCAGTCGCTCCAGGCGATCGCGCTCGTCGTAGCCACGATCTTGTTCCTGTTCGACATATCGTGGAAGCTTTCGGTCATTGCGCTTGGCATCGTGCCGATCCTGAGCCTTGTACTGCAGCCGCTGCTCAGAAAGCTGCGTCGTGGCAATCGGAGGCGCGGGAACCAGCACGGAGAGATGGCAAGCGTGCTGCAGGAGACCGTTTCAGGCATCAGGCTCGTGAAGTCGTTCGGCGCGGAGAAGTTCGAGGAAGAGCGTTTCACAAGCGCGAGCGATACATACGCGCGTACCACGGTCCGTCTCACGCAGCTGTCGTTCCTGGCACCGCCCGTAACGGAAGTCATCGGCATGATGATCGCCGTCGCGATACTCTGGGTCGGCGCGCGCGAGGTTCTTGTGGATGGGTCGCTTACCGGCGCCGATCTGATAACCTTCCTGGTCTTCGTTCTGCGCCTGCTCCAGCCGCTCAAACAGCTGACGGCGGTGCGCGCGACCGCGCAGTCGTCGCTTGCATCGGCGGAGCGGCTGTTCGACATCCTCGATACGCCATCCGAGGCGGAGCGCGACCGCGGATCGGTCGCGGCTGGATCGTTCGCGCGCGGAATCCGCTTTGAGCACGTTGGGTTCGCGTACGAGCGACCCGACGGCGGGGAGGAAGTCACCGTGTTGCAGGACGTGTCGTTCTGCGCGAATCGGGGAGACGTTGTCGCACTGGTGGGAGCGAGCGGGGCAGGCAAGACCACACTGGTGGATCTCATTCCACGATTCTACGAGCCCACCGCAGGCAGCATTACGATCGACGGGACCGACACACGGACTCTGACTCTCGATTCGCTGCGTGCGCTGATCGGGATCGTGAGCCAGGATACCGTTCTCTTCCACGATACCGTGCGGAACAATCTTGCGTACGGATCGACTACAACTTACACCGACGCGGAGATCGAGGCGGCTGCCCGCGCTGCGAACGCGCATGCGTTCATCGCTGCGCTCCCTGAAGGCTACGGCACATTGCTGGGGGAGCGCGGAACACGTCTCTCGGGGGGTCAACGCCAGCGTATCGCAATTGCGCGCGCGCTGCTCGTCGATCCGCCCATCCTCATTCTCGACGAGGCGACCTCGGCGCTCGATACGGAATCGGAGCGGCTGGTGCAGATGGCGATCGACAGACTGCTAGAGGGGCGCACGGTGTTCGTCATCGCGCACCGGCTCTCCACCGTGCAGCACGCCAGCCAGATACTCGTGCTGGATCGTGGCCGCATCATCGAGCGTGGCACGCACGATGAACTGCGTGCTCGCGGCGGCGCATACTCGAGACTCTACGACATGCAATTCCGCAGTCCCGCGCGCGAGCAGGCGCTCGATTCACCCGCAATCCCATCACTCGCCTGAGATGAAGTATCTCTTTCTGCATTCGGGCCGTGAGTGGTCCGGCACGGCCCGCACCTTCGCGGCTGCGGCACACGCGCTCGCCCGCCGCGGCCATTCGGTCACCTTCGCCGCCGAGCCCGATAGCACGGTCGAACGCGTAGTGTCGGAGACCGCGACGGCTCGTGAACGCTCGTTGCTTGACGTCGAGCCGATGGAGCTGGGGGGCACCTGGCTCGGCGCCGCCAGGCGTCTCGCCCGACTGGCGCGCCGGCAGAAGTCAGACGTCGTATTCGTTCATACCGATCGAGAGCACCTAGTGGCGGCTGTGGCGTTCCGGCTTGGTTCGCGCGCACGCGTCGTTAGGCGCATTCGGGCGGGGCGCGGCTCCGGGATTGACCGCACGGGCCGAATCGCTGCGCGGATTGCGCCAACGTGCTATCTGTTCGCGAGCGCGGCCGACGCCGAGTCGGCGCACATTCCTCGTCATGCGGTGGGCAGGATCGTTGCAAAGATGGGCGTGAGCGAGGCAGTACCGCAGAACGCGGGCGATCTGGCGGGCGACGACGTGAATATCGTATGCATCCACGATGCGTCGTCCCGGAGCCGCGCGGCCGCTGCAATCCGCACCGTGGCAATGCTCGCTCCCCGGCATCCGGGCCTGCGTCTCATCGTGATCGGCGAGGGCGCGTACGACGACGACCTCAAGATGCAGGCCGCGGCGCTCAACGCGCTCCCGCTCGTGACCTTTCTTGGCGATCGTGCGGACCAGATCCAGATAATGCGTACCGCCAGACTCGGCTGGGTCGTCGCGGATTCCGACACGGCAGTGTTCGGCATTCTCGACTTCATGTCGCTTGGCATACCGGTTCTCGCGCCGGAGAATTCGGTGGCGCAGGACTACGTGCTGCACGACATAACAGGCATGCTCGTGCCCAGCGACGATGCGAATCTCACCGCCGCCGACGCCGCGGAGCTTCTCACCAGCGATAGCAGGAGAGAAGCGATGGGCGCCGCGGCGCGCGGCCGTGTGGTGCGCGAGTCGCCGGAGGCGGGGATGATCGATGGGTTCGAGCTTGCCGCTACGGCCGGTGCACTACGAGCCCGCCGTTAGCGTGGCCGCTGAAGACGCGGTGGCAGTGACGGTCGTGATAGCAACGCGCAACGAAGCCGCCAACATCGCCGCGTGCATCGATTCGGTGCGATGGGCCGACGAGGTGCTCGTCGTCGATCATGCGTCAACCGATGACACGGAACGTCAGGCGGTCGATGCCGGTGCAGCAGTCCTGCCGGCGCCAGAAGGATGCACGATCGGCGGCGCGCGCAACATCGCGATCGCGCGGGCGAGGTATCACTGGGTGCTGGTGGTCGATGCGGACGAACGCGGAACCCGGGAACTCGAGCGCGCGGTCCGAGATGCCGTCGCGCGGCCGGCGTCGGCCGCCTATCGCGTGCCACGCAGGAACTTCTTCATGGGTGACGAAGTGCGGCACGGTGGATGGAACTCCGATCAACCTGTTCGCCTGTTCGACTCGGCGCTGCGTTACAGCGACAGCAGGGTCCACGAGCACGTCGTCACCAACGGAGAACCGGCAACGCTCGCCGCGGCGCTGCTACACTACCCATATGCGTCGCTCGACATCTACTTCGAGAAGTTCGTACGCTACAGCAAGTGGTGGGCTGAGGATCAGTTCCGACGCGGCCGGCGCGCGAACATCCTGTCGCTGGTGTTCAGGCCGCCGGCCAAGTTTTTCTCGATGTTCGTGCTGCGGCTGGGCTTTCTTGACGGTGCGCGTGGTGCGTTGCTCGCCTCGCTCGCCGCGGCGAGCGTCTGCGCCAAATACGCGCGACTCTGGGAGCTGCAGTGCGAGTCCTGATCATCGGCAGCTCGAACCCGTGGCGGATGGAGGCCGCGACGCAGCGGGCGCTGGAACGCGCCGGCCACGAAGTCCTCACGCTTGACGACCGTCGCATGAAGCGCGCAATCGGCCGCAAGATGACACAGCATCTCGTTCGCGCGCGCGCCAGACGGTTCAGTCCCGATTTCATATTTCTCTCCAAGTGCCTCGCTCTCAATCTCGAGACGGTGCGGAACGTCGTGGGGAATACGCCGAACGCGATGTGGTACCATGATCCGCAATGGTTTCGCGACACCCACCGTCCGGACATCGGGCACATCGCTTCCGTCGGGCGCATTGCCTCCACGTTCTTCGTCACCGGCTTCGACGCGGAATGGCGCGAGCTCGGCCTCAACGCGAAGTTTCTCCCCGCGGCAGGTGACGCCGGGATAACTCCAGTTCCGCCCGTGCCGGCACTTGCCTCAGACGTGGCTTTTATCGGAACCGGCTATGATTCGTCCCGCGCGGCGCTGTTGCTGGAGGTCGCGAAGTATTACGACGTTCGCGTCTATGGACCGGCCTGGGACCAGTGGAAGAGCCAGCTCAAGTGGAACGGCCGCACAATCGAGGGAAGGGAGTTCGCCGAAGTCTGCTCCAGCTCAACAATCACACTCGGCATCAATCCCTCGCGGGCCAGCGGCGGTATTACGTACACTTCCGACCGGACGTGGATGGTGATTCTGGCGGGAGCGTTCTACCTGGGCCACGGCACGCAGGGCGTCACCCAGTTTCTTCGCGATGGCGAGCATTGCGTGTGGTACGGCGACGCACAGGATTGCGTCGAGAAGGTCGGGATGTACCTGCGCGACTCGACCACTCGTGAGCGCATCCGGTCGCAGGGCGAACGATTCGTGCGCGCGAATCATACCTACGATCAGCGGATCGGAAACCTTCTTTCGGGTGAAGCCTGGACTGTGGACGCCGTCGTCGGATGAGAGATTGCAACACCTGCTCGTAACCCGAAATTTCCTGCCCGATCTTACCGGGGCAGCGCGCCGGTTCGTCGCGCTCGCCCCCGCGTATCCGGAGCCGATGTCCGTCTCGACGACGCATTCGCCGGACGCTGCGCGGTACGACTCACGTGAGGATTTCGCGATCGAGCGGCAGTCATTCGGACCGGATAGGGCAGATTCTTTCTGGTCCCGTCTGCGTTGGGAGCGCTGGGTTACCGCGCGCTCCAGGGACCGGGTCGACGTGCTTCACTGCGGCGCGATCGCGTCTGCCGGCCTGGTGGTGCACGGAACGCACCGGAAGCTCGGCATCCCGTATATCGTACACCTGACGGGATGGGGCCTGTCACAGCTCCGGGAACGGGCGCACACCAAACGGTCGGTTCGCCGTGCACTGCGGCTTGTACTGGGCGACGCGGCCGGAATCGTGGCGCCAACTGAATTCGTCGCGCTCGTCGCTCGCGAGACGATGGCGGAGTCGGGGATTTCCACCCCACCGCCGGTCATGGCAGCGGGGCTGGGCGCCGACCGGGATCTCTTTTCGCCCGGCCGCGACTCCGGCACACTTCGCCAGCGCTGGGGAATTCGGCGATCACCCATCCTGTTGACTGTCGGACAGCTGACCGAGCACAAGGGACAGGACACCGGAATCCAGGCGCTCTCTCTGCTGCGCGAGGAGTTTCCGCACCTCCGTTATGTGCTCGTCGGTGAAGGGGTTGACGAGTCCCGGCTTCGCAACCTCGCCGCCGATCTCAACGTCATGGACCGCGTTGGATTCGCCGGACCGATGCTCGATGACGAGTTGCCGGAGGCCTATGCGACATCAACGATCTACCTCGATGCATCGCGCGCCGACTCCGACACCGCATCCGAAGGTCACGGTCTGGCGTTGCTCGAGGCTCAGTCCGCGGGTCTTCCTGTAATCGCCACAGACGGTCCGAACGCGAGAGCGATAGTTCGGGATGGCGAGACGGGTCACCTGTTGCCGGTGAGCAGCGCCGAGTCGGTTGCTGAAGCGGTTGCCGCTCTGCTGCGCGATCCCGAGGCGCGCATCGCGATGAGCATCGCCGGACGCGAAGCCGTCGAGTCGCACTGGAACTGGGAAACAGTTGCGCGCAGAACATCTCGGTTCGTGCGGGAGTGCGTTGCGAATGGCTGAGGCGCCGCAACCGACCGCCGCACACCGCGGTGAGTACTACGCGCTGCGCGCAGTGGTCGCCACACTCCGCGCACTTCCGTGGAATATGGCCTGCGCCTTCGGAGCGCGACTCGGCGGGCTTGGTTACAGGCCCCTCGGAATTCGCCGCAGAGTTGTGGAGCGCCAGATCGCTGCGGCGTTTCCGGAAAAATCTCCTGATGAAGTACACGATCTTGCGCGTCGTGCGTATGCGCATCTCGGACGCTCGTCGATAGAGACCGCGCTCCTTCCATCGATCGGGAAGAGCGGAGTGCTCGCCATGGTGGAGTCGGTCGAAGGGTTCGAACTTATAGAGACCGCAATCGCCGCGGGCGGCGGGGCCGTGCTAGTAACGGGCCACCTAGGCAACTGGGAGCTCGCGGGTGCCTATGTAGCCGCGCGCGGCGTTCCAATGGACGTGATCGTGCGCACTCAGGCCAATCCCCTCTTCGACGAATACATCAACGAGACCCGCGGATCGCTGGGTATGACCGTCGTTCGGGATTTCGAGGCCGCGCGTCGCACTCCCCGCTCGCTGAGGGAGGGCCGCGCTGTGGCCTTCGTGTCCGATCAGGGAGTCATGGGACTCGCGTCCACGTTCGTCGAGTTCTTCGGCCGCCCAGCCAAGACGCCGCGCGGCGCCGCGGTATTCGCCATGAAGTACGACACACCCACGCTCTTCGTCACTGCGCTGCGCCAGCCAGGCGGCCGTTACCGAGTGAGCGTTGAGCGCGTACCCATAGTTCGAACCGGTAATCGCGAAGCCGATGTCGATGCGATAGTCGCGAGCTACACCGGCATTCTCGAGCGTTGGGTTCGCTCGGCCCCCGAACAGTACTTCTGGCATCATCGGCGCTGGCGCCGCCAGCCTGAGAATACTCCACCGGAGCTCAGGGATCCAAGCCTGTGAGCACAACACGTCGCCTGCTGGACGATACGCGCACGCGGATCGGTATCGTCGTGATACTCGTGATGGTGGTGATGGTGGTGTTCGCGCCACTCGTCGCGCGACAGGATCCCAACTCGATCGACCTGATCAACCTGCTCGAACCACCTTCTCGCGCACACTGGCTCGGCACGGACGTTCAGGGCCGCGACGTGTGGTCGCGATTGGTCTACGGAGCAAGGGTGAGCCTCGCGGTCGGGCTCATCTCGCAGGCCATCGCGGTCAGCCTCGGCGTCACACTCGGACTGCTCGCGGGCTTCTATCGCGGATGGATTGACGAAGTCGTGATGCGGCTGGCAGATGTTACCCTCGCGTTCCCAACGCTGCTGCTGCTGATCGCGATGTCTGCAGCGCTGCAACCGTCAATGGG
>JBBRBY010000015.1:0-42009 GCA_038205315.1 Gemmatimonadales bacterium | reverse complement strand
CACGGTCGCACGGTGACAATTGACGACGCCGGAATTCGCATGCGGCTCAACAAGTTTCGGAGATTCACTGCGGCGTGGAGTGACATCGTGTCCATTCAGGTCACACCCAAGGAGTTGCAATTGCTCCGGCTTACCGGACGGCCGCGGGTGGTGCCGCTGCACAGGCTGCTGAACCGTGCAGCGGTGAGTGCCGCCATCCTGAACGCGGCGAGCGCACGAAATGTCCCGGTTCACGAGTGAAAGCAGCAGTCGAACGACCGTTCGGAACGAACCAGCCTACTCGATCGGCGGTTTCCGTCTAGTCGCATCTCTCCGACTGCGTCTCACGATGGCGGGTCCGGTGCGGCCCGCCCCGTGGAAGGCGGCGGCCGCGGGTGAGGCAAGTGCCGAGACCACAGAGCTGTAGCCCGCCTCCATCAGTTGTCGCGTGGCAGTGAATGTGAACGCAGGCCACTGATTCACCGGCGGACGGATGTGAAGGGTGGGAACCCTGGTGCGCATGGCCTGGATTGCATCGCGCTGCGGTTCGGCGAGGATCTGCACCACCCGCCCGTGAATCCCCACCAGTCCCTGACGCTGCCAGGCGACATCGTCATGATTGATCACCTCGCTCACGTCGATCGCGATGACGCGTCGCGCTCCCCAGTGTATTGCCTGCGAAAGCCCGACCATGGTCCTAAGGCCACCGTCCACCAACAGGTCGCTATCGGGGGTGAGCAGCGGCGGAAATATCAACGGCAACGCTCCCGACGCGTAGATCGCGTCCACGAGCGACAGCGAATCTTCCACGCCAGAGCCGAACCAGCGCTCGTCGCCGTCGCGAATTGACAGCGTATTCACGCGGAGCGGCTTCACGAGGGAGTTGAAAGTCGCCGGCGCCACTATCCGCTGAATCAGATCACGGTAGTGCTCGCCGTCGTAGACCGCCGTCTGTGCGACACCGCCGATCATGTACGCCTTGAGGTTGCGCTTGAGCACCGCGGTCTCCGTGACGGCGAGGGCGTCTTCCTCGAGCTGCGCGACCGTCGCCCCCATCGCCCATCGTGCCCCCACCAGCGCGCCAATGCTCGTACCCACGATGGCATCGATCTCGATCCGCGCCTCGACCAGTGCCCGGATCACACCGATGTGTGCCATGCCCCGCATCGCGCCGCCGCCGAGTACGAGGACGGTGTGAGGTGCGCGGGTGCTGGCGTGCGGGCCGTGGATCACCCGAGCAGGTGCAGCTATTGGAAAGCGTGGCATTTGGTGCGGGATACCCGTATGACGATCGGTGATATGGCGGGATACGCATCCCGGTTGCTTACGCTGCGCTCAGTTGCGCTGTTGCCGCCACATTCCGGACCATCGTCATCGAGGCGCGCACGTCCGCAGCGCGAGGGCATGTTTGTGTTCGCCAGCGCGGCGGCCTGGCAGTAACTTGAACCCAGATGCCGCGAGGATATCCAACTCACATTCAGAAGGCGTTCGACGAGATCCGGTTCGGTCCGTCCCGAACGCTCAATCTGCGCGAGCGACTGCCGACGGCGGCAGAAGCGCGGGCGCACGCCGATAGCTGGATTCGCGGAAAGCAGGTGGAGCGAGCAGGCGAGCTGCTGGTCATCACCGGACGCGGAAAGGGAAGTGACGATGGGGTCGCGGTGGTTCGAGCGACCATCCTCGCGCTCTTTCCGTCACTCCGGCGTCGCAACGTCATAACCGGATGGGAGGAGCACACTGCCGGCTCCTTCGTCGTGACGCTTGCTCCTCTCAGTGCCATGTTCGAGGCACCTAGGCGAAAGCGCGAGCCGGATTCGCCGCTTCCGCTTCCCGCTTCACTCTCGGCGCTGGATGCAGAGACGCTGGGCCTGCTCCGCGATCTCGCCGCCGCGTCACTCCTCACGCTCGGCGTTCACAACGCTGAACGGTTTGTGGAGGCGGAGATGACGGACAAGTTTTCACGGCTTACCGCCGCGCTCTCCGGCTCGGAGGATCCCGAACGGGATCTTCGCGCGGCCATCAGACACGCACTCGCAGAACTGGAAGATTCCGAATGACAGCACACAGGATCACGATCACTCTCGCCGCGTCGCTCTTCGTCGCCGGCACGGCTTCAGCGCAGAGCTCTGCCGCTATCGTTGGCTTCACGTCATCGGACGCCGTGCGGGAGCGAGCGCGAGAAACCAAGGCTGCCGCGCTCGCTTCGCCGGCGAATGCCGACTCGCTCTCCCGGCAGCTGTCGATGGAGCCGCACATGGCGGGCACACCGGCGCAGGCCCGAACTCGTGACATTTTTGCCAATGAACTGCGCAAGTACGGCATCACTCCCGAGATCCGCACCTACAGCATCTACATGCCGCATCCCACGAGCGTGCACCTTTATCGGGTGGCGCCCAACCCGATCGAGCTTGAGCTTGCGGAGGGAACCGTTGCGGAAGACACCACTTCTTTCAGCTATCCGCAGATTCTGACGTTCAATGGCTACGCCGCCGCGGGTGACGCGACTGGCGATGTCGTCTACGTGAATTACGGCCTGGTAGAAGACTACAAGACGCTCGACTCGCTCGGAATATCGGTGAAGGGGAAAGTGGTCATCGCGAGATATGGCCGTTCCTACCGTGGCATCAAGGCGCGCGAAGCCGAGAAGCACGGCGCGGTCGCGCTCATCATCTACAGCGATCCGGCGGACGACGGCTACGACCGCGGCGACGTCTATCCTGAGGGTCCCATGCGACCGGCGACGGGCGTCCAGCGCGGCAGCGTGTACAACGACAACGGCGACCCCACCACGCCCGGTTATGCCAGCGTACCTGGTGCGAAGCGGGTCCCGCTGGACCAGACGAATCTTCCGCGCATTCCGGTCATTCCCGCATCCTTCAGGAATGCGGCGGAGCTTCTGCGGGACGTGCGCGGCGGTGGCGAGCTGCCGCGCGGATGGCAGGGCGGCCTTCCCTTCAGATACCACGTGGGACCGGGTCCGGTGAGAGCACGCGTGGTCGTGGCCACCGACGCGGAAACGCACGCATACAAGGACATCTGGGACGTTCTTGGTACCATCAAGGGCTCAGAGTATCCGGATCAGATCGTCATGATCGGCGGTCACCGCGACGCGTGGGGACCGGGTGCGGCGGACAATGTCAGCGGGACCGTGAGCGTGCTCGAGGCAGCACGCACGATCGGGGATCTCGTAAGGCTGGGCTATCGTCCAAAGCGCACCATCGTCTTCGCATCGTGGGACGCCGAGGAATGGGGGTTGATGGGCTCCACGGAATTCGTCGAGCAGGACGCCGACAGGCTCAGCAAGGACGGCGTCGCGTACATCAACTTTGATGAAGTTGCTACCGGACCCGCGTTGGGAGCCAGTGGGTCTCCGTCGTTGCGCCCGTTCTTCCGCGACGTTACCAGAGCCGTGGCGAGTCCCGCGGGGAACGGCTCCGTTTATGACGCATGGCGCCGGTCCGATCGCATCGCATCCGACACCGCACAGCCCATGATCGGCGATCCCGGCGGCGGCTCCGACTTCGCCGGCTTCTACAATCACCTGGGAATTCCCATCGCCGATTGGGGCTTCGGCGGGCCCATGGGTGTTTATCACTCTGCCTTCGATTCGTACCACTGGACCGCGAAATTCGGTGATCCGGGTTTCAAGTATCACGCGACGATGGGCGACATGGGGGCGGTGGCGCTCATGCGTCTCGCGGACGCTGACATCATTCCGTACGACTATGCGGAATACGCGCGCGCGATGCGCGGGCTCACGGCGACCGCGGCGAAGAGCATCGCCGCACGCAAGTGGAGCGACGTGTCCCTGGCGACGCTCGATTCATCCATCACGGTCATGGAGCGCTCGGCGGCCACATTTAACTCGGTTCGTGACGCGGCGCTCGTGAATGGTTCGTCCGCGGCTGCGCGAAAGCAGGCCAACGAGACGCTCATGCAGGTGGAGCGGGCCTTCGTGAGGCCGCAGGGGTTGCCAGTGACCAGGCGGGCCTGGTTTCACAACGTGATCTATGCCGCAGACAACGACAACGGCTATTCGAACATCGGGCTCCCCAGCATCAATGAAGCGGTACAGGCAGGCGACCAGAGCCTTACCGTACGCGAGATAGCCGATCTATCGGAGCGTTTTATCCGAGCGGCCAGCCTCCTTGATTCGGCGGCGCGAAGCTTGCGAACACCATGAGGTCATGGATGATGTAGCAACGGTTCGGCGGACACCGCGGCTATCGCTCAGTGAGCGTATCGCTGCGACGCAGTTCGGCGCAAAAGCCCACTGGCCTGGAGGCTTCGAGATCTATCGAAGCGGTACGGCCGCGGACGGAATCTTCATCGTGCTCCACGGGCACGTGATCCTGCGAAGCCCCATGAAGGGCGGACGGGGCTTCGTGAGCGGCATTGCGATGCCGGGCGAGACATTTGGGGCGGAGGGCCTGGCGCCGCGCGGCTGCTATGTCACCGATGCCCGCGCCGCGGATGGGGTGGAGACACTCCATCTTGGGGCAGAGCAGTTCCGGGCCCTGGTACGGGAGCAACCGGCGCACGCGATCGCCCTGATGGGCCAGGTCATGGCCGAGCGCTGCACGTTGTTGGAGCGTCTGCAGGAGCTTGCGGCGCTGAACGTCGAGGACAGACTCGTGTCGGTGCTGCTCAGGCTGAGCGAGGACACGAGCTTCATGATCGACGACACGATGCTCAGGCTGGATCCATCCCAGCACCGGCTCCTTTGCGAGATGGTCGGAGCAACGCGGGAATCGATTGCTCTGGCGCTGAGCCGAATGGTCAGCGGGGGAGCGGCGTCGCGCGCGGGGTCTGCGTTTGTGGTCGATACGCAGCAGCTCTCATCGCGGCTCCGCGGTGCTGGATACGATGAGCAGGCAACCCTTCCGCTCGCACGCGAGTCGGCCAGGGCTTAGCGCTCTACTCCACCACTCGGTGGGTATCGTTCGCGAGCACGCCCTCGGAGATGTGCGCCTGGCTGGGACTGGTCCCGGAACCTCGCCCCAGCCAGGACGCCCGAAGTAGCACGGCGCGGGGCCAGCTACTCCGGATTGCGGTCATCGCGTAGCGACGCCCGCAATCATCAGGATCTCGAAGCTAGAACTTGTCCTGAACGTCGTGAAACAGATCGGTGACCGCCGTCGCAGCTCCTTCAGCCAGCTGCTTGCCCTGGTCAGCAATACCGACTGCGACGCGCTTCACGCGTGATGCCGTCGTGGTCGCCTTGCGCTTTGCCTTGCGGACGGTCTTCCGAGCGCCTGCCTTGCGAGCGCCGACTTTGCGAGCCACGCTCTTCTTACGGGCTGGGCCGCGCTTTGCCGCTGCTCCAGACGTGCGCTTGCTGGCGGTCTTGCGGCCACCCGACTTGCGTGCGCTCTTCCTCGCCGGACTCTTACGAGCAGTCTTGCGAGTCCCCTTCGCGGCGCTCTTACGCGCGGACTTCCGCGCAGTCTTGCGTGCACCGCCCTTGCGGGATGACGACTTGCGAGCCGCCGACTTGCGCGTGCTCTTGGACGCGGACTTGGACGCGGACTTGGACGCGGACTTGGATCCGCGCTTTGCGCCGGTTCGAGAACCGGCACTACGGCTCGAGCTCTTACGGGACGATTTCTTAGCTGCCATTCTCTACTCCGGTACGTTGTTAAACTTGCTCACGTGATTCCAAGCAAGAATCGCGCACAAATGTACAACGCGCAAGTGTTTTTTGCACAATTCAGTACTATATCTTTCCGTGCGAGCGGGAAGGTACTACAACACCATCACACACCAACCGAAGCACAACGGAGAAACTGAATGCTGAACACGAGTAGCCGACACGTTCACGCCGCGCGGGCCACCGTGGTCCTCACCGCGGCAATTGCCGTTGTTGCATGCGGCAAGGGTGAGGGCGGCGCCTCCGCGAGCAATCCGGTTCCCGGAAAGATCACCGCCGTAACGGCGACGCCAGACACCACGCGGCCGGCATCCGAGGCGGGATTGCCTGCCGGATATCACGCGGTCTTCGATCAGCCCGATGCGAAACCGTCCGACGCATCGTACTCCGAAAAGGAGCCGGGCCGCTGGCAGGTTACAACGGGACCGGCGCACATACTCTTCTCGCTCGGCGACACCGCCAGGAACAAGTACGTCGTATCGGCGACCTTCGAGCAGCTGCAGGCCCCGTCACACCCGGAAGCATTCGGCGTATTCTTCGGCGGGTCGAATCTCGGGGCGCCCAACGTCCGATACACCTACTTCCTGGTGCGCGGAGATGGCATGTACATGGTCAAGGTTCGTGATGGAGCGAAGACTCGAACCATCACCGACTGGACTGCACAGCCATCGATCCCAAGGCAGGATGCCTCGGGGAAAGCGCTCTACGGAATCAGGATACAGGTGGTCGACAAGACGGCAAGCGTCAGCGTGAACGGGATTCCGATCACCACGATCTCGGGCAAGGACGCGCCGCTTGATGGCATCGTCGGCGTCCGCATCAACCACAACCTGCACCTTGTCGTCACGCCGGCTTCGTTGATCCGGTAGGCTCACCCGCGGCGACACACCGTCTCTGTACGCGATGCAGCGCTAAAATCGACGGGTCTCGCCGAAGTCAGGGATCCACAGGAGCTCCCTGTCCAGGCCCGCCCGGTCCCACGCATCGCGTGTGAGCTTCGGCGGCTCGTCAACAGGCTCGTCCGTGAGCCTGAACGTTCCCCAGTGCATGGCTACGAAGGTGCAGCGCCTGCCACCGTTGCCGGAAATGATCTCCGTGTACGCCGCCACTGCTTCTTCCGGTGCAACGTGGACCGGTCCCATGAACCAGCGCGGGTCATACGCGCCGATCGGGAGGAACGCGGCGTTGAATGGTCCCAGCTGGCAGGCGATCGACGCGAATTCGGGATGACGTCCCGTGTCACCCGCAAAGAAAACGGCGCGGTCGCCGGCGCGGATCGCCCAGCCACACCAGAGCGTCGAGTCACGGTTGTTGGGCCATCTTCCCGAAAAGTGTTGCGCTGGCGCGCAGGTGATGTCGAGTGAAGCCGCATGAATGCTCTGCCACCAGTCCAGCTCCGCAAGCACCGTGGCGCCGCGCTTCCGCAGCCACCGGCTCACCTCGAGCGGCGCGACCCATCCCGCTCCCGGATGCTTCGCGATGATACGCTTCACCGTCGAAAGGTCCAGATGGTCGTAGTGATCGTGCGACACCAGGACCAGGTCGATGGGAGGCAGAGCGGCGAAGTCCATTCCGGGCGGATTGATGCGCCTGGGACCCATGAACGAGACCGGCGACGCGCGCTCGCTCCAGATCGGGTCCAGTAGCACGTTCACCGATCCGATCTGGAGCAGAAAGCTGGAATGGCCGATCCATGTCACTACGATCTCGGTATCGACAGCGCGCGGTGAGGCGAATGACGGCGCGACGGCCGCGAACAGGATGGGAGATGCATCACGCCGCCGTCCGACGCGCCGGCGCGACACCCACTTCAGAAAGTCACGAAGACCGTGCGGGCTCGCGTTTGGCCACGGGTTTCGGAACTTCCCGGTCGACGTGCGGTGACCGGTCCGCATCGACAGTGCCATGTGATTCACAGCTCCTGGGAGTCAAGCGAAGAGTGCCGTGTTCTCCTCGACGTGCTTCACACTGCGCATGCCCACCACCACGCTCGCTACGTTCGGAAGCATCCGAACGAACGACAGGGCGCACGCTGCGTCCGTGGTCGCGCCGGGAAATGCCTCGTGCGCAGCCGGCGGCAGATCCTGCGCGAGATGGCCCTGCATGAGCGGGGCAACGGCGATCATCGCAATACCGGTCTCGCGCGCGGCCTCGTGCGCGGTCCGCTCGCGCGAGTTCACCAGTTGTGTCGGTAATCGCACACCTTCAGTCATACCCAGACTGATCGGCATCTGTACGGCCACAAAATGATGGCCTTCACCCGCGACTTCGTGCGCGGTCGACGCGAGCATCTGCATCGACAGATGGTTCTGGGCTGACGGTGGCACCCGCAGGCCGTTCCATGTGGCACATCCGTATGACGCAATCAGTCCGTCGCGCACACACGACTCGAGCTCCGTGAACGCATCGCGCATACGATTGTCGAATTCCTCGCGCGACGCGCAATCCAGCTGCTGCTCGGGGTTGTGCAGGTAGTAGATGTCTATCGTCCCGACGCCGAGATTCGCGGCACTGCGTTCCACCTGGTTGCGCAGGAAGCTCGGCGAGATGCAGTGTCCACCAGCGACGAGCGCCGCCGGATCGACGATTCCCGTATCAATGTATTCGCGCTCGACATACGCCCTGTATTCGGCCTTTGAAGCGGGCGGCGGCGATTCGAGCGGCAGATAGCCGCCCTTTGTGGTTACGAACACCCTGGCGCCGTTCGCGGCGCCATCGCGCAACGCGCGGCCAATCACACGCTCGGATCGCTGGCACCGAAAGTTGATGGCCGTATCCACATGGTTGACGCCCAGCTGGAGCGCGCGCCTCAGTCCAGCGTCATAGGCCGCGTCCTCCTCATCCGAAGGAGCGCCGAGGGCCGATCCGAACCCCAGATGGGAGAGTGGGGGTGGGTGGACTGTGGAATCGGGCCCTTCGCGTGTTGCCATTGCGGCGGATGATGCCCGCCACCGAACTCACCCGCAAGTAGTGAATTCCAATTCACCTGACGATAGCGCACCAGTACGCTCAGCGAAACGACCGTTCCACTTTGGGTTATCCATGCTCCGGGGGCTCCGTCTTTATAGATTACAAGGCTGACCTGGAACCACTGAAAACCCCCCGCTAATGCCTCATTTCGCAGCTCTGGCCACCGTATGGTGGAAGCCGCTCCTGTTCATAGTCATCGCTGGACACCTGACGAACGTCAGCGTGACCATTTTCCTTCACCGTGCGCAGACGCATCGTGGCGTGAAGCTGCATTATCTGGCGGCGCTTCCCATGCGTATCTGGCTGTGGCTTTCCACGGCGATCGTGACAAAGGAATGGGTGGCGTGCCATCGCAAGCACCATGCGTTCGCCGACCGTGAGGGTGACCCGCATTCGCCATTGATGGAAGGCCTGCGTAACATCGTGCTCAAGGGCGCCTTTTACTATCGCAAGGCTGTTCGCCAGCCCGGGATGCTCGAGAAGTACGGCAAGGGCACTCCGACGGACTGGCTCGAGCGCCACATCTTCTCGAACCTGAACTGGGTTGGAATCCTGGTGATGCTCGGAATCGACATCTGGCTGTTCGGCTTCTTCGTCGGCCCGCTAGTCTGGGGTGTGCAGATGATCTGGATTCCGTTCTGGGCCGCAGGGATCATCAACGGAGTGGGTCACGCCATTGGCTACCGCAACTTCGACGTGAAGGACGAGAGCCGGAATATCTCACCGATCGGTATCTGGCTCGGCGGCGAGGAGCTCCACAACAACCATCACGCTGATCCGCACAGTGCCGTATTCTCGGCGCGCTGGTTCGAGCTCGACATCGGCGCCGTGTATCTGCGTATCCTCGAGGTCTTCCGGCTGGCGGAGATCAAGTACGCGCGCGGCATGCGGCAAGATTCAGAGGAATTGCGCGACGCCGCCTGAGGCGCCGCGCAACGAGGTTCAGACATGCCAGCAACAGTCACCTGCACGCGCTGTGGCCAGACCCGCGAGGGGTTCGAACGCCAGCCGTTCCCCGGCGCCATCGGTGCGCGCGCCGGTGAGGAAATCTGTCAGCAGTGCTGGGCGGAGTGGCTCAAGCAGCAGACCATGCTGATCAATCATTACGGGTTGAACGTCATGGATCCAAAGGCGCGTCAGTTTCTCACGCGCAACATGGAAGCGTTTCTCTTCAAGAGTGGCGAATCGAGTGAGATCGACACCAGCAAGCAGGGATCGATAAGCCACTGACCGTCTTCGGCGCGGGACGCCGGACCAGGAAACTCCAGATGCTCATTGATACCCTCGTGTCACGCGCCGTCACGGCCATGTTGCTGGTCGTTGTAGTTGCGCCTGCAGCCTGTTCGCCGGCGCGATCGGACGTGCCAGCCGCAGCGCATGGTGCCGCGTCAACGCAGGGACTGGCAGCTCACGCGACTGCCACGCTTGCTCCGGGAACCGTGGGTACTCCGGTTGTCGTGTACAAGGACGCCGAGTGCGGCTGCTGCAAGTCGTGGGTGCAGCACATGCGTGATAACGGATTCCAGGTGACCGCGATCGACGAGCCCGCGCGGGTACTGGACTCGATAAAGACTGCACACGGCATCACCGGCGCGACGGCTTCCTGCCACACCGCGGAAGTCGGCAGGTATGTGATAGAGGGCCACGTCCCGGCGGATCTGGTGCAGAAGCTGTTGCGCGAGCATCCAGCCGACGTCGCAGGACTCAGCGTACCGGGTATGGTCACCGGCTCTCCCGGAATGGAAGGTGGTACCCCCGAACACTATTCGGTGGTTGCCATGATGCGGGACGGAACTACGAGGGCGTACGCCGAGCGCTGAGCAGCTGCATGATCATCCGCGTGAGGCAGGAACGAGCCGTCATCACGAGATGACGGCTCGTTCGTTATAATTTCCATCGCAGGCCATTCCGAAATCCCCAGGAAGGACGTCATCGTGAGTACCGTCATCACTCGTGGCACGCTCGCCGGCTTCGCCGTCGCGAGCCTAGTCTCCATCGCGCCGCTCGCATCTCCAGCGGCGGCACAATCCACCAGTCTCTACTCCGCGATGCACTGGCGCGAGATCGGCCCGACGCGCGCCGGCAGGGCGCGGGCGGTGTCCGGTGTGCCGGGCGAGCCGAATGTCGCGTACATCGGCTTCGACAATGGTGGTGTGTGGCGATCCACCGATTACGGTTCCAACTGGGTACCCCTATTTGACGCGGAGCCTACCGGCTCAATCGGCGCCATTGCCGTAGCGCCGTCAAATCCGAACATCATATATGTCGGCACCGGCGCCGGCATCATACGGCCCGACCTGTCGGTCGGCGATGGTGTGTACAAGTCCGCCGATGCGGGCCGTACCTGGACGCGCCTGGGATTGCCCGACACGCGAATGATCGCGATGATCGACGTGGATCCCAGGAATCCGGATCGGCTCTTTGTTGCCGCGCTGGGTCATCCGTACGGGCCGAACGCCGAGCGTGGGATCTTCCGATCGATGGACGGCGGCCGGACTTTTCAGAAAGTTCTGTACAAGGACGAGTACACGAGCGGCAACGATGTTCGCATCGATCCGAACAATCCGAACATCGTGTACGCCACGTTGTGGCAGCAGCAGGAGAGCTTCACCGAGGGCAAGGCATTCGGCGGATCCGGCAATGGGATTTTCAAGTCCACCGATGGCGGGACGACCTGGAAGCAGCTGACGGATGGCTTGCCGGCGGTGATTCAGGCGAACATTGCGCTGGCGCCGAGCCATCCCAACCTGCTTTACGCGATGGTGGCTGGCAACATGCCGGGCGTACCTGCGCGGCCCACCGGCACCGTCGGATTCTACAAGTCAACCGACGGCGGCGAGCACTGGCATCTCGCGATCGACGACCAGAGCGTGCCGGCCGCGACGCGTCCCAGGACAGGTGACGAGCGTCCACTGGTTCGAATCGGCGGCGGAGATCTGCCGACGATCGCGGTGGATCCGAAGAATGAGAACGTGGTGTACAGCTCGTCCACCGTGTTCTGGCGGACCGAGGACAGCGGCGTGACGTGGAGCGCGGTGCGGGGCGCGCCTGGCGGTGATGACTATCAGAAGACGTGGATCAATCCCACCAACCCGAACGTGCTCATAGTCGTAGCCGATCAGGGCGGCGTCGTGTCCGCAAATCGCGGCCTGTCGTGGAGCAACTGGTACACGCAGCCCACCGCCGCGATGTATCACGTATCGACCGACAACGCGTTCCCGTATCGCGTGTGCGGTGGCCAGCAGGATTCCGGATCCGCGTGTGTGGACAGCAGGTCGATGGACGGTGAGATAACGTTCCACGACTGGCATCCCGTGAACATCCAGGAGTACGGGATAGCCGCGTCGGATCCGAAGAATCCGGACCTCGTGTTCGGAAGCATGCGCACGAACGTGTCGCTGTACAATCGCACCACCGGTCAGACCACGTACGTAGGTCCGGACATGAGCGGGCACGACGAGAACGGTGATGCCGTGAACCGGAATGTGCGCACGATGCCCATCAACTGGTCACCGATTGATCCGCACACCATGTATTACGTCTCGAACGTGGTGTGGAAGACTACGGATCAGGCGCACAGCTGGACGCGTATAAGCCCCGATCTTGCGCGTAAGACCTGGGCTGTACCGGCGAGTGCCGGAAAGTACGCGAGCACCGTGCAGCCCGGACCGCAGGGAACCATCACCGCGTTCTCGCCGTCGCCGCGCGATATCAATGTACTATGGGCGGGCACCGATGATGGCAACGTCCAGATGACGACGGACGGCGGTATTCACTGGGTGAATGTCACACCACCGCAGATCAAACCGTGGACGCGCATCTTCAACATGGACGCGGGGCACTTCGACACGCAGACCGCCTACGCGGCCGCCAACACGCTCCGGATAGACGACCTCAACCCGCATCTCTGGCGCACCCACGACGGCGGCAGGACGTGGACGGAAATTGACAACGGAATCGCGGCCGGCGCGGTCGCGAACTCCATTCGCGAGGACCCGCGGAAGAAAGGCCTGCTGTATGCATCCACGGACACGCAGGTCTGGGTGTCGTTCGACGACGGCGACCACTGGCAGTCGCTCAAGCTCGACATGCCGTCGGTATCGGTGCGCGACATCCAGCTCAAGGATGACAGTACCTGCATGTGCTCGGATCTCGTCGCGGCGACGCACGGACGCGGGTTCTGGATACTCGACGACATGACGCCGCTTCGCCAGGCCGCGGAAGCACGCGCTTCAGGTGCGGCGTATCTCTACAGGCCTGAGCCCGCGACGCGCGTTCGGTTCGCGACCAACGATCCAACACCGTGGCCTCCGGAGGTACCGGCTGGCGAGAATCCACCGCGGGGCGCGATCATCGACTACTACCTTGCGGGCAACGCTTCGGGGCCGGTGACACTCGACGTGCTGGACGAGGCGGGCAAGGTCGTGCGTTCGTATTCTAGCACGGATCCTGTTCCCAACCCCGATCCCGCCACGGATCCAATTGCGTACAACAAACTCTGCCAGAAGAATCCAGCTGCACCTGACTGCGGTCTGCCGCTGTACTGGCCTGCGCCGCCAATGGTGATTTCGACCAGCGCAGGAATGCATCGCGTCAGCTGGGATCTCCACTTCGATCCGGTCGGCGCGAACGGTGGTGGCGGTGAGGGCGGTGAGGGGGCGGTTCCGCACCGCACATACGACACTCCCAATTCTCCGTGGGCGCCGGCCGGTGAGTACACGGTTCGACTGACGGTCGGCGGCAGGAGCTACACGCAGCCGCTCACGCTGCGGCTGGATCCGCGTGTAACCACGCCGCCCGCAGCACTGGCGCAGCTTGCGACACTATCCAGGGAGATGTACGACCGATCCAGAATGTCGCATGCGGAATACGTGCAGGCGCGCGCTCTTGTCGCGGAGCTCGAAAAACTGAAGGGCACGGATGTCGATGCTTTCCGGGCGCAGGTGGAATCGCTTGCACCGGCTCCGGTAACGGGACGGAGAGCGTTCGGCGGACGAGGCGGAGCTGTCACTCCTGCAGCCAATCTTTCCTCGGTCACGAGCGCGCTCACGGCCGCTGCGATGGGGATGCAGGGTGCGGACGTCGCGCCCACTGCCATGGAGATCGATGCCAGCGAGCGCGCTGGCGCTCAGTTGAGCGACGTGATGTCGAGGTGGAATACGCTGAAGACAACGGGCCTGGCGGCATTCAACGCCCGGCGAAAGGCGGCAGGTGAGTCGACGGTGAAGCTGCCGATGTAGCAGCGGCGGTGAAGCTGCCGATGTAGCATCATGGCGTCGCCTGCCGCTGCTGCCGCTGGGGTTTGCGCAGTCGGATAACATAACTATATTGCTACATAGAGATATGAAAAACGTCACGTAGGAGCTGCATTGAGCAATCTGAAACTGACTCCGGAAGTGCTGGCGCTCATCGCTGGCCGGTTCAAGGCGCTGTCCGAGCCCGCGCGACTGCAGATTCTTGCCTGCCTGCGCTCTGGGGAGATGACCGTCACCGAGCTGGTCGATGAGACCGGTTTCGGTCAGGCAAACATCTCCAAGCACCTGCAGCTCCTGCACGGCCATGGCTTCGTAGTCCGGCGCAAGGAAGGGCTCTTCGTATATTACGGACTCGCCGACAAGGGCGTATTCCGGCTGTGCGATGTGATGTGCAACAGACTCGAGCTGGAAACGAAATCGCGCTCGTATCTCCTGGCGGGTTGACATCCAACCGCAATTCCTGCTCCTGAACCACGCGTGCGAATGCCAACGAGTTCAGACGTCTGTGAGCGCCGAGGCCGCCGTGTAGAAGTACTGTGAGCCGTTGACCGAGCCTGTGTCGACGGTCCGAAAGCCGGCGGTCGCAAGAGCCTCGGCGGCATCCTCACTCTTCGCCAGAATCGTGCAACCGGGTGATCAGACGTGCTTGACTTTCATTATACAACTAGATAGTTATATGTACATATGACCATACCCCAATTTAAACCCAGTCGAAGCGCCATCGGACGGGTGTTTCCGCTCATGCTCTCCGCCGGCGTCATTCTGGTCGCGGGACTGGTCCCCCGCGTCACCGATGCGCAGCTTACCCTCGCCGATGCCCTGCGTCAGGCCGACCATGGCGCGTACGCCAATCGCGTGGCTGCCGGAACCGCCGCGGCGCAGGCCGCCAGCGCGATCGCGCCGCTTCAGGGAATCCTTCCGAGCCTCCGGCTCGATGCCGGCTATGCCCGCACCACCGATCCGATCGGGGTCTTCGGTGACAAGCTGCGGCAGGGAATCATCACGCAGGCCGACTTCGACCCGCAGCGACTCAACTTCCCGGCCGCAACGAGCAACTTCCAGGGCGCCGTCGTGCTCGACCAGCCGCTGTTCAACGCTGATTCCTGGGCTGCACTCGCGGCCGCAAAGCATGGGGCCGCCGCAAGTACGGACGCGGCCACGTGGACGCAGCTGTCGACGCGCGTGGACGTGATCCGCGCCTACTACGGCGCCGTGCTGGCATCCGAGCGCGTTGCGACCCTCCATGCGGCCGTGCGCTCCGCCCACGCACATGTTGCTCAGACAGAAGCCATGGCAAGACAGGGCATGGTTACACGATCAGACGCACTGCTCGCGGCTGTTCGGGCTGGCGACATTGACGCACAACTCGTGGAAGCAGAAGGTGCCGCAGAGGATGCGCGAGCGCAGTTGGCAAGCATCCTGGGCCGACCCGGTGAGACGGGATCGTCCGCCCTCGCAGCGCCAGCCACGCTTCCCGATGCGGATCGCATTCTGAGTCTGGTCGCAAACGACACGAGTGGCGACCCCGGCCAACGCGCGGATGTCATGAGCGCGCGCCAGCAGCTGGCTGCCGCAGATGCCGACGTGCTGCGCGCGCGTGCCGCCTACCTGCCGCGACTCTCGTCTTTCGCACGCTATGACTGGAACGGGACGGACCGACCGTATGCGGGTCCGCGCAACTGGACAGTCGGATTGATGGCTTCCTGGAATCCATTCGGGACCGCAGCCAGACTGTCGGACTTGCGCGCGACGGCTGGACGCTCCTCCGTGGCGCGTGCCCAGGCGGACGCGGCCGCAGCCGATGCATCACTCGATGTGGCCCACACACGCGTGACACTCATCGTCGCGATCAGGAAACTGCAGTTGGCGAAGCAGGCGGTGGCGCAGAGCGCCGAGGCACACCGCATCGTGTCGCGGAAGTACGAAGGGGGGCTCGCATCGGTAGTGGATCTTCTGGATGCACAGTCCGTCGAACTCAACAGTGCGCTCGCCTATTCCGACGCCCGCTATCGCACCATCGTGGCCGACGCCGAACGGCGGCGTGCGCTCGGCGGTGATCCGGGCGCACTCTCGGCGCTCGACGCCGCTGCTGAACCGTCCGCACATCCGCCCGCTGCAAGCCCTGCCACGCTCAATCAACTCTGAAACACATCCAAATGCGTATCCAGTATCTCGCCCTCGCCACCGTCAGCTGTGCAGCGGCCCTTGCCTGCGCGCCATCCGATACGAGAACGGCGACGCCATCGCCTCACCGCGTCCAGGGTACGACGTACACGGTTAGAGACACGACGGTCGAGTCTGCGATGGATGCCTCCGGTGTAGCCGAGCCCGTGCGGCAGGCGACACTCAGCACGCGACTGATGGGAACGGTGCTTTCAGTTCTGGCGCGCGAAGGTGATGACGTGGCAGCAGGCCAGCCACTGGTGCGGATCGATGCCCGGGATCTCGCAGCGAAGCAGGCTCAGTCCTCGGCGGCTATTGCCGACGCGGATGCCATGCGCAAGGATGCTCTGACCCACGCTGCCCGGATTCGTGCGCTCTACGCCGACAGTGCCGCGACGAGGGTGCAGCTGGATGCTGTCGAAACCGCGGTCGCGAGAGCAGATGCCGGTGTGAACGCCGCACGTGCATCCGCCAGCGAGGTGGCCGCGATGACAGCGTATTCGCTGGTACGCGCGCCGTTTGCCGGAAAGGTGACCCGGCGCTTTGTGGATCCCGGAGCGTTCGCCGCGCCAGGTGCACCACTGATGACGGTGGAGGATGGGAGCGAATTGCGAATCAGTGCAAGCACGACGCCCGACATCGCACGCGGGATCAAGCGTGGACAGGTCCTGAACGCGACAATCGAGCAGCAGACGACGACGGCCCGCGTGGAAGGAGTCGTGCCGTCTACCGCCGGAAACCTTTACATGATCAATGCACTCGTCGCCAATCCGACGGGCAGTCTGCTTTCCGGAAGCAGCGCCACGCTTTCGATCCCCCAGGGACGGCGCACCGTGCTTCTGGTGCCATCGCGCAGCGTTTCACGATCCGGCGATCTGACGGGCGTGACTGTGCGTACCAGTGCTGGTGATGCGATTCGATGGGTTCGGCTTGGGCGCACGCAGGATGACATGGTCGAAGTCTCGTCCGGACTGCGCGCCGGTGAGGTGGTAGTGATTCCGGATACGGTCGGCGTCTCTGAAAGGGGTCGCTGACGATGGGGATTTCGGGGAGAATCACCAAAGCCTTCATACATTCCAGGCTGACGCCGCTCATCGCAGCGGCGTCGCTCGGGCTCGGTGCGCTCGCCATCATGGGAACGCCTCGCGAGGAAGAGCCGCAGATATCCGTTCCGATGATCGACGTGATCGCTGCAATGCCGGGAGCGTCGCCCAGCGAAGCTGAAAACCTGCTGGCGCGTCCGATCGAACAGAGAATGATGGAAATTTCGGGAGTCGATCACGTGTACTCCGTGTCCGGCGACGGCTACGCGATGGTCACGGTTCGCTTCAAGGTGGGCGAGGATCAGGAACGGAGTGTGACGAAAGTGCAGGCCAAGCTGGCCAGCACCATGGATCAGGCTCCGCCAGGCGCGCTGCAACCGGTGGTGAAGGCGCACTCGATCGACGATGTTCCCGTACTGACGCTAACGCTCCACTCGGCCAGCTACGACCCGAACATGCTGCGGCAGGTCGCAGGCCATGTGGAAGACGAGATCCGCACAGTCCCGGACGTCGCGCAGACGTTCACCGTTGGCGGACAACCGCGGCAGATGCGCGTGACGCTCGACGCTGCGCGCCTCGCGGGCAGCGGAGTCACCCCGGGCGAGGTTGTCGCAGCACTTCGCGGCGCAAACGCTCGACTCCAGGCCGGAGAGTTCGCAACCGGCAACCAGGTGTACCGCGTGGAAGTGGGAGCGCCGCTCGAGACGAGCGCAGATGTCGGAAGCGTGGTCGTGGCACTGCGGGCTGGCGCACCGGTTTATCTGCGTAACGTCGCAGACGTGAGCAACGACTTCGGCGAGCCAACTAATTATGTCACGCATACGGGGCGAACCGGCCAGGCAGAGCCCGCGGTCACAATCGCAGTCTCAAAACGTAAAGGTGCAAACGCGACTGCGGTGACCGCCGCCGTGATGCGCCGGGTGCGCGCGACCGAAGGACGGCTGCTTCCACCAGACGTAAAGCTGACTGTTACACGCGACTACGGCGAAACCGCAGGCGAGAAGGCGAGTGAGCTCATGCTGCACCTGCTCATCGCTACTGTCTCCGTCACGATATTGATCTGGATGTTCCTCGGCTGGCGGGAAGCAGCGATCGTGCTCGTGGCCGTGCCCGTCACGCTGGCGCTGACACTGTTCGCGTATTACGCACTGGGATACACTCTCAATCGTATCACGCTTTTCGCACTGATATTCTCGATCGGAATACTCGTTGACGACGCCATCGTCGTGGTCGAGAACATCTACCGGCACATGCAGTCCGGCGAGGTCCCTGCCGATGTGGCTGCGATCGAGGCCGTGGACGAGGTGGGAAATCCAACCATCCTGGCCACCTTCACGGTGATCGCCGCAATTCTGCCCATGGCATTCGTATCCGGCATGATGGGGCCATATATGCGCCCGATTCCCGTCGGCGCATCGTTCGCCATGCTGGCATCGCTCGCCGTCGCATTCGTCGTGACTCCGTATCTGGCGTACAGGTTGCTGAGGGGACACGTGCGACACGGCGCGCACCATGGCGGGCACCACGTCGCCGGCGCACACGAAGTACCGCCGGCGCGGGCGGCGCTGCACGAGTCGCGCTTCGGAAACTTCTACGCGCGCATCATGGCGCCGCTCATGGAGCGGCGCCGTCTCCGGCTGAGCTTCTATGGGGGAGTGGGGGCACTGCTGCTCCTGTCGGTCGGCCTCGTCCTGGTGAAGGCCGTCAAGGTCAAGATGCTACCGTTCGACAACAAGAGTGAATTCCAGGTGGTCCTCGATCTTCCGGAAGGGACCACCCTGGAAACCACGAACGAACTCGGCCAGGATATCGCTGCGTATCTGCGGCGCGTGCCGGAGGTATTGAGCACCGATGTGTACGCAGGCACCGCGGCCCCGTTCAACTTCAATGGCCTCGTCCGCCACTACTTCATGCGCTCCGGCGCGAATGTCGCGGATGTTCAGGTCAATCTCGTATCCAAGGGTGATCGCTCACGGCAGAGTCACGCGATAGCCGTAGCCGTGCGACCAGGCATCGATTCAATCGCGGCCCGGTACGGCGCGTCCGCGAAAGTTGCGGAGATCCCGCCGGGTCCGCCCGTTCTCTCCACTCTCGTTGCGGAGGTGTACGGTCCTGACGATTCATCACGCATCGAAGTGGCGCGCCAGGTACGGCACGTCTTCGAGACGACGCCAGGTGTCGTGGATATCGACTGGACGGTCGAGGCGCCTCAGCAGCAGCTCAACTTCCGCGTGGATCGAGTCCGAGCCGCTCAGGCCGGCGCGAGCGTCGAACAGATCACGCAAACGCTGTATCTCGCACTCAGTGGCGCGCCGACCGGCATCACGAGCTCCGCGGCCGCGCGTGAGCCGGTAAGCATCGTGCCCAGGCTGCCCATCGATCAGCGCTCGTCCGTGCAGGCGCTTCTTGCGCTTCCAGTAAGCACCTCCACAGGACCTCAGCCGCTGGCGCGATTCGTCAGTATCATGCCGGGAACAATCGAGAGTACTCGCATCCGAAAGGACCTGCGTCCAACTATTTACGTCACCGGAGATGTCGCGGGCCAGATCGAATCGCCCGTGTACGCCATCCTCGAGATGAATCACAAGCTGGACGCCATTCGCGTGAACGGTGCACACATCGCGCGCTACAATGCCGTCCAGCCCACCAGCCTCACGGAAACCGCGATCAAGTGGGATGGAGAGTGGCAGGTGACAATCGAAGTCTTCCGTGACCTGGGCATCGCCTTCGCCATCGTTCTGATCCTCATATACGTGCTCGTCGTCGGCTGGTTCCAGTCGTTCACGATTCCGCTGGTGATCATGGTGCCCATTCCGCTCACATTGATAGGAATCCTCCCGGCTCACGCGATCACCGGCGCGTTCTTCACGGCGACATCGATGATCGGGATGATCGCGCTCGCCGGGATCATCGTGCGGAATTCCATCCTGCTCGTCGACTTCATACAGCAGGCCGAGGAACGCGGCGAATCGTTGGCGAACGCTGTGATCGAAGCCGGTGCGGTGCGCTTCAGACCCATCGCACTCACCGCTGCAGCGGTCGTGGTGGGAGGGCTGGTGATGGTGCTCGACCCGATCTTCCAGGGGCTCGCGGTGGCGCTGATGGGTGGCGCAATTGTGGCGACGCTGCTCACGATGATCGTTGTTCCGATCACGTACTGGGAGCTGCGCCGCGGCGCAGAAGGCGGCGCAGAAGGCGGCGCAGAAGGCAGCACGAACAAGGTGCAGTTGAATTCAAACTCAAGGAGCAGCTGATGTGCAACGACAATATCATCCGGAGATTCGCGGGCGCTTTCGTCCTCCTCTCACTCGCCCTCGGATACTGGGTGAATCCAGCCTGGTTCCTGTTCACGGCCTTCGTCGGGGTGAATCTTGTCCAGTCCAGCTTCACCAGGTTCTGCCCGCTGGAAATCATGCTCAGTCGCGCCGGTCTGGCGGGCTGCGTTCCCAAGCCACCCGCCGAGTGACGGCGCTCGCGCGGAAGCAGAACCCGTAACAGACTCAGCGTCAGGGCGCGCGGCGGTCGAACGTTGCGCGTCGACTGGGGTGATCAGACCGACTCCGCAAGCCGTGATCTCACGGACGAGTTGCGATTGGTCGAAATGGTGACGATGATGACTGCGGAAACGATGATCGCCGCGCCAGCCATCGTTCGTCCCGTTACGGTTTCACCTGCGATGAGCCAGCCGAGTGCCACGGCGACGACCGGATTGACGTAGGCGTAGGTACCGACAGCTACCGGCGTTGCGTTCCTCAGTAGCCACGTGTAAGCGGTGAAGCCCACGACGGACCCGAACACAACGAGATAGGCAAGCCCGGTGATCGACACTAGCGACACGCCCGTGTGTGTGAGCCGCGACGCCTCTCCGGAAACAAGACCGGCAGCCATCAGCGCCGTGCCGGCGACGAGCATCTCGATTGAAGTGGCAACAAGCGGTGTTGGGAGATCCGCTTCCTTCGCGAACAGCGACCCCGCCGCCCATGACAGTGACGCGAGTACCAGCGTTGCAGCGCCCCAGATATTGATCGGACCGGACCCGCGCAGTGAATCCGGTCCAACAAGCACCACGGTACCGAAAAGTCCCACCGCGACCCCAGCCGCAACACCAACGGTCGGCCGCGTTCCACCCGGCCGCGCCCAGCTCAGGACTACAAGCCACAGTGGCACAATCGCAACGATCAGTGCCGTCACCCCCGACGGCACCGTTTGCTCTGCCCAAACGACCCCGCCATTTCCGAGCATGAGCAACATCAACCCCACGATGGACGCGTTACGAACCTGCGGCCATGTGGGGCGCTTGGCCGCACGCGAAGCAACCCACGCGTAAAGCACTGCACCGGCGACAAGGAAACGGGCGCCAGCCATTAAGAATGGCGGGATCGTCTGTATGGCGTAGTGTATTGCCAGATACGTAGAGCCCCAGATGAGATACACTGCGGCGAAAGCAGCGATGAGCTTGGAACGAGCCGGTTGCATGGAGAAGCCAGAGGTATGCGACGCGCGTTTACAGAGTGAATCCTAACGCGCCTGAACGTGAAGCACGCCGGCTCGTGCAAGAATGCGATATCTCCACTCGGCTTGATACGATGTTGCGGTTACTTCGCCTGGGTCAACCTGTACATCAACAACGCCGCGCGCTTGGTCTGCGACGGCAACATGCGCAGGTCGGCAGTCTCCCTGTCCGTGTGGTCGTCCCGCCCCGACAGGCCGATCCCGTCAATCGCCATCGGTACGATGCTCGCCACAAATGACACGTCGGCCGCGCCGGCGCGCGACGGGTCCACGGCGACTACAGGTCCGAAGCCCAGGTCCTGGCTCGCCCTGTCGTACATCGCGAGCAACGTTCGATTGCCATCGGTGGGCGCCATTGGCGGATACCCATCGGTGAACGATATCTCCGCTGCGGTGTGCGGCAGGTGATTGGCGACGATTCCGATCATTGTCTGCCGCGCGTTCGCCAACTGCTGCGGCGAGATCGTGCGCAGGTCGCCCGTGACAGTCATGGATTTCGCGACAACGTTCGACTTGCCCGACCCGGTGCCTTCGGTGCCCGACGTATCCATGGCGGCCGTTGTGCCACCGATGGCGAGGCCCGGATTGAATGTCAGATACTTTTCTCCGGAGAGCTTCTGGTAGAACTGGTCAAGAATGCGCGCACCCTCGAAGACCGCGCCCGCACCCACGCCGTCAGTGAATATCTGAGAAGAGTGCGCCGGCGTTCCCGTCACATGGAGCGTCCAGCCATCGTCTCCGCGTCTGGATATGATCGCCGTGCGCGGATCGCCAGCGCCGTCCTCGAAACCGAGCGCTGCAGTGGCACCCTTCGCCGCGTCCTTCAGCGTCGCACGAGCAAGCGACAGCGGCGTGCCGGATTCCTCCTCATCGCCATGAAATACGACCACGATATTCATCCTGTCCAGCAGACCGGTGTCCTTGAGCGCGCGCAGCGCGTACAGCGCGATGACGTCGCCTCCCTTCATGTCTATCACTCCAGGCCCTGTCGCGGTGGAGTCATTGATCATGCGGAACTTCTGGAACGGGCTTTCCGGCTCGAATACGGTGTCGAGATGGCCAATGAGCAGGATCTTCGGGCCGGGCCCGGGATGCTCCGCGACGAGATGGCCGGCGCGATTGAATGACGCTCCATCCACCCACCGCGTGTGAAACCCGAGCGGGTCGAACTGCGCCCGGAAGATCTCACCCACCCGCCGAACGCCCGTGAGATTGAGCGAACCGCTGTTGATGTCCACCACGCGCTCGAGCAGCGCGAGTGCGGCCGCGTTATGGCTATCGATCGAGCGTACGATGGCGCGCTCCGGAGCACTGAGGGACGGCGATGGTTTCTGCGCCCGAGCGACCAGAGGAGCGACCAGTGGAGCCACCATGAAGCTCCCGGCGACTCCGAATGCGAAGATGTTGCGGTAGTCGGATACTTTCATATCAGAAATGTATCAGTCGCGCCCGCGACACGAATGAGCAGCACGCTACATTTCCGGCATCATGCTCCTCGCAATTCCGGGTGCGTTCCAGCTGGCGGCTGCCGCTGCTGGCCCTCGCAACTGTTCGAGCTCCGTTCGGTGCACACGTGGCGACCCCCGCTGCATCACGGTCTCGTAATCCAGGGCACAGCGGCCTACCACCCGAGGCGCACTACCTATTGTCTACTGCAATCAGCATACGAGGGAAGCCGGCTCGGGCGCTCGTCTCTTCGTCGCCCATTCCCGACCCGGCGCGAGCGCATGGGCAGTTACTGCCAATGCGCTCGCGCCGGGTCTCATTCATCTTCTTCTAGAACATCCAAACCCCATGCAGACGGCGGCTGAGTATGTCGATCACAAACGGATTGCGCATAGTGACGCTTGGAGTAGCCGTGTCCGCGCTTGCTGGAATGATTGCCTGCGCAGAGAGTCCGACCGGTGTCGGTAATCGCCAACCAGTCGTGCGTAGCGATCAGATCTGCATCGTAGTCGAAGGGATCCTTCACTGTACTCCGATCACGACAACGGTAAGCGGAAACGCTGCGCGGCCCTGATCGACTGCTGTTCTACCGCTGTTCCAGAGCGTCGTTACGGCTGCTCAGAGGAATCATCATGCGTGCGAGCATCCGCTGCAATGGTATGAGTCGCGCGAATGTCCGACTGCGCACTATGCCAGCTCTGTGTGACGGCCTCGCCACATAGTACCGAATGAGGCGGGCGGCTGCGCTGTCAGGCTGGCCAAGACGCATCAACGCTTCTGCTTCGAGTGGCACGAGTTCAGGATCGCCCTTGCCACGGTCATGTGCAGCCCTGATCACCGATTCGGCGCTGTCCCGCAGTCCTTGCCTGGCGATCACTACCCCCACTAACATCTGCAATTGAGGCGCCACTGAAGGCAGGCGACTCCCGGGATCGGTAGTGCCTTTGGCTAGCCGCCACGCCCGAGCAATGGCATACTCATCCCTCGCATCGCTCGACGCCAAAGGACGTAACCGACAATATGCACTAAGCCAACCTCGCCCGGTGCGCCGGTTAATCTCATCGCACCACGCCTTCGCCGTCGAATCATCACCCGACTCGTACGAGGCAATGAACAACTCATCCAGGATCGTCTCGGAGCTACGCAAATACGCGTCGGCGTGATACGCACGATCTGCAGTGAGATATGCGCCAGTGTAGTCCGCCTGCGCGTAGAGCAGAGCGCTCAACGAACTCCACGCCGATGCTCGGCTAGGATCTGCAGCAACCGCCGCTCTGAGGCTCTTTTCAGCTCGCGCGCGCGCGAGCAGGGCGGAGTCGGGAGGGAGTTGTACCACCAGCCAGTACCAGTATTCCACGGATCCCAGTGCTTCGAGGGCGCCGGCATCTTGTGGGTCGAGGAAGACGGCATGCTTGCCCTCAGCGATTCCGCGTGCGAGCGAGCGTTCGACCTTCGCAGGATCGTGAAAGGGCGGCATAAGATACATTGCGCCGAGAGTTTGAAGCAATTCCGTGCGCTCAATTACCGGCTCTCGCCAACCGGGCGCACCTGACTCCACTTGTACCAAGGTCGAGTCAGCACTCTGGAGGGCGCGCACGGCGGCAGACACGTCGCCGGACGCCGCAAGTTGGTTCGCCCTGTCCCGGTGCTCGTCTGCCTGCTGCATCAGCGCGTAAGCATGGTCATTCTTGGCGCCGATGCTCCATGTGCTGATTCGGATTTCGCGTCCTACAGTGGCACGCACGAGTGATGATATCTGCAACGATAAGCTATCGACTAACGGTAGAAAGTCTCCCTTTCGATGATCGAGCGCCGCTGTCTTGATCGCCCTGCCTGACCTCGCGTCAGCAATCTGTATGTTGACGCGGAGCCGGCCGTCCGACTGCACAACATTTCCACTCAGTAGAATGGCAGGAGCCCGCGTATCGCCAGACAGACGCAACGGTACGGCGCTTGTATCCGATATCGATATGATGTTGAACGAGCGTACTGCTGTAAGCTGGTCGATGATCGCAGACGTAAGTGCTCGGTCCAAACGCGAGTACTTATCCGGTTGGCCCGCGCTCGCGAACTCCCGAACAATGATGCTTGCCTGGTAGTTACTGGCAACCTTGCGAGTGGAACTAGAACTCGCGTAGTAGGAAAGCGAAACCACTCCAGCGCCGACCAACAGCGCGCCGACTACGAGCCAGGTGAAATGCGCGAGCCTGGGCCGTCTCCGCTGAATGATTGATTCATGCGGCCGTTCCGTTACTGTAGCGTTCGGGGGAATACTCAGCGTGTGGTTCAAGGTATCACCGCCGTGACTTGCAGTAGCTGGATCGGTGAGCCTCAAACCGCGTGGCGAGTAGTTGTCATCGCCGACGTTCTGTTTCGCACCCGCGGACGCAGTGGTCGGGGCCGCCGTTTGGACGATAATCTTATCCCGCGCACGAATTCGAGCCGCCAATTCCCTGACATCAGCCGACGGCAAGATTTCGTATTCGCGGAGCAGCAGTGCCGAAAACGCGTCGTAAGCCTGCAGCGCGCCAGCGGCGTCACCGATCCGATCCAGCATCAGGATCAGATTACGAGTGGTTGTTTCATCATTTAACGACAGGTCAGCCGCTATCCGCGCCCATTCAACGGCGGCTGCGAGCCGACCGTCCTTCTCGGCTAATTCTGCTGACGCCCATGCCGCTGTAAATGCGGCTTTCCGGAGGCGGCCGCGCTCACTGTTCAACCACTGATCAAATTCCGCCGCCGCGTCCGTGAAGAAGCCAGGCAGTAAGTCGCCGCTGCGACTGTATAGATGTACTGCGTCGGTCAGATCGTTGGCGACGACCATCTGGTCGAACGCTACCACGTCACACCAGAGAGTTTCGGCAGTTATCCCGAGTTCGCCCGGACCGCGGCTGACGATGACGTCCGTGCCTAGCGACACTCGGAGAAAGTGCAACGCCTGGTTCAGTGACTGACGCGCCCGTCGCTCTGTGGCGTCGGGCCAGAATAGCGCGAGCACACTGTCGCGGCTCCGAAATTTGCCGGGGCCCGCAAGCGCGAGGTAAGCGAGGAGTGCCAGTCGCTTTGGCTGACTCAGAACCGGCTGGACATCCTGCCCGTCCGAATACACAAGGCCGGGGCCGCCCAACAATGTAAGCCGAATCATGGGCAGATCATGCCAAGTGATTGCTGCGTAACCCGTGGGTAATTGGCGCGTGATCCTCCTGGCATAACGTGGCTAAAGCTACGGCGCCATTGACCCCGCGCGCAAGCAGCCACTCTGCCGCCGTGATCGCCGATCAGGGCGTGGGGACTATCAACGCAAGGTCGCATGCTAACCACAGACAGCGAAGAACTGGAAATTCGAGACGTAGCCACTTTCGATCGTGTGCTACCATGGGCGGCAATTCAAGAGGTCGTACTAGCGCTCGCGAGTCAGTCCCGTGAAGTGCGACCGGACAGAGGTACCTCGGCTGGCGCGGCAGAGACGCGCATCACGATTGGGGGAAGACGCTACGAGGCGCGAGCCAGAAAGATTGCTGGAGCGTGTTCGGAAATCACGGTCGTCTTGCTCGAGCGGTGCGCGAGAGACTTTCCGACGGATGAAGAGTTGCGTGGAGGATTTGGATTTACTGCAAGTGAGTCCCGGGTAGCGAGGCTATTAGCAGCTAGGAGGTCGAACCGCGAAATCGCTCGCGATATGCATGTCACGGAACACACTGCCAGGCGTCACACCGAGAAGGTGCTGCAGAAGCTCGGTGTGCGCTGCCGCACCGATGTGGAGCGAGGAATGTCCACCTGTAGACAAGGCGCTTGAGCCCTTTGGGCAGGGGCCATCCAGGCAGAAGTTAAACACGTCTCGTTTGAATTCAGCGTAGGGCATTGGCAGAAATTGCCAATGCCAGATGGCGCTGCAGGGAATACGTTGGGCCATTCGGGTGTGCCATACGTTGATTCGCCCAGCAGCGGCAAACCGAACGTGCCGCATTCAAGTATGACAACTTCACAATGGAAACGGTGAACATGACGACAAAAGAAAGTACGGTTCCGTTTCGTCGCGCGGCAGCAATTCTGGTTCTATTAATAGTTGTTGCATGCTCGGATGGTATTACCGGGGTGGCACCTTCCAAGGCAGTATCCCCTTCGCCATCGGCTTCCATTGATGTAGCTGCCGTGGATGCGCAGCTCCAGCAGCTCGCTCGCGGTGTAGCCATTGCGCTCATGGACAGTGCAGCGCGGTACGAACTCCGCGATGCGTGGCGCGCTTCCGTTGTGACCGAGCACAAACTAATCTTGCAGGATTATCTGGCAAGACAGGCCGGGGCGCGCCTACGCCAACAACTCGCGGTTGCCATGAACGAGACGACGGCGGCGCTTGACCTGCGCACGAGTCGCCTACCACGGCTCGACTTTTTCGTGCCCTTCCAGGAGCATCGTACCACCTGGCGCGGAACATCAGACCTCACTATTGGTGCAACGATCCAACGTCATCACGCGCCGATTCTTCGTATCTATGCCGCAGACGGGCTACCATCTGACATCGCGCGTGCGAGTGGGGTGCCGAAACATTCATTGGCGCTCCTAGCCCCGGCCGAGCCATCCAGTCTGCGGATCAATCCGCAACCCACCTCTCGTGGTAGCGTGATTCAGGAGCCGAATGACGGTACAGAGTCTGGTGCTGACCGTGTACAATTCTAGCGGGACTCCCACCGCGTATCAGCTTGCAGCTCTTTCCGGTCGAACTGGCGCGGCAAGAAGTTCGCTCGGGACTAGCCCGGGCTCGGTCACTCCATACATGGTCCCGTGCGATCCAGACTGTGGTGACGGAGGGCAGATCAATCCTCCACCGCCGGCTGATACCATCTATGTCCGAGCATTTGCCATTCACTGGAACGATGGCGAATGGGGCGGACACGAGGTCGAGTTCCGCGGTAACCTGTATTATCTAACAGGAAGCACCCCCGTATACGCGACGTATCGACGAGATGGTATTACGTCGTGTTCCGATATGAGCTGCACGGCATGGCAATCAAACGAGCCCGGAGTACCGCTGTTCATTATCCCCAAGGGCAGTTCATTCGCCTATATTGACCTCGACGTGTGGGAAAAAAACTGGATCAATGACGATTGGCACGGGACGACAACTTATACAGTCTCGACAATAGGCACATGGCGGCCGATGTGCGCGTATAGTTGCCCGCCTGAGGATGCCGACGTCTATCTGAAGCGAACTTTTTAGCTACGGAGCCAAAACAATGATCCTCTTAAGAAATAGTAGCGTTAAATCTCTGGTACGTGCGCTGATTGCGTGCTGCGCGTCTGCGGCGTTTTTATCGAACCAGGCCTTGGCGCAAGGGTTACGGTTTGAGCTTGGCACCGGTGCTGTGGTGCCCACGGGCCCAACCGCAACGAGTCTCGGGACTGGCGTCCAATTCAGAGCCGGAGTATCACAAAGCATGGACGCGCGGCCATTTGCATTAGGCGTCAATGCTACTTATTCGCTCTTCAGCAATCATAAACAGCGAAGCTTCGATGCGGACAGGTTCTCGCTGCTGAACGTCTTCATAACTGGTCAGTACCGGCTGAGCAGCGGTCGGGTGCGGCCGTATGTACTGGGTGGCTTTGGGATAGTGCAGGAGCGACTAACGCCGCCCGGACGCCCCACCGGCGGTGAGCTGAACGGAGGCGGTACGGGAGCGCTTGGATTGGAAACCGATCTGGGGAGTCTGCACGCGAGTCTAGAGGCGGGATATGTTGGCATCTCAACGCTGAAATACCGTAACGCGCTCGTGCGATACGTTCCTATCACGGTCCGATTGCGGTTCTAGCCAACAGGCGGACCGAGAACAAGAAGGGACAGGACTCCTCGGGATTCTGTCCCTTCTTTATGTCGCGTGACCACGAGTGTGACGCCTCGTATTCGATGGGCAAAACTTCGGGCTGGGAGACGGCGATGGTTTCTGCGCCCGAGCGACCAGAGGAACGACCAGTGGAGCCACCATGAAGCTCCCGGCGACTCCGAATGCGAAGATGTTGCGGTAGTCGGATACTTTCATATCAGAAATGTATCAGTCGCGCCCGCGACGCGAATGAGCAGCACGCTACATTTCCGGCATCATGCTCCTCGCAATTCTGGGTGTGTTCCAGCTGGCGGCTGCGCAACCTGGCCCGGTGTACAATGGTCGCGCCGGAAATGTTACGGCATCCGTGCCGCGCATCGATACGTCGGTCGTCGTCGACGGAGAGCTGAACGAGCCCGTGTGGGCCCGCGCGGCGATGCTGACCGGTTTTTCAGAGTACGCGCCCGCCGATCAGCGCCCGTCGCCCGATTCCACGGAAGTCCTGGTGTGGTACTCCGCAACGGCCATGTACTTCGGCATCCGTGCATACGAGCCACACGGGCCCGTGCGCGCCACACTGGCCGATCGCGACAACATTGCCTCTGACGACAACGTCGAGATCCATCTCGATACCTACGACACGCGCAATCGAGCCTTCGTCTTCATCGTCAATCCACTCGGCATTCAGGCCGACGGAACGAAGAATGAAACCGGTGGATTCATACCCGGCTCCAATGTCGGGCCCGGCCAGACCGACCTCAGTGCCGACTTCCTCTGGTCCTCCAGAGGACACGTCACGCCCTGGGGGTACCAGGTCGAGATCAGAATTCCGTTCAGCAGCTTGCGGTACCCGAGCATGTCGGTGCAGGACTGGGGAATACAGATCCAGCGCAATGTGCAGCACAACGGCTACAAGGAAACATGGACGGAGGCACGCAGCGGTGCGGCGAGCTTCATCAATCAGGAAGGACTGCTCGTCGGACTGCACGGCATGCACCACGGCCAGGTGGTCGGCCTGAATCCGGAGCTCACCAACACGGTGCGCGGAACGCCCTGCTGCGGAACCTCTCTGACTGGGTGGAAATACACGTCTGAGCCACAGCTCGGCGGTAACGTCCGCTGGGCCATGGGCAGCAACTTCGTACTGAACGGAACGGTGAAGCCCGACTTCTCGCAGGTGGAAGCCGACGCCACGCAGATCGCCGCCGATGCACGGTTCGCACTGTTCTATCCGGAGAAGCGGCCGTTCTTCGTGGAAGGGAGCGATCGCTTCAACGTGCCAAACACACTTGTATACACACGCACCATCGTGCAGCCGACAGCGGCGGTGAAGCTGACGGGGACCGTGGGGCGAGCAGACGTCGCCTTCCTGTCCGCGATCGACGCTGCGGGCACGAGCAGCAATGGACGGCATCCGCTGGTGGACATCTTCAGGCTGACTCGCGGCTTCGGCGGCCAGAGCACCGCCGGCCTTCTCTACAGCGATAGAGTGGGCGGCAGTCGCGCCAATCGGCTGGTGGACGCGGACGTGCACTACGTCTTCGGAAGATTGTATTACGCGCAGTTTCAGGCGGCCATGAGCAACACCAGCCAGGACGGAATCACCAGCACTGCGCCGATGTGGGAAGCGGTAGTGGATCGAACGGGACGTGCGTTTGGATTTCATTACGACATTGTCGGAATCGGAAAGCACTTCGCCGCCGACAACGGCTTCGTTCCGCGGACCGGCATCATCCAGACCGGGATCAACAACAGATTCAGTCTCTACGGAGCACCCGGTGCGGTGCTCGAGAAGTTCAACGTGTTCATTCAGACCAGTGGAGTCTGGCGATACAACGACTTCCTTGGCGGGAAGAGCCTGCTTGAAGATCATGCGTCGGCGAACACCAGCTTCACGCTGCGAGGCGGCTGGTCGGTGGGCGTGACGCCTTCGCTCTCCAGCTACGCATTCGATCCGGCCGCGTATTCCGCCGACTTTGTAGGCGGCTCGCCTCCGTCGCCGTTCGTTCCGTCACCACGAGTCACGACGTTCGTGACCGGCCTGCGCGTGTCCACCCCCCTCTTCGCACGATATGATGCGTCAGTCAGCGTCAACTCGGGAAACGATGTTGATTTTCTGGAGACGTCACGCGTGCGGAGACTGGACTACAACGCGAGCCTGAACCTCCGGCCAAGCCAGCAGCTCCGCGTCAACGCCACATACCTGAGCAGCGCATTCACGCGGCGCAGCGATGGTGCTCGCTCGGCATCAACGCGCATCCCGCGCGTCAAGGTGGAGTACCAGGTCACGCGCTCGGTGTTCATTCGAGTAGTGACGCAGTACACGGCTACTACCCGCGCGTCCCTCATTGATCCCCGCACGGGGCAGACTATTCTGTTCGCGGGTGATACATCATACGCATCGTCCACCCCGAGCGCGTCCAACGGACTCCGCACCGACTGGCTCTTCTCGTACCGTCCGTCTCCGGGCACCGTATTCTTTGCCGGATACGGCAACTCGATGACCGAGCCCGATCCGCTAGCGTTTCGAGGGCTGCGAAGGACCGCAGATGGCTTCTTTGTGAAGCTCAGCTATCTCTTTCAGGCGCTGGGCGGTGCGTGATAGCTGCACGTTCATCTGCAGTTGTCGTCGTGCGGGCGTTTCGCGGCGTGCGCTGTGCGAAGCCACCCGCTACCAGGCAGACGGAAAGTTCACGAACGTTCCGTGCGATCTGAACGTATTTTCCCTTGACGTTCCAGTCATCACCATGGAGTAGTCAGTGAAGAAAACGGATACGAAATTCGAACAGGGCGAAATTCCTCCCAACGAGACCGCCAGCTCGCCAGATCAGAGCGCTGTCTCAAGACGCGGTTTCTTCATCCGCGCGACCCAGGTCAGCGCCGCGCTCTCGGTCGCCTCCCCCGGCATCGGGCGATTCCTTCAGACAGCGTCGGCACAGGGCACGATGCCGTATGCCGCGCTCGATCCGACGAACGAGACGCATTCGCCGCCCCAGAGCTACTCCGAGTTTCTCTCCGGCCTCCGCTGGCGCATGCTCGGCCCCTTCCGTGGCGGACGCGTGGATGCGGTGAGCGGAGTTCCCGGACGTCCGAACGAGTTCTACTTCGGTTCGGTCAATGGTGGTGTCTGGAAGTCGATCGACGCGGGCCGCGTGTGGGGACCGGTCTTCGACTCGCAGCCGGTCGCATCGATCGGAGCGATTGCCGTCGCGCCGTCTACGCCCGATGTCGTCTACGTGGGAAGCGGCGAGTGTACTCTGCGCGACTCCGTTGGTTATGGCAACGGCATGTACAAGTCCACTGACGCCGGCAGGACCTGGACGCACATCGGACTCGAGAACACACAGCACATCGGAAAGATCGCCGTGCATCCGCACAATCCCGACGTGCTCTTCGTCGCCGCAATCGGACACTACTACGCAGGCAATCCCGATCGCGGCATCTTCCGCTCCACCAACGGGGGGAAGAGCTGGGACAAGGTGCTTTACAAGAATGAGGACGTCGGTGGCATCGAGGTAGTGATCGACCCGAGCAATCCGCAGGTCGTTTACGCCGGCCTCTGGAACACTCGCAGGCCGCCCTGGTTCGTGTACGCGCCGAGCAATGGGCCCGGTAGCGGGATGTACAAGTCCACGGACGGCGGCAGCACGTGGAAGCAGCTCACGAACGGATTGCCGAACGATGGCATGGGCAAGACCGGAATCTGCGTGGCGCCGAACAATCCACAGCGGGTGTATGCCGTGGTGGACAACCTCAATCCAGATCCGGCGGCGCCAAAACCGACCGGTCCTCCGAGTGCGTTCGGCTCACCCGCGGGGCTGGGCGGATTCTTCCGCTCCGACGACGCCGGCGAATCATGGACACGTCTCTCGTCCGATCAGGCGTTGTGGGGGCGTGGCTGGTATTTCGAGCACGTGACCGTGGATCCGAAGGATGCCGACACCGTGTACGTGTCGAACGTTTCCGTGTCGCGCTCGATGGACGGCGGAAAGACGTGGGTCGCGCTGCGCGGATCGCCCGGCGGCGACGACTACCATCAGGCGTGGGTGTCGCCGGACGACAGCAACATGATGATCGTGGCGAGCGATCAGGGCACGATCATCACGCACAACGCGAGAACCGCTGACCCTCGCGACGTGACGTGGAGCTCGTGGCTCAACCAGCCCACAGCGCAGATCTATCACGTGTCGGTTGACTACCGCTTTCCGTACTGGGCTACCGGCGCACAACAGGACAGCGGCGCCGTCGCCGTTCGCTCACGCGGAAAGTTCGCTGAGATCTCGATGCGCGACTGGGAGCCCATCGGAGCGGGCGGTGAGAGTGGATACACCGCCGGCGACGCGCTGCATCCCGGAATCGTGTATGGCGGGACCGGCGAGCGATTCAACCTCGAGCAGAACCGTGCGGTACCCGGAACCACGGCACCCAAATCGCCCAAAAAGGCGCGCACCGACTGGACCCAGCCACTCGTGTTCTCCCGCGCCGATCCGCGAGCGTTGTTCTACGCTAATCAGTTCCTGTTCAAGACAACCGACGGTGCGCAGAGCTGGACGCAGATAAGTCCCGATCTCACGCGCAGGGATCCGGGAGTGCCCAGATCACTCGATCCAGCGGCCGCTGCCGATGTCGGCAACGACAGGCGCGGCGTGATCTACACGATCGCGCCGTCACCGCTGCTCGTTCCCATGGTATGGGTCGGCACCGACGACGGACAGATCCATGTCACGATGAACGACGGACAGGCATGGTCCAACGTGACGCCGGCCGCGATCACTGCATGGAGCCGCGTGACCATGATCGAGGCATCGCACTTCGATCTGAACGTTGCGTACGCGAGTGTGGACAGACATCAGCTGCAGGATTTCGAGCCGTACATCTATCGCACGCGCGACGCGGGCAGGACCTGGCAGAAGATCACGACCGGCCTGCCTTCGGATGGCTACGTGCATTCCGTCAAGGAAGATCCAAAGCGGCAAGGACTGCTGTTTGCCGGCACGGAGCGCGGCGTCCACGTGTCGTTCGACGACGGCGCGAGCTGGCAGCCATTCCAGCTCAATCTCCCCGTGACGTCGAACCGCGACTTCGAGATCTACGATAATGATCTCATAGTCGCGACGCATGGGCGTGGCTTCTGGGTCGTGGACGACATCAGCCCGTTGCGCCAGCTCAACGACACCATCCGCAACTCGGAGGCGTACCTCTTCAAGCCGGGTGACACCGTCAGCTACACCGATGGGGGCGACGAGGGAACTCCGTTGCAGAAGGACGAGCCGCAGGCAGAGAATCCGCCGAGTGGAGTGGCGATCGATTATTACCTGAAGACCGCGGCGAGCGCGCCGGTGACGATCGACATACTGGATTCGACGGGTGCCGTGCTGCACACATTTACGAATGCGCCGGGCGCTGCGACTCCAGTCACGCGTCGCGGCGCGACAGGCGGTATCCCGAACACTTCGGCGTTGTGGCGTCCCGAGCCTGAGTCCTTCGCCACGAGCGCCGGAATGCACCGGGTGGTGTGGAATCCGGTGCGTCCGGAGCCAGCAGCGGCCGGGAGTGCTGGCGGCGGATTCCGGCGGCGAGCGACGCCTGTCTCGGGAACATTCACCGCGCGGATGGCCGTCAACGGCCGGAGCTACACGCAGACGTTCGTCGTGAAGCCCGACCCGCGCAGCCCGGTTGCGCCCACGATGTCGATCACCGAGGGATAGCGCGACAAGCGAACATGCGTAGCTCTAGCGCTTTCTCCTGCGATTTACGACGCCTGCGAGCCCCACAAGACCAGTACCGAGCAACATGAACGTGCCCGGTTCCGGTACCGTCGTCGGTGGCGGCCCGCTCGGCGGGAGCGAAGTGGTGTCGCCGGGCGGCGGCGTAACCGGGGGAACCACCGGTGGAACGACAGGTGGAACGACAGGTGGAACCACCGGTGGAACCACCGGTGGAACGTGCGTCGTGTCACCCGGTGGTGGTGTGACAGGTGGTGTCACCGGAGGGCCAACCGGAGGTACGACCGGAGTCGTGGTAGTGTCCACCGGCGTTCCGCCGTGGTTGCTTCCGCTGTGTATGAACGGAAAGAAAACGGCCGGGATCAGCGCGAACGGGAGAAACGAGCGGCCGCCACCAGCGGTCGCGACGGGAATTCCCGGTGCCGTGGACACGATCAAAGGCGGGCCCTCCTCGATTGGAGGCACGGGCGGTGTCGTCGTCGCCAGCTGCGGAACCGGGACCGCCGACTGCTCGACGGGTGTTCCCATCGCCAGTGGAGCGATCGGTCGGACCGGCCGGCACATGACCACGGTGGTGGAATGCGCGGGAGCGCCCTTACTGGCCGCCGGTGCGGCGCGACGAACGCGACGAACCAGCGGGCGCTTCGGCTTCACCGCAGCAATCTTCGGCGCAGCCTTTGGCTTCGGCTTCGGGGCGACCGCCTTTGGCGCGACGGTTCTGGCCGTCACCGGACGCGCCCGGCGCACACGCCGGACAACAGGCTTCTTGCTGACCGGTTTCGCCACGGGGGAGCATTCGACGAGCGAATCCACGGAGGCGCGAAGAACCGGCCGCTGCGTGGTCCGCGGTACCGTGTCACGTCTTACCGTCTGACCGCCGACCGGGCGGGCAGACGTCAGGCAGGCGACTGACAGGGCCATCATGGCCCCTATGGTAAGAAAACGGTGGCTCATGGTACCTCTTTCCAAATGTGCGGAGCGTTAGACAGCCTCATAGAGAGCAAGAGGGAGGCCAGTCTAAAAACAGATGTTACACGAAAAAAAGTCCCGTGCAAGCCACCAGAATCGCTCCGCTTTCGGTTTTCAAATCTGTTTCGGCCGATCAGACCGAAAAGTGCGGTTCTGACCGATGGTTACATGCACTGGCTGTGCCGTTTTCATGGCCAAGGCCGCATCTGGTGTTGCAGCTTTACTACACTATAACCAAATGTATCGGCCTCAGGGCCACTGCTTTCGAATTAGTTTTTACCATGCCATACGACCCCCTGAGCAGCCGTTTCACGGCGGTGTTCGCCGCCGCCACCATGTCCCTGATCTCCCTTTCCGCGAGCGGACAGTCGGCGCGAACGCCATCGAGACAGGCGCTGTCAAAGCCGACCTCGCCGGCCGCCGAAAGGTGGGTCGATTCGGTGCTCGCGACGATGCCGTTACGCGAGCGCGCCGCCCAGATGGTGTGGCCGAACATCTACGCCGACTACGTGGCGGAGGATGCGCCAACCTGGCGGAAGGTGACCTCCTATGTGGCCAACGACAGGGTCGGCGGCATCATCATGTCCATCGGCTCGCCAATCGAGATGGCCGTCAAGCTGAATGCCCTTCAGAGGATGAGCAGACTGCCTCTGCTCGTGGGCGCCGATCTGGAGACCGGCGCCGGGATGCGGGCACGGGGCGGCTATTTCGTTCCCAATGGCGTCGACCTGGGCGGCGCCACGATCTTCCCGTCGGAGATGGCTTACGGGGCGGCAAACGACACCACCCTCACTTATACGGAAGGCAGGATCACCGCGATCGAAGGGCGCGCGCTCGGCATTCACGTCGATTTCGCGCCGGTCATGGATGTGAACAACAATCCGGCAAATCCTGTCATCAACACCCGCTCCTACGGCGAGGACCCGCACGAAGTAGCACGATTGGGAGCCTCGTTCATCCGGGGGTTGCAGGAGAATGGGATGATCGCCACTGCCAAGCACTTTCCCGGACACGGCGACACCGAGACCAACTCCCATCTCGCGCTCCCCATCGTAAACGTGAGCAGGGCTCGGCTCGATACTGTGGAGCTGGTCCCGTTTCGCGCGGCGATCAGGGCCGGCGTCGGGGCGGTGATGACGTTTCACGGTTCGATGCCGGCGCTCGACAGCTCCGGCGCACCCGGCACGCTCTCGTCCAACGTCGTCACCGGGTTGCTCCGCAGACAGCTCGGCTTCAACGGCCTGGTCATCTCCGACGCGATGGACATGAAGGGCGTCACGGACAAGTACGGCGCAACCGAAGCCGTGAAGCGCGCAGTCGCGGCAGGTGTGGACATTCTCATCCAGCCGGCCGATGTTCCGGCGGCGATCGATGCAGTAGTGCAGGGCGTGACGGAAGGCCGCTACACCGAAGCGCGAGTTTCCGAAGCGGCCCGCCGAATCCTCATGGCGAAGCGCCAGCTGGCGCTGGACCGGAACCGTTACGTGAATCTCGATTCGCTGCGAGCAACCGTCGGCGACAGCGCGCACGTCGCGCTGGCCCAGCAGGCAGCGGACAGATCGATCACGGTCGTACGCGACTCTCTCCACATCCTTCCATTGAAGCTCTCACCGGGAGCGAAGGTGCTCTCCATCACCATCGCGCGCCGAACCGACCTCGGTGCTAGCGAACAGTTCAACGCTACCCTCTCCAGGGCGATACCAGGCGTTCACAGTGAGTTCGTGATGTCTGACGATCCAGCGCCGAACTACGCTCGGCTTGCAGCACTGGCGGATTCCGCGGACGTCACGATCGTATCCTCGTATGTGGGGCAGAGCTGGAATGTGACCAGCGTCAGCGCCCCGCAGGCGTTCGCCGACTGGCTGGCGCGAATCTCCGTGAACGGCCGCAAGGTCATCGTTGTCGCGTTCGGCAATCCATATCTTCTGTCGCAGATTCCTCGAACTTCCGAATACGTAGTTGCATGGGACGGAGCGCCGGTAAGCCAGCAGTCTGCGGCGCGCGTTCTGCTCGGTGTCACGCCTGCATCCGGTCACCTGCCTATCACCATACCGCCAGTGGCAAAGCGCGGCGATGGGTTGACCCTGACTCCCTGACGTCGTATATCAACTGCACGGCGCATCACCGGGGAATTCCGCGTTACATCTCCTTGACTTTAGTCGCTTTATGTGACTAATTTGCTTCGTGAGCAGAGAGCCCCGGGCCAAACGTCAGCAGTACACCGTTGACGTAGTCGCACTTACACCACGCGACGATCAACTCGCCGTGTTGCTCGAGCGACGCAGCGAGGGGCGAGAGCGGTCCGTAAGGTGGAGTCTCCCGTGGACCGCATCCAGAACGGGCGAAGGACTCACCGACATCGCGCACCGCGCGATTCGACGTAGCGCTGGCTCCGTCCCAGTTTGGAGTACGCAGGTTGGCGCGTTCAGTGATGGCGCGCACCCGTCCGGATCGGAACTCTCAATCGTCTACGTTGCGCTCGTTCCCATGGGAAACGATCCACCGCCCGGCGACGAGCTTCGCTGGTTCAAGCTGAGCGACCTTCCGCCACTCGGCGAGCGACAGGCGGTGATGCTGCACGAATCCGTGAACGCGGTGCGCGATCGGCTCGATCTGTATCCGGTCGCGTTCAAACTTCTCCCCGCGACGTTCACGCTCAGCGAGCTGCAGCACATGTACGAGCTGTTGCTCGGACGCCGCCTGCACAAGGCGAGCTTTCGCCGCGCACTCGCGGCCGCCACACTCGTGGAACCCACCGACGAGTGGCGCAGCGAGGGCCGCGGTCGCCCGGCGCAGTTGTATCGCTTCGGTCCAAAGAAGCGTCGCCGAGGACGGCGTGGGGTCAGATTCGATCTGCTAGGATGAGCGCGATCGAGCAGTGGAAGGAGCTTGATCGCAACCAGCGCGGCGCGCTTGCAGCGAGCTTCCTCGGCTGGACACTGGATGCGTTCGATTTCTTCCTGATGGTGTTCATGCTCGGCGCCATCGCGAAGGAATTCGGTACTGGCGTGAAGGCAGTCGCCATCGCGATAACGCTCACACTTGCACTGCGCCCACTCGGCGCGCTCGTGTTCGGACTGCTCGCCGACAAGTTCGGCCGCAGGCCCGTGCTGATGATCGACATACTGCTCTTCTCGCTGCTCGAATTCGCATCGGCGTTCGCGCCGACGTTGATCGCGCTGCTCGTGCTGCGCGCAGCATTCGGCTTCGCGATGGGCGGAGAATGGGGACTCGGTGCATCGCTCACGATGGAGACGCTGCCGCCAAAGGCGCGTGGGCTCGCGTCGGGCATCCTGCAGACGGGATATCCCTTCGGTTATCTGCTCGCGTCGGTCGTGTACGGATTGCTGTTCGATCGCATCGGCTGGCGCGGAATGTTCATGGTTGGCGTTCTGCCAGCGCTGCTGGTGCTCTTCATTCGCCGCAACGTGCAGGAGTCGCCCGCGTGGAACAGAATGCGCGAGCGACCTAGACAGAATCTCGCCGGCGTACTCAGGAAACGCTGGCCGTTGTTTATCTACGTCGTCGTGCTAATGACGGCCTTCAACCTGTTCAGCCACGGCACGCAGGACCTCTACCCGACGTTTCTGCAGGTGCAGCACGGTCTCTCCACGCACACCGTGAGCATCATCGCGATCATCGGGAACGTGGGCGCGATAACCGGCGGCCTGATCTTCGGCACACTGTCGCAGCGCATCGGCCGTCGCAGGGCAATCATCGGAGCAGCGTTGCTCGCGCTCCCGATCATCCCGCTTTGGGCGTTCAGCATGACGCCACTGCTTCTCGGCGCCGGCGCATTCCTGATGCAGGTCTCCGTGCAGGGTGCCTGGGGTGTGATTCCAGTGCATTTGAACGAGCTGTCGCCGGACGAAGTACGCGGAACATTTCCCGGATTCGCGTATCAGCTGGGAAACCTGCTGGCGTCAGGCAACGCCGCGCTGCAGGCCGGGTTCGCGGCCAGTCATGGCGGCAATTATGCGCTGGCACTCGCGGTCGTGGCCGGCACGGCAGCGGTATTGATTGTGGTGCTGACGTACTTCGGACCAGAGAAACAGGGCGTGATTTTCGGCGAGACGTAGACGCCGCGTCCGTCATCCCGCCGAAGGCTGGGATCCCCGGTTGCGCCGAGGATGACGGGGCGGCCGCCTACGATCCGTCATCGTCGGCTCGAGACGCGACAGAGGGGTGACCGCGGCTTCGGCGTCACCCCTCTCTCGTATTGCTCGTCGCTCGTTGCTGCGCGCTATCCCGCCTTTCGCACCCCGAATCTGATCTCCATCTGCGGCTTTGGCTCGGCTCGTTCGGGTTCGTCGAGCTCGGCGGACTCGTCCACGAGGTGGCTCAGCTTGTAGAAGAGATGCAGAGACTGGATTGGCGCGATGTGGCTGGTTGGGCCGGCCTTGGCGATGACCGTGGCCTCCTCCCGGACTGCTCGAGGAAGCTGTCGCGCCTGGGGTAGCGCGAGAAGCCGGTAAATCTCGATAGAGTGTCGGGCCAGCAAGGCCGCACAGAGAGCATCCAGAAAGGCGAGCACATGTCCTCCAGTCTGATCAGGGCTTAATACACATATTGCAACTATTATCGGCAGAATGGAAGTGGTAATTAATCACAAAGTGGTAACAATTCGTGCCGGATTCGGCTTCTTCATGGCCGCCGCCCACAGGTCTCCGACCCTGTTCAGTCTCGAAAGCATAGTTCGGACCGTGAATTCACGGGGATCCAGCGACGGCGTGAGCTCGTCCCAGTCGAGGGGAGCGGAAACGGTTGCTTCTGCTCGTGCGCGGACGCTGTAGGCAGATGCGACGGTCTTGCCGCGGGCGTTCTGGCCGAAGTCCACATAAATTTTGGAGTTGCCGCGCTGCGCGAGCGGCCGGACGACGGTCGCCGAGCGTGGGTGCGCGGTCGCTACCGCTTCCGCTATCAGCCGCGGCACCCGCTCGGCGGTCGAGTCGGTCGAGCCGGCTGGGAGGGGAAGCACCACGTGCAGTCCGGTGGCGCCCGACGTCTTGAGAGCCGCGTGGAGTCCCAGGAAGTCCAGCACCTCCTTGACCCACATCGCGACTTCCACCACCCGGCTGAACGGAGATTTCTCGCCGGGGTCCAGATCGATTACGGTGAAGTCAGGTCGCTCGACCGATTGCACGCGCACGTTCCATGGATTGCACTCGAAGGCACCGATCTGCGTGCAGTAGAGTGTTGTGCCGAGTGAACCTCCCACGATGCGGCGTTGCCTGCCGCCGACACCACTCACCGTCTCGACCCGCAGCGCCTCGGGCGGATTGGGAGGCGCCTTCTGCTGAAAGAAATGCTCACCCTTCACACCGTCGGGATAACGCTTGAGCGACAGCGGTCTATCTGCAAGCACGGGACGGAGATACGGCCATACGCTCGCGTAGTAGCGCATGATCTCGCCCTTGGTGACCTTTGGCTTGGGGAACAGCACTTTCGCCAGATGAGTCACGTTGAGGGAAGTATCGCGTGAGATCTGAACCGTCCCACCACCGGCGCCGTCCTCGATTTCCTGCAGCTCCGTAATGGTCCGCTTCGCAGCGGCCGCCCCAACTGGCGCGCTGCTGGTGGCCTTGTGTCGCTGTGCCGCCTTCTTCTTCGCCATTGGTCGTGTCAGTGGATTGAGGCTGGTAATGCGACTGGAGTGAAGAGATTTGCTGCGATCGATCTAGTGCGACGAGTTCCAGACGCGATTTCCCTTGGAAATCTGGTCCATGGTCCGACCGCTCTCGACCGACTTCATGTGCTTCTCGGTGAGAATCGATTCGCTTTCCGGACGAGCCCTGTCGTCGCGGTGCTTGATGAGAAGCCAGGACGGTTTGGATGAACTGCCGCCCATCCCTTTGGTTCGCACCAATGCATACGAGCCCTTGATGCGCTTGCCGTGGAAATCGAGCTTGAGCTCGCCGCTTTCATAAGCGTCGTGGGCTGCTTCGTTCTGGTCGTCGGTGGGCGCGTTCTCGATTTCGTACGTACCGTTGTCCCAGAGCATCACTGTGCCTCCGCCGTATTCGCCCGCCGGGATGGTACCTTCGAAGGTGTTGTATTCGATGGGGTGATCCTCCACCTGCATCGCGAGTCGCTTGACGCTCGGATCAGCCGATGGACCCTTCGGGACCGCCCAGCTCTTCATCACGCCGTCCATCTCGAGCCGAAGGTCGTAGTGAAGACGGCTGGCGTCATGCTTCTGGATCACGAAGCGCAACTGCTCAACTGCGCGTGCGCGGGATGGCTTTCGCGATGTAGCGCCGGAAGGTTCCGCGGTCTTTGCGAAGTTCCGCTTGCGCTGGTATTCGCTCAACTGCGTGGCGGCGGACTTCCCGGCGGACTTGCGCGTCGATTTTTTCGGCGCGGTTTTCCGTTGTGTGGTGCTCTTGGCTGCGCGTTTCGTGGTTGTCTTGCGCGTGGGCATGATCAGCGGGTTGCAGGAGTGTGTGTGCGAAAAGCAGAAAGACTGGATGATGC
>JBBRBY010000014.1:0-42102 GCA_038205315.1 Gemmatimonadales bacterium | reverse complement strand
GATCGCAGGTAGGGAGTTTCAAACGATCATTGACAGGTGCGACTCGGCTGGAGAGCCGGGACGTCTCAGCCCCGACACACTGAGGAGGAGTGGGGGCGCATTCGGGCATACCTTGACCGCGCTGACCCTCGCCTTCGCCTCGCGATGGAGTTGGGCGCCGAGCTCCGTCTCGGCCAAGTTGTACGGGCTTACCGCAAAGACCTCCACCTCGATGAACCCCAGACACTACATGGATGCATCGACTTTCCTTCGTGTGGGAAGAAGGCGTCGGCTACGGTCGTACTCACGAAGGAGGAGCGCGTAGCTGTTGATGACGCGATGCATCACGGATACCTGATGGAACTGGAGAGCGCATACACCGCGGGCGCAGTAAAGAACTATCCGCTATTTCCCGCACGGAGGCTGGTGGGCGGTTACGCCCGACTTGGCGAGGATGCGAAACGAAAGCCGCTGGATAGGAGTGGGCTTCTCAAGATGTTCCACGCACTTGAGGAGGTTGCTGGCGTGGCGTCGGTTCCCGGCCGGGGATGGTACGGCATTCGTCGCCTCACCAGCGACCTTGCGGCCGACATCACCCAAGACACTCGAATCCTCGACGGGCTGGGCGGTTGGACCGACTCATCTACTCGCGAGATGGTCTATCAGCGCCGGATTTCGCTGCGGCTGTCTGGCCAGATTGCCACCGTGCGCCAGGGCATTCGCGATCGGCTGCCCAAGCCCGATATGGCTCCGACAGCGGCGCCAGCGGGGCCGCAGGGGCCACCAACGCCCTGAATAAATCCCGAAACGGGCTCCTTCTGAGCCCGTCGCGGGATTCCGTAAGTCCATTTCTAGGAGCGGGTGATGGGGTTCGAACCCACGACATCCAGCTTGGGAAGCTGGCGCTCTACCAACTGAGCTACACCCGCAACGCCCGCGTCAAAAGAGCCACAAAAGAGCCACAAAAGAGCCACAAACAGAGCCACAGATCGGGATTGAACCGATGACCGCTCGATTACGAATCGAGTGCTCTACCACTGAGCTACTGTGGCATCACGGCGACCTCGCTGCAACATCGCAGCATCCGCCGCGCAATCAATAAATGCCTGCACCAACAACGGTAGTGCCCTCGCGCGGACTCGAACCGCGATGCCTTTCAGCACAAGCACCTCAAGCTTGCGTGTCTACCAATTTCACCACGAGGGCGGTCCAGGAAGCCTCTCCTGAATCCAATATATCCGGCTGTGGCGCCCGTCTGTAATCGACGCCGAACCAAATACCTTATCTACAACTACTCCTACAACCACGGGGCCGACGGGGGTCGAACCCGCGACCTCTCGAGTGACAGTCGAGTGCTCTAACCAACTGAGCTACGGCCCCTCTTGCACCTTCAACGTTCTCCTGCTCATCACCCGCGCCCCTGCGGGCCCAACAACCTAACCAAACGTCCAGCGACCCTATAGCCCCAAGGGGAATCGAACCCCTCTCTGCACCGTGAAAGGGTGCCGTCCTAACCGATAGACGATGAGGCCTTACCCGGCAAGTCCATAGGAAAGTAGCGCTAACGGGATTCGAACCCGTGTTTGGGCCTTGAGAGGGCCCCGTCCTAGTCCCCTAGACGATAGCGCCGTGGGTCCATCCCTTCATACAAACGCCCCGTTCCTCCGGAGCCTTGCAATATCGCCAGTAGCGGGCCACGCGGTCAACCCGTGCCATAGGGATGTTTTAGGCTTATAATATCCCTGCCAAGCTCGCTTCCACGGCCTACCTCGAGCCAACCTGTGCGAGTCGTCACCATCGGCGCCGGTCCAGCCGGCCTGTACTTCGCCCTGCTCCTCAAGAAGGCGAATCCGCAACACGAGATAGTCGTCCTCGAGCGCAACGCTCTCGGCGACACCTTTGGGTGGGGAGTGGTGTTCTCCGACCAGACGCTCGAGAACTTCCGGAACGCGGACGAGACGACCTATCGCGAGATAGTGGGCAATTTCGCCCACTGGGATGACATCGACGTCGTCATCGGCGACACCACGGTCACCTCCGGCGGACACGGCTTCAGCGGGATCGCGCGCCGAACGCTGCTCGATATTCTCTACCGCCGCGCGGCGTCGCTCGGCGTGGACGTCAGATTCGAGTGCGAGGTTCCGAATCTCGACTCCCTTCGGAATATCCCGGGATGCGACGCGCCCGACCTCATAGTCGCGGCCGATGGGGTGAACAGCTCAATCCGCCGAGAGCGCGCCGCCGCCTTTTGCCCAACGCTAGACGTTCGACCCGCGCGCTTCGTCTGGTTCGGAACAACCAGGCCGTTCGACGCGTTCACGTTCTTCTTCGTTGAGAACGAATTCGGCGTCTTCCAGGCTCACTGCTACCGCTTCGAGCCCGAACTCTCCACCTTCATCGTCGAATGCGATGAGGTGTCGTGGAAGAACGCGGGACTCGACACCGCTGACACGGATCGCAGCGTCGAGATCTGCGAGTCGATGTTCACCCAATGGCTGGACGGTCACCGATTGCTGAGCAACGCCGCGCACCGCTCGCGCTCGCCATGGACGAGCTTCACGCGAGTCACCAACGAGCGCTGGTACGACGATAACGTGGTCCTCACGGGCGATGCGGCGCACACGGCTCATTTCTCGATCGGCTCCGGGACCAAGCTGGCGATGGAAGACGCGATCTCGCTCGCACGGTGCGTGGCTTCGCACGATTCCATCGCCAATGCGCTGCAACAGTATCAGGACGAGCGCATGATCGAGGCTCTCCGACTGCAGAATGCGTCGCGCAATTCCATGGAATGGTTCGAGAACGTCAAGCGTTATCTGCACCTCGCGCCCGAACAGTTCGCCTACAGCCTGCTCACGCGCAGTCAACGGGTGAGCCACGAGAATCTGCGACTTCGCGATTCGGAATACCTTTCCGGAGTGGAGCGCTGGTTCGCGAGTCCGGCGGATGCCCGCGTCGCAAGCGCGTCACCCGAGCGTCCTCCGGCGCCAATGTTCACGCCCTACCGGCTGCGGGGCATGACACTTCCGAACAGGATCGCGGTGGCGCCGATGGACATGTACCGCGCCACCGATGGGCTGATCGGCGACTTCCATCGCACCCACCTCGGCGCCCGCGCACTCGGTGGCGCCGGACTGTTGTTCACGGAGATGGTGTGCGTCACACCGGAGGGACGCATCACGACGGGCTGCGCGGGTATGTACACGGACTCGCACGCTGATGCGTGGCGCAGCATTGTGGACTTTGCTCACGCCGAGAGCGATGCAAGGGTGTGCCTTCAGCTGGGACACGCCGGTCGGCGCGGCTCCACGGCGCTCCCGTGGGTGGCCAGCAACGAGTCGCTCACGGACAACGGTTGGGAGACGATCGGGCCGTCCGCGATACCGTACACACCAGCGATGAAGCCACCGCGCGAGATGACGCGCCGCGACATGAATGATGTGAAGCGCGCGTTCGTACGTGCCGTGCAGCTCGGAGCGAGCGCCGGCTTCGACATGATCGAGCTCCACTGCGCGCACGGATACCTCATGTCGAGCTTCATCACGCCACTCAGCAATCGGCGGACGGATGAGTACGGCGGGTCGCTGGCCGATCGCCTGCGGTACCCGCTCGAAGTCTTCACGGCGATGCGAGCCGAGTGGCCGGACGACCGGCCAATGTCGGTGCGAATCTCGGCCACTGACTGGGTGGAAGGTGGCATTATCAGTCAGGACGCCGTGGAGATCGCGCGCGCATTCACCAGCGCCGGTGCGGACATCATTCACGTGTCCACCGGAGAGACGTCGATCGATGCGAAGCCGGTGTACGGGCGCATGTACCAGACGCCGTACAGCGACATGATCCGCAACGAAGCCGGCGTACGAACGATCGCCGTCGGAAACATTCTCACGCCCGATCAGGTGAACGCAATACTTGCGGCCGGCCGCGCGGATCTGTGCGCGATTGGCCGTCCGCACCTTACGGACCCGAACTGGACGCTTCGCGCGGCAGCCGAGCTGGGCTACGAGGCGCAGCGCTGGCCACTGTCCTACATTCCCGTGCGACGACAACTCGAGCGCGAGCGCGAAAAACTTCGGACTGCCTCATGACGGATGTCACCCACGACTCTCCCACCCTGATGCTCTCGGGCAGGCACGCCATCGTCACCGGGGCCGGCCATGGGCTGGGAAGAACGATCGCGCTCGCTCTCGCCGGCGCAGGTGCGCGGGTGACGCTGATGGGACGAGACACCGCAAGGCTCGACAACGTCGCTGCAGAGATCGCGTCGCACGGTGGTGCCGTTCAACCACTCCGGTGTGACGTTACCGATCCAGCGCTGGTGGTCACGGCATTTGCCGCCGCTGCAAGCGGGCTCGGTGTCGCGACCATCCTTGTTAACAATGCGGGACAGGCGCGCAGCGAGAGCTTCGCCGACACGTCGCTGGAGCACTGGAGCGCGGTGATGGATGTGAACCTTACGGGACCGTTTCTCTGCACCCGGGAAGTTGTGGGGCCGATGGTGACAGCCTCGGACGGCCGCATCGTGAATATCGCGTCCACGGCGGCGTTGCGTGGCTACGCCACGCTTTCAGCTTACTGCGCATCCAAGCACGGACTGCTCGGGCTCACCCGCTCGCTGGCCGCGGAAGTCGCGCGGAGTGGCGTGACCGTCAACGCAGTCTGTCCCGGCTACACCGAAGGTGGCATGTCCGATCAGGCACTCCAGGGACTCATGACTACGCGCGGTGTCACCGCGGACGAAGCGCTGGGCATGCTCGTGCGACGAAATCCGCAACGAAGACTGACGACGCAGGAAGAAGTGGCGGAAACGGTGCTGTGGCTGTGCTCGCCTGGCGCATCGGCGATTACCGGTCAGGCAATCGCCGTCGCGGGCGGGGAGGTAATGTGACAACGGCATTGCGATCGGAGACGCCCGATGTCTCCGCCAGCCGCGCGGTGGATGAGCGCGATGAAGTCCGCACGTGGTTGCGGATGCTGGCCTGCACCAACATCATCGAATCCCGGGTCCGCGCTGCGTTGCGCGAGAAGTTCGATACCACCCTTCCCCGCTTCGATCTTCTGGCGCAACTCGACGCAGCCAGCGTGGACTTTCCGCGCGGTCTCACGATGAGCGAGCTCTCTCGCCGCCTGATGGTGACCAACGGGAACCTGACGGGGCTAGTCGACAGACTCGCACGCGAGGGCTTGGTGACGCGAGTGGCTTCGGCGCCCGACCGACGAGCGCAGATCGTGTCGCTTACCCCCGCCGGCAGGCGGGCGCTGGACTCGATGACTCCGGATCACGCCGAGTGGATTCGCGAGATGTTCGGAGGTTTGTCGGACGCGGATCGCCGGGCTCTGGATTCGCTGCTTGGCAAGCTCAAGCGATCGGCACAGTCCGCTGGAGAGAGTGCAACGTGACCGATGAAATCACAGGGGCGGAGTATCGCCCGCGGCATTTCGGCTGGTCCCTGAGCGAGCGGGTCGCGACGATCACGCTCGATCGTCCGGAACGAAAGAATCCACTCACGTTTGAGTCGTACCGCGAGCTGATCGCAACGTTTCGCGCGCTTCAGAACATGGAGGATGTAAAGGCGGTTGTGATCACGGGCGCCGGCGGCAATTTCTCGTCGGGCGGCGACGTTCACGAGATCATTGGCCCACTCGTGGAGCTGCGCGACGATGATGACCTGGACGGATTGCTCAGCTTTACGCGAATGACCGGCTCGCTCGTTGCCGCGATGCGCGACTGTCCACAGCCCATAGTTGCCGCGGTGGACGGCGTCTGCGCGGGCGCCGGTGCGATACTCGCCATGGCGAGTGATCTTCGTTATGGGACGCCGATAAGCAAGGTTGCGTTTCTTTTCGTTCGCGTCGGCCTGAGCGGCGCGGACATGGGCGCGTGCTCGATTCTTCCGCGCATCATCGGGCACGGCCGAGCGGCCGAGCTGCTGTACACGGGCCGCTTCATGGCTGCGGACGAAGCCGAGCGGTGGGGATTCTACAACCGCGTCGTTGATGCGTCCAACCTGCTCACGGAGGCGCAGACGATGGCCCGTACGCTTGCTTTCGGGCCTACATTTGCGCACGCGCTCACCAAACGCTGCCTGCACCACGAATGGTCCATGCCCATCGACGACGCCCTCAAGCTAGAAGCGGAGGCGCAGGCGTTGTGCATGCAGACCGAGGACTTTGCGCGGGCGTACCGTGCCTTCTCCGCGAAGCAGACGCCGATCTTCGAGGGCAACTGATGCAGGATACGTCGTTCCTGAGCTGGCCGTTCTTCGAGCCCAAGCATCGCGAGCTCGCGGACGAGATTGGAGCGTGGGCGGAGCGCGAGATCGCGCCGACTCAGTCGGTCGAGCCCCGCGGGAGCGAGCTGCTCGATCACTGCCGCAGTCTGGTGCGCAAGCTGGGAGCGGACGGATGGCTGCGATACGCAGTCCCCGCCGCTTACGGCGGTGCGAGCACTGATATCGACGCAAGGTCGCTGTGCATAATTCGTGAGACGCTTGCATTTCACTCCGGCCTCGCCGATTTCGTCTTCGCGCTCCAGGGACTCGGCGCGGGACCGATATCACTGTTCGGATCGGAACTTCTGCGTCAGCGGTATCTGCAGCACATTGCGGTAGGCGAAGCGATACCGGCGTTCGCGATCTCGGAGACGGAGGCTGGTTCCGACGTCTCGGCCATGACGACTGTCGCACGACTGGATGGCGACGATTATGTGATAGACGGTGAAAAAACATGGATCTCCAACGCCGGCATCGCCGACTTCTTCGTCGTTTTCTGCCGTCTGCCAAAAGCTGGCGAGCGAGCGTTCGTCGCCGTCGTCGTGGACGCCGGCTCCACGGGGCTGAGCGTATCGGACTGCGGCGAGACAACCGCACCTCACGCAATTGGCACCGTGACCTTCGAATCGTGTCGCACGCCGTCGTCGATGGTGGTTGGAGTTCCTGGAAAGGGAATGTCCGTGGCGCTGGGGACCCTTGACGTATTTCGCCCTACTGTTGGCGCGGCGGCACTGGGACTGGCACGCCGCGCGCTTCATGAGTCGGTCCAGCGCGCGATGGGTCGCAAGGTGTTCGGCTCGATCCTCGCGGACACACAGCTCACGCAGGCGCGGATCGCCAGCATGGCGACCGATGTTGACGCGAGCGCGCTGCTGGTGTACCGCGCCGCGTGGGCCCACGACAACGGGACCGCACGCATCACACGCGAGGCAGCGATGGCCAAGTGGTTTGCGACGGAAGCCGCCCAGCGTGCGGTAGATGCAGCGGTCCAGCTGCACGGTGGCAGTGGAGTGCTGATCGGATCTCCGGTGGAGCGACTTTATCGCGAGGTTCGCGCGCTTCGGATTTACGAGGGAACCAGCGAGATCCAGCAGCTGGTGATCGCAGCGCAAGTCTTCGCCGCCGCTGGAGAACCATCGGAGAACGGTCGGGCGTGAGTGAATCCACCGGTCACATCGACACCTTCTGCGCGGATAACCTGCCGCCGCGAGATCTGTGGCCCGCGATGAATTACGCCACGCTTCCGGAGCTGGCCTACCCCGCCAGGCTGAACTGCGCCAGCGAGCTGCTTGATTCGATCGTCGATTCGGGGCGCGGTGACAGGACTGTGTTCATTCACGGGAGCGACCGCTGGACATACCGTCGCCTCCTGGAAACGTCAAACCGCATCGCGCACGTCCTCAAGGACGATCTGGCGCTGGTTGCGGGAAATCGCGTCTTGCTCCGCGCGCCCAACACGCCGATGCTGGCCGCGTGCTGGTTCGCGGTGCTCAAGGCGGGCGGTGTGGTCGTCGCCACCATGCCGCTGTTGCGGCCGCGCGAGATATCATACACCGCCGAGCGCGCACGAATCACCCTCGCGCTGACCGATGAGCGAGTAGCGGAGGACTGCGAGCGCGCGGTGCTCGAGCACGGCGACGGCGCCGTGAGCGCGGTACCCCGCGTCGTTCGCTTCAACACAGCCTCGCCGGACGGGCTTGAAGCGATGATCAGCTCCAAGCCGCCGACTTTCACGAGCTGCGACACCGCAGCAACCGACATCGCGCTCATTGCCTTTACCTCCGGCACGACCGGTCGTGCAAAGGGAACGATGCACAGTCATCGGGACGTGATTGCAATTACGGACTGCTTCGCGCGACACGTGCTCAAGCCCGACGAATCCGACGTGTTCTGCGGCTCACCGCCGCTTGCGTTCACCTACGCGCTTGGTGGCCTGCTTCTCTTCCCGATGCGTTTTGCAGCCTCGACCCTGATGCTGGAGCAGGCCTCGCCGCCGAATCTCATCCGGGCAATTCACGAGCACCGCCCTACGATCTGCTTCACCGCGCCCACGGCCTATCGCGCAATGCTTGGGATGCTTGGCGATTTCGATGTGTCGAGTCTCCGCAAGTGTGTCTCGGCCGGCGAGACGCTACCCGCATCGACGCTCGAAGCATGGGAAGCCGCTACCGGTGTGCGGATCATTGACGGCATTGGTGCTACCGAGATGCTTCACATCTTCATCAGCGCCGCGGGAGACGACATACGCCCCGGGTCCACGGGCCGCGCAGTTCCCGGATACGAGGCGCGGGTGGTGGATGATGCTGGAAAACCCGTTCCTCCTGGCCAGGTGGGACTGCTTCAGGTGCGCGGGCCAACAGGCTGCCGCTACCTTGACGATCCTGATAGGCAGCGCGCGTACGTTCGCGACGGCTGGAACGTCACTGGCGATTCGTACATGGTGGACGAAGACGGCTACTTCTGGTACCAGGCGCGGAGTGACGACATGATCGTATCTTCCGGATACAACATCGCCGCGCCCGAGGTCGAGAACGCGCTGCTCACGCATCCGGCGGTGCACGAGTGCGCCGTCATTGGCGTACCCGATGACGAGCGTGGCCACATCGTGAAGGCATTCGTGGTACTCCACTCCGATGCGCACGAACAGCCGCCGTCCGTGAAGGAGCTTCAGGATCACGCCAAGCGTGAAATCGCCCCGTACAAGTACCCGCGCGCAATCGTGTTCGTGGACGCGCTTCCGCGAACGGACACCGGGAAGCTGCAACGCTTCCGCTTGAGGGAGTGACCGAGATGAGCACTACACAGGTAATTCAGCCGGCAGGATGGCTTGCGCCAAAGGGGTATTCCAACGGAATCGCCGCCGCCGGCAAGATGGTCTTCGTTGCCGGTCAGATAGGGTGGGATCCCCGGACCGGCGCCATGGTCGCCGCGGATTTCGCCGAGCAGACGGCGCAGGCGCTGCGAAATGTCGTCGCGGTGCTGCGGACCGGCGGCGCCGGTCCCGAACACATCGTCAGAATGACGTGGTACATAACCAATCGCGCTGCCTACATCTCCGCGCGCGGCGCCATCGGTGAATCATATCGCGAGATCGTGGGCCGGAACTTTCCCGCGATGTCCGTGGTCGTCGTCCACGGTCTCATCGAGCGCGACGCGGACATCGAGATCGAAGCGACCGCCGTGGTGCCTGAATGAACCACGACTCGCGTCGTGATGCGGTAATCGTTGACGCGGTTCGGACGCCGATCGGCCGTCATCGCGGAGCGCTGGCGCGCGTCCGTCCGGACGACCTCGCCGCAATCGTGATCCGGGCGCTCGTCCAGCGCACTCGGGTGAAGCCGACCTCCATCGACGACGTGATACTCGGCTGCACCAATCAGGCCGGTGAGGACAGCCGGAATGTCGCGCGACTTGCCTCGCTTCTCGCTGGACTACCCGTCGAGGTACCTGGACAGACGGTGAATCGGCTCTGCGGCTCGGGCCTGCAGGCGCTGATAGCCGCGTCGCATGCCATCCGCGCTGGCGAAGGCGATTGCTTCATCGCAGGCGGCGTGGAAAGCATGACGCGCGCGCCTTGGGTGACGCTCCGGCCAGACGAGCCATTCGCGCGCTCGGTGCCCGAGACCGCCGACAGCACCATCGGTTGGAGATTCACGAATCCGGCACTCCCCGCCGAGTGGACTATCTCTATGGGCCAGACGGCCGAAGCCGTTGCGCGGCGGTACGGCGTGTCACGCGCCGAGCAGGACGCGTTCGCGCTCGAGAGCCAGCGGCGCACTGCGGCAGCAATTGAAGCCGGTCGCTTTGCGGAGGAACTTGTAGGCGTGCGCGTGCGCGGACCGGGAAAGACGGACAGCGTGGTGGATCGCGATGAGCATCCCCGGCCCGAAGTGACGGCAGATTCGCTGGCGAAGCTTCAGCCTGCGTTCGATCCCGAAAGCGGGACGGTCACCGCGGGTTCGTCCAGTGGGATCAACGACGGTGCAGCCGCGCTGCTTGTAATGAGCGGCCACGCCGCGAGTGAGAACGGCTACGCGCCGCTCGCGCGAATCGTCGCCACCGCCGTCGCCGGAATCGCGCCAGACGTGATGGGAATCGGTCCGGTCCCCGCGACGCGCCTGGCGCTCGCGCGGGCTGGACTGGACATCGGGGACATCGAGCTTGTCGAGCTCAACGAGGCATTCGCTGCCCAGGCGCTCGCCTGCATCCGAGAGCTTCGCATTCCTCCGGAAAAGGTCAATGTCAATGGCGGGGCCATCGCGCTCGGCCATCCACTCGGCGCAAGCGGTGCGCGAATCGTGACGACGCTGGCCCACGAGATGCGGCGGAGAGGTTCGCGGTATGGACTGGCGACGATGTGCATTGGAGTGGGCCAGGGTATCGCGATGATATTGGAGCGCGCATGAGCTCGCTGGCCATCATCGGCGCTGGAACGATGGGCGCCGGCATCGCGCACATCGCCGCTGTGGCCGCTCACGATGTAATCCTCTACGACGTCTCCGACGACGTGCTCGCGCGTGCGTGTGCGCGTATCTCCGCGACGCTCGACTCCGGAGTCGCGAGAGGAAAGCTGGACGATGGTGGACGGCGCGACGCACTGGCACGCATCCGCACGTCGACCGACCTGGAGTCCGCGGTGAGCGATCGTCACGTCGTGATCGAGGCTGTGCCGGAGGATCTTCAGTTGAAGACAGAGATCTTCCAGCGTGCCGCGATGGCGGCACCACCGAGCGCGCTGCTCGCGACCAACACGTCATCACTTTCGGTGACGGAGATAGCCGCGGTTGCAAGTTCACCGGAGCGCGTGGTCGGGATGCACTTTTTCAATCCGGTCGCCGCAATGAAGCTCATGGAGATTGTGCGCGGCGCGCTCACGAGCGGCGACGCGGTCGCGCGGGCGGCGGATTTCGCCTCGACGCTGGGCAAGCAGTCAATCGTTGTGGGAGACTCGGCGGGCTTCGCGACCAGCCGGCTCGGTGTGGTGCTGGGCCTGGAAGCGATGCGAATGCTCGAACAGGGTGTTGCGAGTGCGGAGGACATCGACACGGCGATGGAGCTTGGATACAACCATCCCGTCGGGCCTCTAAAGCTCACGGACATCGTGGGGCTGGATGTGCGCCTCGCGGTGGCCGAGAGGCTCCACGCCGCTCTCGGCGACGCGACGTACGCCCCGCCCGCCATACTCAGGGAGCTCGTCGCCAACGGACATCTCGGGCGCAAGAGCGGGCACGGATTTTACGACTGGCCCCCGCCCTGAGCTCGGGCGTGACCTGACGTATCCTCGGACCGCGCCGGTCGTCCTTCCCATGCGCAGCAGGCGCGTCCTCCCTCGTGTCGAACCGTCGCAATATCAGTATGACATCGCAGCAGTTCCGCCGGTCCGATTCAGCTACGGGCCTGGACAGCATCCAGAATCCAGCACACGAAGCGGCCGCGCGCGAACAGCGGCTGAACCTCATCTACAACAGCACCCACGATTGCATGTTCCTCGTGCGCGTCGAGGGCGACGGTGTCTACAGGTGCGAGTCGATAAATCGCTCGTACATGACGGTCACCGGACTTCGCGAAGACCAGGTGGTCGGATTTCGCCCCGAGGATATCCTCCCGCCCGACGCCGCGTCCTACGCTGTGGGGCGATACAACCAGGCAATCGCGGCGCGCGCGCCAATTACCTACGACGAAGTCGCGGACCTTCCTGCCGGCCGAATCGTCTTCGAGACAACACTCACCCCGGTCATCGACGCATTGGGCGAGTGCACGCACCTTCTTGGCGCGCTTCGCGACATCACGGGCCGGAAACTGGCGGAGGAGGCACTCCAGGCCAGCGAGCTGCGCTACCGGCAGCTGTTCGAGAGCAACGGGTCCATACAGTTTCTGGTGGACGTAGCCACCGCACGGATTGTCGATGCCAATCCGGCCGCCGCACGATTTTACGGCTGGACGCGTGAGCAGATGTGCGGGATGAGAGCAATCGACATAGCGCAGAGCAGCGACGCAGAGTGGCGTGCCTACGCCGAGAGAGTGGCGCGCGGCGAGGCCAGCGGAAGCTTGCGAATTCACCGGCTGGCCAGTGGCGAGACGCGAACCGTCGAAGTGTTTGCTGGCGAATTCATGCTCGAGGGTGCGCGAACGTTCCACTCGATCGTGCACGACGTCAGTGACCGGGTGCGCGCGGAGGAGCAGCTTCGTGACTCGGAGGCACTCTTTCGCTCGGCGCTCGACAACAGTCCCGATCTGTTCGCAGTTCTCGACACGGTCCGCGACGCCGAAGGCGCGATAATCGATTTCAGAGTTGTCGAGGTCAACGCTCGCGTCGGGGCAATGCTCGGCGTGGACGTTCCGCGCATGATTGGACGCAGCTTCGGCGAGCTGCTGCCGTACGCGGCGAACGGTGCGCTGCTCAGGAGTCTGGTGGCTGTGGCGGAGACCGGCCAGGCGGAGGAGACCGAGGTTCAACCGCGTGTCGGGCCACTCGCTGAAAAGTGGCTGTCTTGTCAGATAGTCCCCCTCGGGCGCGGCGTTGCGCTGACTGCGCGTGATGTCACCGAGCGGCGGCACGCGGAGGACGAACTTCGTGCGCTCTCGCGCGTGGATGACCTAACCGGGCTTTTGAACCGGCGGGGCTTCGAGGCCGTCGGCGCACACGCGTTGAAGAACGCGGAACACTCCATCAAAGCATCGTTCCTGTTGTATTTCGACATGAACGACTTCAAGGCGATCAACGACACGTGGGGCCACGCTTCGGGCGACGCGGCACTGACGGCGATGGCCGAGGTCCTGCGGCAGACGTTCCGGGAAACCGACGTGATAGCGCGGATCGGCGGCGACGAGTTCGTGGCACTCGCGCTCAACTGCGGCGACGTGATTCAGCCAGTGCTCCAGCGACTTCACGCGGAGATTGCACTGCGCAACGACCGCGATGCAGTCCGGGGGGTCAAGTATGCGCTCTCCACCGCGGTAGGAGTCGCGCGCTTCGATCCGACCGCTCCGCGCTCACTGCAGCTACTGCTCGAGTGCGCCGATCGAGAGCTGTATGAGGACAAGCGACTTGCGTCACGCAGGTCGGCGTAGAGTCTCACCGAGGGCGGGCGCGCTTTACCGGTTTCGCTCCATTCCGCTCACGCAGGTCGCGGCCGCACCGAAGCCACGATCTCGGCCACCTCGCGGTCGTGGAGGGAGGCCGACGCGCCGAGTCCGGCGATCACGCCGTCGATATCGGCTTCAGGCCGGTTCTGGCTCATCTTCCACTTTCCTTCAATTCTGGTAATCGGTATCTCGAAACCCACGATCGCGCGCGCGAGCTGGGCGATGTATTGCGGTGGCGCGTCGGATATCGACCACGGGTTCTCCCGACCGGCTTCGTGCCTCGTAACGAGCGCCTCGAGATGGCGGCTGAGGAATTCATGTCCCTCCTGGAAGCGGACAAGGCCGTACGCGTGGACGGCAACGTAGTTCCAGGTGGGAACCACCTTGCCGTGCTCTGCCGTGGTGGCGTACCACGACGGCGAGATGTATGCGTGCGGCCCCGTGACTATCACTAGCGCATCTTGATCGGCGAGTGTCTCCGCGGCCTGGGGATTGGCGCGGGCGATGTGCCCCTCCAAGGTGCCGCTCGGCCCACGGCTTCGATCGAGAATCAGCGGCAGGTGGGTGGCGACCATTCCGGCAGACGACACGGTGACGACGGTCGCGAACGAATTGGCCTCCATGAAATCATGGAGAACGTGGAGGCGTTCTTCTGCGTTGAATCTTGGTATGTACATAGTGGCTCGCGAGCAACAGGCCCCGCAGGAATCGAAGCTGCAACCCCCGGTTTTGGAGACCGATACCAAATATACGCTGGAAGTCATCGAACTCCGATAAGTACCGTTCAGGAAAGGGTGGCGGCCACCCAGGAAGAATCGTTTGCGCCACTTGCTCACATTGTTCAGCAACAGCTCGCGCTTGGCGGTGCGGCGGAAAGACGGCATCATTATGGCCTGTACAGCGTCGCACCCTCGGCTCAGCGGGCCGGCACGCAGGCGAAGCGGGACAGTCACGTAGTTCTGTATCCTGGAGTTGATTTCTCATGACGTCTACGCCGGAAGCCGCGAGCCGCTCCAGTATCGCTCAGACCGCGAATGCAAGAAACCGGCACACCGACGTCACTCATGTCTAGATTACAAACGTCTATAACCACTCACGAGCGAATCACGTTGAACTGTTTGGCCAATCGCTACAGTTGGTCCACTTTAGGAGAATCCCCATCAACGACCGGCGGCTGACGATGCCCGAGCCGCAGTTAGTGCTCATGACGGCTGTCCTGAACTTTCCCTCGCGCACCGCTTCACGGTCGCACCGCATCATTGGATACGGGTTGCTGCCGAGCACCGTCTGATGAACGACAACGTGCGCAGCACCGTTGACCACCTCCTGAACGCCCCGCTGTTCACAGTGCAGCAGACGCCGATAACGTTGTTGGCGCTCATTCTCTTTGGCGTAGCGATACTCGTCACGGTGTTGGCGGCGCGACTCGCAGAGCGAGCTACCAAGCGCGGCTTCGCGCTGCGCGGCGTGACTGATCCCGGCGCCGCCGGCCTTACGGCGCGGCTGGTGCGATACGGCGTGATCGGTGTGGGATTCGGAATTGCGGTACAGACCTTCGGTGTCAACCTGAATTCCCTGTTCGCGGCAACGGCCTTCTTCGCCGTCGCGCTGGGATTCGCGATGCAGAATGTGGCGCAGAACTTCGTGTCTGGAATCATCCTGCTTACCGAGCGAACCATCAAGCCGGGCGATGTACTTCTCGTCGAGAGTCGACTTGTGCGCGTTACTCGCATGGGGTTGCGTGCGACGATAGCGCGCACACGTGACGATGAGGATCTCATCATCCCTAACGCGATCCTGGTACAGAACACTGTTACGAACTACACGCTCCGGGATGCACTCTACCGGATCCGTGCCACTGTCGGGGTGTCTTACAACGCGAACCTGAACGAAGTCATCCGCGTGCTAACACGCGCTGCTTCGGATTTTCCAGCGCGCGTGGAGACGCACGAACCGCGGGTGCTCCTCACCGGATTCGGGGACTCGTCGGTGAACTTCGAGGTGTCGGTGTGGACGCACGATCCCTGGCTCTCGCGGGTGGACATTTCCGCGCTCAACTCGGCTATCTGGACCGGGCTGCAGGAGGCGCACATCTCGATCCCGTTTCCGCAGCGAGACGTGCACATCGTCTCGCAACCGCCTGCCGCGGCGGAGCCACACGAGTGAGTGCACAATCCGTCCGGCCGATGAGCGTGAATCGATAAGCGACGCTTGGACACGCCTGTCCAACGACCGTCCGATGCTGATATGAGCGCAGAGAGTTCGTTCATCGTGCTGTTCGCCATCGCGACCGGTGTGGCGATTCTCGTGCGGCATCTGCGGGTTCCGTACACTGTAGCTCTGGTCGTGGTGTGACTCTCGCTGGGCCGCCGGCCTCACCGAAGTCGATCGCATGCGAAGCGCACACACTGCCCGCCCGAACTGCTCGACACGATACAGGAACAGTATGCCGAGCGACGCGATGGCGCCCGCGATCGGCTCTTGGAGCTGCATCGGAACAGTGAACAACTCACCGAGCAGGCGGCCTTCGACACCGTCGAGCATCTGTTGATTAAGGAAAAGGCGGAGCTGAGCGAACGGCTGCGCTCGGGTGTCGTACGACGCGACGCGTTCGAGCGCATGGCAGCTGACGCGGACGCACGGCTGGTGCATCTCCGGAGCGGACGGTTCGACAAGCCGGCCGATCTGCTGCGGAGCACCGATCTGGGGAACGTCGAGGAGGGTAATGTTGTCGCGGAGACGGTTCCCGCAGTTCCCGCAGTTCCCGACGATTCCAGACGGTCCTAGCGCGTCACCGCGTCTGAAGCCGGTCGGGCGCGGAGAGCAATCGCGTGGAAGATCGATTTCTAAACAGGCCCGGCAGGAATCGAACCTGCAACCCCCGGTTTTGGAGACCGGTGCTCTACCAATTGAGCTACGGACCTACACGACTCTTCCGACCCCGCGAAAGGGGTGGCTGACGGGAATTGAACCCGCAACCCCCGGAACCACAATCCGGTGCTCTAACCAATTGAGCTACAGCCACCATGTTCGGGCCAGTGCACCCGAGCATTTCATTCTAATCCCGCAGACCGACCCCAGCAACTCACGCAACCGGAGCCCGCAGCGTGAGCCAGCAGTCTGATCAATCCTTGGAGCGGTCCATGTACTCGCCCGTCGTCGGATTCACGCGTACGCGCTCACCCGTCGCGACGAACTCGGGCACGTTGACCGTTACACCGTTGCTCAGCTTCGCCGGCTTCGTGGACGCGGTCTTCGTGGCGGTCTTCATCACCGGCGCGGTATCGACGATCTCGAGCACGAGCGTGTTCGGAAGCTGGATGCCGATAGGCTTGCCGTCATAGTACTCGGCCTGGATCTTCATGCCGGCCTGCATCCACTGGGCTGCCTCACCCAGCGCCTCCTCGTCCATCTCGATCTGATCGTAGTTCTCGGTGTTCATGAAGTGATAGGTGTCGCCACCCTGGTACATGAACTCGAGATCGTGCGTCTCCATCGCGGCTCGCTCGATGGAGTCGGCGGCACGGAAACGGTGCTCGAAGCTGGAGCCCGTCCGGATGTTCTTGAGCTTGGCCTGGACCATGGCCCGGAGGTTACCCGGCGTATGGTGGCGAAACTCGACGACGCGGCATGGTTCGCCCTCAAACACGAGCACCATTCCCCGCCGAATCTGCGTGGCTGGCATGGCCATTCGTCAAACCCTCGGAAAAACGTACGTAACCTTTAAAGGTAGCCAGTGACCCAAGGCCCGGGCAACGGGTGGCTTACCCGCCAATGGAAGGCTCGAGGGCCTGCCATACGTTTGCGGCGACGATCCTCTCGCCGCGCTGGTTCGGGTGAACGCCGTCAGCCTGGTTCAGGTCCGGGATGCCGGCCACCCCCTGAAGGAGAAACGGGACCAGAAGTACCCCCTTCTCCCGGGCCAGCTCTCCGTACATGTCGTGGAATGCCCTGGTGTAGGGCTGCCCGAGGTTCGGGGGCGCTTCAATCTGCACCAGCAGGATTCTGGCGGCCGGCTTCGCGGTCTTTATCCGGTCTATGATCTGGCTGATGTTCGTCCGGGCTTCGGCGACTGGAAGTGCCCGGAGCGCATCGTTGGCGCCGGTCTCGATCACCACGATGTCGGCGGGCGCGCGCATCACCCAGTCAATCCGGTTGAGCGCGCCCGCGGAGGTCTCGCCGCTCACGCCGGCGTTCACAGCGTTGATCGGCTTGCCAGCCGAATCCGCCTTGGCCTGAACCAGCGCCGGATACGCCTGATCCGGCTGCAGGCCGAGGCCGGCAGTCAGACTGGTACCGATGAACAGAACCGTTGGCCTGCGCGGTGAGGCGCCACTGCGTGACGCGGTATCGGCCGGTTGCACCTGCGTGGCCGTCGCTGTCATGGGCGGTGTCTTATCTTTCGCGGCCGGAGCGCAACTCGTCAGTGGCAACGACGCCACGAGCCCTGCGCGGGCGCAGAGTCCTAAATAACCGACCTCTTTCTTCATGCTCATCGCTGAATCTTTGACAAAGGAATATCGGAGCGGCGAACGAACGCTCGCGGTTCTGCGCGACGTGTCGTTCACCGTTCAGCCAGGCGAGTTCGTTGCGATAACCGGGCCGTCCGGGAGCGGAAAAACTACGCTGCTGGGGTTGCTCGCGGGTCTCGATACACCGAGTCGCGGCCGTGTGATCCTTGACGGCGCCGAGATGTCGAGCATGAGCGAGGACGACCGTGCCCGCGTGCGCTCGGCCAAGGTCGGCTTCGTGTTCCAGAGCTTCCAGCTCATCTCGACTCTGACCGCCGCCGAGAATGTGCAGGTTCCACTCGAGCTGCGCGGCGAAAGTGGCGCCGAGCGTCGCGCTGCAGATCTGCTGGGCCGTGTCGGGCTGGCCGAGCGGGCGATGCACTTCCCCACGCAGCTTTCCGGCGGCGAGCAGCAGCGCGTGGCGATCGCTCGTGCATTCTCGAATCGTCCGTCGATACTCTTCGCCGACGAACCGACTGGAAATCTCGATGCGGCGAGCGGCGAGCGGGTTGTGGCGCTGCTCGAAGAGCTGAACCACGAATCGGGCTCGACGGTAGTGATCGTCACGCACGATGCAGCGCTCGCGTCAAGGGCGCGGCGCCAGATCCGCCTGGCGGACGGTGTGGTGATCGAGGATACCGGCTCGCTTGGTTCGGTCGCTTGACCGCTTCGATCATGCAGCTCACACGCCTCGCATGGCGTGAAAGCCGGACAGTCCGCCGGAAGCTGTTCCTCTACATGTCAACGATCGCAGTCGGCGTGGCTGCGCTGGTGTCGATCGACTCGTTCGCACGCAACGTGACCCGTTCCGTGCGCGAACAGTCACGCTCGCTCCTGGGCGGCGACGTACAGCTTTCGTCACGCCGGCCATTCGCGAAGGAGACGGAGCAGTTTCTCGATTCGCTCGAACGCACCGGCGTGCCCAACGCGCGCTCCACGACCTTCCCCTCGATGGCCGTCGTACCGCGCAACGGCAACACGCGTCTCGCGCAGATTCACGGAGTGAGTGCCAACTACCCGTTGTACGGGGTCATCACCACTCTGCCTGCCGGCCGCTACGCTACGATGCAATCGGGTCCGAATGCACTGGTGGATCCGTCCATGCTCATCGCTCTCGACGCACGCGTTGGCGACACGTTGAAGGTGGGCTACGGCGAGTTCGTGATTACCGGGACGTTGAAGGATGTGCCCGGCACGTCCGGGCTTTCGAGCGCGTTCGCTCCACGGATATACATACCGGCCAGATACCTGCCGGAGACGCGACTGCTCGTGTTCGGAAGCACCGCCGAGTATGCGGCATTGCTCAAGATTCCTTCCGACCAGGATCCCAAGGGTTTTGCGGCACCGTTCCGCGCGCGAATGAGCCGGCAGGACGTGAACGTGCGGACCGTGACGGAGACAGAGCAGTCCGCGGCGCGCGCGACGGAAAATCTCGCGAACTTCATCGGCATCGTGGGAATGGTCGCGCTGCTGCTCGGCGGCATCGGCGTGGCGAGTGGAGTGCGCGCGTTCGTGGCACGCAAGATCGACACGGTGGCGATCCTCCGCTGCCTCGGTGCGTCCGGCAACCAAGTCCTCTTGATGTACGTGGCGCAGGCAGCCGTGATGGGATTGGCTGGCGCCGTGCTCGGCGCCGCGGCGGGCGTGGGAATTCAGTTCCTGCTCCCGCTCGCGTTCGTGGGCATGTTGCCAGTGGACGTTCACGTCACACCCGAGCCGATCGCAATTCTGACCGGCATACTGATTGGTGGGTGGATCGCGCTCGTATTTGCCCTGCGCCCGCTGCTCGCGCTCCGGAATGTCTCGCCGTTACAAACTCTTCGTCGTGATGCGGACGCCGAAGTATTGAAGATGCACTGGCGCGACCTGCTGCGACTGGCCGTAAACGCCGCGCTCGTGCTGAGTGTGCTTGGCGTCTCGATCGCGCGAGCGCAGTCTGCGAAGCAGGGATTCTGGCTTGCTGCGGCGACTGGTGCCGTGCTGCTGGTGCTCTCGCTTGTTGCATCCGCTCTTTCGTGGGCTGCACGCCGGTCACTACGACCCGGCTGGCCATACGTGGTGCGCCAGGGTGTCGCCAATGTGTACCGGCCAGCGAATCAGACCCGCGCAGTGATGCTCTCGCTCGGGTTCGGTGCGTTTCTCGTGACTACACTGTTCCTGGTGCAGAACAGCATCGTGAATGATCTTTCGATAAGCGCGGCATCGTCAGGCGCGAACCTGCTGATGTTCGACGTGCAGGGCGATCAGGCCGCTCCGATCGACTCCCTGATACGTGGGCGTGGATTCAGAGTGGTGCAGCAGTCGCCGGTGGTGCCAATGCGCATAGCGTCGATCAACGGTCGAAGCACCGATTCCATCGCTCGCGATTCAAGCAAGAACCGGCGCGCCGGCTGGGCCGTTAAGCGTGAATATCGCTCGACGTTTCGGGATTCAATGACAGCCGGCGAAACGCTGACCAAGGGTACTTGGTTCTCGAGTGCTGCCACGTCCGCCGCCCCGTTCGCTGCCGGTGACACGGGTGAGGTATCGCTCGACGCCGGCGTCGCTGGCGAACTGAAGGTCAAGGTTGGCGACGAGATTACGTGGAACGTGCAGGGCGTGGACATTCCAACGCGGGTCAGCAGCCTGCGCGACGTGAAGTGGACACGCTTCGAGCCGAATTTCTTTGCCGTATTTCCAAGCCGCGTGCTACGGGACGCTCCGCACCAGTACACCGTACTTGCGAGCGTCAAGGGTGCAACGAACGTAGCGACCATCCAGCGCGATGTCGTCAAGCGCTTTCCCAACGTGTCCAGCATCGACCTGTCGCTGGTGACGGAGACCATCGGGAAGATCGTGGATCGCGTGGCGACAGCTGTGCGCTTCATGGCGCTGTTCAGCGTGATAATGGGTATCCCCGTGCTCTTCAGCGCGGTGTCATCCACGCGGCGAGAGCGAATTCGCGAGAGCGTGCTGCTCAAGACACTCGGCGCCACCCGCGCGCAGATAATGCGGATTCTGATCACGGAGTACGCGCTTCTGGGCGTCCTTGGCAGCCTTACCGGCCTGGTGCTCGCGATGGCTGGCGGGTGGGCGCTGATCCACTACGTGTTCGAGGTGCGCTACACGCCTGCGTTCGGACCGGCGGTCGCGATAACGCTGGTGATGATGGCGATAGCAATCGCCATTGGTGTGCTCGCCGGCCGCGGAGTCTTCAAGGAAACCGCGATGACGGCGCTACGCGAGAGCTGAAAGCGATGAGGGCCGTTGCGCAAGCTGCGTAACGGCCCTCATTATCAGGCGCCCGTTTGACTACTGCGTTCGAACGACGTACACCCGGCCGTTTGCATCCGTCGCGACGTTGCCATTGGAGTCGGTGATCTTCACGCTTCGTGCACCACCGTTGGTCAGCGAGGTGAGGAAGTACGCGGCGGACGATGCCGGAACGCGAGCGGTGAGCGTGGTGGTCCCGTTACCGATCGCGCCGACCGGAAGGTAGCCAGTGCTGTTCTCTGAGCCGACGAGCGTCCCCGTGACGAGCTGCCGCAGCGTGTAGCTCTTGTAGTTGTATGGCGAACTGGCTGGCATGTACGGTCGGTGATCCGTGTACAGGGTAACCAGGTATCGCGCGAGAATCGTGTCCATCGGAACGCCCGCCGACTTGGCAAGGTTCACGATGCCCGTGTCGGGGCCGGCGGCCAGCGCTCTTGTCAGGGTGCGAGGATTTCCGCCTGTGTTGAACCAGTCGGCTGCGTAGCGCAACATGGACCATTCCGCGCCGCGCGACGCCAGGTTGGCGGCTGCCTTTGCGTGGCTGACGATGGCAGCGGTCGTGTCCGGGCGCTCGACGTAATATTTTGTGCGCGCGAAATTCTGCAGGAAGAACGCCTGAGTGATGGTCGGATCGAGCGCAGTGATGTCGTTGTACGTGATCGTGTACGAATCGGCAAAACCTGCTTCAGTCCGACCGACGGCGTCCTCCGCGAGATGCGCGAGCGCTTCGTCCAGCCACGTGGTCTCGAATGGTTGCACTGTGGGCGACACGTAGCGGTTCCCGGAATTGATCATGTGCTGGAACTCGTGCGCCACGGTGCCACGCGTGACCTGGCGGACGAACGACGTGCTGAAGGTGTTGCCATTCGCGCCGCCCGGATCGGGCGCGAGGAGGTAGAAGATCTCACCCTGATTGCTGGACAGGCATCCCTGCGAGGTTGGCGCATACAGATCACCGGCGAAGAAAAACCCGCCAACGTATCCAGTGGTGTTGGCCTGGCCCGCCGGCGTGAGCTTGTTAACCGCGGGCGTGTAATAGATGAATATGTGACCGTTGTTGTCGATGTCGGTGGGAGTCCCGAAGTACGACACTTCGGTCGGATAGATCATCTGGTCGAACTCATCGCCGATCGCCTGGAAGTCGGCGTTCGTGAAGCCGCCAGCCGCTGAGGCAACGTCGCTGACGATAATTGCGTGTTGTGAAACGTACTTGACGACGCCGGTGGTCTGCGTGAACCCGCTTGCGGAGCATGCCGACGTGGTGACGCCGCCGAAGCCTGCGGACGTGAGCACCTTGAACCCGATCGTGGAGCCGACAGCAGGCGGCGGATTCGTGGCTGCCGAGGGAAGCGGAGCCTGGCGGTCGGCGGCAACGGCGCTTCCGGGAGTCGCACCGCGACCGCCGGGTAGTGGCAGGCCGCTTCGCTCGAACGCGCGGAGACTCGCCTCGAACACCTCGCCTCGGGAAGGAGACGTGGGCGCCGTGAGAGTCTGGAAGCCGGGCGAGAGTATGTCCGCGGAGGCCGACCGTGATTCCGGGGCGAGCCAGTCTCCGTGCACCGTGGACGTTGCTATGGTGCCCGAGTTCAGGTTCATATTGCCGAGTATCACCGCATACTGCGCGGATTGCATCGATGCCGGAATATTGAGACCACCGGACGCGGACGAGAATGTCAGGACCCGCACATCGCCGACATTCATCGTGCTCAGATCCGAGAGTATCGGATCAGGGTTGCCGGGAATCGGCGCAACGGCCGCGTCGCTGCCGCAGCCCATCAGCAGGATCGCGCCAGCGAGCGCACCGTACAGAGATTTCACTTGAATATTTCCAGGTTGAGTACACCGGCCGCGCCAGCGGCTGGTACTGTGCTACGCGACGGTGGTGCCTCGGACGGTGCTCTGGCTATGGGTTGCGGCCGGCTCCTACGAGTGTGCTGCCACCTGCGCCGCACACGCGAGAAACATGGCAACGGTGAATGCAAGAAACGCGCGCTGCGCCAGCGGGCGACGACTGAAGAACTGCATGATGTCTTCCATTTGGACGGTAGGATCGAAACAAGGTGGTGAAACTAAAGACGCGTCAGAATGCGCAGCGAAACCATTGCGAAATCGCAGCGCCTATCCCGCCCTATCCAGTCTCGGAACGTGCGTACTAATGCTCTCCGTACAGGCCGAACGCGCCAAGAATCTCCCGCCCCTCACTCGACATAAGATATGTGATGAATCGCCGTCCGGCGCCCGAATCGGGAGCACCGGACGGGACCGCGGCACCGAAAACGATCGGAGCCCCGTGGATCGACAGCGGCACGCGCGCCCGGTGGGTCGGACCGTCGGCGCGGGCGGACCCCGTCCACGGGATCTCGGCCTCCGCCGCGGCGTAGACTCCCGCGAGGGACGGATCGCCAAGATCCACCGCCCCGGGAAGAGCGATGAAGCTGAGACCCAGCCTGCGCGCGACAGCTTCGTACTCCCATGCATAATCCAGGTTCCCGCTCTGCAGTAGCGCGACGAGGTCAGCCGACTTGGGCCTGACGTTCCGGAGTCCTGCGGCGGCCTGCAGCGAGTCGGCCAGGCCCGGCCGCCGATAGAACCGCTCGGCGAGCTGCATGACCATCAGCGCGCGATAGCCGGCGGGATCCAGCGCCGGATCGCTCCGGCCGACCTCGACGCCCGGCCGGGTGATCAGGTCCATCCAGTTGCTGGCGGTGATCCGGTCGGCAAAGCGCGAGCGCGGCGTGAAGGCGAGGACCATTCGGGTGTGGCCGAGTATTGCGACCGGAGAGGCGAGCCTGCCGCCAAGCATTCGCGAGAAGAGCGCGGTATCCGCAAGGGCGATCACGTCAGGTATCCGCCCCAGCTCAGTGATCTTGCGGACCGTTTCGACCGACCCTGCATTTTCCTGGCGGACCGTGAGGTTGTTGCGCCGGGAAAATGAATCGAGCGCCTGCCGGAGCGGGAGCGCCAGGGCACCCGCGTTGTAAACCACGATCGTGCCGCGGGGGGTGTCTCGATTTTCGCAACCGATGGACGCGAGGCATGAGAGGGATGCGAGCATGCATGCGCACGCGACTGTCGCCGATCTTCCTAGTAGCCGATTCATCGATTGCCGGGTAACATAGGTAGGGTGCAACAGATCATGGAGCTGCGATGGCGACGACGTTGGGGCACAATTCTACCGGAATCAAGCCGGGTCTGACGACGGCGCAAGCGCCGTTCATCGAGGCCGCGCGGGAACACGGCGAGCTCTACATCGAGCAGCCGTATGAATTGTACAGCGCCGACAACCACGATGCGTGGCGTCAGCTGTTCGCACGCATGACTGATCGCTGGCAGCGCTACGCGAATCCGCGCTTTCTGCAAGGCGTCGATACCCTGTGCCTCGATCCCAACGCCATTCCGCGGCTCGAGGACGTCAACAAGTTCATGGCGCCGCGCACTGGCTTCAAGGCGCGGGCAGTAAGCGGGTACGTGCCAGCTTACCTGTTCTTCGATTCGCTTCGCAAGCGGGAGTTTCCCACCACGATCACGATCCGTGACGCGGACCGGCTCGACTACCTGCCGGAGCCGGACATCTTTCATGATATTGCGGGCCACGTTCCCATGCACACGGATCCGGCCTTTGCGGATGCGCTCGCGAGATTCGGCGAGGTGGCGCAGACTGCGGTTCAGATAGTGAAGCAGATCAAGGACTCCGACGAACAGGTTCGGCGGACGACGAGCATCATGAAGGCGCTCGCCCGGTTCTTCTGGTTCACTGTCGAGTTCGGATTGATGCGCGCGCCTGACGGCCGGGGCGTGAAGGCGTATGGCAGCGGACTGCTCTCATCCTATGGAGAGCTGGAGTACAGCGTCGAGTCTCCAAAGGTGCAGCGGTATCCGATACAGCTCGAGTGGGTGGTGAACCAGTATTTCGAGATCGATCACTACCAGCCGCTGCTGTTCGTGGTCGATTCCTTCGAGCACCTCTTTGAACAGGTGGGAGTGCTGGAGGACTGGATGACGAAAGGTCGCCTCGACAACGTGTCGCCGGGCGAGCCGGGTCTGTCGGATATCGACGTGCGAAGCTTCATCGACGCCTCGGCCTAACCGCTTACCAAATCGTTGGCTTCCTCAAGAGAGCGTATCCGGGTCGTCGTAGTCGAGGACGACGAAATCGCGCGGCTGATAGCCAGCCGCATTCGCGACATCATCGAGGAGAGGCGCGCGGCCGGCCGGCCTGCGGTGCTCGGACTCGCAACGGGAAGCACTCCTATCGGCATCTACCGTGAGCTAATACGGATGCACCGCGATGAGGGGCTCGACTTCTCCGAAGTGGTGACGTTCAACCTGGACGAGTATTACGGCGTAGCGCCGACCGATATCCACAGCTATCACCGCTACATGTGGGAGAACCTGTTCGCACATGTGAACGTTCGTCGCGAGAACGTCCATATTCCGCGCGGTGACGTGTCGCGCGATGAGGTCGCCGCCGAGTGTGAACGTTACGAGAACGCAATCGGGCTCGCGGGCGGCATCGATCTTCAGTTACTGGGAATCGGCAAGACAGGGCACGTCGGATTCAACGAGCCGGGCTCGGGCGAAGACTCGCGCACGCGACTCGTGACACTGGACACGGTAACGCGGCGCGATGCAGCGGCCGACTTCTTCGGAGAGGAAAACGTTCCTACCGAAGCCGTGACCATGGGCGTGGCGACGATCCTTGAAGCGCGCGAGATCGCGCTGGTAGCGACGGGAGAGCACAAGGCCGCGATCGTGAAGCGTGCGGTGGAGGGAGAGTCGAGCCCGGACGTCGCTGCGACTTATCTTCAGGACCACGCCACGACCACGTTCTACATCGACCCGGCCGCGGCGGCGGATCTCACGCGCGTCGCTAGTCCGTGGCTGGTGTCGGAAGTTGCGTGGACCAAGCCACGCCGGATCGATGCCGTGATCTGGCTCAGCCGACTGACTGGCAAGTCGGTGCTCAAGCTCGACACGCACGACTACCGTGAGAACCATCTCAGCTCGCTCGTAGCGCTGTACGGATCGGCGGGACCGCTCAACGGCGAGGTATTCAACTCGCTCGTAGCGAAGATTCGCGGGCGCAGCAAGCTACCGCATGACCGCCGAATTATCGTCTTCTCGCCGCATCCGGATGACGACGTGATCTCGATGGGCGGCATGTTGCACAAGCTGCATCAGAACAGTAACGAGATCGCGGTGGCGTATCAGACATCGGGAAACATCGCGGTGTTCGATCACGAGGTGCGGCGGTACCTCGACTTCGTGCGCCGCATGGACCGGGAGTTCGATCTCGACGACGCTCCGATGCGCCGGCTGGTCGCAGAGGCTGAGACCTTTCTCGCTTCGAAGGCGCCGGGTCAGGTGGATGCGCCTGCTGTCCAGGCGATCAAGCGCGCGATCCGCGAGGCGGAGGCGGTGTCGGCGATCGAGAGTTTCGGAATGACGCGAAACCAGGCGCGCTTTCTCAACCTGCCATTCTACCAGACTGGCCAGGTTCACAAGGCGCCCGTCGGACCGGACGACGTCCGTATCACGCTCGAGCTACTCGAAGCGCATCGGCCCGAGCTGATCTTCGTGGCCGGCGACCTTTCCGATCCGCATGGCACGCACCGTATGTGCCTCGAAGTCGTTGAGCGCGCGCTGGCTCAGTATTCGGGCGGCACGCCGGAGCTGTGGTACTATCGCGGCGCGTGGCAGGAATGGTCGGTTGCTGCCGCGGACGTTCTCGTTCCGCTGTCGGAGGAGGAGTTGCGCGAGAAGATCCTTGCGATCTTCAAGCATCAGAGCCAGAAGGACCGCGCTCTCTTTCCCGGCCAGGACGAGCGCGAATTCTGGCAGCGCGTGGAGGACCGCAATCGCGGAACTGCGGCGCTCGTGGATGGTCTCGGTCTCCCGGAATACTACGCGATGGAAGCATACGTCGTGCGCCGGAACGGAGAGCCGATTGAATCGCCGTGGGTACCGACGAGCGCGCTGGGCGATCCGGTAACCGCGGGACCCGTACGATAACCCGATAAATGATGCCCCGATTCAAGCCACTCGTCATCGTGTCCCTGCTGTGCGGTTGCACGGTCGCGTGCGCTGCGACAACCGGAATCCCTGCACAGACAGCGCCGCTGCGCGACTCCGCCAGCGTCGTGACGGCGCGCGCACCGCGCATGGGATTGTCATCAGCACTTCCCGGACGGGTGGACGAGCTACTCACCGCAGCGATCGCCGATCACGCGGCGCCGGCGATGGCGGTCGCCATCGGGCGGTACGATCATCTGATCTACCTTCATTCGTACGGACGGCTTACATACGCCGATACCGCTCCTGCGGTGGACGAGCACACGCGATTCGACCTCGCGTCACTCACCAAGGTGATCGCCACAACCACGTCGGCGATGATGCTCGAGGAAAAGGGCCGGCTCGACATCAACCGCACCGTCGCGTCCTACCTGCGCGAGTTCAATGCGCCGGACAAGAAGGACATAACAGTCAGAATGCTCATCACGCACCGAGGCGGTCTCGAGGCCTTCGCACCACTCTGGCAGACACTCAAGGGTCGCGCCCAGTATTTGGGAGCGATCAACTCGCGACCGCTCCTGTACACGCCTGGTACGAAGTCCGTGTACAGCGACTGGGACTACGTCCTGATGGGGTTGATCGTGGAGCGCATCTCGGGCGAGTCGCTCGATACGTTTACTGCACGGCACATCTTCGGGCCGCTTGGCATGACCGAGACGGGCTTCAGACCGGACACGGTCGCTAAGCGTCATATCGCGCCTACCGAGATCGACTCCGCGCGCGGGCTCGTCTGGGGATCCGTACACGACGAGAATGCTGATGCACTTGGCGGTGTCTCGGGCCACGCAGGCCTGTTCTCGACAGCACATGACCTCGCGATCTTCGCGCGCATGATGCTCAACGGAGGCAGCGTCGGCTCCGTGCGCATCCTTGCGCCGACGACGATCGCGCGATGGACGGCTGCGCAGGATGCCGGCTCGAGCCGCGCGCTTGGGTGGGACACTCCGGCACCGCACTCGAGCGCCGGCCGCTTCTTCTCGCCGCGCGGCTACGGCCACACAGGATTCACGGGGACGTCGATCTGGACCGATCCGGAGCGCGGTGTGTGGGTGGTGCTACTGACGAACAGGGTCTACCCCACCCGGAACAATCCCAAACTCGGTCCGTTGCGGCGCGATGTCTCGGACGCGGTGCAGGAAGCGGTAGCCGACGCGCCGTTGATCGACTGGGAAGCACAGCACCCGCAGTCAGCGCCCAATCCGCGATAGCTCAACGCCAGCGTAAACGGTTCGGCCGGCGGCTGGCTCAAAGTACCGGCCGCCCGTTGCATTGACGGTCACCGACGTATTGTAGAGCTCGCCGAAAAGATTTCCAATGCCGCCAAAAAGCGAAAGCGCGCGGTATCCCACGCTGCCTCGAAGATTGGTGACGACTGATGCCGACGAGAACGCCGTATTCGCGTCGTTCACTGGAATGTTCGACCGGTAGCGCTCCTCGACTGCGATGAACCGCGTGGACGGATCGCCGAGCTGTAGCGAAAGCGACGCGATGTTCGGCGCAACTCCGGGAACGCGGTTCGTCGCGTAGGACTTGGTCGTTGCACCTGACGTGACGGCGTATGTCACGAAGCGCGCGTTAGTGAACGAGTACGAGCCGTGCAGCCGTGCGTCGCGACCCAGCTCGACGGTGCCGTCGGCGTCCACGCCGCGATGGCGCGCGACGCCAGCGTTCCGGTAGAACTGCCGCCCGGCAGCCGCCGGTACCTCGAACGCGATGAGCTCGTTGTCGATGCGCATGTCGTAGGCTGCAAGATCGTACGCGAACGCGCCCGAGCGGCCCTTGACGCCCGCCTCGCGCGAATGGGTACGCTCCGGCTGCAGGTCGGGATTGAAGCCACCGGCACCGCTGGGCCGGTTCACGAGCTCCGTGGTGGTGGGAGTCTGGAAACCCGTCGCGACGTTGGCGTACGCCGACAACGCCGACGTGATGGCGTAGGTCGCGCCAATGGTGGGGCTGGTGGACGACATGTTGCGAATCCCGGAATCATCGGGATTGGTCGCGGTGATCAGATGGTCCTCGGCGGCGAAACGGTATCTGTCGTACCGTACACCACCCAGCAGTGTCACGCGTCCGGCAACCACGCTCAGTTGCGTAAATGGCGATGCGCTCGTGACGCGCTCCCGCTGGTCAAGGGTGAGTGCACCGGGCTTGCCGGTGACGTTCACCCAGTTGCGCCGGTCGTCGCGCTGGAGATCCGATTCCGCTCCGAACATAGCTGTGAAGGACCGGGTCGCTGTTCCATGTGTCACTGCGTATGCGGCACGCACTCCACCCGCGCGGCGGTGTATTCCGATGATGCTCGGGGGAATGGGATTGTCGATCGCGCGCGTCAGGCCATACAACGAAAGCCGAAGCTCGCCAACTCCGACCGCCGCGGTGGCGGCAAGGCCGACCTGGTTCTGTCGCCCTGTCTCGCCGGTCTTCTGCCTGACATTGTTCGAATAGGCCTGGCGCCGATCCGCGCGCACGAGCGAATCCGAGAGACTGCCAGGGTTCTGCGCATTATACTGCACGCCGTTGGCGACGAGTTGGACCGACATCCGGTCCCAGCTCCACCGTCCAACGGAATTGACGTGTGCATTTCGCGCTCGGCTGTACGAACGGTACCCCGAATAGTCGAGTCGGTCGGCGTTCACGACGTACATACCAGTTCCGCCGATCCCTCCGAACCCGAGCTGGGCGCGGGCCAGCCCATCGCTGCCGGCCATGACTCGCGCTGTCGGCGCGAATGGCACCGGCGGCGGCGGGAGCGTGGAAAGTGATATCACGCCGGCCGACGCATTTCCGTACAGCGCAGATGCGGGACCGCGAATGGCCTCCGCCAGACCCAGGGAGCCAATGTCTATGTTGTTCAGCGCGGACTGACCGTCCGCGAGAGTTTCTGGAATTCCGTCCACGATCACGCGAATTCCACGCGTTCCGAATTGCGAGCGAGCACCGATCCCGCGCACGATTAGCCGCTCACCAAGCGCGAAGTTGAGGCGGTTGTCCACCTGTATTCCGGCAACGTGACCGAGTGCCTCATCCAGCGAAAAGCCGGGACGTGCGACCGCGATCACGCTGGAACCCACTGAGGCCACGCTGAATGGGGCTGCCGTGACATCGAACGGCGTGCGAAGAACCGTGACTCGGACGGCTGGCAGCGTATCGGCCTGCGGAGTTTGCGCGCCTACCGAAGCGGCGCCCAGCATTGCGACGCACAAAAACCGCGCGCATGGGGAGACAAGCCTACCGCGCGCGCTCATCGATCAACTCGCGGGCGAAGTCGGCCGCGGATCCTGAGCCTGCTGGGAAGCAGTGAGCAGCTTGGTGGTAAAGCGCTGGCCTTCCGTGATGCGCTCAGTCTCGACGGCTATGGCCTGCACCGCCATTTCGATCCTCTCGAGTCTTGCCTCGAGCGCGGAGTCCACTCGGGACGGGCCAATTGCCTTTCGTGCGGACGGACGGTGAATCCAGAGATAGAGCGCCGCGACAGGGGCCGCGAACATACTGAGGACCGCGACAATCCACACCAACGCTTCTGAGGGAGGCATCTGTGGTCAGCAGCCTTGATTAGAGTAAGGAGGGAACACTGATGTATGACACAGCACACGGCTCGCGGGTTGCGTTCGCGTCACCGCGACTATGCGCTGCGTTGGCTAGCCGCCGGCAGGTCCTTCGCAAAGACTCCCTTGTAGCGGCTCACCTCACTGCGCTCCAGATCCAGCTCGGGAATGTTTCTGCGCTCGAATCCGTAGCGCGCGAAGAACTCCGTGTCGTTGCTGACGGCGAAGAGGGTGGCGTAGTCGCGGGCCTGCGCAAACCGCTCCGTCGCCGCGACCAACGCCTTGCCGACGCCGGTACCCTGTGCGCCCGGAGCGACCGCGAGGGACCGGAGCTCGGCGAGGCTTGGCGAATACTCGTCGAGGTGGACGCAGCCAACCACCGCGCCCTCCGCCTCGACGACTATGAATTCGTGAGCGTACATGGCCACGAACTCTTCCGAGCGTGGAAGCAGCGTGCCGCTGGGCACGTACAGGCCGATTAGAGCGCTGATGGCGGCGGCATCGGCAGGTGTCGCGCGACGAGTGTTCACAGCCTGATAATGCCTGGGGCGGCCACGCGGCGCCAGTCCTGAACGAGTCAATCTTTCAGCGCGTTGTCAGCTTGCGGCTGAAGGGGGTCGACTTGCGGATCGCAGGAAATCATGGTGTCAGAGAGTGGCCGAAGTCAGTGCTCGGGGCACGTGAACCGGAACGCCCGGGAGGCTCGCAAATCGCTTGCCGCGACGTATGTTCCGGTAGTATCGCGCCGGGCGACCCAGCCGGCGCACTTGCGCGTCAACCCCAACAGCCCTGCCACATGAACACGAGCGTGCGCCACTTTCGATGGACGGATATGGAAAAGGAGATAGTGACCGACTCCATATCCCGCCGCCTGATCACGGGCGACGACATGATGATTGCGCATGTTTACCTGGCCCGGGGTGCGGTGGTGCCGCAGCATTCGCATCACAACGAGCAGATCACGTACATCCTGGAAGGCGCCCTCCACTTCTGGATCGGAAGCGACGGGTCGGAGGAAGTGGACGTGCGGGCGGGAGAAGTTCTGCACATCCCATCGAACGTTCCGCACCGCGCCGAGGCATTGGAGGACACGCTGGACGTGGACATCTTCAGCCCGCCACGCGAGGACTGGTTGAACGGCACGGACAGCTACTTCCACAAAAAGTAGCGCCATGGATCTCGGAATAAGCGGCAAGGTGGCGCTCGTGACCGCATCGAGCCGCGGACTCGGGCGCGCGGTTGCAGAGGAACTGGCTGCCGAAGGTGCAAGCCTCCTGCTCTGCGCACGCCACGAGGAGACGCTGAAAGAAACCGCTGCAGCGATCCGGAATTCGTCGGGAGCGCGAGTCGTCACCGTCGTCGCCGACGTATCCGATCCCGTAGCGATCCAGACAATCTGGAATCGCGCGCAGGATGAATTCGGCGCGGTTGACATTCTGGTGACGAACGCCGGCGGTCCGCCAGCGGGACCATTCGAAAGTCATGCGCCGTCCGCGTGGTCAGACGCAATCCGGCTGAATTTCGAGAGCGTAGTGAACATGACGCGTGCGGTACTGCCCGGAATGAAGGAGCGCCGCTGGGGTCGCATCATCAACATCACGTCGATCGCGGTGAAGCAGCCGGTGGACAATCTCATCCTTTCGAACAGCGTACGCGCAGCCGTAACCGGCTTCGCGCGCTCACTCGCGAACGAGGTTGCGCGATTCAACGTGACAGTGAACAACGTGATGCCCGGCTACACGCTCACCGACCGCATTGGCGATCTTGCCAGCAGTAACGCGGCCCAGAGCGGCAAATCAGTTCAGGATATTCTCGGAGTCTGGGAATCACAGATACCAATGGGCCGCCTAGGCACGCCGCGCGAGTTCGCGGCGATGGTCGCGTTCCTGGCGTCCGAGCGCGCCAGTTACACCACCGGCGCTTCGATCCCGGTCGATGGGGGCTGGATTCGTTCGCTGCTGTGATCCGCGCGCGCTGCGCAGCCCGTCAAGATCACGCCTGCGGCTCGGGCTGCGATGGCGGCACGTATGATCCGACCGGAGTCCTGAAGCTGATCGCGAGACGGTTCCACGAGTTGATTACGACCACGGCCATGGTGAGCGCGACGAGCGACGGTTCGTCGAACTCCGTCCGAACTTCCGCGTAGGCTTCGTCCGAAACCTGCGTGCGTGAAACGTCAGTTACGATCTCTGTCCACGCGAGCGCAGCTCGCTCCCGGGCTGAAAAGAAAGGCGTCTCCCGCCACACGGGCACGGCGAAGAGGCGCTGCGGTGTCTCGCCAGCGGCAAGCGCATCCTTGGTGTGCATGTCCACACAGTACGCACATCCATTCATGATTGATGCCCGCAGCTTGATGAGCTCTACAAGCGCCGGCTCGAGCCCCGAGCTCTTCACGTAATGCTCCAGGCCGAGCATTGCTGTGTATGCTTTGGGGTCGACGTGGCCGGCATCGAGCCGGCTGGGTGGAGTCACGCGAGGCGCTGTCGATTTGTTGGCTGTATTTGACGGTTTAGCTGTCAGTGTCTGCAACATGGAAAATCCGGGGGTGAAATTGAATTCGGTGAGCAGCAGCCGCGCCGGCTGAAGCATTGACGCCTCGATCCTTGTGGATCGGGGCTGGATCTGTTCGCTACTGTGGCCGGGGGGCGCTGGCCTGGGCGGCGATGCCGTCCAGCATCGCGATTGCATGCCGTACGCGTGTGCGGTGGTTCATGATCGTCACGCGCAGCACTGGCCGACCGTTCAGAACAGTAAGCGTGATCCAGCCGTCACCTGATCGGTTGTACGTTGCTCGAAGCTCGCGGTTGAGCGCGTCTATGGCGGCGGCGTCGAGCGTACCATCGCCAACGTAACGGAAGCACAGGATGTTCGATTCCGGTGCGTGAAGCGCAAGAAAATCTGAACGCCGCGCAATTTCATCGTGAAGAGCGCGGGTGACGTCACACAGATGATCGTACACGCGGCCGATGCCGTCCGCACCGTATCGTTGCAGCGCAACCCAGAGCTTGATCACGTCCGCTCGCCGGGAACACTGGAAGCTCTCGACGCCAAGATCCCAGACACGCGCGCCCGAGCGCTCGTGGAACAGGTATGGCGCGCGCTGCGCGAACGCGCGCTGAAGATCCCGTTCGTCGCGCATCAACAACATTCCCGTGGCAATCGGCAGCAACATTCCCTTGTGCGGGTCCCACGCCACGGAGCGCGCACGCTCGATTCCGCGGAGCGTGCCCGAGCGAGTGGGCGACAGCAAGGCGGAGGCTCCGTGAGCACCGTCCACATGAAACCAGACGCCGCGCGCATCGCAGATCGTCGCGATGCTGTCGAGGTCGTCAAACGATCCCGTCGCCGTGGAGCCAGCGGTGGCGACCACCGCCATTACGCGCTTCCCCGCAGCTGCCGTCGCATCCAGCGCCAGAGCGAGCGCGTCGGTATCCATCCGGAAGTCGCGGGACGGTACGACAATGATGCCGTTCACGCCAAGCCCGAGCTCACCGACGGCACGCGAGACCGCGTAGTGTGCGTGTTCACCGCAGATGACTACCGGCGGATCGACGCCGATTCCCGCGGCCCACGCATCGGGAATGACGTTGTTGCGCGCGGCCAGCAGCGCGGTGAACGTCGCTTCCGTTCCGCCGGAGGTGAGCGTGCCACCTGCGAGATCGCCCCAGCCAAGCAGATCAGTCATCCACCGAATCACGCGATGCTCGATGACCGTCGCCGTCGGCGACATCTCCCATACCGCGACGGATTGATTCAACACGCTGATCACAGGCTCCGTCCAGACGGCTACCGGAAGCGGCGGCGCCACCTGATGGCCCATGTACATTGGATGATACAGTTTGTTGCAGTCGGCGATGACATCGGCCCGGAGCCGCTCCACGAGATCGGCCATCGGCATACCTTCGCGCGGCATCGGCTCGTCAAACCGCCGCGCGATCTCCTCGGCTGACAGCGCCGTCGAGACACGCCCGACGCCGCCGGCTGTATCCCGGAGGTATTCCGTGACGAGCGCCGCCATCCCGGCGCCGGTTTCGGCGCTGGTGTCGGCCTCGAGAACGTCGAGGATCGAATCGGTCATGGGATGAATCTAAGACCACATGCACCGAGTCTGGTGCAGTCAGCGTCGGTTCACAGTCCGATCGCGACATGGGCCGGATAGCGTACCGCTTGGCTTGTGGAGGCAGCTAGCTTTCCTGCTTACCCAAAGTCCGCAATGAATCCAGTCCTGCACCTACTTCAGACCCGCCGATCCGTCGCACCGCGACTGCTGGCGCTCCCCGCGCCGACCGCGCAGGAAATCGACACCATTCTCACGATCGCTTCGCGCGTTCCCGACCACGCCCGCGTGGTCCCGTGGCGGTTCATCGTCATCGGCGCGGATGGTGGCGCGAGGATCGGCGAAACTATCGCCGCTGCGTTCAGGGCGGACAACCCGGACGCCAATGACGCTGCGGTCGAAGTGGAGCGTAGCCGGCTGCTGCGGGCGCCGCTCGTGATCGCCGTGGTATCCAGCGCGCGTCAGCATCCCAAGGCGCCGGAGTGGGAACAGATACTCTCCGCTGGCGCGGCAGCGATGAATCTCGTTACCGCGGTCAATGCCCTTGGCTATGCAAGCAACTGGCACACCGAGTGGTATGCGTATGATCGCCGAGTGCTATCGGAACTCGGACTTGGTGAGTCCGAACGCATCGCCGGTTTCGTTCACATCGGAACGCCTTCAGAGACACCCGGAGACCGTCCGCGGCCCCAGCTTGCCGAGATTGTGACGGAGTACGGCGGGACGGGACTGACTTTCAGGGGCGGCTGAGAACACCGGCGGCAGATCAGCCACGCGACTCCAGAAACTCGGCGAGTATGCGCTCCGTGAGTCCCCAGAGCACGTGGCCCCGGATGCTGAACCCCCGCGCCTGAATCGTCGCCCCACCCATGACGGTCACTGGCATCGGCTGCCACGCTTCGGTGCGTTCCAGTTCGGCGACGGGCAGCCACCACGCCTCGACGACTTCGTGCGACATGGTGATTGCCCTGTCGCCGGCATAGCGAAATACGAAGGGTGCGATTCGCAGTGAGCTTCCGCGCATCAAGTGCGGTGTCACCGTAGAGAGCGTTGCCACGCACGGGCTCTGAGTGAGGTCGATGCCGGTTTCCTCCATCGTCTCGCGTCGCGCGGCCGCCTCGAGCGTCATGTCGCCGGTCTCAACTCCACCGCCCGGAAGGGCGATGTGACCGCTCCACGGATCGCCCGTCACCGTGGCGCGCCGAATGAGAAGCACCTCATCGCCGTCGGCACCGGCGGCCAGGACAACTGCCACCGCAGCTTGCGATCCCTTCACCGTGCGGCCCACGTCAGCATGATCTTCATTCCGAACGCTATCCACGAGACGGCACGGATGGTAGTCACATCTGCGTCTCAGGCCAGCTGGACCCATCCCCACCTGTCGTAGATCCACGGTGAGCTGATGCGACTTGCGAGCCTCGCGAAAACTGGACGCGCGGAGGCCGCTTCCGGTGGCAATGCAACAACGAGCGTTCCGTCCGTCGTGACGCGGCAGCCGTAGCCTGACACCGAAGGCGAGCCCGCGTGGTTGATTCGGAGCGACACCGATATCTCGGCGGTCACGATCACGACGCGCGCCAGCGCCGCCGTCACGCGCGACAGTCGCCACGGCAGCAGCGCCATCTCCTGCGTCGGTTGGAACCAATCTTGTGTGTCCCTCTCGAATTGCTCGGGCCTTGCGGCGTAGCCCAGCATGCGCCCGCGGCTCAGCAACAGCTGTGTTTGATGCATTTCCACGGCTTCCGACTTCCGCGCGAGGAACACTGCGTCAGTCTGGATAACTTCCGAACCTGCCGACGCAGCTCCGTGCACCAGGTACGTGAACAGCTTCGCGTCACTCCGCACGTTCGCGAGCGCCAGTCTGAACATGATGTACGCGGCGCTGTGATCGGGGTGAGTATCGCGCAACGCTGGAGCGATTACGACAGTGGGTCTCAGCTCCCCGATCAGCTCTGCAAGCGGAAACGATGCAGTAACCGGATCAGCCTCGAGCGCGGAAGTGAGATGCAGGTCGTTCATGCCCAAATGGTGCACGAATTCCGCGCCGACTCCCAACGCGAGAGCAGCCGCCCGCGCCTCGGCCCTTCGCCTGGCGCCCCAGCGCGCGCGGTCGCGCGGCCCAATCCGGATGCGCCGCTCCGCCACTCGCTGCGGCCACGGGTTCGCATCACCGTCAGTCAGAAAAGCGACAGCGACTCTGGCCCCACGCGAGAGCGCGATCTGGATAAGGCCGCCGGCGGCAAGCGACTCGTCATCCGGATGCGGCGCGACAACGAGTACTGTAGCGTCCGCGTGCAGCAACGCGGTAAGGCTCGCAGCCGGATTCACAACGGTATCAGACGCACGATCCGGGGACCGAGGAAGTTCGCGAGCGGCAACGGAATGTGGCTCCATAGAGTCGTAGCGCGCCGAGTGGTGGCAGAGCTCTCTGCCGGTGGCAACGCACCGGTTGGAGAGAAATCGTACCACCATAGCTGCTCATCGGTCGTACCCCACTGCGTCTTGAACCGGTGAGTGTTTCCTCCGGGGGTGCAGCGGCCGAAGTTGAAAATATGGATGCCGGCATCAGCGATGTGCTTCATCAATTCCCAGTACACGAGCATGTTTGCGGAGGTCCGATTGTGCGCCCGCAGCGCGGACGCCCATACGATCTCGAATTCACTGCTCGCGTCATGCCCCCACCAAAAGCCAGCGCCGCACGCGATCGGCTCACCGCCAAGGTAGGCAACGGCGAACAGCGCGGTGTCCGCGAATTGCTCCGCTGCCAGCTCGAAGAAACGGCGCGGCATTACCGGAGTTCCGAGATCGCGCATGTGGCGCGCGAACACTTCGTAGAATGCACCGACCTGATCCGCTCCGATGCGCACCGATACTCCGTCCCGTGTTGGTCGCCGTATCTGGCTGCGAACCTTGGACGGAAGCCGGCGCCAGAGTGCTTCGGACCCGCCGGCGCAATCCATCAGGACCGTGATCTTCCGGTGCGACACGTCGAAGTGTGGCGCATGCACGATTTCGCGGCGGCTCCGAAGCTCCAGCAACCGAATGCCTTGTTCGCGGGCCATCGATTCGGCGCGCGCCATCAGCGCGGCGACCGCCGCCTCGTCACCGAGTGGGCCTCCGTAGTTCAGGAACGGCATTGATACCAGGAATCGACCGAACAGCAGGCTCCGAATGTGAACCAGCGGCAGGATTCCACGGAGCGTTCCGGATGCCGAGTCGCGGGCTGCGAGATACGGGGCGTGATGGCCCATCGCAGTCTCCATGACGCGGCGCCAGCCGTAGAGGTGGCAGTGCGTGTATGGCAGCGAACCGGACTGCGCCACTGCGAAGCCGTCCCACTCCAGCGCAGGCCCGTCAAAGACCTCAACCAGGATCCCGTTCCCGGGGGTATTCCCCGCTCCGGCGGGAACCATTGATGTGGCGGCGGGGTTAGCCATAGCGCGCAAGATACAGAGGGCCAATATCAACTCCAATCGGGTAGCAACATGCGTCCACTCAATATTGCGGCACTCTCGCTCGTGCTCGTGGCCGCGGCAGGCGCGCCTGCCATGGCACAGGGAAACTTGGGTGGGATGAACATGGATCCTGCACAGATGGTCCAGCGGTCCACGGACCGTCTGCTTACCGGAGTTACGCTTTCCGCGTCCCAGTCGGATACCGTGAAAGCGATCAACGCACGCTTCGTCACGTCGGCCCAGGCCGCGATCGGCGGCAGTGACGTGCGGGCCCAGATGACCGCCATGCGCACCAAGCAGCGTGCCGACATCCGCGCCGTGCTTTCGGCCGACCAGCAGGCGGTATTCGACAAGAACGTCGCTGATATGGAGAAGGCTCGAATGAACAGACCGCAGCCATAACGTCGACTCCGGTTATGAAAAAGAGGGACAGCACGATCGCTGTCCCTCTCTTTTTTCATGCGTCCAGGTGGGTCACTGCGAACCGCGCTTGAATATCATCACCGGAAGCGTCCGCATCATGATCTTGAGATCCTCGGCCAGCGACTGTCGCGCGAGATACTCCAGGTCCAGCTGTATCTTGACTCGAACGTCATCGATAGACTGATCGTATGAGTGATTGATCTGCGCCCATCCCGTGATTCCGGGTCTTGCCTGCTGCCGCAGCTGGTATCCATCGATGTTCTCTCTCAGCTCGGCGAAAATGCTTGGACGTTCCGGACGCGGCCCGACGATGTTCATGTCACCGAGCACGACGTTGATGAGCTGCGGCAGCTCGTCGAGGCGAGTGCTTCGGAGGAAGTTGCCGACCGGTGTGACGCGCGGATCATGCTTGGTGGCCCACACAGCACCCGTCCCGGCTTCCGCGTCGGGTCGCATGGACCTGAACTTGAGGATGCGGAACGGTCTACCACCCACGTTGGACTTGCGACGGTCCTCGCGCGCATTTGCGGAGCGACGGCGCCGGTCCACGCCAACGCGATCCTGCACGTAAAAGACGGGCCCGCGGGAGGTGAGCTTCACCGCCAGTGCGATGAGAAGCATCACCGGTGCGAGAATCACGAGCGCCAGGATCGCGATGAAAAGATTCAGAACGCGGTTGACGCCCTCCGACCGTTTGGCGGGCACCACGATTGGCGGCGCGCTCCGGCGACTCCGCTCGTCTGCGGCATCATCGGCATCCGTGCTCGCACCTGCGCGCGGCTCACCGGCGTGTGCTTCCGCCAGCGGCTCCTGCACCGCGAACTGATCAGTGTCCATGCGAATGTGTTCCAGACATCACAACTTACAATTTGGCAAGTGTATACAATCCAACCAGCAACAGCTCTATCCCAACGAATCCGGCCCAGAAGCTTCCTCGTGTGAATGAGTACGCAAGCAACGCTCCGGCACCCGGCAGCCAGAGCGCGACGTACAGTTTCACTCTGGGATTGGGGCGACGCGACGGCTCGGGGTCATCCGCCTGGCGCTCTCGAACTATTTCACTCAAGCCGTACGTCTCCTCATCGAGGTCCGGCGACTGAATCGACTGGTTCACAGACGCTCCGAAAGATGGGACTCAAGGCTTTATAGTACCACTCGCCGGGGCCGCCCGCATCCGCCGGTCAGCTCCTTCCCAGTTTCGGGTGGGGAAGGCGTGACCTCAAGTGTTCAGCCACGGTGGAGCGATCCGCTGACGCGGTCCGCCGCTCACCGGAAAAGCCACACCGCCGCTGCGATCACTAGCAGGGCGACAACCAAGGGGATCACGAACCTCCCTCTCATGAAAGAGGCCGATACGTCGTTCTTAATTCGTCCGCTCATCGAATTCCGGTTTCCGGGGTGAAGACAAAGCCAGGGAGGCCACGACCGCCCGCGACTCGTTCGAAGAATCCAATGGATTCAGGTTTGGCTTCCACCAGGAGCCGGTGGTCCGGACTGGCGGCGAGCGCTTTGGTCATGAGCATGCGCCCGATTCCCAGCCTCTGGTATTCCGGGTCCACCATGATGTCCGCGACCGCACCGAACGTGTATCCGTCGGTCAATACACGAACCGCGCCAATGAGGCGAGCCCCGTCCCAGGCTCCGATGTTATCCGTCCTGGCCAGCGCCGCGCGGATCCGTCTGATCGCATGACGCCCCGGGCGAACGCGATCCGCCAGTGTGACGAACGACGCCGCATAGACACCACCTTCGGTGAAGTACACACGGTCGATGCAATTTGGGCTCGAGCCCGAGACGGGCCTGAATTGTGGAACCGCCTCTTCCCTTGCGCTCCATGCTGCCGAAGAGAGAACAGGGCCTGCCATCATGCTTCGACGTCGCCGGTGGTAATGCTCCCACACGTCGCCAAGTAGCACTCCGGTCTCGAGCCCGATGAGACCAGCGAGCACCCCGGATCCGAGTACGGCTGCCAGAAAGTAGGCCAGTCCGCGGATCATGTCCCCGTTGTCCACCTGGTTCGCCAACAGCGGCCAGACAAAAGCGCCCGACCAGACGAAACCGACGAAGAATGTCATGAGCGCCGTTGCGTCCTTGATGACGACTCTGCGGCGACGGTAGAAGTCGGACATCGAATTCCCCTCTTTCGGCGGCCCGATGGTGCCAGGGAGCACTTCCCCCCCCAACAACATACCCCGCCGTTCGATCATGGCACGACCAGGCTGAAACACAAGGAGGACGCCCGCGCCGACAAACGCGACCGTCCTCCAGAAATCCCTACGGCAGCGCGATGAGCGACGCGATGCCGCTCACCGCCTGTTGAAGTTAGGACCAGCTTGCCACACCGCCGTGACCACTGCATGCACCCTGGCGATGCGTGGCATGCGAAAACATTCCGTCCTTGCACTTTGCGATCGCGCCGGCCGGATTGTTGTCCTCCTTTCCACCCGAGCCCCTTACCACCCTGTTCTCCCCTGCGGCAGTCCCAGGCTTTGTCATTTCTCGCCGGCCCGCTGGCGCGGCGGCCATGGCCTTGATCCCGCCGTGCCCCGAACACGCTCCACGGCCCGACTTTGACATGCTGCCGTCGGAGCAGGTCACCGAGACCGCTTCCATTGCGGTCGTCTTTCGGTCTGCGTTTGCTTCGGCCTTTGCATCTGCCTTTCGGTCGGCCTTAGCATCGGCCTTTGCTTCGGCCCTCGCATCAACCTTTGCTTCCGCCTTAGCGCTCTTCTTGGCGCTCGCCTTCATGCTTGCCTTCATGCTTGCCTTCGCGGCGGCCGATTTGGCCGCGTCGACGCCGCCGTGCCCTGAGCATGCGCCACGTCCTGCTGTCGCGCTGGCCGTGCCGTCCTTGCAAACTGTTGATGAAGCCTGCGCACCGGCAACCGATGCACCCATCGCAGAGACTACAGCGATCACTGCGGCAATACCGATCGAGCGAGGTACGAAACGCATGTCAATTCTCCATGAAGAATTTGAGCCACTCCGAGGAACATTACCGGTCGCCGGTCCGGTAAATGGATGCCGTGAGTAATGTTGATGGATTCTTTATAAGGTTTTACCGACCTCGTCCTCTGTAGGGAACGCCGCAGCGGATCGGTGCGTACCGATGTTGAGTCCCATCAAACCGTTTCCGATCCAATACATGAGCATGTCTGCCTTCCCGAACTCCCGCGCATTCCACGTCCTCGTCGCATTCGTACTCTGCTCGTGCAACCGATCCGATCAGAGCGCTGCAACTCGTGTCGTGAGTGTGTCGAAGCAGATCAATGAGTTCATTTACGACATTGGCGCGCAGAGCAATCTCGTTGGCCGTGATCTGACATCCGTGTACCCGGCGGAGATAACCGCGCTGCCGTCGGTTGGTTATCACCGCGCGCTCAGCGCGGAAGGAATAATTTCGCTCAGGCCTACGATGTTCCTCACGGACGGAAACCTTGGGCCCGACGC
>JBBRBY010000013.1:0-42625 GCA_038205315.1 Gemmatimonadales bacterium | reverse complement strand
GCGAGTTCGGAGTGCTCCATCTTTGAGTTGGGGTCGTGAGGCTTGAACCTCGGTTTAGTGCGACATTCCCGGCATTGAGCCCATTGGCATCTTCATTGGCGTCTTCATCTTGCCATGATCCATCGAGTCCTGGTGGGCCTTGGCTTCATGCTGCTTTTCGTGGTCGGCCGACAAAATGTCGTACTGTGTCGCCTGGGCTGGCGTCAGCGCGGCGCGTATTTCCGCAGTCTGCTGGGTCCTCATCTTGTTCATGCCTGGCATGTTGGCCATGTTACTCATGCTGTTGCCCATCCCCGACATCCCTTTCATCTGGGCTGCGTACTTTTCGTGGATAGCCCCGATCTGAGTCTTCTGGGCAGCGGAAAGGTTCAGCTTCGCCAGCATCCCTGCATGATCGCCGGGAATGGAGTCTCTGTGCTGCATCGTCATTCCGGGCTCCATCGACATCGGCTTCGCGGATGTCTGTGCGTGCGCAGCCGGAGCCGTGACGACAGCAGCCGCTAGAAGAGAGAAAAAGTATCGATTCATCTGATCGTATCCTGGTTGTTGGTTGTACTGCTGGTTGTACTGCTGGTTGTACTGCTGTTGCTGCACGTAGTTCCGCCAGGATCGTGAAGGCAACCAGCGCCCTGTACGGCGTGGTTGCGAACGCGGTCAACCATCGGCATCGTCTTCAGGTCCCCGGCCTTGGCCGAGCTTGACGCGGTACCTTCCAGTAATAAGTTTAATTTTAGGGGGCATAAAATGCAACTGTGGGATGACATGCTGCTCCGTGCCGGACCCCACCGGGATCACCATTGCCGGCCAAAGCCTGCGGACCCGTTACACCGCCTAATCTACCCGTGCCCAAGCCGGGCGATTCCGAACTGCTGAAGCGAGGCTGGGCGCGAGCACGTGAAGCGCCGAGCCTCGCGGAAGTGCATCGGACTATCCCGGTCCCCACCACGGCAACATGGTGGCGCAAGGCGCTGGCGTTCGCGGGGCCCGGCTATCTCGTAGCAGTGGGATACATGGACCCAGGTAACTGGGCAACTGACCTCGCTGGTGGATCGGCGTTTGGCTACACCCTGCTGAGCGTGGTTCTCGGCTCCAATCTGCTAGCGATCCTGCTTCAGGGGCTGTCCGCCAAGCTCGGTATCGTCACCGGTCGTGACCTCGCGCAGGCATGTCGGGACTCGTATTCGCGCCCAGTTTCAATAGTGTTATGGGTAATGGCAGAACTTGCGATCGCCGCAACCGATCTGGCCGAAGTGATCGGATCGGCGATAGCGCTCAATCTCCTGTTCCACATCCCGCTCCCGCTGGGGATTGTGCTCACTGCGCTGGATGTGCTCGTGGTGCTTTATCTGCAGAACAAAGGATTCCGCGCGCTCGAGGCGCTCGTGATTGCACTGATCGTCACGATCGGAGCGTGCTTTATTTTCGAGTTGATCTTGTCGCGGCCGCCGGTGGCGGAAGTGATGCGCGGCTTTTTGCCGTCGGCACAGGTAATCGCAAATCCGGCGATGCTCTACATTGCGATTGGGATCCTGGGCGCTACAGTGATGCCGCACAACCTGTATCTCCACTCATCGATCGTGCAGACGCGAAAGTACGAAGAGACTGCTCGTGGGAAGCGCGAGGCTGTGCGTTTTGCCTTCATCGATTCCACCATCGCGCTCACTTTCGCTCTCTTCATCAATGCGGCCATCCTGATAGTCGCTGCCGCGACTTTTCACAGCTCGGGATACGCCGCGGTAGCCGAGATCCAGGACGCGTACAAGTTGCTCACCCCGCTCCTGGGCGCAGGAGCGAGCGTCGCTTTCGCAGTTGCGCTGCTTGCATCCGGTCAGAATTCGACTCTCACGGGAACGCTCGCGGGCCAGATAGTGATGGAAGGATTTCTCAACATCCGGATCCGCCCGGCGTTCAGGCGGCTGGTAACGCGCGGAATCGCTATTGTACCAGCCGCGTTAGTGGCGGTTCTTCTGGGTATCAAGGGAACCGCGAAGTTATTGATCCTCAGCCAGGTTGTGCTCAGCCTGCAGCTCTCCTTCGCCGTCGTTCCGCTGGTTCGCTTCACTTCGGATGAGAGGAAGATGGGGACGTTCGTAAACCGCTGGTGGCTCAAGGTGCTGGCCTACCTGACCGCCGCCGCAATAGCACTCCTCAATATCTGGCTTCTCGTCCAGACTCTTCGTCCCTGGGTCAGCTAATGTTTGCGCGCATCCTCGTCCCGCTTGAGCACTCGGATTACGACAGGGGTATTCTGGAATATGTGCGTCGGATAGCGAGCGCCTGCGGTGCGTCAATCGTACTGATTCACGTCGCTGATGGATGGGCGGCGCGTAACCAACTCCAACTACAGCTTCGTGAGAGCGAGGAAATGCGCGATGACCGCGCGTACCTCGAGCGGATGTGCGCCGATGTTATTGCGGACGGGTTCGATGCCGATTGCGTACTGGCGACGGGCGATCCGGCGAAAGAGATTACTGTTGCGGCTGAACGTGAGAAGTGCGACCTGATCGCGATGGCCACGCATGGCCACAAGTTCCTCGGAGACCTCATTCACGGGAGCGTGGCAGACGGGGTACGGCACCGGAGTACGGTGCCGGTGTTGCTGGTGCGAGCGCCGGCGAAGCCACGGTAATGCCGAGGAAAGGAGAAAATCGGATAAATCGACCGCCGGCTATCCCACCACCCCCAGCAACACGTAGCCACTCGTTCAACCGATCCGGCTGGGGCGGTTAAGTTTGCTCGGCATAAAACATGCGCCCGGTAACTTCCGGGCTGACTGACCCTCCACCTTCGCTGAAACCGTCCAGGAGATTGAAATGGCACAGGTCAAAGATCCCGTATGCGGGATGATGATCGAGGACAAGGATGCAGTAGCTACATCAGAGTACCACGAGAAGAAGTACTACTTCTGCAGCAAGGACTGCAAAGTCGAGTTCGACGAAAATCCCGAGGATTACGCCGACGGCGCAAAGTAGCGTGACGTGGTGTAGCGTGACCCGGCCGACTCACCTCGCGTAGCGAGTAGCACGACCGATGAGGGACTGAGTCGATGCTCGCTGTTGGCGGTGCGTTCGCGGTATTCGTAGCTGGAATACTTGCCTGGCTTGTGCTTCGGTGGGTGGGTGATGTTCTCTCCCCCGCCGTGAGCACGGAACCGGAGGACGTGCCTTTTACCGGAGGCTACGAGCCGGTGGTGCATGCGTGGAACCGATATCACGTCCGCTACTACGCGATGGCGCTTCTTTTCCTCGCCTTCGATATGGAGATGGCGTTCATGTATCCATGGGCGATGGTCTTCGTACGCGAGGGCGTCACGGCATTGGTCGAGATGCTCATGTTCATCGTTATTCTTGTGCTCGGCATCCTTTACGCATGGCGAGAAGGAGCGTTCAAGTGGGCCTAGCGTTCCAAGGACCGTATCGGGAGCTCAACTGACAGCGCGCGTGCAACAGCATGCGAAGTAGTGTTCGGAGTAGTATTCGCGGCGTTCTCTCAAATTTCGCGATGAGCGCGCCGGTTCGCGTATTCATCGTCCTTGGAGTCGACTCACCAGCCGATCCGGCGCTTCTCTATCTCCATCCTGACGTAATAGTCCTCGATTCACCGCGATCAGCGACAATTCTTCTCATTGCTGGCGTTGTCCCTACACCGATGCGTGACGCCGTGCAGCACGTTCATGACGAGATGGCACAGCCGCGCTGCACGGTACGATGGGCAGGTAGGCCAGGCGATAGTAGCGCCTCGTCCAAAGTCACACTGGGTGCGCAATACGACGTTAGCTCAGCCGATATGAAAGTGCTTGTTGCAACGCTCAAACGTGCGCAACGCGAGCTCATCACTGGCACACAGGCTTCGGAAGCGAATGAGCTACCGAGCACGAGTCGGGCACAATGGCGTGCGGTGGGACCGCATGGTCAGGGCGGAAGCGGCATGACTGGAGGGATACCGTACGGGCGTCCCATGGCAGAGAGAGCTAAAGATCGTGATGGCCTCGAGCTGGACCAGTTACCCCTTCGTATCGGACCGTACTTCAACGCATTTCCGGCTGGCCTCATACTCGACGTTCAACTTCAGGGCGATGTGGTGCAGGAGGTGATCGTAAGCGCCCAGCCAGTCTCGCGGCTATCGCCCGTTTTCGCCGCAGCGCTCCGTCATCCCGTGCCAATCACAACCCTTGAGCGCGCTCGGGCCCAGTCACATCTACGATGGCTGGCACGTGCATTACGTGTGCACGGTCTTCTAGCACTTGGCGCTCGGACACTTCGGCTTGCGAAGCAGATCGCCGAAAACGAGGCCACGATCACGGACAATTCGATCGAACTGCAAGCGATTACTCACGCCATCGCGCGTAGCGGCGTGCTGTTCTGGACTACGCGAGGCATTGGTGAGTTGAGTCCAGAGGGCTTGCTGACAACTCATGGCCTCGGCCCAATCTCTCGTGCATCGGGAGTGCCCGATGATGCGCGTACGGATGAACCGGCATACCGTGCACTCGGATTTCAGCCTATTGTAAGTACTCAACTTTCCGATAAGCACATTGGTACCGCAAGTGCACGCTGGTACCAACGAATCGCCGAAGCCGCTCAAAGCCTGGATCTTGCGGCTCGGGCAAGTGCACGAACCAACGCGGCGTACGCGTGGGGTCAAGGTGTTGTAGAAGGTCCTCGCGGCCGAGTAACCGTTTCGGAAGGGACTGACGAGGGGCCCGAAGCGCAGCCCGAAACACTGTTATATGCGATTCTGCCAAAACTGTTGCGAGGCATGGAATGGGGAGACGCCGTGACCACGGTCGTCAGCCTTGACCTGGGCGACGGCGGTGACGTGGATTCAGTACGTTCGTGGGATACCGCGGAAAAGTTCGTTCAATCAACTGAAGAGACGACGCAGCAAGCAGGTTCGTCCGATTCAGCAGACAGATCCGGTATGGCAGGGATGGAAGGGATGGCCCAAATGGAACACTACGCGACATGACGATCTGGCCGGAAGTCATGATCGGAGTTCTCGTGCGTTCGTTATGGACCGTCGCCTTTCTTGGTACTGCGGTATACGCAACGGCTATCCTGGACATGGTGCTCGGTCGCGTCGTGGCGCGTGAAGCATTTCGCACTCGGGATGCATTGGGACAGCCGTTACGGACGAGTGCTCTCTTGTTGCTCCAACAACGCACCTCGACGGAGAGACCGGATGCTGGTACGTGGGCGCTGGCGCCAGCGCTCTTGTTCGCTAGCGCCGTCACAGCTGTAGCACTCGTCCCATTCAGCGCGCATGCGGCGACCTCGGAGATCTCGGCAGGTATCGTCTATTTCGGTGCTGCGATGGCGCTTGTCATGATAGCGGTCTATTTGGAAGGCTGGTCGCCCAATGCGGCGTTTCCGCTGATCGGCGGTTATCGTTTCATTGCGCAAGCGCTCTCCTACGAGATGCCGCTTGCGCTCGTGCTGATCGCTGCTGCACTTCCCGCCGAGTCGTTGGCTGTTGGTGCTATAGTCCACTCGCAGACGGGCATGTGGAACATTGTGCGGCAGCCGCTTGGATTGCCCATTTATCTCATCGCTGCAGTCGGGCTAGCATTCTGGGGGCCGCTGGCGTTACCCGATGGCCAGGACGTGGCCACTGGAGTGCGCGCCGAGTTGTCTGGCGTTGCACTACTTCTCTGGCGTGCTGCTCACTACGCCGTTGTAGTTGCGGCATCGGTGATGGGTGCCGCGGTATTTCTGGGCGGATGGCTGGGACCCTGGCTTCCGGGCCCGGTGTGGATGACGCTCAAAACAAGTGCGTTGATTCTCGTCATCCTGGCTAGCGGGCATATGCTCGCTCGCGTCAGACTCGAATGGTTCGTCTTGGTTGCGTGGACAATATTGATTCCGGTGGCACTCGTGGACGTGTTTGCTTCAGGCCTACTCGTGCTCATGGGGAGGGGCCGCTGATTTCGCTACCATCGGGACTTCGCATTCCGTGCTGAGCACTATTATCGTCAACGTCCTGATCTGGATCATGGCGGCCGTGGCTATCGTGACTGCATGGCGTGTCTTCCGCACTGACTCGATGGTGCGCGCCGCTTACTGGCTGATGGCGTCGTTCGTCGCTGTAGCAGTCGTTCTTGTTCTGATCGGCGCTGAATTCCTGGGACTCGTGCTTGTGCTGATGATGGCCGGTGAGATGACGATCATGGCTGTGTTCATGGTGATGTTCATGATGAACCCGGCCGGACTCAATCCGATGATGATGGTGCACCAACATCGCATATCGATCGTTGCGGGCGTGGTTGCTTTTGTTGGGCTTGCCATTGTAGGGATCTTTGGTGTGTTCCCGTCGGCGGAAGTGCCACCCGAGGTATCGCCCGGTATTCGCACGGCGCAGCTCGGGACAGAGCTGCTCGGCGACTCGATGCTCGTCTTTGAGACGGCCGGTGTCACACTTCTCGCCACGATGATTGGCACGATTGCCATTGCTAGCAATACCGGCCGATACGGATCGGCTGATGAGGGATCGGTCGAACCGACCCGCGATGCGCCGAACGGTGCATCATGATGCAGCAGACACTGCTTGTGCTGGCAGCGGCGTTGTTCGGTATCGGAGTTTACGGTGCGCTAAGCCAACAATCGTTCGTGATGATCATGATGGGCTTGGAGCTCATGCTCAACGCCAGCATACTGGCGGCCGGCGTGTTCTGGGCGCACAGTGCAGGTGGCACACCCAAGGGCCAACTCCTGGCTGTGGTGGTCATGACCGTCATGGCCGTCGAAGCCGCGGTGGGCTTTGCGCTGGTGATCAACATCTACCGCGTTCGCAAAGCCGATATCACCGAGAAACTCAAGGCGCTCAAGGGATGAACGATGCAGCTAATGATGCAGCGATGGTAGAGCAGGGGCACAATGTGAACCGCGGGATGAGTTACAGGTGAACTCAACGTCGAAGTCATTGTGCTGAGCTTGTGGCTCCTTCCACTCGTGCCGCTTGTCGGTGCATGTGTGGTCCTTGGCGCAGGGCGCCTCGCCACACGATTCACGGCTAACGATCGCGCGCTGGTACTTGTCACGGCGGCCGCGGCGGTGCTCCTCGTCACCCTGGCGGTGGCTATCTGGGCGGCCACGCTGATGCCCAGCGCGGGATGGCCGTGGTGGGGGCCGGTACTCCGTCCGCACGTCGCGGTTGTTGGCATTGCACGAATCATGATCGTGCTCGTTCCAGTAATTGCGCTTCCCGTAGTTGCGTATGCGTCGTCGTCGATGCGCAATGACGTAGGACTGGCCCGATGTATTGCGCTACTCGTCGCCTTCACGGGAGCCATGGAGCTGCTCGTGATCGCGTCCGACTTACTGACACTGCTCGTAGGGTGGGAGTTGGTTGGAGCCGCGTCATGGGCGCTCATCGGCTTCGAGTGGCGAGATGCATCGTGCCCCAAGGCTGCACTCGATGCGTTTATCGTGGTGCGTCTCGGCGACCTTGGACTCTATCTCGCGGCCGGAGCTCTCTTTGCAGCCGTCGGATCGCTCGACCTCGCCGCGCTCGGCGCGCTACACGGCACCGCACTCACCGTAGTTGCTGCTGGTATTCTGGTGGCCGCCGCGGCCAAGTCAGCACAGCTTCCGTTCTCGCCGTGGCTATTCTCCGCCATGGCCGGCCCCACCGCGGCATCGGCACTTCTACATTCTGCGACGATGGTTGCGGCCGGCGCGTATCTGCTGGCGCGCACTACGCCGACTCTCTTACAGCTGACGTGGTTTGGACCGACTGTCGCGTGGCTCGGTCTCGCTACCGCGCTCGCCGCCGGCGTCGTTGCTACACTCCAGTCCGATCTCAAGCGAGCGCTCGCGGCTTCCACATCCGCCCAGTATGGCCTCATGCTCGTTGCGATCGGCGCAGGCGTACCCGCCGCGGCCGCGGTGCATCTCGTGGCCCATGCTGCGTTCAAAGCTCTCCTATTTCTCGGCGCAGGAGTCGTGCTTCACGCAGCCGGTACACTGGATCTGGCCAGACTCCGGCTTGGCAGCGCTTTGCCTCGCGTTGCCAGGTTGTTCGGTGTTGGGACTCTAGCGTTGGCTGCGGTTCCACCGCTCGGTGGGGCATACTCCAAGGAGCAGATACTTTCCGCTGCCGCAAATGGACCCATGGGAACCGGGTTGCTGACCGTTGGTGTGCTCGTAGCTGGTCTTCTGAGTGCGCTTTACGCCGGCCGGCTTCAACTGTTGGCGTTCGGCCCAAGGGATCCCATGAGCAACCACACATACAGCCACACACCGCACGGTTCAGATAACGGTTCGGGCCATCCGTCGCCGCTATTGCAACCATCACGAACAGTGCAGGCGAGTCTGGGTATTCTCGCTCTGATCTCGATTGCACTCGGAATTCTTTGGTTACCGAGCGGATCGCGTTTGGTGCAAGGGGTGACTGGGCACATGCTCGCTCGCGGCTCTATGTGCCCGTTCGCCGCCTCATTAGCGACGATCGTAGCAGCGGCATTCGGTGACTGGTTCCTCTGGCGACGCGATGCACTCGTGTCGTTGTACCTTCCCGACCGTACGCGTAACCGGATTGCGCACTGGCTTGGTATTCCGACTTTGGCAAGGGTCCTCGTTGTGCGACCTGTGCTATCGGTCGCGGATTGGCTGGCGTCATTCGATGATCGAGTGATCGCGGGGGGAATGCGTGTTGCCGTGGGGATCGCAACTGCCATTTCACAACTGAGCGCGTGGGGCAGCGAGCGTGGTCTTGATGCTGTAGTCGCGGTGGTTGTCCGAGGAACAGAAGGGGTTGCACGTGCTTCGGGCATCGCTGATGATAGCGGCGTCGATCGAGCGGTGGAGCAGATGGCACGTGGCGTGGGGGTTGTTGGCCAGGACAGCCGCCGACTCCAGACGGGCCTGGCTCACCAGTACTACGTCATAGTCGCCGTCGGCCTCGTCATCATCATTGCCGTCGCGGTAGTCGGCCGCTCTACCTTTGGCTTCACCGTTGACACCCTCCTCGGGAGATAACGCAATGTGTAGCAGCACGTGTTGAGCATCGCCATTTTTGCGCCGCTTCTCGGCGCTCTTGTCATTCTGTTCCTCCCGCCACAACGTGAGCGGTTGCTCCGTGGTGTTGCTGCGATGACTGCGCTGGTTCCACTCGTGATAGCGGTAGTCGCGTGGGGACATTTCGACTGGCACGTGCAGAACGTGCCGAGATTAGCCGGAAGCGCGTTTCAGCAAGTCGAGGCGGTGACCTGGATCCCGACGCTCGGCGCAAGGTACGTGGTTGGTGTGGATGGCATCTCGCTTCCGCTCTTTGCGATGACGGCGCTCCTGTTCCTTGCTGCGATTGCCTATCCGGTGGATTACAAAGGGCGCACCAAGGCGTACTTCGCTCTCTTCCTGTTCCTCGAGAGCGCATCGTTGGGCGTGTTCCTCGCGCTCGACCTGCTGCTCTTCTATGTGTTCTGGGATCTGAGCCTGGTGGGGATGTATTTCCTGATCGGTATATGGGGCCACGGTGAGGATGCTCGGCGCGCGGCGATCAAGTTTTTCCTGTACACGCTCGCTGGATCGCTTGCGATGCTGCTCGCTATCCTTGTGTTGTACCTCCACAGTGCGCCGGATAGTGCGGGCCGTACGTTCGACATGGCTCAGCTCATCGCTCGGCATCCACTCGATGGAGCAGGGGTCGCAGCGACACTCACATTTATCGGGTTTGCTCTGGGCTTTGGTATCAAGACCCCACTGGTGCCGTTTCACACGTGGCTGCCACCGGCGCACGTCGACGCTCCCGCACCGGCTTCCACCATTCTGGCGGGTGTGCTGCTCAAGATGGGCACCTACGGATTCGTGCGCATCCTGCTGTCGATGATGCCCGTTACCTTTCAGCGCTTCGCATTTCCGCTGGGCATCCTCGCGCTCGTGGGCATCATCTACGGCGCACTGGTGGCTATGGCGCAGCCCAATCTGAAACGTCTGATCGCCTATACCAGCGTCAACCACATGGGTTACGCGGTGCTCGGGATCGCGGCAGCTGGTGCGATGCTACACGGCGCTGAGGGAGCGCGAAGGCTCGCGCTCACCGGCGCAACGGTAGAAATGGTCGCACACGGTCTCATCACTGGCGCGCTCTTCCTCATTACTGGTTCGATCTGGCAGCGCGCGAAGACGTATGAAATAGCTGACTTCGGTGGACTCGCGCGACGAGCACCAGCGCTCACTGGACTCACGGCGCTCGCCGTGTTCGCGAGTCTCGGTCTTCCTGGTCTGGCTGGATTCGTCGCCGAGTTCCAGATCTTTGTCGGCACTTACGCCGTGTTCCCGTGGCTCGCTGGGCTCGCGCTCTTCGGTATCATCATCACCGCGGCGCTCTTTCTTCATCTCCTGCAACGAGTCTTTCTGGGTAACATGCCCGAGCGTTGGGCTGCATGGCCAGAACTAGGGCGAATCGAACTTATGACGCTCGCGACGCTGCTTGTAGTAGTAGTCATAATCGGAGTGGCGCCCGCGCCGTTGTTGGCAGTGATCGACGCCGGTGTTCGCCCGATCCTGGGAATCAGGTAAGCGAGTGGTTGCGTGATAGTCATGGCGATGCCAGTCGGCGATGTGGCGCCAGAGCTTACGCTATTGGTGGGATCGGTCGTCATCCTCACATTCGCTCTCTTCGCGCCGCGGCGCGTTCAGCGTTGGGCAGCTGTGTTGGCGGCCGTAACTCTGATCGCGACTGCCGTTGCGACCGTTCATCTGATGCAGAATGCCACTGATGCCGGGGGCAACTTCGGGAGCAACTTCGAGCACTTCACGTTCTCCGGTACCTATGCAGTGGATGGTGCGGCGGTATGGGGTAAGTTCATCATACTTGGTGCAACAGCCATCGTGATAATGCTCTCGGTCGACTGGTTCGCCGACGATCCGCGTCATGGTGAGTACTACGCGATTCTCATCATGTCGGCTCTCGGAGCGGTGCTCATGGCCGGAGCGTCCGACATCATGGAGCTCACGCTCGCCGTGTTGCTGTCATCCGTTACCGGATACGTCCTGGTCGCGTATCACCGACGATCCAAACGCTCTGGGGAAGCCGCGCTCAAGTACTACCTCCTTGGCGCTCTGGCCAACGGTGCGATGGTTTACGGGATCGTGCTACTGTTTGGCCTCGCCGGTACTACGACATATTCCGGTCTTCTGATACACCTGGCGCGAGCTGATTCACTGCCGCTCGTTGCCGCTGTGGGGTTGGTGATTGTTGGGCTTGCGTTCAAGATGGGAGCGGTACCAGTACATGCATGGATGCCCGACGTGGCAGACGGCGCGCCGGTTCCGATCGCGGCTTTCGTTACGGCCGTTCCCAAGATCGGCGGGCTCATCGCACTCGCACGATTCGTCATTCTACTTCCTGAATCGGGTGTTGGTTGGCGTCCGGTGATCGCCCTGCTCGCGGCTGTAACGATGACGTTTGGCAATGCGGCTGCACTGTGGCAGGATGACGTTCGTCGCCTGCTTGGCTGGTCAGCGGTGTCACAGACGGGCTACGGACTCATGGCCGTTGTCGCGCTCGGTCGCAGTGCGCTAGCCATTCCGTCACTGCTCTTTTTTCTCGTCGCGTACACACTCGCGAACCTGGCTGCGTTCGGCGTAGTCGCGGAGCTCAGGGGCGAAGCGAGACGGATGCGCTACGCGGGACTCGCCCGTACGCATCCGGTGCTCGCAACTGCACTTGTCATCAGCTTTCTTTCATTTGTCGGTATTCCCCCGCTCGCCGGGTTCGGGGCGAAGCTCGCACTGTTCGGTGCTGTGATCGACGCCGGATATGGCTGGCTCGCGATTGTCGCAGTTGTGAACACCGTCGTATCACTCGCGTATTACGCGCGGGTGCTCGGGCCAGCCTACTTTGGACCGGGCCCGGAGGAGGCCGGAGCAGCAGCTCAGGGAACGGGGGAGCTGCTGCCTGGATCGCTACCTGTGCTACACCGCTGGGCATTGTTGGGCGTGATAGTGAGTTCGTTGCTGCTTGTCGTTCTCGGTATCGGGGCAGAGCCGTTGTTTTCGATCTTTCGGATTGCACATTTGATATCGCACTGATGGCGCGGTAGGCGTTGTCCGAGGCGCGCCCTGTACCACTGGTTTTGGCGAGGGCCGGCCGGTACATTGAGCCCATGCGCCGTTACGCTTCGGTCCGGCTCCTGATCAGTATCCTCGCTTTTGTCGCCGCGTCCATGGACCCGGTGACAAAAGTTGTGCATGGCATTGTGCACCAGCGCGAAGCGATTGAGAGCGGAGTAATGAGAGATGGATCGGAGCGTACAGCCTCGATCCTGCCGAGTGCCTCTACTGCGACTGTTGGTGCCTTTGATTCTGGGCACTCCTCGGCGACCACGGTTGAGCACAATGGGGATGGCGACTGGGATCACCGGGTCCTCCATGAGGCTGTGCTGATCAACGGTTTACCCAAGTTGCTTCCGCAGCCACCGCCAGCGTTGGTCTCGATTGTATTTGTCCCGCGGACAGCCACGCAGACATCGGCCAACGTACGCCCATCCAAAGTTTTATTTGGGTACCCGCTTTCTCCGCGGGTCACGCCTAGCCAGCCCCGAGCACCACCTCCTCTCCTCGGATAGCTGTACTAGCTCCGCGGTGCAGCCCGTCCGCTGCCCGTGCCTGAACGCCATTCGATAATCCCGTATTCCCCCAGCCGATGTTCGGCGCCGGGAATGCATCTCCGCAACAATTTCGGTTTCCAGCTCGGGATCCGGCGGTCTGCTGCACCAACATGTCGCAATTGTAACGTCGCGACCGGGGGTAGTTGCGTCCGCAGGGGCATGCTACTGGCCGGAATTGACGCGATGCTGCTCAGCACACGCGCACTCGCGCGTAGCTGAGTCGCGCAGCGCGCCGGTGGAGAACGGGAGCAGTCGCCACCCATCATCTCTGATCACCATGTACGCTGATATCGCTTGCGCCCTCGGTGGGCGTCATGTGTTACTACCGTTACAACAAGGACCCGGGCTGGTACGACCCCGAACACCACGTGCAGGTTTTCTCCTGGCCGTAGTCGCTGCGGTAACAGCCACACTTGTGCCCGGACGTGATGTGACAGCACAGGCTGTGTCGGAACGAGCCGGTGCGCCGCCGGGCAATGTTCCGAATGTTCTGACGCTCACCGCTGTCCTACGAAGTGCGCTCGATCGGCACTCTCTGATCGAAGCGGCGGCAGCCCGTGTACGCGGAGCACAGGGTGCCCGTCGCACGGCCGAAGCGCTCCCCAATCCAATCCTGACGTACCAAGTGGAGAATGCTGCGCTGCCAGGTCGCACGTCACCAATCGGCCTACTCCAGGAAACGTCGACATTTGCCACGCTTCCGCTCGAGCCACTCTGGCAGCGTGGCCCGCGGGTGCAGCGCGCCAACGCGGAGGTGCGGGTTTTGGAGGCGGAGCTTGCCGTTGCACGGCGTGCTGTCGCACTCGACGCGGCTAGAGCCTATTATCGCGTCGCACTCGCGCAGATCGCCGTCCAGGGAGCAGCGGAGGTGCAGGAAGGGCTGGACAGTCTACTTCGCTTCAACCGCACGCGGGTGGCGGAAGGCGCCACTGCCGAAGGCGATCTTATTCGCCTGGAGGTCGAGCGTGATCGCAACGCGACAGAGCGAGCGATTCAGGACGTTGAGTTGATTCGCGCGCGCGCAGCGCTGGTACCGTTCCTGAATGATACCCTGAGTGGGTCAGTAGCCCTACCAGCAACAGCAAGTGAACGTATCGTGACCCGGCTGCCACGTTTCGCGGTCGCTGTGGACAACGACGCTACGCTGGCAGCGCAGAATCTGGTTCTGCCCGATAGAAGCGTGTTCGTCATGCGCTCTCTTATCGCCCGCCCGGACGTACTTGCCTCACGTGCTCGCGCAAGCGCATCTGGTGCGGAAGTCGCGCTGCAACGCACGCTGTTTGTTCGGCAACTGGGAGCGACGTTCGGGACGAAACGCACCGCTGGCGTCAGCTCGATGATCGCGGGCATCAGTCTTCCAATCCCGCTCTTCGATCAGAGCCGCGGGGAGGTCGAGCGAGCGACTGGCGAACGCGGTGCTGCCGAACAGGAGCTCACCTGGACTGAACGACGTGCGACGGCGGAAGTCGCTGGTGCATACGAAGGAGCTCAGGCACTCGCGGAACAACTCGCTCCACTACGTGGTCGCTTGATCGAGCGCGCGGAGAAATCGCGCCGCATAGCGCTTGCCGCATATCAAGAGGGTGCAACGCCGCTGTTTCAGGTCATTGATGCAACGCGAACGCTGGCTGATGCACGGCTCACCTACTACCGCGCGATGTTCGCGCAGCGCGAGGGTTTGCTGGAGTTGTACGCTGCTGCCGGATTCGATCCGCTGGATGCTGCTACGGGCCAATTCCCAAGTCTTTCGCTCGGTACAGCACCTACAACAGCTGCAACATCCACCGGAAGTGCAATCGCTACCCCCACTCAGATCCGCAAATAATGTCTCATCTAATGGCTCAATCAACATCCCTCCTAAGGCGTACGTTGACGCTCGCGGGCATTCTGTCGGTGAGCGCTGCTGGATGTCGTGATGCATCGCAAGCGAAGGCAGTCGATCCGGCCACATCCTCAAGTAACGCATCAGCTGCATCCAGCTCTGCTGCTCCTTCTCCGGCCGCCGATCGGAACAGTGCAACGGAGGTACTCATGAGTCCCGCCGCGATTCAGCACGGCGGTGTCCGGTGGTCGCCTGTGGTGCTGCGCGAGATGGCGACGACGGCTGAAGTTTCGGGGCAACTTGTCCCGAACGAGGACCGCACTGCTCGACTTGGCGCACCTGCGCAGGCTCGCGTACTTAGGGTTCACGTACAGGTCGGCGACCGTGTGGCGCGCGGGCAGCCACTTGTGACGCTTCAGAGCGCGGAAGCGAGCACCGCACGAGCGGATTATGATAAGGCCGCGGCAGACCTCTCCGCCCGGCGCGCTGCCGCTGTATATGCGCGAACTGCTCGCGAGCGTGCGGAGCGATTACTCGCTGCAAAGGCTATCGCACGGCAGGATCTGGAACGCGCACAGGCTGACGACGAACTGGCCCGGTCCGAACTCGCCCGCGCCTCGGCAGAAGTTGCGCGGACACGCGCCACGCTCGCCCAACTGGGGGTAAGCTCCGCAGCGGCTCTAGCGTCGGGTCTGATGGTGGTACGTTCACCGCTCGCGGGTGTCGTCCTGAGCCGAGATGCTGCCCCTGGCACCGTGGCCGATGCCGGTGCCGCATTGGTCACTGTGAGTGATCCATCCACGTTGTGGCTTGATCTGGCCATAACCGAGCAAGCCGTATCCGCACTCAGCCGCGGAGCACGCGTGCGCTTCACCGTACCCGCGTTCCCCACTGACACCTTTGAAGCACGTGTCGTCAGCATCGGGGGAGCATTCAATGCGGAGACGCGTATGCTCCCGGTGCGAGCAATCGTGCAGAACGCTCCATCAAAGACTGGACCCAAGACTGGTAAACTTCGGGCGCAGATGTTTGCCACTGCCCGGATCGAAGGTGCCGAACGTCGAGCCAGTGTTGCGGTGCCCGAAAGCGCCGTAATGCTGCTGGATGAGAAGCCCGTCGTTTTCGTGGTGCGTGCGAATAGCGATGGAGAACCGAATGGCCCGGTCCGCTTCGAACGACGCGAGATCGTACGCGGAGGGACGAGTGGCGGTGTCGTACAAATAATCAGTGGTGTCAAAGCCGGTGAGCTCGTGGTCACGGACGGTGCATTCGCCGTGAAGTCAGAGTTCTCGCGCACCAAGCTGGCGGAGGGCTAGGCCGATGATCGAACGAATCATTGCGCTCGCGCTGCGCCTTCGCGTCGCCGTCATCGGTGCCACGCTATTACTGATCGCATGCGGCATATCGGCCCTAGCCAACATCAACTTCGACGCGTTTCCAGACCTCACGCCGAACCAGGTGCAGGTCATCACTGTCGCACCGGGTCTGTCGCCCAACGAAGTCGAGAACCTGGTGAGCTATCCCCTCGAAACGGCGACGATGGGGCTCCCAGGGACGCATGGGGTGCGCTCGATATCGAAGGCCGGAATATCGGTCGTCACCGTCTCATTCGACGATGATGTGGATATGTACTTCGCCAGGCAACAGGTCACCCAACGCATGCAGGATGCTGCGTCGAGTCTTCCATCCGGCTACACACCTACTCTTGGGCCCCCTGCCACACCAATGGGGGAGGTGTTCCAGTACCTGGTTGAATCCGACAGCGCCTCACTCATGGACCTGAAGACGCTGCACGAGTACACGATCAAACCGATGCTACGTACCATCCCGGGCGTGGCTGACGTGAATTCGTGGGGCGGAATGGTGCAGCAATTCCATGTGCATGCCGATCCGAGCAAGCTCGCGGGCTATGGTCTCACTCTACGTGATCTTGAGACCGCGCTCGCAGCCAACAACGCTAATTTCGGTGCCGGTTACGTGGAGGATAAAGGCGAGCGATTCACCGTGCGTGGCTTGGGCCGCCTGGGCGACACCACCGATATCGGCAACGTAGTGGTGAGCACGCGTTCCGCCGGTACACCAGTCTACATTCGGGACGTCGCTTCGGTGGAGGTCGGGCCAATGCCGCGCGAAGGGGCGGTCTCACGGGACGCGCGCGGCGAGACGCTCTCCGGCATGATCGTGATGCTCAAGGGTGCGAATGGGAAGGATGTTGTTACCCGGGTCCAGCAGCGATTGAAAGAGATTCAGCCGCTGCTCCGAAGAGGCGTGACGATCGAGCCCTTCTATAATCAGGGCGAGGTCGTGGACCGGACGACTAACACGGTGTTCAAAAACCTCATTGAGGGAGGGCTCTTAGTCACCCTCATCCTCTTCCTCTTCCTCCGGAATCTCCGCGCGTCACTGATTGTGGCATCGGTCATTCCGCTGTCGCTGCTCTTTGCGTTCGTGCTCATGAAGCGCTTCGGCTACTCCGCCAATCTCATGAGTCTGGGTGCGCTGGATTTCGGCCTGATCGTGGATGCATCGGTGGTAATGGTGGAGAACTTCGTGCGTCGGCTAGGTCGCTCTTCTGGCCACGCTTTCGGATCCGCCTCCGGCCAGCACGAAGGACAAAGCCCGGAGGACAAGCGTCGGGAAATCATCAGGAAAGCGGCGTTCGAAGTCGCCAGGCCAATCGTATTCGGCGTGTGCATCATCATCGCCGTCTATCTGCCAATCTTCACGCTCCAGGGACTGGAAGGGCGCATGTTTACGCCAATGGCGTTCGCTGTCTGCGTTGCGGTGTTGGGCTCTCTGCTATTAGCGCTCGTCTACGTACCGATGGTCTCGTCCTATCTCCTGAAGCAGGTGGATGAGAAGCCGGCGCGATGGTTCGAAGCGGTGCGTGCGCGTTACCGCCGCACACTTGCATGGGCGCTCGACAACCGCACCGCGGTGGTGGGCGGTGCAGCTTTTCTTCTCGTTACTGCGCTCGGCTCCGTACCATTCCTCGGGACCGAGTTCATGCCCAAGCTGGACGAGGGCTCGATGCTGATCGAGACGCGACGGCTGCCGAGCACTTCGCTACCGCAGGGGATGTCGATCGCCATGGAGGTGGAGCGCACGCTGCTTCGCTTCCCGGAAGTGAAGAGTATCGTCACCAAGATGGGACGCCCCGAACTCGCGACGGAAACAATGGGCCTCTATGCTGGTGACGTGTACGTCCTGTTCAAGCCTAAGAGCGACTGGAAGACCGAGTCCACCCAGGCGCTCGTCGTCAAGATGGACTCCGCGCTCAAGGATATTCCGGGAATCGACTACAACTTCACCGCGCCAATGGCGATGCGACTGGACGAGGCAATCTCGGGCGTTCGCACGGAGCTCGGCGTCAAGGTATTCGGCGACAGCTTGTCCGTCCTGCAAGCCAAAGCCACTGAGGTCAGTAAGGTCATAAGCAGCATTCCCGGCGCGGCCGACGTGTCGGTGGACGTGAGTGCTGGGGCGATGCAGGTCGAGTTGGCGCTGGACCGCGGAGCACTCGCGCGATACGGGCTCAATGTCGCGGACGTACGTGATGCCGTACAGGCTGGAATCGGCGGAGCCCAGGCGACCGAAGTGATTGACGGACGCAAGAGATTCCCGGTAGTGGTCCGTCTGGCGGATGAGTATCGCGGAACTCCAGAGGCAATCGGCCAGTTACTGATCACGACGCCATCAGGCGGCAAGGTCACGCTGTCGCAGGTGGCACGGGTACAAGTTGTCGAAGGGCCAGAGCTCATCAATCACGAAGACGGCGAGCGCATGGTGATCGTGCAATCGAACGTGCGCGGTCGCGATCTGGGCGGCTTTGCGGCGGAGGTGGAGCGCGAGGTGGCCAAGCGTGTGCAACTTCCGGAAGGGTATTTCGTGACCTACGGTGGCCAGTTCGAGAATCAGGAGCGAGCCATGAAGCGTCTCACGTTGATCGTGCCGCTGGTGCTGCTACTCATCATCGGTCTGCTCTACGTCAGCTTCGGGAACGGGCGGCAAGCACTGCTCGTCATGCTCAATGTTCCGTTCGCCCTGGTGGGCGGCATCGCCGCGCTGTGGTTACGCGGTCTCAATCTCAATCTGAGCGCGTCGGTGGGCTTCATAGCGCTCTTCGGCGTCGCCGTGCTGAATGGCGTGGTGCTCGTCGCGTATATCAATCAGCTTCGCGATGGTGGGCAGCCACTCGACGAAGCGGTGCGCGGGGGAGCTGTGATCCGTCTTCGCCCTGTGCTCATGACGGCACTGGTGGCGAGCGTTGGGTTCATTCCGATGGCGATATCTACGAGTCCAGGAAGCGAGGTACAGCGACCTCTCGCAACTGTTGTGATCGGTGGGCTCATCAGCTCGACGTTGTTGACGTTGATAGTGCTGCCGGCCGTATACGAATGGCTGGAGGAGCGCTGGCCTGACTGGGCACGTCAGTTTCATCACCAGGTGCGTCGCCGGCGCGGGCGTGCCGCCGCGTCATTGAAACCACAACTCGAGACCACCGACATCGTAGATTGATGGATCGAAGGGGTGTTGTCGGCGATCAGCCACGGGGAGCATTCGTCCGGTATCGTAAACTGGTCGTGCTAACCGCGCCGCGGCTTCACCCCGTCAATCCGTACCCGTAGCAGCTTGACCGAGTTCAGGAAGACGAGAATATCGGGACCCAGGTGGATGACTGCTGCCTGTACCGGGCCGATCAGCCTGAAGAGCGCGGCCGTGATACCGAGGACGTGCACGACGCCGACGCCAACAAAGAGGTTCTCCTTGATCGTGCGGAACGCTCGCGCCGCAATGGCTCGCGCTTCGACGATCTTGCCGATGTCATCGGTCATGAGTGCGATGTCCGCTGCTTCGAGTGCTGCCTGTGTGCCGGCGACTCCCATCGCGATACCGACGTCCGCTGTGGCGAGAGCAGGGGCGTCGTTTATCCCGTCACCCACCATCGCGACCTTGTGCCCTTCGGCGCGAAGTCGCTTGATCGCTTCTACCTTCCCGTCGGGAAGCAGGTCGGCGATGACCTCGTCCACTCCTACTTCTTTACCTACACGCTCGGCGATTGCTGCATTGTCGCCGGTGAGCATGACGATGCGCTTGATACCGCTCGCCTTGAGCCTTGCGATGGCTTCTTTGGCGTCCGGCCGTATGCGATCGGCGAGTCGAAGTACACCAAGCGCTCTTCCATCAGCGGCAATGTAGACTACCGTCTGTCCTTCTACTGTTTCTCCTTGTGCGCCCATACTGGCGTTTGCATCGCTAGTTAGGAATCCTGTCACCCCGGACTCCGTCAGGAACGCTGCGTTGCCCGCGAGTACTTGCCGGCCATCCAGCTCTGCGCGCACACCTCGTCCGCGTACCACGTCGAAGCTCGTTGGCTCAGGAATATCGAGCTCGTCCTGCTGCGCCCGTGTGACGACTGCCTTGGCGAGTGGGTGACTGGACCGGCGTTCTGCTCCGGCGGCCAGACGGAGAATGTCAGCGTCGGTGCTTGCACTGTCAAAGCGCTCGATCCCAACGACTTCCGGGCGTCCAACTGTGAGCGTGCCAGTCTTGTCGAACGCCAACACGTCGACCTTGGCCAGCTCCTCCAGATAGATGCCACCCTTGAGCAGAATTCCGCCCTTGGCAGCTCGTGCGATCGCCGCGATCACGACGAGCGGTGTCGCCAGACCGAGTTCCGCTGGTGACGTGAAGATGAGCAGCGTTATGATCATCCTCAAGTCATGCGTGACGAACCATACGCCAAGGAGAAAAACGAGTACGACGGGGATGAGCCAGGCCGCCACCCGATCAGCGAATCGCTGCACCGGCGCCTGCGACTCCTCGGCAGTCTCCACCAGGGCGACGATCCGGGAGAACATGGTTTCGCCGCCCACCCTCTGCGTTTCGATGTCGAGCGCGCCGAGTTCGACCACCGTGCCGGCAAAGACGGTGGCTCCCGGTGTCTTTTCCTGCGGCATGCTCTCGCCCGTTATGGGCGCCTGGTTCACCGATGCGTCCCCAGTGTGCACAACTCCGTCAACCGGGATCTTCTCGCCGGCCCGTACGATCACGATGTCGCCGATCTGCAACTCCGAGACAGGGATCGTCGCGTCGCCGTCAGGACGTCGCACCAGAGCCGTTTGCGGCACGCTCCCGATGAGTGATCTGATCGATGCACGCGCACGCTCGGTGTTGAGCTCCGCAATAAACTCGGCGATCAGAATGATCGTCATCAGCACCGCGCCAGCGATGTACTCGCCTCCCAGGACGGCGATGACGGTCGCGATCGTGACGAATACCTCGGTTCCGATCTTGTGCTCCCGAACGAGATCGAGCAGGCCGGTCTTGGCAAGCGGATACAGTCCGACCGCAATTGCTACGAGTAGCAGCGGAAGCGGTGCAATACCGAACCGGTACAGCAGGACAACGATCCCAACACCAACGATCCGCGCTACCTCAACCCAGCGTTCCCGTGTCATGAGTGATTCACTCACCGGAGCGCGGGGCAGGGGCGTGATAGCTATACTCTCATCATCGGCGGCATTGTCCACGGAGGGTACCTTCGAAGAAAGCGTCATGGACTTAGTCCGTCTCGGGGAAGCATCGGATGCGCTCTGCTTAGATCGTGCGACACTTGCGAAACGCGTCTGCTGGCGCGATCGATTATCCCGCCCGGGCGATCCAAGCAGCGTTCCCGTGGCGCAAGTTCGTGCCCGAGGTAACGTATGGCGCACGTCTGTTGTTACGAGTGCCGGCTCTGCGACAGGCATTGGTGCTGCACTTTGCTGAAGCCACGGCCGGAGCCGCCGCGATCGTTGCGACAGTCGCGTACGCTCACGATGTGCTCCATCGCGGGAACGGCGCATTCGCGGCGGCCATGACCGCGCTAGGCCTGGGTTCATCAGCGGCCGCGCTCCTTGCGGCGCGATACGTCGAGCGTATCACACGTGCCGCACAACGGTCCTCCCAAGACGCTACAGTTACGCACGTCCGATACCACGTATGGGCGAGGCATACCATGGTCTTGGGCGGCGGCTTGATGGCGATTGCACTGTTGCCCGTTGTGCTTCGCCCCGGCCTCATCTTCCTCATGGTGCTGTGGGCACTCAATGGTGAAGGGCAGGCCTTGGTCGCGGTCCCGTCCGTGAGACTGCTCGCTGAACACACAGATGAGACCGAGCGAGGCCGGGTGTATGCCGCCCATTTCGCGCTGACGCACCTATTTTGGCTCATAACCTATCCCGCAACCGGGCTCCTGGTACGCGCGATTGGTGTCCCGCTCGCGTTCTCGCTCGCGGGCGCGATGGTGGTGATTCTGACACTACTCGGATTCCTGATAGGATCGGCGGATCATGGTCACCGTGCACACCCACTCCAATTAGGAGGCGAGCCCGCGCGCGACTCGAAGCTCTGATAGTCGAACCGATTAGCGGGTCCAGGGAGCGGTATCTCGGCGACAAAGCGAAGTCCAGAGCTTTCTGGATCACCTGCCGACCGAAGCAGGTGGCGTCGGTGCGGCCTCAGCGCCCCACGACCAAAGTGACGCACTGACCCGGCGGACCCGTCTTGAGGGCTGCTGCCGTCACTGAATCGCCTCGCGGATCTTCGGCTCCATATCCGGGGTGACCACGGCCGGACGGGCTGGCAGCTGGACGTCGCCGCGGCGGCCGTTTCGGTCGATGTCCTCGATCAGCAGCTTCATCTCGCGGATCTCGCGCACTTGCGACGCGATGATCTCGTCGGCCAGCTTTCGCACCCTCGGGTCGCGGATGTCCGCCTTGCGCGCGTTGTTAATGGCGATCGAGTGGTGTGGGATCATCGCCTCCATGAACCGTGTGTCGTCGATCAGACTCTGGGCGCGGTTGACGAATAGGAGGATGACTCCGAGCAGCGCCGCGCTTGCGAGGACCGCGATCTTGACGCCCTTGCCCTCGTACATCGACCACATGAAGCCGAGCATCACGACGGTCATCACCGCACCCGCGACCAGGGAGGCAATGAGGCGATTCACGCTGAACATCAGGTGATCTGCTTCGTAGACGAGCTGGTACATCAGAAAGAACATGACGAGCGTCGATGTCGCGATCATCGCGGCAAACCGCTTGTACGAGCCGTGCATCATGGGCTTGCCGCCGTGTGGCTGGCGGCCAGAAGAGGTTTGATCGGCGTGCGGCTGGGTCGAAGTCACGTGATGCTCTCCCGGTGGATGGCTTGTCAGAGTCGCAATGTCAGCCGCACGAGCCGTGCCAGGCTTTATGGGCGGTAAAAGGATCCTGTGGTGCGATGCTCAACGCCCAGGTCCGGCAAGGTGGCACATCGCACAACCCACGTCGGCACTGCCCCGTTTCGACCACTACGTGGCTGGGTATATCACAACCTCCACGGGATGACACAGGTGAGTTGAGATGACCAATCAACGATATCAACCGACCCGGTCACCCAAACTTTGTTCCGTTAGTACCGTTCGTGCAGCAGAGGTCGAGGACGCCAGAACAAGTGCGCCCGACTGGAACTTCCCAGCCCAACCAATTACGATTCGGCATTATGGCCGTAGCATTCAGACGCCGTTCCACACGGCTGTCCTCCATCCTCGCCACACTCCTGTCCGGTGTGATGGCCGGCCAGCTCCTGCTGGCGGGCGGTGGGATGCTGTGCGCCATGCCGCATCGAGACAGCATGGCCGGCATGCAGATGGGCTCGCGTACGGCCACCATGTCTGCTCAACATGTCACGGCGACGGGGACAGCAGCCGATCAGCCGTGCGACGGTGGTCATGGTGTTCCCACGCAGTGCGTGAGCATGGCTGCCTGCGCCCCGAGTGCGCTTCCAAGCGCAGTTCCAGTCGCTCCATGTGCGCTGCGTGTCCCATCGGTCGCTGTTGCAGCGCCTGTCGTAGCACTTTTCTCGCACACGTCAGCTCCAGAGCTCCCGCCTCCACGGGCATAGTCCGACCTCTGTAACGCGCGGCTAAATCCCGTAGCCGTTCACAGGTCGCCTGGCCGCCTCATGCGCCAGGCAGGATCGACAGTGCAGGGCCGCCACGCCTGGCGGTTCGGTTGCCATCCCTGACTTCACCCGAAGGACACATGTATCTCGAAATTCGCGTGCACACAGCGCGTGTAGCACTGTGCAGTCTTGCGGCGCTATTCCCTACCCTGTCGTTGACAGTTCCGCACGAGGCTCAGGGGCAAGCCGCACTAACGGTTCTACCGCAGACCCGTCGCGCACAACCCAACACATCGGCGGATAATCGTGCGTCTCAGTCGCCGCCGTCCGATGAAGGCACGCTGGATTCGCTTGTAGCGTTGGCCCTCAGGTCAAACCCATCCATCCGAGCCGCTGCGAGTCGTGCAGTGGCCGCTCATGCTGGGATCGCACCGGCAGGAGCCAGACCCGACCCGATGCTCATGGCCGGCATCCAGAACTTCCCGGTTTCGTCGCCCGGCTTCTCTGCCGAGATGACAATGAAGATGGTGGGCGTCTCACAGACGTTCCCGTATCCGGGGAAACTCGGGCTCGAAACCCGTGTGGCCGAGTTCCGGTTCGACGCGGCACGCGACCAGCTCGCGCAGACGAAACTCGACGTCGTACGGGATGTGCGGGAAGCCTACTACGACCTCGTGTTCGCCGACAGGGCACTCGAGATTGTGCAACGCAACGCCGGCCTATTGCAGTCGCTCGTTTCTGTGAGCCAGGCGCAATACACAACCGGAATAGGCACTCAGTCCGACGTGCTGCGGGCACGCACCGAAGCACTGCGCGTGAACGTGGAAGCGAGCCGGCTCACGGTACAGCATCGCACGGCGCTTGCGCAGCTCAACGCCGTGCTGGATCGCGCGAGTGATTTTCCGGTGAACCATCCCGCCATTCCCGTGCGCCTACGCCGCGCAGCGGTCGCCGATTCGGCGGACCACGTGCACTTCGTCTCCACTGCGCTGGGAGCGCCTGCCGCCGATTCTCCGCTCATCCCGCTGGATTCGCTGCAGGCGCTTGCGGTGGTCCACAATCCGCAGCTCCGCGCTCAGGAAGCCGCGATTGCGGTACAGAGTGCGCGCGTGGCGCTGGCGCGCAAGGCAACGCTGCCGGATTTCAACGTGGCGCTCTCGTACGGACAGCGGCAGAACCTGAGCGACATGGTGTCCGCCACCGTGTCGATCCCCATCCCGCTGCAGCGGGGACGAAAGCAGTACGCTGAGGTGGCTGCGGCGAACGCGGACCTGACGGCGTTCGAAGCCGCTCAGCAAACCCTTGCCAACACGATCCGAGCCGACATCGCCAGACGCACTGGAGACATCGAGCAGGCGCGCACGGAACTGGCGCTCTACAAACGTGCGATTCTCCCGCAGGCGCAGGCTACGTTCGCATCCGCCACGGCAAGCTACCAGGTGGGCCGCGTGGACTTCACGTCAGTGGTCGACGCACAGGCAGCTGTATACAACTACGAGACCGCGTACTGGAGATCACTCACCAATGTCGCCAAGGCGATCGCCGAGCTCGAGCGAATCGTGGGCGCTGAGGTGCTTCGATGAACACCAATCTCAACACAAACGTGAACACGAATATGAGGCGACTGATTGTTGCTGGAGTGGCGGCCGTGCTACTCGCACTCCTCGCTTATCTCGGGTGGGCAGTCGTGTCGCATCGCTCCAGCGGTACCGCTGCGACGCCTGCCGACAGTACGGCCAGTACGGCCAGTACGGCCAGTACGGCCAGTATGCCTGGTATGGAGGCAACCCAGGACGGTTCAGTTCAACTGACGGCTTCGCAGATTCGCCAGTTCGGTGTGACTTTCGGCACAGCCGCGATCCGCCAACTCACGAGTGACACCAGAACGGCCGGCGTTGTCACGTTCGATGAAACGAAGATGGCGCAGGTCGCGCCCAAGTTCGGCGGCTTCGTCGAGCGGCTTTTCGTCAATTCCACGGGCCAGCAAGTGCGGCGTGGACAACCGATGCTGACTATTTACTCACCCGAACTCGTAGCCGCACAACAGGAGTTACTGCTCGCTGCGAAGCTCGACCGCAGCATCGGCACGAGCAGCGTACCGGGTGTGCCAGGCGAATCAGCCAACCTGACTGATGCCTCAAGACGTCGGCTCCAGCTCTGGGACATCTCAAACGCACAGATCAACGACATTCTGCGGACGGGCCAGGTGCGTCGCACCTTGACGTTGTACGCGCCCGTTTCGGGCATCGTCGTCGACAAGAAGGTGCTGCAGGGCCAGGCGATCACGTCCGGTGAGGAACTGTACACGATCGCGGACCTCTCGGACGTCTGGGTCGACGCCGAGTTACGCGAGGCGGATGCTGCGAATGTGCGCGTGGGCTCAGTTGTCGGAATCCAATTCGCGGGACTGCCAGCTCGGCCGTACAGTGGCAGGGTTGCATTCGTATATCCGACACTGCAACAGGAAGCGCGTTCTATAAAAGCTCGAATCGTAATTCCAAATGCGGATGGCGTGCTCAAGCCCGGGATGTATGGCACGGTCCAGCTAAAAACTCCAAGCCGCTCGGCGCTCACCGTCCCCAGCTCGGCAATTCTTCGCACGGGTGATCGCAACATCGTCTTCGTTGACATGGGCAACGGACAACTGAAGCCGCACAATGTCGAGCCTGGTAGCACGGCTGGCGACTACACCGAAATTCTCTCAGGGATCGAGCCTGGGCAGCGCGTTGTCACCTCCGCGCAGTTCCTGCTCGACTCGGAGTCCAACCTGGGCGAAGTCATGAAGAGCATGATCGGGAACAAGAGCTCGGGGGACAAGAGTTCGGGAAGCACGGCCGATATGAAGATGGGTATAGACACCGCACCGCCCGCGCCGAAACCGCCACCGAACCCAGCGGTTACGTCTGTACCGAACCCGCAGAGTTAGGACGATGCTCAAGCGAATAATCGAGTGGTCTGTCGACCGCAAGCTCATCGTCCTTCTCGGAACTTTCGCGCTTGTAATCGCCGGTGTCTGGGCGATGTTCAAGACGCCGGTGGACGCGATTCCTGATCTGTCGGATGTGCAGGTCATCGTCATGACCGACTGGCCGGGTCAGGCGCCGCAGACCGTTGAAGACCAGGTCACGTATCCCCTCTCGACGGAGATGCTCAAGGTGCCGCACATCAAGTACGTGCGCGGCATGAGCCAGTTCGGTCTGTCGGCCGTTTACGTCGTATTCGAGGACGGCACCGATCTGTACTGGGCGCGGAGTCGCGTGCTGGAATACCTGAACAGTGCTCGCAGCAAAATTCCCGGCGATGCAACCACATCGATGGGCCCGGACGCGACAGGAGTCGGCTGGGTGATGCAGTACATCCTCGCTGACACGAGTGGCACACTCAACTTGGCGCAGCTACGCGGCGTACAGGACTTCACTGTGCGTCCTGCACTGACGGCGGTGCCGGGTGTGGCGGAGATCGCATCGCTTGGCGGGTACGAGAAGCAGTATCAGGTCGAAGTGGATCCGGCGAAACTCCTGGCGTACAACATCCCGATCTCGAAGGTGAGCCAGGCGGTTCGCGCGTCGAACCAGGACGTCGGCGCACGAGTGATCGAGATGGGGGGCTCGGAATACGTCGTGCGCGGCCGCGGGCGATTCACCAGTCTCGACGACATCAGGAACGTGTCTCTCGGTACCGGTACAGGCGGCGTGCCGGTCACCGTCGGCGACGTTGCCAACGTGCAGTTCGGACCGGAGATACGGCGCGGTATCGCCGACCTGAACGGCAAGGGCGAGACCGTGACTGGCTGGGTCATTATGCGCTACGGTGGGAATCCGCTCGACGTAATCAATGGCGTCAAGGCGAAAATGGCGGAACTGCAGAAGGCGCTCCCCAAAGGTGTCGTCTTCGTCGACGGTTACGATCGCTCCAATCTCATCGAGAGCGCAATTGCGACGCTTCGCAGCAAGCTCGTTGAGGAGTCGATCATCGTCGCTGCGGTGACACTGCTCTTCCTGTTGGATGGTCCCAGCGCACTGGTCGCGATCCTGACGCTCCCGGTAGGAATCCTGATGGCGCTGCTGGCGATGCATCTCCTGGGTCTAAGTGCCAACATCATGAGCCTAGGTGGCATCGCGATCGCGATCGGTGCGATGATCGACGCGGCGATCGTAATGGTGGAGAACATGCACAAGCACATCGAACGAAACGAGCAGCATGGGAATCCTCGGACTCACTGGGAGCTGGTCATCGACTCGGCCAAGGAAGTGGGGCCATCGCTCTTCATCTCGCTCCTCATCATCACGGTATCGTTTCTCCCGGTATTCGCGTTGCAGGATCAAGAGGGGCGCCTCTTCAAGCCGCTCGCGTGGACCAAGACGCTCTCGATGGCGTCGGCCTCGCTGCTCTCCATCACTCTTGTACCCGTGATGATGGGACTCTTCATTCGCGGCAAGGTGAAGCCCGAATCTGCCAATCCGGTCAATCGGTTTCTGATTCGAGTGTACCGGCCTGTCATCCACTTCGTGCTCAGGCATCGCTGGCCGACGATCATCGCTGCAGTGGCCGTGCTCGTTGTGACGATCATTCCATGGTCGCGCATCGGAAGCGAGTTCATGCCTCCGCTGAACGAGGGATCGATCATGGACATGCCGTCGCTCTTCCCGGGTGTGGGGACCGAGCAGGCGAAGCAGATCCTGACACAGCGCGATGCTGCGCTCGCAAGGATTCCCGAAGTGAAGATGGTGTTGGGCAAGATCGGTCGTGCTGAGACTGCAACCGACATGGCGCCGATGTCGATGATCGAGAGCATCGCTATCCTGAAGGACAAGAAGGATTGGCGTTCAGGAGTGAGCTACGATTCGATCGTGGCTCAGGCGAACGCCACGGTCAAGACGCCGGGCATCGGCAACATGTGGTCCATGCCGATCAAGAACAGGACGGACATGCTAGCGACCGGTATCAAGACCCCTGTTGGGATCAAGATTTTCGGGCCCAGTCTGGATACGCTGGATCAGATCGGCAAAAAGATCGAAGGAATTCTTCCCGCAGTAGCGGGAACCAATACGGTGTTCGCCGAGCGCACCGTGGGCGGCAAGTACCTGGATGTGACGGTTGATCGGGACGCAGCAGCGCGATATGGACTGACTGGCGATGATGTTCAGATGGCGTTGAGCACCGCGGTCGGCGGATTGGATGCGGGACAGGTGATCGAGGGTCGCGAGCGCTACAGCGTACTCGTTCGGTACCCGCGTGCATTGCGCGACAACCCGGAGCAGGTCGGCGACGTTCTGGTCGCGACTCCATCGGGCGCGCAAGTCGCACTCAGCCAACTTGCGCGCATCCAGGTCGTGAGGGGACCGACGCTCATCAAGTCCGAGAACGCCTACCTCAACAACATCGTGTACGTCGATGTCGAGGGGCGCGATATCGGTAGCTACGTTGGGGACGCGAAGAAGCTTCTGGACGAGAAGCTCACTTTGCCTACTGGTTACCGGCTGGAGTGGTCGGGTCAGTACGAGTCGCTGGAGCGCGCTAACAGGAAGCTCAAGGTCGTCGTACCGATCACGCTGGCGATAATATTCGGTCTGCTCTTCTTCAACTTCCGCAGCGTGACCGAGAGCGTGATCGTGATGCTGACGTTACCGTTTGCACTCGTGGGCGGGGTGTGGCTCATGTGGATTCTGCATTACAATATGAGTGTCGCTGTCGCGATCGGCTTTATAGCGCTAGCGGGGGTAGCTGCCGAGACGGGCGTGATAATGCTCATTTATCTCGATCAGGCACACCATGAGCGAATGGAGCACGGAACACTTCGTGATCGGCCCGACGTGGATGCTGCTGTCGAGCAGGGTGCAGTGGGGCGTGTGCGTCCCAAGATCATGACAGTGACGGCAATCATGGCCGGTCTGATTCCGATTCTGTGGAGTCAGGGCACGGGTTCAGACGTGATGAAGCGAATTGCCGCACCGATGGTCGGCGGGATGCTCACGAGCGCAGTGCTCACGCTGGTCGTGATCCCCGCTATCTACTCTCTCTGGAAGGAGTGGGAGGTGGGTCGTCAGATGGACGCGACTAAACCTGGAATGGCAGAAACCGGCGAAGGCTGCGAAAGATCCGATACCGACGTCTTCCCATGAATCGAGGATGTTAAGTTGGTTAATGAGCCTGCATATCCGCTGACTCTGGGCTGGACAATATTGGAATGGGATGATTCCCCTCATCCGCCGATTCTATGATCACGGAATGACTGCCGAAGACTTCACTCTGAGCCGTGCGGCTCTCGTCCAACGAGGGCTTCGTCTCAACTATCTCACTATTGGCTATAACACGTTCGAAGCCCTAGCATCCGTCCTCGTCGGCCTCTCAGTCGGAAGCGTAGCACTCGTGGGCTTCGGCGTGGATAGTGTGATCGAGGTCACATCGAGTGTCGCAGGACAATGGCGGCTGCGCGCGGATCTCGATGCGGCGCGCCGGGAACGCGCTGAGCACGTCACCTTGCGTATCATCGGATGGTGCTTTTTGGGACTCGCCGCCTACGTGGTCGTGGATAGCGTGAAGTCCCTCTGGATGAGGGAGCGCCCCGAACGGAGCGTGATCGGGATGGTGATCCTGGCGCTCTCGGTTGTCATAATGCCGCTTCTGGCGCGAGCGAAGGGTCGCGTAGCTCGCGCGATGAGGAGCGGAGCCCTCGAGGCAGATGCCAGGCAAACCTCACTCTGTGCCTATCTGTCTGCGATCGCGCTCGCCGGTGTCGCACTCAATGCGCCCTTTGGCTGGTGGTGGGCGGACCCCGTGGCCGCACTCGTCATGGTGCCAGTCATCGCGAAAGAAGGTATCGAAGGGATGCGTGGCAAAAGCACGTGTGATGACTGCTGCGTCTGAGCCTGACTCGATATGAAAATTCTGGTGATCGAGGACGAGGCCAAAGCAGCAACGTACCTTAAGCAGGGGTTGTCGGAAGCCGGTTACGTCGTTGATGTAGCATCAGACGGTGATACCGGGCTAGTGGCGGCTCGGGGTACCGAGTACGCTCTCGTCATTTGCGACCTGATGCTGCCACGTCGAGATGGGTTCTCCGTTGTTGCGGAGCTACGTCGCGCTGGGCGGACTACGCCAGTCCTCTTCGTCACGGCTCGTGATGAGATCGATGCACGTGTACGTGGCCTCGATGCTGGTGCGGACGATTACCTGATCAAACCGTTCGCGTTTGCCGAGCTATTGGCGCGTGTTCGAGCGCTTCTGCGTCGAATGCCGGCACGGGCGCCCGACATCTTTCGACTATCCGATCTCGTGTGTGACCCGCGAACACGACGTGTTGAGCGTCTCGGCCAGCGGATTGACCTCTCGCCAAAGGAGTTTGCGCTGCTCCATTTTTTTCTGGAGCACGCCGGTGAGGTCGTCTCGCGCACGCTCATCGCATCGAATGTTTGGGACATGAACTTCGACAGCGATACCAATGTCGTCGACGTTCAGATACGGCGACTCCGAACGAAGATAGATCTCCCCGGCGCCGCACCGCTCATCCACACGGTCCGCGGCGTAGGCTACGTATTGGAAGATCGCCTGGAAGGTTCCTCGGAGGATGGTATCCCAAGTGACAACGTGCGTGGTCCGGGGAACGTGTAAGTGCCATCCAATGTGCCATCCACGCGTCGATGGTCGCTCGCCGCCAGACTCGTGGTGTGGTATGCGAGCACGGCATTTCTACTCGTCGCCGGTGCGGCGTTATTGCAATATCACACTCTCGTCACCAGCCTTGCCGAGGAAGATGACCAGCAGCTGATCGAGCGACTTGAGGCCGCACGTCGAGCGATGCCGGCCTTGCAAGGCGACATATCACGAGTGCACGAATCGCTTGTGCGGGACGCGAGTGTTGGAATACGTCTTTTGGATCAGGCGTGCCGTCCTCTGGGACTCGCGGTGCGCGATCTTCCGCCACCAGTGTGCATGGACAAGCCTCGCAGCGACGGCATCAGCTTTCGGAGTTGGCGTTCCCCCGACGGACGAGACTGGCGTGTCGCATCTTCGCTTACAATCGACGCAACGGGCGGTTGGATCGAGGTGCTCCTCGATCGATCGAAGGACGCGAGTGTCGTGCAGGATTATCAGGACGAACTGGCGCTTGTCCTGGGCGCGGCATTGCTTGCTGCCATCGTCCTGGGTTACAGCATCGCACGTCGAGGCTTGCGTCCGCTTTCGGCGTTGAGCGAGCGGATGACGCATGTCGATGCAAGATCGCTCGATCAACGGCTCGGGACGCGACACGCTCCGGCCGAGATCGAAGCCTTCGTCGCGTCGTTCGATGCGATGCTGGACCGGCTCGAAGCCGCGTTCAAGTCACTCTCCGATCTTTCGGCGGAACTCGCGCACGAGCTTCGCACTCCGCTCCACGTGCTGCGCCAGCAGTCTGAGGTCGCACTCAGCAGAGCCCGCTCCGCGGAGGAATATCGCGAGACGCTTGCCTCCGGTTTGGAGGAACTCGACCGGCTCGGGCGTATGGCGGACGACATGCTCTTCCTCGCCCGTACGGAAGATCCGCGGGCTAGCATAGCTCGACAAGAACTCGGGATCGCAGCAGAACTGGCGGATGTGGCTGAGTACCTCGACGCCGTAGCTGCCGAGGCTGGCGTGGTTTTGGAGATCGAAGCGCCGCCGGCGTTGCATGTTTTTGCCGATCGAATGCTGCTCCGGCGTGCCCTCGTCAATATCATCACGAACGCGCTCCGGCATACCCCTCGTGACGGGCGAGTGCGGCTCATCGCGCGCGGTGACATGATGGGTGACACAGCGGGGGGCGTCGTCATATCCGTGGATGACACGGGAGCTGGAATCTCGGCGAATGAGCTTCCGCGCGTCTTCGACCGGTATTTCCACACGGCTGATACTCAGGATGTGCAAGGCAACGGGTCAGGGCTCGGGCTCGCCATCGTGCGCGGAATCATGCAACTCCACGGAGGGACGGCCGCCATCTCCAGTACGCCTGGCCGCGGTACGTGCGTCACGCTTACTTTTGCCGGCAGTGCCGCCTGACCGCCCACTAGCTATTCTGACAAAATTGTAATCTGGCTGTCACCGCCGTGTCCCTGTCACCGTGTTACGGTACGAGGAATATGGCCCGACCGCGATCGGTCGCGCCGCAGCGCACGCTACGGAACATGTTATCAGGCGTAATTGTTCTGATTGCAAGCCAGCTCGGCGCCTGCGCGCGATATCAGCAGTATCAACCAGCACCGCTTGCCCCAAACAGTGAGGTAAGTGCCTACACCGGCCGACGGCTGGATGATCCAGCGCTAGCGCGTTCTCTCGCGGCGCACGGGATCGCGAGCCACGACAGCGCGTGGGATTCCTACCAACTAGCTTTTGCCGCACTGTATTTCCGGGCCGATCTAGTGGAAGCACGGCGCGCGCTCACAGCAGCCCGCGCGGGCGAGATCACCGCGGGAGTTCGGCCATACCCAGGTGTTACTGCAACGGTCGACCGTGCGGCAAAAGCTGATGAAGGTCACTCGACACCATGGAGTTTTTCGCTTGCCGCGGGGCTCACATTCGAGCGCGGCGGTAAGCGGAGCGCTCGCGTCGCACGTGCACGAGCAGCGACGTTAGCCGCTCAACTTCGTCTCGAATCAATCGCATGGCAGGCGGTCGAAAGCGCGAGAGAAGAAGCGGCGACGGCAATCGGCGCCGGCATCGACCTCTCGGACGCAAGTGCAGAAACCACCGCGCTCCGCTCGGTGCTGGAACGCCTCCGCGGGCGATACGGCGAAGGCCAGATATCACGCGTGGATCTCGCCAGATCGGAGACTGATGTCCAAACTGCCGCGGTCGCCGCAACGCAAGCGGCGCTCGCGCGCACTGGCGCGCGCGCGGCGCTCGCACATGCACTCGCTGTGCCTCTCAGTCAAGTGGAGCAACTGCGACTCCGGCGTGATGCGCGCAACGGATGTGCGGTAATCGACTCGCTGCCGATCGACTCACTCGAGACGGTCGCGCTACGCACGCAACCCATCGTCGGTGCCGCGCTCGCCGACTACGAAGTGGCCGAGGGTGATCTCCGAATCCAGATCGCGCAGCAATACCCAGACATCGTTGTCGGTCCCGGCATCGCCTGGGAGCAGGGTGTGCGGCGATGGATTCTCTCGCTCGCACTGCCGGGCATCGCGACTGATCGTGCTCGCGGTCCGATCGTCGAAGCAACAGCGCGGCGTGCGGTGCAGGCGGTCAGAGTCAGAGTCGTGCAGGACTCTATTCTTGCAGCGGTCGACTCAAGCGTGGCCGCGTGCCAGCATACCCGTCACGAGGTCGCTGTTGCCGACTCGCTCGTTCGCGCAAGCAATGAGCAGTTTGCGGTTACTCGTGGTGCTTATCACCGTGGTGAGATCGGGCTGACAGAAATCGCTCTTACTCAGTTGGCACAGGTACGCGCACAGCGTGTGCAGCATCAAGCATTGCAACACGGCTTCGCTGCGGGAATTTCGTTAGAGAACTCGGTCGGTGTGTGGTTTTCCGACCCGCAAATCGACTGGCGAGATATTGCGGTTCCGGCTGACGACTCGGTGCACCTGGACAACAAGACCCCCGGCACTGTGCGCGACGAATGAGAAAGTTACCCCTAGCTCATGAGCCTTAATGTGAACCTACGTCAGTGAGTCCACCTGTGAAGCGTATTCTCATTGTTGCCGTCGGTCTGGTTGTCGTCGCCGTGATCGTTGTCGGCTTCATGGCTGGCCGCGGCGAGCGCGCTCGCGAAGCGAAGCGCGAGGCGCCAGCCAACCCACCGAGCCGGATGCGCAGTGTCACCGGTCCGCTAGGTGATGAGGCAGCTGTCGTGCTCGATTCTGCCGCGCAGGCACGTGCTGGAATCGAGACCGGCCTGCTTCGAGCTGGATCAACCGCGGCGACCATTCGGCTCACCGGCGAGATCGTTGCGGACCCGACTCGAATCACTACTGTGCAGGCGCCAGTGGCTGGACGAATTACAACCAATGGCACGCATTGGCCAGCGCTCGGCGAACATCTCACTACCGGTGTGGCGATCGCGCAGGTCTCCGACGCGCGTCCGCTCACACTTCCGCGCGGCGGCACTGTGACGCGGATCAGTGCACAGCCGGGACAACTTGTACAAGCAGGACAGGAATTGCTTCAGCTCACCGACTTCTCTCAATTGTTAGCACGCATTGCGTGGAGCGCCGAGGCTCCTCGGGCGCCGCCGCGACGGATCACACTCACACCGTTGAGTGCGTCGGACGGTTCCGCATCAGGTTCCGCATCCGCGCGTCCTGCTGTGTATGCGACGGCGTATCTCGTCGGCCCAGCGGCCGATGTTGACTCAGTCACTCGTCTTCCGGTTTACCTCTACCGAACCAGCGCGACGTGGACCGGTGCACGACCCGGAGCACCTGTGGAGGCGATGCTCGCCGAACCGGCACTCGCCGCAACCGGCGTTTTCGTGCCGACGGCTGCCGTCCTGCAATGGGAGGGTCTCGCTTGGGTCTACGTACAACGGCAGCCCGAGCAGGCTAGCGGTCCGAAAGCTGGCATGAGTTTCGTCAGACGGCGCGTCGACACGAGCCACCCGGTATCCGGCGGCTGGTTGGTCACATCAATCGGCGCAACGCGTGCGCTTGGTGTACACGCAGGCGACCGAGTAGTGGTGCGCGGTGCACAGGAGCTTCTCTCGGAGGAGTTCCGCTCCCGCGCGACTGTGGGCGAAGATGCAGACAAGCAGTGAGCCCAGCAGTGAAGCGCGGAGCTGAGTTGAAGATCAGCCATCCATGCTGAGCGCCATCGTCCGTTTTTCGGTTCACTTCCGCGGCGTTGTCATCGCGCTGGCGGTCGTGCTTCTGGTATATGGACTGAGCGTACTCTCGACCACGCGCTACGATGTGTTTCCGGAGTTCGCGCCACCCCAGGTAGCGGTTCATACGGAGGCACCGGGATTCACGCCAGAGCAGGTAGAGATGCTCATCACCACGCCGATCGAGAATGCGATCAACGGAGTGACGGGCATTGCGAGCGTTCGGTCGCAATCGATCCAGGGACTCTCGGTGATCACGACAATCTTTGCCGAAAACACCGACATATACCGTGCGCGGCAGGCGGTGGCCGAACGGCTCTCTGAGGTTGCACGTACGCTTCCCGCGACGGTCAAGGCACCGGTTATGACGCCGCTCACGTCCAGCACCGGCACGGTGCTTGTGATCGGACTGACGTCTCGTACGCGATCGCTCATGGATGAGCGCACATTCGCCGACTGGATGTTGAAACCGAGGCTCCTGGCGGTTCCCGGTGTTGCACGTGTGTCCGTGTTCGGTGGTGGAGTGAGACAGCTGCAGATTCAGCTAGATCCAACGCGGATGCGTGCGTTGGGACTCAGCATTGCCGACGTCGTCGCTGCGGCAACCAGGGCTACAGGTGTCCGTGGGGCCGGCGTGATCGACAATGCGAACCAGCGGATAGTGGTACGTACCGAGGCACAGCTCACCACGCCCGAGCTGCTCTCCCAGAGCGTGATCCGGCAATCGGGCGGAGCTGTGCTCAGGCTGAGCGATGTAGCGCACGTGGTCGAGGGAGCAGAGCCACGGATTGGTGCGGCTGCAATCGAGGGCACCCAGGGAGTCGTCATCAACATCGATGCACAGTTGGGCGGCAACATTCGCGACGTTTCGGCAGCAGTGGAACAGGCGATCCATGACGTGCGGCCGACGATCGCAGCCGAGGGCTACACGCTGCATCCGGCGCTTTTCCGTCCGGCGTCGTTCGTGGACGTCGCGCTGAGCAATGTCACGCACTCGCTCCTCCTGGGCGCAGCGCTCGTGACCATCGTTCTCTTTCTCTTCCTCGCCGATTTTGGTGCCGCCGCAGTCTCCCTCACCGCGATCCCCTTGTCACTCCTCGCGGCGGTCATCATTCTCAATCGTTTCGGATTCTCGGTCTCGACGTTGAGCCTGGCTGGTCTCGCGATCGCGATCGGCGAAGTGGTGGATGATGCGATCATCGACGTAGAGAACATCGCCCGACGCCTTCGTGAGAACCGCGCGCTGGTCACACCGCGCCCGGCACCGGATGTCGTCATCGATGCTTCGCTCGAAGTGCGGTCGAGCGTCGTGTACGCCACATTCATCGTCGCTCTCGTCTTTCTTCCTGTGATAGCGCTGAGCGGCGTGCAGGGGGCGCTGTTTCGGCCCTTGGGGCTAGCTTACATCGTCGCGATCATGGCCTCGCTCGCAGTGGCGCTTACCGTGACCCCTGCGCTCACGCTCGTGCTACTTGCCAGGCGCGCTCAACACGCTGGCGAATCGCGCTTCCTTACTCGGCTCAAGTCGGCGTACACGCGGCGGCTTGGAGGGCTCGAGCGGTATCCGAAAACAGTGATGCTCGCAACTGGTGCGCTAATTCTCATAGCGATCGCGATGATCCCGTTCTTCGGAGCGACTTTCCTTCCCGATTTCAACGAGGGACACTTCATTGTACATATGTCGGCAGTGCCCGGCACGTCGCTGGATGAATCGTTGCGATTGGGACGAATTGCGACCGCTACGATGCGATCCGATTCAAGCGTGCGTTCCGTCGCACAGCGCGTCGGCCGGGCTGAGCTCGCGGAAGACACGTGGGGCACGCATTACAGCGAGTTCGAAGTCGATCTCAAACCGTTAAGTGGCGAGGGTGCTGAAACACTGCAATCGGATCTGCGCCGGAAGCTTGCCCAGATTCCGGGCGTCGTATTCGCGATCAAGCCGTTTCTCACCGAGCGCATCGAGGAAACGGTTTCCGGGGCCACCGCGCCAGTGGTTGTGAAGATATTCGGCAGCGATCTGGACAGCCTCGATCTTGCGGCTCGCGTGGTCGGTGGCGCCGTGCGCTCTGTCCCGGGCTCCAGTGGCGTGCAATTGGGTGCGCCGGCGGTGGCACCGGAGGCAATGGTGAGCTTTGAACCGGACGCGTTGGCGGCAACTGGAATTTCGGCCGGTGATGCTCTCACGGCCGTTGAAACGGCTACCGCGGGTGCGATAGTCGCCCAGGTGTTCGAGGGGAATCGCGCGACCGATGTAGTCGTGATGCTAAGCCATGCACAGCTAACGCGGCCGGAAGACCTGGCTGCCATTCCGTTGAGCGGCAGCAACGGGCGGATCGTAACGCTGGCCCAAGTGGCCACAATCGCGCGCACGTCGGGACGCTACGCGATTTCACATGAAGGCGCGCGCCGCGTACAACTCGTGACGTCGGATGTCGCCGGACGCGATGTCGCCTCGTTCACAACCGCGCTCGAGCGCGGGCTCGCAAGGTTGAAGTTACCCCGAGGCGTGTACACGGAGGTCGCAGGCACAGCAGCGGCACAGAAAACCGCGCAGCACGAACTGCTCTTGAAGAGCCTGCTCGTGGCCGTTGGCGTCGCGATGCTCCTCTGGATGGCGCTTGGCAGCACGCGTCGTATGCTGCTCGTACTCGTGAACCTGCCATTCGCTCTCGTGGGTGGGGTGTTCGCCGTCTTTGCGACAGGTGGTGTGTTGTCCCTGGGCTCGCTCATCGGATTCGTCACGCTCTTTGGTATCTCGACACGTAACGCCATCATGCTTATCTCACACTATGACCATTTGGTCCGCGTTGAGGGAGCGACATGGGGTATTAATACGGCGATCCAAGGTGCAGCGGAGCGGCTCGGACCCGTGACAATGACGGCGGCCGTTACCGCGCTTGGTCTTTTTCCGCTCGCGATCGGGAGCGGAGCACCGGGGCGAGAGATAGAGGGTCCGCTCGCGCTCGTGATCCTGGGGGGGCTCGTGAGCTCGACCGCTCTCACACTCCTCGTGCTGCCGACGCTCGCACTCAAGTTCGGACGTTTCGGCGAACAGCGGACCTGACCCGACTCGCTGGTATCGATCAGCAGTTCAGCCACGTCGTACTCCAGCGGCGGGCGGCCAGCATCGCGGATGCATCTAATGCGACGCTACACGGAACGATCGTTGTTCCTGGCGTGGATCGTGGCGTGGACGGGCGGCTGTCGTGCGACATAGGCGAGCAGCAATATGCCCAGAACCGGCATGCCAACTGACAGGAGCTGCCCCATGCTGAAAGGTCCGGCAATGAGCCCGAGTTGTGCATCGGGCTGTCGCGTAAACTCGATCAGGAAACGGAACATTCCGTAACCGATGAGGAACGTGCCGGCCAGCAAGCCGGAACGGTACCAACCGCGCGCGAGACTCCAGCGCGCGAGGACCCAGATGATCAGTCCGAGCAGCAGGCCTTCGGCGAGAGCTTCGTACAGTTGTGATGGGTGGCGCGGGATGCGGAGCGGGTCGGCGGGAAAGACCATTGCCCATGGCACCGTGCTCGGGCGACCGTAGAGTTCGCCGTTGATGAAGTTTCCAAGCCGGCCGAAGAACAATCCAGGCGTGCCGGCTAGCGCGAGCAGATCTGCCACCGCAAGGAATCGGAATCGGTGCACGCGCGCGAAGAGGACGCAGGCAAGTAACATTCCGAGAACAGCCCCATGAAAGGAGAGGCCGCCGTGCCAGACGCGGAGTATCTCGACTGGGTCTCGCGCGAATGCCGGCCGGTCGTAGACTGTCGCGTATACAAGGCGTGCGCCAACGAGCATACCTATAACTAGGTATCCGATCCAACTGTCCAGGCTCGCTTTGTCAATCGGTAGAACCGCTCGAGCAGTACACGTCCGCGCAAGACGATAGCCAAGTATGTAGCCTACGCCATACATGACACCGTACCACCGTATCGCGAGCGGTCCGAAAGATACGATGACCGGCGGAATGGTTGGATACGGAATGGTCATTCCGCAAAACCGCGCGCGGCCTGGCCAGACCGAGACCGCGATACTTTGACGGCACGTGATGATTGGTCCATACGTTTCACTCAGATGTAGCTCAGCCACCAATCCGACCGCCGTTGCTTGAGCCGAGAATACCATACGCACGCCGGATAAAGAATCAGCACCACGGCAGCCCAGGTCAGATACACACCGGGCAGACCGAAGCCCCAACCGGGCGGCGGTGTTATCGGGTACTGACTGAGCTGCGGTGACTCGAACATCCAGTGGACTGCGCCGTATTGCGTGTAGCATATCAGCACCGCGAGCAGGTGCGCGACCGTGATATGGAGAATGTAATAGAACATCGGAACCTTTCCGATCGTGATTGCCGGCTCAAGTGCACGCGGTGTGCGCCCGTCAACAGCGCGCAGCAACAGCATCGCGGGTCCGAGGGTCATGAGGAGGAACAGCAGCGATGGCGGATACTTGGTCGTATTGAGAAACGACAGCACCGTAACCACTGCAGAACGCTGTGCCGACCAGCGATTCGGATCTCCGTACACGTTCACCGCGCGCAGAACGACGAACGCCGACGTGAGACCCAATCCAAGCCGCATGAGGAACGCACGGCGCCGTTGCGCATCCCAGTTGAATATCTGACCCAGCCCGTATCCTGCCGCCGTCACGCCGATCCACGGGATGAGCGGGTACGCCTCGAAAACCGAGAAGCGTGGCGTCGAGATTATCATGCCAGGCGCGTGCAGAATTGACCAGAGCCATGATAGCGATCCGAATGCAGCGGGGTTCACGCCATCGAACAGGTTGTGGAATGCGATAAGTATCACCCCAAACGCAGCGACGAATTTGGCGGGCATGTGGATCAGCGCGGCGAGGGCGATCATCGACCAGCCGAGCGCCCAGAGCACGAAGAGAAGGGTGAGCCGATAGTCGAAATTGAACTGCCAGCCCAGGCAGCGGGTTACGACGACCTCGAGGAATATCAGCCACAGCCCACGCGTCCAGAGAAATCGGGAAAGCTGGGGCGTGGACTTCCGCCGCAGAGCCAGGAACGCGCCGGTACCGGTCAGGAGGAAGAATACGGGCGCGCAGAAGTGGGTGATCCAGCGCGTGAGGAAAAGCGGAACTGTAGTGGTCGCCATGTCGGTCGGATTCGCCCCCGTTCCGACAAACTCGCGCACGTGGTCCAGAGCCATGATGATCATTATGACGCCGCGCAGCAGATCTACCGACTCGATGCGCACACGGGACGGTCGCGCGGGGCCGCTCACTGGCGGCCGCTCGGCCGGGTGTGCATTTGGGCTCGAATTCTGGTTACTATCAACTATCCCTCTCTCGCTTGATGCGTAGCCGAAAACATGACTATCAGTCCTCTCGCCGGCAAGCCGGCGCCCCAGTCGATTCTCGTAAACGTACCGCGGCTCATGACCGCCTATTACTCGCTTCATCCCGATCCCGAAATCGCGGCTCAACGCGTTTCATTCGGAACGTCGGGCCACCGCGGGTCGTCGTTCGACAGCTCCTTCAACGAGGATCACATCCTTGCGATTACGCAGGCAATCTGCACGTACCGCAAGGAAAACGGCATCGACGGACCGCTGTTCATCGGCATCGATACACACGCTCTCTCGGCGTCGGCGTTCGCATCTGCGCTCGAAGTACTCGCAGCGAACGAGGTGAACGTAATGATCGACGACCGGGACGGATACACGCCGACCCCTGTGATATCGCATGCGATCCTGACGTACAACCACGGGAGAAAGACCGGTCTTGCTGACGGGATCGTCATCACGCCATCACACAACCCGCCGGACGACGGTGGCTTCAAGTACAACCCCACCAACGGTGGACCGGCCGACACGCAGATCACGAACTGGATCGAGAAGCGTGCGAACGAGCTGCTCGGCGACGGCCTGAAGGGCGTGAAGCGGATCCCGCTCGAGCGCGCTATTCACGCGCCGACCACGCATCGCCACGATTACATGGACGCATACATCGGCGATCTCGAGGCGATCATCGACTTCGACGCGATACGCGGAGCCGGTCTCAAGCTGGGCGTGGACCCGCTCGGCGGTGCCGGCGTTTGTTACTGGGGTATGATCGCCGAGAAGTACAGGATTTCGATAGACGTCGTCAGCGAGATCGTGGACCCGACTTTCCGGTTCATGACCGTGGACTGGGATGGCAAGATCCGGATGGACTGTTCATCACCGTACGCCATGCAGCGACTGATCGGGCTCAAGGACCGCTTCGACGTGGCGTGGGCGTGCGACACCGATCACGACAGGCATGGGATAGTCGCGAAGAGCGTGGGGCTGTTGAATCCAAATCACTATCTGGCCGTCGCCATCTCCTACCTGTTTGCGCACCGTCACGACTGGTCACCGACGGCTGGAGTAGGCAAGACGGTTGTGAGCAGCAGCATGATTGATCGTGTGACAGCAAGCCTCAAGCGCGCTCTTGTCGAGACACCGGTCGGCTTCAAGTGGTTCGTGGACGGCTTCATGAGCGGCAGCGTGGGCTTCGCGGGTGAGGAAAGTGCCGGCGCATCGTTTCTGCGGCGGAACGGTACCGTATGGACCACCGACAAGGACGGCATCATCGCCGGATTGCTGGCGGCGGAGATGACAGCGGTGATGAAGCACGATCCAGGTGAGCTGTATCAGGATCTCACGGGCAGATTCGGCGAACCCGCGTACGAGCGGATCGATTCACCCGCGACGGTGCAGCAGAAGGCGGTCTTGTCCAAGCTGAAGGCCAGTGACGTGACTGCGACGGATCTCGCTGGCGAGAAGATAACGAGCGTAATCACGAAGTCTCCCAACGGCGACAACCCGATCGGTGGCGTAAAGGTCAGCACCGCGAAAAGCTGGTTCGCTGTACGCCCGTCCGGTACGGAAGACGTTTACAAGATGTACGCCGAGAGCTTCAACGGCGTCGAGCACCTGCACGAGGTCCAGTCCCAGGCGCAGGCGTTGATTCAGCGGACGTTCAAGGACGCCAGCGCGCCGTAGCAGCTGCCAGGATTATGCGTCGTCGTCCTCGGCGCAGCCGGGGAAATGCGCACGTAGCGCAAACTTCGTGTCGTCATCCCGCCCCAATCCGTCATCCGAACCTTCGGCGCGATGACGACCTTCACGTAAACCTTTCCCTTCCGCTCGTCCTCTCATTGAGACAGAATATCCGGACCACTGCAGCCTCCTCTCCAGAGCTCCAATGACCAGTCGGCGTGATTTTATTCGAAAGAGCGGTACCGCACTCGGCGCGTTCACCGCGCTGAACCAGATCCCCGGACTCTCGCCCGGCCTGTACGCAGCCTCGCGACAGTCCGGTAGCCCGTTTCGCGAGATACCCACCGATGAGCAGATCAGAGCCCTGATGGCCGACGCCCTGAGCGCGGCTAAAGGCGCTGGCGCGAGCTATTCGGATGTTCGGATCGGACGATACCAGAATAACTTCGTCATCACGCGCGAACATCAGATAGTCCAGGTCATCGACA
>JBBRBY010000012.1:0-46133 GCA_038205315.1 Gemmatimonadales bacterium | reverse complement strand
CGGGCGCCAGGTAATCGGTGTCGCCGATTCCGGACGCGCGACAGTCATAGCACGCGCCCTGGCTGCCCTGGGGACTGTTCATTCGCTCGTCGTTTATGGAGAGCCTGGAATGGATGAGGTTTCGCCGCTGGGCCCGACGCGCATTCTGGAGGTACGCGGTTCTTCAGTGACGGAATGGTCCACCGATCCGGACGCCCTTGGTGCGGCAGCGGCGCGCGCGTCAGATCTGGCGGGCGGCACGCCGGCAGAGAACGCAGAGCTCGTTCGCGCCTGTCTCGACGGATCCGCGGCGGCCGGCGCGATCGCAGCGGTGGTCGTGAACGCTGGCGCCGCAATCTATGTGGCCGGGCGGGCGGACTCGCTCGCAGCGGGTGTCCAGATCGCGAGAGCCGCCATCGCAAATGGATCTGCGACGGCGGCTCTCGAGAAGCTTCGCGCGGCTTTGCCGCGAAGCTGAAGCTCAGGCATTACATCGACCGGGCTGAGAGGGAATCAGCATTTGAATCCGTGCGGCGGAGTCGTGGATAAAGAACGCCCGGGCTGCCCATTGTGGCAGCCCGGGTCCCTACAATCCTCTTTGCCTGCTACCCGAACTACGCACGACGCCGACGCCGCACCATCGGAATCACGCCTGCGAGTCCAGTGCCGAGCAGGGCCAGAGAGCTCGGCTCTGGCGTCGTGATGTCGGATCGTTGCGCGTAGTCGACTGACAGGTCTTCGATCAACCGCCCGCTCCCGACGGCTGGAAGAGCAAGCGTACTGACGAACGTACCAGCCTCTGTCCAGACGTCGATGCTGTTGAGGTAGATGTTCGACGTGTAGAAATTTGTTCCGTCGAAGGCGATGCCGGTCGACGCGTTTGGCGCGTGGATCAATCCTGCGGTGATCACGTTGCCGTCCAGATCGTAAACATCGTATATCGGATCCGTGTCGCCCTCGTTTGCGATCAATTTGCCGTTAAAGAACTCGAGGCCGTCGCTGTTGCCAGTTGACAGGCCCAGAGTGATCGTCTTGTCGACGACGCCAGCGAGTGTGACGTGGTATGCGTGGTTCGACCCGTTATAGTCACCCGTCCAGAAGCCGGTTCCATCGTACGCCAACGTTGAGAAACTTGTCAGCGTGGTGCTGATCGACCCCAACGAAGCACCGGTGGTTGCGTCCATCTTATAGATATGGCCGTCACCGACAACGCTGTAGTAAACCACATTACCGATGGTGACGACCGCACGACCGTTGCCGGAAACCCCGGCAAACTGGTGTAGACGCACCCCGGTCGTCTTGTCAAATGCCTCAATGTTCGCTGGCCCACCGCCCTGAGCGCTGTTGCCCCAGAGTACGCTCTGCGCATGGAGTGGTACAGCGAGCGCAAGACAACTCAGCGCGCCAAGTAACTTCCCTCTCATCGAATCTCCGGTGACGAATGTGAATACGGCGGAAGACGTGTTGCGTTGGCGCAACAGATCCACCTTATGCGAGGGCTCCGGGGCAAATTGAGTGCCGCTTCACGATCGTACCCGCGTCGGTTCAACGTAAGTCGGGTTCGCATGCCGTTCGCGTGCAAAGCACTCCCAAATCGGATGCTCTTGAATGCGGGGGACGGGAACACACGTATTACACGCATGTTTGGTTTTGCGCTACGGGGGCGACAGCTGCGGGAAACATGCGACGCGAATGAGAACGTCGGTTCCACATCAGAATTCAATTCGGGGCTTGCTCGTGGCGAGGCGCGAAGTATCGTAGAGCCAGCTGCAATACACGCCTGATTCACCAGCTTCCAAAGAGACAAACATGCTGCGTCAAACGTCGCGACTCAGAGGTCTTGCCAAACCGGTTCTCGTTTTCGCAGCATGCTGGCTGGTCGGACATCCGCGTGGCGCAACGGCGCAGGGCATTGCCGCGAACGAAGCCGTGGTGCGGCGTTGCGCCGACGATTTATGGAACAAGCACAAACGCCGATCGATACCAGGTTGCTACACGGCAGATCATATTTCGCACACGAACGGGGTCACGTCACCGCGCAAAGGGTTGAGCGGCGAAAGCGATGCGATGGCCGAGCTGCTGAACACGTGGCCAGACATCAAACACACTTCCGACGCCGTACTCGTGAGCGGCGACTACGTAACGGCCCGCTGGAGAATGAGCGCCCACAACGCGCGGACGGAGAAACGCGTCGATTCCAACGGCATCACGATCTTTCGGCTCGTGCACGGAAAGTTCGCGGCAGACTGGACGCCGTTCGCCACCATGCCGCTCATCATGGCAAGGGAGAAGGTCCCGGACGGCGCTCAGTAGCGCCATCCGGGACGGCGCTCAGTAGCGCGCGCTTCTCCTCCAAACTCTCGGACCGCTCGCGTCGCTCCCGCCCGACGCCAATGAACCTAGCAGCGCCGCATCACGCCGACGACAATTCCCTGAATGGCTACGTCATTCTCGTGCACGTAGATGGGTTCCATCAGCTCATTTCGCGGCTGCAGGCGAATGCGGCCGTCGCGCTCGCGGTAGAATCGTTTGACCGTGGCGGATGAGCCGTCGATCAGCGCGATGACAGTCTCGCCGTTGTCGCACGACGATCTCTCGTTCACAACCACGAAATCGCCGTCGCAGATGTGATCGTCGATCATCGAGTTGCCGCGAACCCGCAACACGTAATGGTTCCCACCCCGATGCACGAAATCCTCGGGGACGGCAATCGTCTCGTGCTGCTGGATGGCCTCGATCGGCATGCCGGCGGCAACATTCCCCATGAGCGGTATCTGCACCGCGCGCGGGTACTGTTCCGACGGCAGGATCTCTATTCCCCGGCTCTCGTTGTACCGGCGACGGATGTACGACTTTCGCTCGAGGTTGCTCAGGTGTTCGTGAACGGTCGCGAGCGAGCTGTAATCAAAGCGCGCCGCGATCTCCTCAAAACTGGGCGCATAGCCGTTGTCTTCTGTGTATTCAGCGAGATAACTGAGAATTTCCCGTTGGCGCTTGGTCAGCGACATCGCCAGATTCCTAGAGGGTGAGTCCACTGCACGGCCGACCCCGAACAGCCGCCGAAAGAACTACGTTATCCGAAGAATGCCCGAAACGCAAGCTTTTCCTCCTCCCGCCATTGTCTGGACCCCGCCTTCCGGTACCCTGGGAGAGCTGGTGGCATTGTCGTACTCGCGGGCGAAGGCTGACCATTCCGAGCGGGCAGACTGGCGCCGCAGGGCGGAGCGCCGCGGTCCGTCGCCGTCTCTGAGGGACGCGCTCCGAGGGAAATCGGTCGCGGTGATCGCGGAGGTCAAGCGCAGCTCACCGTCCAAGGGCGCGATCAACGTCAATCTCGACGCTGCGGGGCGGGCGAGGATCTACGAGGCCGCCGGTGCTTCCGCGATCTCGGTTCTCACCGAATCCAGCCGATTCGGCGGCAACCTGTCGGACCTCACCTGCGTGGCTGAGGCAGTCGGGGTGCCGGTGCTTCGAAAGGACTTCATCGTTGCCGACGTGCAGCTTTTTCAGGCGCGGGCACTGGGCGCCTCCGCGGCTCTGCTCATCGCTCGGGCCCTCGCGCCCGAGCAGCTGGCGGACCTGCACGATACTGCCGCGGCTATCGGACTCGAGATCCTCGTCGAAGTCCGGACCGAGTGCGAGCTGGCGCTGGCGCTGGAGATCGGCGCGCGGATCGTCGGAATCAATAACCGCAACCTCGAGTCGCTCGAAATCGACCCGTCGACTGTTGATCGCGTGGTTCCTCGCGTGCCGCAACAGGTCGTCGCGGTCGCGGAGAGCGGCATGACCAGTGCGGGCGACGTTGCGCGCGCAGCTGCAGCGGGCGCAGACGCCGTACTCATAGGCTCCGCGATTTCGGCATCGCCGGATCCCGGGCTTGCAGTTGACGCACTCACGCGTGTTCCCGTGGAGCGACATGCACGTCCGGATTAAGTTCTGTGGGCTCACGCGGGCCAGGGACGTCGAGGAAGCGGAATCTCTGGGAGCGGAGTACCTTGGTGTGATCTTCGCCGGCGGTCCGAGAAATCAGAGCCTTGCACAGGCCTCTGCGCTGCTGCGCCACGCGGGTGCGGCGAAGCGCGTCGGTGTGTTCGGCGGGCAGCGTGCAACCGAGCTTCACCACTACGTGTCCTCCGTTCCGCTAGCGATCGCCCAGCTTCACGGAGAGACGACTGTGAAGCAGGTACTGGCGGCTCGCGCGACGTCGGTGCACGAGGTCTGGGCCGTGGTCCCGGTGAGCGGTTCGCAGTTGTCGGCTGAAGCGGAGGAACTGTTCCGGACAGCGGATGCGGTCGTTCTCGATACGCGTGCAGCCAATGGTCTGGGTGGTAGCGGCAAGTCGTTCGACTGGATGGCGATCGCCGGCAAGCTTGGCAGCGTGAACCGCACTGCAAGGCTCGTGATTGCCGGCGGTCTCAGCGACAGGAATGTCGCCGAGGCGATTCGCATTCTGAAACCTGACGTTGTGGACGTGTCTTCCGGTGTCGAATCGGCGCCCGGAGCGAAGGATCCCATCCTGATGCGCCGCTTCACCGAAGCGGTGCGGAGTGCCTGAGCGTTGACTATAATGATGGCCAGCGAACCTGGAAGATTTGGAGCGTTTGGCGGCAGATACGTTCCCGAGACGCTGATTCCTGCGCTGGATGAGCTGGAGGCAGCATTCGACGCTGCGATGGCCGACGCGGAGTTCATTCAGACTTACGCCGCGCTGCTGCGGGACTACGTTGGCCGGCCGTCGCCGGTGAGCGACGCGCCACGGTTCAGCGAGCGGGTAGGCGTGCCGGTCTATCTCAAGCGTGAAGACCTGAATCACACCGGCGCGCACAAGATCAACAACGCGATTGGCCAGGCACTTCTCGCGATGCGCATGGGCAAGCGACGCATAATCGCGGAGACTGGCGCGGGGCAGCATGGCGTGGCGACGGCTACGGCGTGCGCTCGATTTGGTCTTGACTGCACGGTGTACATGGGCGAGACGGACATGGAGCGGCAGGAGCTCAACGTATTCCGGATGCGCCTGATGGGCGCGACCGTGGTTCCGGTGCGATCGGGGACTGGAACGCTCAAGGACGCGACCACCGAGGCGATAAGAGATTGGGTCACGAACGTCGAGACTACTCATTACATAATCGGGTCAGTGGTGGGACCCGCGCCGTATCCGCGAATGGTGCGTGACCTGCAGAGCGTGATCGGCCGTGAGGCGCGGGAGCAAATGCTGGCTCGTACAGGCCGGCTTCCGTCGGCCGTCGTGGCCTGCATAGGTGGAGGATCGAATGCAATGGGTGTCTTTCACGCGTTTGTCGGCGACGCGTCGGTGCGGCTTATCGGCGTGGAGGCTGCCGGCGAAGGGCTTGATACGCACCGTCATTCGGCGTCACTGGCGCGAGGCACGCCGGGCGTGCTTCACGGCTCGCTTAGCTACCTGCTGCAGGATGCGAATGGCCAGGTGCATCCGGCGCACTCGGTATCGGCGGGCCTGGATTATCCAGGTGTCGGGCCGGAACACTCTTTCCTGCAGGACAGCGGGCGGGCGGAATACGTCTCGGTCAACGATGAGGATGCTCTCGACGCATTCGGTGTACTCAGCCGCCTCGAAGGCGTGATCCCCGCGCTCGAGACGTCCCATGCGGTCGCGTGGCTTTTGTCTACGGCGGGGAAGTGGCCCGCCGACGAAACCGTGCTCCTGTGCGTCAGCGGCCGCGGTGACAAGGACGTGGCGCAGGTGCGCGCGATGCAGGCGCGCCAGGACTGATGGCTCAGCCGCCAACGTCACCGGCGGGCGCGCCGCGTGGGACTGCGGACGTCCTGGATGCCGCGGTAGCCGACATGCTCAAGGCGCTCGCGCGGGCCGTACGTTCATACCAGCTGTACCTGCCGAACAATCCAATGCATTCGCGCGCGATCGAAGCGGCTCAGGGCGCGTTTGAGTCGCTTTGGCGAAATGGGGACAGCGTCGAACTGGTAGTGAGCGAGACGGAGTTTCTGCTCGACGACGTGAGCGTTTACACCGAGACGGATCGCGGCGGCGAGAGCCTGCCCTGGCTCTTCTACAAGGACGGAATTCGCACCTTCGAATTTCGAAAGGGGTTCGAGGTTCGCGAACTACACGGGTTGCTCGGTGCGTTGCAGTCGGTCCGCGCCCAATCCGGGAGCGACGAGGATCTCGTCACGCTGTTCTGGGAGTGTGATTTTCAAAGTTTCTCATACAAGTATGAGGAGGCGGGCGGCGACGGGTACTCCGCGCCCGGGGCGGAACTACTGAGAGGCGGTGCGCCGCCCGGGACGATCGACGCACCGGCGGACAACGAAGGGGATGTCGGAAGTTACGGAGCGAGCCAGTCGCAGTTCGCGAAAATTGGCGACTTCGACTCGACGCTTTACTTCCTGGAGGATCACGAGACCGCTTACCTGCAGCAGGCGGTGCGCGATGACTTCTCCGGCGATCTCCGGTCCTCGGTTGCGGCTGCGCTCCTTGACACGTTCGAATCGCAGAACGATCCGACCGTGCGCGAGGAGATCTGCGCGATACTTGAGCAGTTTCTGGTTGCTCTGTTGTCGCGGCTGCAATTTCGAACCGCCGCGTACCTCATCCGTGAGTGCTCGCTGGCGGCGGGCCGTAGCGAAGGACTTCTGTCGTCGCATGGGGATCGGCTGGCGCAGCTGGCGACACAGCTAAGCGAGGCCTCGACGCTGAATCAGCTGCTTGACGAGCTCGAAGAGACGGAGCTGACACCACCGCAGGAAGATCTGGTGTCACTCTTCACGCAGCTGACTTCGGGGGCGCTCGAGCCACTCGTCGCGCATCTCGTGCGAACCAGAAATCCCGGCCTTCGAGCGCTGACCGAGTCGGCCGTCAACCGGCTTGGTGCTTCCCATACCGAGGCACTGATGGCGTTGATCGGCGCCGCGAACGAAGGTGTCAGCATCGAGGCGATCCGTCGCGCGGGCAAGATCAAATCGCCCGCGGCCGTGGGACATCTCGCCGCGGTCGTCGAAGGCGGCTCGGAATCAGCGCGCGCAGCGGCGGTGGCTGCGCTCGCGAAGATCGCGACGCCAGGCGCCATGCGGGTGATGGAGCGCGCCATAGACGACGACGACAAGGAGATCAGAATCGCGGTGGTGCGGGCGTGCGCCGAGTGTCACCACTCACCGATTCTGCCGCGAATCGAGGGCGCGATCCGGGATCGGCTTACCAGGGACGGGACATCCGCGGAGAAGACGGCGTTCTTCGACGCCTACGTTGCACTGGCTGGCGAGGATTGCATACCGCTTCTCGAGAGCATTATCGTTCCTCGTGGATTGCTCGCCAGGAAGGAAGATTCCGCCACGCGAGCAGCGGCAGTAATGGCACTCGGCAAGGCCGGTACGGCGCGCGCGCTCGACGTGGTTCGGAAGGCGATAGCTGACAAGGACGTGATCGTGCGCAGTGCCGCGGCCCGGGCGATGAAGGGTGCCGTATGAGCGGTGCAAGGACCGATGAAGGCGAGCGCGAGGAAACTGCCGCGACGAGGCGCGCGGGCCGCGCACTGATCGTCGCCGTACATGCAGCCACTCGCGCGATCAAGTTGTACCCGCCTGAGCATCAATCCGTGCAGAAAGCACTCGAGGACGTGTCCGCCGCGGCCCTGGAGGCGCGGGCCTCGGATCTGGAGCTGGAGCTGAGGGCGCAGGGAGAGTTCATTTTTGTAAACGGCACGCGCCTGCGTCTGGACCTGGGCAACTATGCAAGCTTCGGCCGTGTACTCGAGCTGTTCCGGATGGCGCGGGTAGGCGGCGTAAGGCTTCAGCGTGAAGCCTCTGCACGTGAGTGGTACGTACTCCTCACGGCTCTGACCAAGGTCGGCGCCAAGGGTGATGGCGACGCCGACCAGGTGGCCAATCTTTTGTCAACGGCCGCCGTTGACGCGTTCGAACTGATCGGCGACGACGATGCCGAAGCCGACGTGGAACTGCGTGAAGCCTCGCGCGAGGCCACGCGTCGCACGTACGCACAGTCCGTCGCGCTGACGAAGGACGTGATGGGATCGGTGCGAATGGGACGGGTACCTAGTGCACGAAAGATCAAGCGCGCGGTGCAGTCAATCGTGGATGAGGTGCTGACGGAGGAAGCGTCGCTCATCGGCCTTACCACGCTGCGCGAATACGACGAGTACACCTACACTCATTCCGTCAATGTGTGCATTTTCTCGGTCGCGCTTGGCAAGCGGATTGGAATGAGCAAGATGCAACTTTACGATCTGGGCGTCGGCGCATTGATGCACGACATCGGGAAGTCGCGCGTTCCGGCGGATCTGCTGCAGAAGTCGACTGCTCTGGACGACGATGACTGGCGCCGAATCATGGCACATCCGTGGCTCGGCATGCTCACGCTGTTCCAGATCCGCGGTGTGCAGGAGCTGCCCTACAGGGCCATGATCGTCGCTCACGAACACCATATGCGGCGCGATTTCAGCGGCTATCCCCGCGTCATCCGGACGCGCTCTATGTCGATGATGAGCAAGATCGTCGCAGTGGCCGATGCCTACGATGCGGCAACCAGCCGCCGGTCGTACCAGACGAAACCGTATCCGCCGTCCGCGGTCCTTCAGGAGATGAGGGACAATCCGAAGCGCGGTCTCGATCCGGTGGTGGTGAAGGCATTCATTACTCTGCTGGGCATCTATCCGGCAGGAACGCTGGTCGTGCTGGACACGTTCGAGCTTGCGGTTGTAATCGCTGCCAATCCGAATCCCGAGATGCTGTCGCGGCCAAGAGTGGTTATTGTGAGTGACGGCCGCGGAAACCTTCTGCAGCCTCCGCTCGAAACGGATTTGGGCCTCGTCAACGACGATGGTCAGTTCGCGCGAACCATCATCAAGACAGCAGATCCGGACCGGTATGGCATCAGAGTCAGTGATTACGTCGTCTAACAGAATCGATGCGCGCTTTCGTGATCTGAGGGACACGGGGCGCAAGGCGCTCGTGTGCTACGTCACCGCGGGTCATCCGGATCGCGCTCGATCGCTTGATCTGCTGAGCGGTTTGCAGGATGCGGGCGCGGACGTAATCGAAGTTGGCGTTCCGTTCTCGGATCCGCTCGCTGACGGCCCAGTGATTCAGGCGAGCTCACAGACGGCGCTCGAGGGCGGCATGACGTTCGATGGGGTTCTCTCTCTCGTCGCGCAGGCGGACCTTGCGGTCCCGGTGGTTCTCTTCGGTTACCTGAATCCGTTTCTTGCCGCCGGCCCGGATTGCCTCGAACGGGTACAGGCCGCGGGATGCGACGGTGTACTCATCACCGATCTTCCGGTGGGGGCTGACTCCGCGCTCGAAGCGAGGTTCGCCGCCAGCCCCCTCGCATTCGTGCGCCTCGTTGCGCCGACCACGCCCACCGAACGCATGGCGGTGATCGCTCGGAACGGCAGCGGCTTCGTCTACCTCATCAGCCGAATGGGCGTGACGGGCATGCAGCACGACGTAGCGCCGCAGCTCGGCGCAACGCTCAATCGGCTTCGATCGGTGACCGACCTACCGGTCTGCATCGGGTTCGGCGTCACCGACGCACGTCAGGCGGCAGCGGTCGCGCGCATAGCGGACGGCGTGGTTGTGGGAAGCGCGATCGTGAGAGCAGCGGAGGAGAGTGTCGATGCGGCGGTCGCTCTCGTGCGCTCGTTGCGTGCCGGCATTGACGAGGCCGCATGACCATGGCCGACACCGTGTTGCTCAAGGGGATGCGGTTTCACACCCGAGTCGGCGTGTTGCCGCACGAAGCAGAGTTGCCGCAGCCTGTGGAGGTCGATGTCGCAGTGACGGCGGCCGGCACCATCCGCTCTCCCGAGGTGCTGGACTACGTCTCCCTGTACGCTTTGGTTGCGGAAGTCATGAGCACGCCGCACATCGCGTACCTCGAGGACGCGGCAGAGCGGATAGCCAGCGCGGCGTTGCGAATTCGTGGCGTCGCATCGGCGACCGTATCCGTGCGCAAACCCCACGTGCCGTTGCCTGGCCCCGTGGAATATGCGCAGGTCACCATAACTCGCGGCCGGGATGGATGACGTAGCATTCGTCGCCCTGGGCTCGAACATGGGCGACCGGGCGCAGCACCTCGCGGATGCCCTTGCGCGCATAAGTGAGATTCCCTCGACGTCGATCGTGGCGCGGACGGCGGCCGAGGAAACATCCCCGCTCGGCGGCATGGCTCAGGCGGCCTACCTCAATCAGATGATAGCCGTTAAAACATCGCTTTCGCCGCAGCAGCTGCTGCGGTACCTCCAGGAAGCAGAGACAGCCGGCGGAAGGGTCCGTGCCGAGCGGTGGGCCTCCCGGACGATAGATTTGGACATCGTGAAGTACGCGGCGACAGTCTGGGACTCCGCGGAGCTGACGGTTCCGCACCCGGAAATCGCGAATCGGGACTTCTGGCGGCGAGAGCTGGCTGAACTTGAACAGGTAATCAATTGAGTAGCGTCCAAGCGCAGCGAGCGGTGACTCGAAGTCGATTACTTCAGCGTGGTGCGTGAGGCGGACTTTGTGTGACCGGGAATTGCGATGGTCGGAGACTCGGTTGTGACGGCCGTCAGAGTGGGCGCTACTCGGCTGATAGACAACATCCTCCTGTGAGCATGCACGGATCCGACATAGACCTGCCGTCGTGGGCGCGCGTAAGCGACAAGCGCGCCGAACACATTCAGCGTGTTACGGCACTGCTCAACGCCTGGGCCGCTGCGATGCGGCTTCCGCCCGCGGAGGCGCGCGCTTTCGTGGACGCTGGCGTCCTCCATGATGCACTGCGCGACGCATCCGAGTCCGAGCTGCGCGAAATTACGGGCGACCGTGTGAGTCCGAGCGGGCTGCTGCACGGGCCGGCCGCCGCGAAGATGCTGGTGGACAACGGTGAACGAAGGACCGACATCGTTGACGCGGTGCGCTATCACACGGTCGGCCACGAGCAATGGGGAATAGTGGGCCGTGCACTGTTCATGGCGGATTTCCTCGAGCCTGGCCGCAAATTCATGAAGCAGGACCGGTACTTCCTGTCACTCCAGGTCCCGACCTCGTTCGATTCCGTGTTTCGTCAGGTCGTGCGCATGCGCCTCGAGTGGACCGTGCGCGAAGGGAATCAGATCTTCCCCGAAACGGTCGCTCTCTGGAATAGCCTGCAGTAATGCGCGCGGGATTCTGCGTCGCCACGCGTTGCGTCGTCACGTGCGCAATCCTGGCGCTGCTGGCGGCTGGGTGTCGAAAGGCGGACACCCGCGCCGACGCGCCCCTCACACCGGCGGCGATCGACACAACGGTTGGGCACGCTCCGGCGGGAGTTCGAATCAAGGTCGAGGTTCTGAACGCGAGCAGGAATCGCGGTGCCGCACGCCGCGCTACGCTGCTGCTGCGCGATCGTGGCTACGACGTGGTATCCATGGGGACCACTCGCCTGCAGCAGACGGAGACGGTGGTGCTTGACCGCTCGCATCATCCCGAATGGGCTGCATTGATAGCAAAGGCGGTCGGCGGAAAGGCCGCCGCGCGCCCGGATACTTCACGCTATCTGGACGCCACCGTCGTGCTCGGCAGCGACTGGACGGCGCCGCCGATGCCGTTCTACCCGTAGCTGTCCGCACGCGGCGGCGATGTCCTTGCCGCGGCTCTTGCGAATGGCGACACTCAGACCGGCGCGCCGGAGCGACGTTGCAAAGCGACGGATGGAATCCGCGGTCGTCGGCGTGAAGTCACCCGCGCCTCCCGGATGCAGCGGTATGAGATTCACGAAGGCCTTGCATTCGCGCGCAAGCAGCGCGAGTTCCGCTGAATCCTCTGGCCGGTCGTTTACACCGCCGAGCATCACGTACTCGAACGTGACGCGGCGGTCAAAGGTCTTCGCCGCTTCGATCACGTCGGCAAGCGGGTACTTCGTATTGATCGGCATGAGCCCGCGACGCAGATCGTCGGTGGGAGCGTGCACGGAGATCGCCAGCCTGAATTGCTCGGGGCGCTCGCCAAGCGCGATGATTCCCGGCAGTATCCCGACCGTCGATACGGTGATGTGCCGGGCGCCTATGCCGATTCCCATCGGATCGTTCAGGATGGTCAGGGCGGGCGACACCGCGCGCCAGTTCATGAGCGGTTCTCCCATGCCCATGAAAACGATGTTCGTGGCCAGGAGCGGCGGATCCAGCAGTGCGAGCTCGCGCACCTGACAAGCTATCTCGTACGGCTCCAGGTTTCGCGTGAATCCCATCTTGCCGGTGGCGCAGAAAGCGCACTGAAGTGCGCAGCCGGCCTGCGAAGAGACGCAGAGCGTTAGTCGGCCGTCGTCGGGGATGGAAACAGTCTCGATGGCCTCGCCATCCGCGAGCCGGAACAGAAACTTCCGCGTGCCATCTGCCGACAGCTGCTCCGTCGCGATCTCGAGCGCGGGTAATCCGAACGCCTGTTCGAGCACAATCCGCAGGGCCAACGGGATGTCGCTGATGTCACTGAAAGAGCGGACGGGTGATTGCCAGAGTCGGCGAGCAACCTGGCCCGCGCGGTACGCTGGATCGCCTCGCTCCCGAAAAAAAGCTTCGAGGGCGTGGCTCGCGTCGGCCGGCGTGAGATTCAGAAGGTTGATTTTTGACATGTGCGGTGCGGCAAGCAGCAGTGCAGGCGGGGCCTACCATAAACCATTGCCAGACATAAATTTAACCGGTCTACATGCAATCATATTATGAGGTCGCGGCGCGACCATTCTCCCTCGCTTGAGCGCCCCCGAATATCCCGCGACCACCGAGCGGACGACAATGTGCGGCGCGCTCCGCGCGGAGCACGCCGGATCCGTGGTCAGGCTGGGTGGTTGGATCGAGAGCTCGCGCAATCTTGGCGGGATGGTGTTCCTCAGCCTACGCGATCATGCAGGTCTCGTTCAGGTCTCGTTCAATCCGGATTTTTCAGCACCGAGCGTGATCGAGGCTGCGTCAGCAGCGTCGCTCGAGAGTGTGGTAATGGTGGAGGGAACGGTGGCGGTCCGTCCGGCGAACATGGCGAATCGCGACATGGCGACGGGTGACATCGAAGTACGTGCAACGTCGTTCCGCGTAGTCGGCCCTGCGGAATCCGTGCCGATGCCGGTAACCGCGAAGGGATCGAATCTGCCTGCCGAGGAGACGCGGCTTCGGTACAGGTACATGGACCTCCGCCGGCCCGCGCTTCAGGCGAACCTTGTGCTGCGTCACCGCCTCATGCAGGCGACCCGGAGCTACCTCGACGCTCGCGGCTTTCTCGAGATCGAGACTCCGATCCTTACCAAGCCGACGCCAGAGGGCGCCCGGGACTACCTGGTTCCGAGCCGTGTGCATCCGTCCGAGTTCTACGCATTGCCGCAGTCGCCGCAGCTTTACAAGCAGCTGCTCATGGTTTCGGGCATGGATCGCTACTTCCAGATCGCGCGCTGCTTTCGCGACGAGGACCTGCGCGCGGATCGCCAGCCTGAGTTCACGCAGATAGACATCGAAGCGTCATTCGTGACGCCCGAAGACATCTACGCTCTCACGGAAGGCATGCTGAAGTCGCTGTTCGCGGTCGCGGGCATTACGGTCACGGCGCCTTTTCGCAGAATGACGTACGCCGACGCGATGGAGCAGTACGGCTGCGACAGGCCGGATCTGCGTTACGGAATGGTGATTCGCGACCTGACTGCGGTTTTCGCCGCGTCGGATTTCGGAATCGCGTTGTCGGCTATCGCCGCAGGCGGCCGCGTGCGGGGCATCGTTGTTCCGGGCGGAGCGACATTGTCACGCAAGCAGGTAGATGAGACTGAAGCTGCCGCAAAGAGCGCAGGCGCAGGCGGTCTGATCCGGATAAAACGTGTCGGAGACACGGTTGAGGGAGCGGCTGTCAAATCGCTTCCGGAGGATTCCCGCGCGGCGCTCGGTCTCGGCGACGGCGATCTGATGCTGCTGGTCGCGGGACCGGATCATGTGTCCAGTCCGGCGCTTGATCGAACGCGTCAGGACGCGGCCCGGAGAATGTCGCTCATTCCGGAGGATGCGAATGAGTTGTTGTGGGTGACGGACTTTCCGATGTTCGCCGTCGATGCGGCCTCCGGACGACTCGATGCCATGCACCATCCATTCACAGCTCCGAACCCGGACGATCTGGCGCTGCTCGAGACGGACCCGGGACGAGTTCGCGCGCTCGCGTATGACGTGGTTCTCAACGGAACCGAGCTTGGCGGTGGCAGCATCAGAATCGGCGATCCCACGCTCCAGCGGAGGGTGTTATCACTGCTGGGTGTGGACGCAGCTACGGCCGACGCGAGGTTCGGCTTCCTGCTGGAAGCGCTGTCGGCGGGCGCGCCGCCTCACGGCGGAATCGCGCTCGGCTTCGACCGGATAGCGATGTTGCTCGCCGGGGCCCCCAGCTTGCGTGACGTTATAGCATTTCCAAAGACAACCGCGGCGCGCGCTCTCTTCGAGGGCGCGCCGACCAGCGTTCCGGCCGAAGAGCTCGCGGCGCTGCATCTTCAACCCGTATCCGATTGACCGTCTCAGAGGAAAACACAGTCCAGCGGCTCTCCACGGAAGGCGCTGACATGCTGACGCTCGCCGGCGTGAACGACGAGAACATCACCGAGCTGATGCGTCAGACCGGAGCGCGCGTTGCGCTGCGCGGCGACACGCTAACACTGTCCGGATCGCGTGACGACGTCGAGCGCGCGCAACCCGTCGCACAGCGCATGATCGACACCGCCAAGCGGCAATTGCCCCTCACTGCTGACGACGTGCTGCGCATGAGTGTTGACGGGGCGCGTCCCGATGGCTCGCCTTCCGAGGACCGGATTGTTCTTCCGGGCATTCGCAAGGTGATTCAGGCCAAGACCAGCGGACAGGCCGAGTACCTCAAGCAGATCAGCGAGAACGACATTGTAATAGGGATCGGTCCGGCCGGAACGGGAAAGACATATCTCGCTGTCGCTGCAGCTGTAGATGCACTGTCGCGAAAGCGCGTACGCCGAATCGTGCTTGCGCGTCCAGCGGTGGAAGCTGGCGAGAGTCTGGGTTTCCTGCCTGGCGACATGCAGGCGAAGGTTGACCCGTATCTCAGGCCGCTTTACGACGCGCTCGAGGACATGATGCCGGCGGAGCGCGTCCAGAAGGCATTGGAGACGCGCACGATCGAGATCGCGCCGCTTGCTTACATGCGTGGCCGTACTCTCGCCGACGCGTTTGTCATCCTGGACGAAGCGCAGAACGCCACCAGTGCGCAGATGAAAATGTTTCTCACGCGACTCGGAGTTAACTCGCGAGTGGTGATTACCGGCGACAAGACTCAGATCGATCTGCCGCGTCGGGAGGATTCCGGGCTCGTACAGGTAGAGCGGGTTCTCGCCGCGATCGAGGGAATCTCGTTCTTCTACTTCACGGATGCCGACGTCGTGCGTCACAGGCTGGTGCGCGACATCATCAAGGCGTACGCGGAAGACTCCACAGGCTGACCGATGAACCTCTGGCGCAGACTGTCCGAGCGCGATGCGGCGGCTGAAGCGGAGCCGTCCGACAGGGCGAAGCGTGAAAGCGTCGCTGCGGCCAGGGCTTCGTTCGTTCCGCGGCTGGATCTCGCACTGGATATTGCCGCCATAGTCGCGAGGATCGTGCTGGATCCGAGAGTGTCCTTCGGCGTGGCGATCGCCGTGATCCTCATCATTCCGGGTCGGGCGGGAAGCTTCCTCGCAGCGTTCTTCGTCGCGGTGGGCTCGCTGCTCGTGTACCGGGCGCGGCGGTGGCAGCGAATCCCGGAACACCTGCGGTGGCTCGCCTGGGCCGACCTGAACAAGCCGCTGCTTCGAAGAATGAGCCTCGAAGCGCCGGGTACGTACGCACATACGATTGCGATGGCGAACCTCACGGAGGCTGCGTGCAATGCGATCGGCGCGGACGGATTGCTCGGACGGGTGGGAGCGTACTACCACGACGTCGGCAAACTGCGGAAGCCGCAGCATTTTGTGGAGAACCAGCCACGCGGCCGCAACCCGCACGACAAGCTCAAGCCGTCCACGAGTGCGTCGATAATCCGATCGCACGTGCGCGATGGGATCGAGCTGGCGAAGGAGAACGGCGTGCCGCGGCCCGTTCGCGCGTTCATCGCGGAACATCATGGCACTCTTCCGATAACGTACTTTCTCGCCAAGGCGCGCGAGCGCGACGATTCCGTGAACGCTGCGGAGTACGTGTATCCCGGCCCGATCCCGCAGAGCGCGGAGACGGCGATCTGCATGCTCGCGGATGCAGTCGAGGCCACGGTGCGTTCACTTTCAGATCCGACCCCTGTGGCCATTCGCGCCACGGTGGAGGCGACTGTGGCGCGGCGCATGGACGAGGGTCAGCTGGCCGATGCTCCAATCACGTTAAGGCAACTGACTCAGGTGCGGGACCAGTTCGTGCGCATCCTCACGGGAATGTACCACGGCCGCATCGAGTATCCGCCGCAGAGTCCGCCGTTGACGCTGGCCAAGAAACCCGGCTCCCGCGCCAGCGCTTGAGCGTCGTCATTGACGTCTCGCGCGACGGCGTGCGCATCGCCATTTCCGAAGAGCGCGTGCGGCAGATAGTGCGCGAGGTCTGCCGGCTCGAACGCGTCCATGAGGCACTGATATCCGTCGCCTTCGTGCGCAACGCACGAATGGCGCGAATGAACCGGGAATTCCTGGGGCACAGTGGCGCGACCGACGTGATAACGTTCGAACTCGGCGCCGACGGACTCGCGTCACGCAGACGAGCGGTGCTGGGTGACATATACATCGCGCCCGACGTCGCGCGATCGAACGCGAGAGCCCACAGCGTCTCCATTCGCGGTGAGCTCACGCGGCTTGTGGTGCATGGTACGCTCCACGTTCTGGGGCACACGCACGACGAGGGGCCGGAGCGCACGAGCGGAGCGATGTGGCGCCGCCAGGAGAGAATAGTTGCAACAATCTCCTGACGCGCTAATTGCCGACTTCGAAGCCGGCCGGTCGGCTGCGCTAGCGCGCGCCGTCAGTATCGTCGAGAACCATCGCTCGGGCTACGATGCGTTGATGACGAGGCTACACCCGAAGATCGGCCGCGCGCGCAGGCTCGGGATCACAGGACCACCAGGCGCGGGCAAGAGCACGGTCACCAATCTGCTCGTGCAGAAGTTGCGCGCGGCGGGCAACACGGTGGGCGTGATTGCCGTCGATCCGACTTCACCGTTCACTGGCGGCGCTCTGCTCGGCGATCGCGTTCGGATGGAATCAGTTGCGCTCGACCCGGGCGTGTACATCAGGTCCATGGCGACACGCGGTTCGCTCGGCGGACTGTCAGCTCGCACCGCAGAAGTTACCGATGTGCTTGACGCCTTTGGCTTCGACTGGATCATCATCGAGACCGTCGGCGTCGGCCAGACCGAGCTGGACGTGGCCCGGACCGCGGACACGACTATCGTGGTCCTGGTTCCAGAGTCGGGCGATTCCATACAGACGCTGAAGGCGGGGGTAATGGAAATCGCTGATATCTTCGTGGTCAACAAGGGAGACAGGCCGGGAGCCGACCGGCTGCGCAACGACATCGAACTCATGCTGGGCTTGAGGCGGGGCTCGACATCGGCGAACGTGCCGGCGCATCACGGCGTGTCGCTCAAGCCCTTCAATCCTGGTCGCATCGCCAGGGAGGCGGCCCGGACTGAGAATCCGGCATATTGGACGCCGCCGGTGTTGGGGACGATCGCGTCGAAAGACGAAGGCATCGACACGCTTCTGGAGGCCGTGGACCGTCACTTTCGTTATCTTGAGTCATCGGGCGGACTCAAGGGTCGCCGGCGCACCAGGCTGCGAAACCAGGTGACGGAAGTCGTGTCGGAGCGCGTTCGATCGCGCCTCTGGGAGGACCCGACTATCACCGTGTGGCTCGATGCGCAGCTTGACAGTCTGGAATCAGGTGCGGCCACGCCCTTCAGCGTCGCCGATGAGTTGCTTAGGCGAAGCGGTCCATTGCTGACTGGAGTCGGAGCATGACAACGGCTGAGATGCTGGAACTTGACAGGTTGCGGGAGGAGGTCGCCGGGTGGCGCGCGAAATTCGCCGCCGCCAGAAAGCGCAACGCCTTCTTCGCGAATTCGGGGGACGAGGTGGAGCCGCTGTACACTGTCCTCGATGTCGCCGGTGACGGATCTTCTCTCGAGGTTCCCGGCGAGTTTCCGTTTACGCGCGGCATTCATGCGACCGGATACCGTGGCAAGCTCTGGACAATGCGCCAGTTCGCGGGCTTCGGTACCGCGCCCGAGACGAACGCACGCTACAAGTATCTGCTCTCGCATGGCCAGACCGGATTGTCGGTGGCATTCGACTTTCCGACGCTAATGGGATACGACTCCGATCATCCGCGATCCGAGGGTGAGGTCGGGAAGTGCGGCGTCGCCATCTCCAGCCTCGCCGACATGGAGACGTTGTTCGAAGGCATTCCGCTGGACAAGGTTTCGACGTCGATGACGATCAACGGACCGGCGGTGATCCTTTTCGCGTTCTACGTCGCAGCGGCCGAGAAGCAGGGAGTCGATACGACCCAACTTCGCGGAACGATTCAGAACGACATTCTGAAGGAGTACATGGCGCAGCACGCTTGGGTGTATCCCATCGAGCCCGCGCTCCGACTCATCGTCGACAACTTCCAGTGGTCGGCAGAGCACGTTCCGCTGTGGAATACCATATCCATCTCGGGTTACCACATCCGTGAGGCGGGCGCGACCGCCGTGCAGGAGCTCGCGTTCACGCTGGCTGACGGGTTCACCTACGTTGAGCGCGGACTGGCTCGCGGCATGACCGTCGATGAATTCGCGCCGCGGCTGTCATTCTTCTGGGACATCCACAACGATTTCTTCGAGGAGATCGCGAAGCTTCGTGCCGCGCGTCGCATCTGGGCTCGCCACATGAAGGAGCGCTTCGGTGCGAAGGATCCGCGCTCGCTCATCATGAGATTCCACTCGCAGACCGCTGGCGTGACGCTCACCGCGCAGCAACCGATGAACAACGTTGTCCGTGTCGCCTACCAGGCCATGGCGGCGGTGCTTGGCGGCACGCAGTCGCTGCACACCAATTCCATGGACGAGACGCTCGCGCTGCCCACGGAACAGGCCGTGCAGGTCGCGTTGCGCACTCAACAGGTCCTGGCCTTCGAGACGGGAGTGCCGAACGTCGCCGATCCGCTTGGTGGTTCGTACTATGTGGAAGCGCTGACCGACAGGATGGAAGCCGAGGCGGAGGAGCTCTTCACGAAGATCGCGGAAGTCGGTGGCGTGGTGCACGGACTGGAGACTGGCTGGCTGCAGCGCCAGATTTCGGAGTCGTCATCGCGTCAGCAGTGGGAGATCGAGCAGCACCGGCGCACTATCGTCGGTGTGAACGAGTTCGTCACCGAGGAAGGTGAGCTCACCATACCATTGCTCAAGGTCAGTGAGGCTGCCGAGCGCGAGCAGCGAGCGCGCATGGCGGAGATGCGCGCCACGCGAGACGGCGCGCTTGTCGCAGCAAGACTGGCAGCGCTGCGTGACGCCGCGCGTACGGACGTCAACCTCATGCCGTTCATTCTGGATTGCGCGCGTGCCTACTGCACGCTGTACGAGATTCGCGCCGCCATGGAGGAAGTATTCGGCGCGTATCGCGAGCCAGTGTTCTTCTAACCCAACGATCCCAGACAGATGCGTCCTATCCGAGTGCTAGTCGCGAAACCGGGACTTGACGGCCACGATCGCGGAGCGAAGGTCGTCGCCGCTGCGCTGCGCGACGCAGGAATGGAGGTCATCTACACCGGTCTTCATCAGACGCCAGAGATGATCGCGACCGCCGCGATCCAGGAAGATGTAGATGTCGTCGGCCTATCCATTCTCAGCGGCGCCCACATGACGCTGATACCGCGTGTGCTCGGTCTGCTACGCGACGACGGCCGCGAGGACATTCTCGTTACCGGCGGCGGGATCATTCCGAAGGAGGACATGGACGCGCTTGAGGCTCGCGGTACGGGGAAGCTCTTCGGGCCCGGCACGCCCACGAGCGAGCTTGTGGAGTACATCCACAACTGGTTCGAGGCGCGCGAAGCACAGACAGCGTGACATCTCGCCTCAGGGTGCTCGACGCAGAGTTGCGCGAGCTCGAGCAGCGGATCGAACAGGGCGGCGGTGCCGCCAGGATCGCCAAAGTTCACTCGCAGGGCAAGTTGTCGGCGCGCGAGCGCGTCGCGTTGCTGTGTGACAAGGGAACGCGATTCATCGAGATCGGTCTTCTCGTTGCCTACGACGAGTACGAAGGTCAGGCCCCGTCGGCGGGCGTCGTGACCGGACTAGCAGTCGTGGATGGGCGCGAGGTTGTGGTCGTCGCGAACGACGCTACGGTCAAGGCCGGCTCCTGGTGGCCCGAGACAATCAAGAAGATCCTGCGCGCGCAGGAAATCGCGATGCGGTGCGCGATACCCATTGTCTACCTCGTTGACTCGGCTGGCGTAAACCTGCCCTATCAGGGTGGTGTCTTTCCCGGTCAGTTCGGCGCGAGCCGCATATTCTATTACAATTCCGTCATGCGACGGTATCTGCGCATCCCGCAGATCGCGGCGGTGATGGGTCAGTGCATTGCTGGCGGTGCTTATCTGCCAGCGCTCTCCGACGTCATCCTGATGGTGAAGGACACATCGTTCATGGGACTGGGCGGTCCAAACCTGGTGAAGGGTGCGACAGGCCAGGTGATCGACGGGGAAACCCTCGGTGGCGCTGACACGCACACGCGCGTGAGCGGCGTCGCGCACTACGCCGTGGAAGACGACCCGTCCTGCATCGCGAAGATTCGCGATCTCATCTCTCGGCTTCCCAGGCCCCGCGTAGCCGCGCCGCAGTCGCTTCCCGACACGGACGACGCGCTTGCCGATGCACTACCTGCGGATCATCGCATGTCGTACGACATGCACGCGCTGCTCAAGTTGATTGTCGACGACGGCGCGCTGGACGAGTTCCAGGGGGAGCTTGCCGCGGAGATGATTTGCGCCGACGCGAAGATGGGAGGCATTCCTGTCGCGGTGATCGCGAACCAGCGCGGCCTCATCAAGGGGCGCGCGGGCGAAAAGCCGCGCTTTGGAGGCATCATCTACGCCGAATCGGCGGAAAAAATGGCGTACTTCATTGATCGCTGCGACCGCCAGGGAATTCCAATCCTGTTCATCCAGGACGTATCCGGCTTCATGGTGGGGCCCGAAGCCGAGCACGAGGGAATCATTCGGGCAGGCGCGCGGTTGGTGGAGGCGATGGCCACGACGCGAGTGCCGAAGATCGTGCTGACCTTGAATCATGCGTCGGGCGCGGGATACTACGCGATGGCCGCACAGGGCTTCGATCCGGACTTCGTCTTCACGTGGCCCACCGGGCGCATGGGCGTGATGGAAGGTGAGGCCGCCATCCAGGCCGTGCACGGACCCGCGATCGACGCGGCACGCGCGTCCGACGGCAGCGTTGGCGCGGACGTATCCCGCGCAGTTGACGAGATGCGCGCAGACTACGAGCACCAGCTCGACGCGCGCTACGCCGCCGCCCGCGGATACGTGGACGCCATCGTACACCCCGAGGACACACGCGCAGTGCTCATCAGCGCGCTCTCGGCATCGCTCAACAATCCCGGTCCGCATCTCGGACCATTCGTGCTTCCCCCGTTATCACCGTGAACAAATCAATGACCGAACGCGTGGTCCGCGTCGCAGGCGGACAGGGTTTCTGGGGCGATTCGCTCGATGCGCCCCGACAGCAGGTCGACAACGGGCCCATCGACTATCTGATGCTCGACTACCTCGCCGAAGTCACGATGTCCATTCTGCAGAAGCAGAAGGAGCGCGACCCGGCAATGGGCTATGCGCGCGACTTCGTGGGCGCCATGGAGTCGGTGATGGACGCCGTCACCGACCGTGGTGTGCGCGTTGTCGCCAACGCTGGGGGCGTCAATCCGCCGGCCTGTGCGGCGGCGGTGCAGGCGGTCGCCGCACGGCACGGGAAGTCGCTCCGAATCGGCGTCGTTACCGGCGACGATCTGTTGCCGAGAATCAGCCAGCTGGTGGATGAGGGCCATGCGCTCGCCAACATGGAAACCGGCGAACCGCTCGAGACCGTGCGCGATCGCGTGCTCTCGGCGAACGCGTACATCGGATCGAAACCGATCGTCGAGGCGCTCACCAGGGGGGCGCAGGTCGTCATCACCGGCCGCTCGACCGACACTGCGCTCACAATGGCGCCAATTCGATTCGAGTATGGCTGGTCCGATACCGATTACGACCGGCTCGCCGCAGGAATCATCGCCGGCCACATTCTGGAATGTGGTGCCCAGTGCTCCGGTGGCAACTGTCTGTACGACTGGCGCAATATTCCCGATCTCGCAAACGTGGGATATCCAATCGCCGACGCGTACGAGGATGGGAGCTTCATCATCACCAAGCATCCTGGAACGGGCGGTCGTGTGTCGGTGCACACGGTCTCCGAGCAGCTTGTTTACGAGATGGGCGACCCGCACGCTTACATCACCCCCGATGTGGTCGCCGATTTCACCTCGATTCGCATCGAGGATGCGGGACCCGACCGCGTGCGTGTGTTCGGCATCAAGGGCTCCGCGCCGACCGACAAGCTGAAGGTGTCCATAGCGTACAGGGCGGGCTTCAAGGCTGTGGGCACGCTGGTGTATTCATGGCCGGATGCTCTGGAGAAGGCGCAGTTCGCCAACCGGATCCTCCGCGAACGTCTGGATCGGCTCGGCCTCAGTTTCGATGAGCTACTGACGGAGTTCGTCGGCGCCTCGGCGACCCACGGACCACTCTCCGGCGCCTCCGGCGCCGACGCGCCGGAAATTCAGCTGCGCGTCGGTGTACGATCCGGCGACCGAGCGGTGGTGGAGCGATTTACGCGCGAGCTCGCTCCGCTGGTGCTGAACGGCCCGCCGAGCGTGACCGGCTTCGCAGGCGGACGTCCCAAGGTTGAGGAAATCGTGGCGTACTGGCCTGCGCTCATCGACAAGACGGTCGTACAGACACACGTGGAGATGGTCTGATGAGAGTCCGTCTGCTGGACATCGCGCATGCGCGCTCGGGCGACAAGGGAGACACCGCGAACGTTGGCGTGATAGCCAATCGCCCGGAGTGGTACCCGCTGTTGAGTCGCGAGCTGACACAGGGCAGGGTGGCGGCGCACTTCAAAGGGATGATCACCGGATCGGTGGAGCGCTTCGAGCTTCCAAACCTCAACGCGCTCAATTTCCTTCTGCATGGTGCGCTGGGCGGTGGCGGCACGCTTTCGCTCAAGACCGATGCGCAGGGGAAGGTGTACTCCACGGCGCTGCTGCGAATGATGCTCGACATTCCCGATGCCGAGGCGCATTCGCTGGAACTTCCCGCATCGTGACCGCATCGTGACCGCATCGTGACCGCATCGTGAGTCGCGTGCGCGTGGAATCCGACGGCGCGATAGGGCGTGTCACACTCGCGCGACCGGAGAAAAGAAACGCGCTTGATCACGAGACGGCGCACGAGCTGCTCCAGGCCTTCACGTCGTGCGCGCAGCATACGGGGACCCGAGTAATTGTGCTCGCGGCGGACGGTGCCGATTTTTGTGCGGGCGCCGACCTGACGGCGCTCGCCGGTATGCTCGATGCGAGGCCGGAAGCGCACTATGACGACGCCGAATCTCTTGGACGTGTATTCATCGCGATGCGCGAAATACCCAAGCCCGTGGTGGCCGTAGTCCGCGGGCGCGCCCTCGCTGGCGGGGCGGGGCTTGCGAGTGCCGCGGACATCGTGCTCGCGCACGAGAACGCCGAGTTCGGCTACCCGGAGGTGCTGGTCGGCTTTGTCCCGGCGATGGTAATGACCATGCTCCGCCGCGCTGTTGGAGAGAAACGGGCATACGATCTCGTGGCCTCCGGACGACGCATCGGAGCACGCGAGGCGCTCGAGATGGGACTGGTGAGCCGCGTAATCCAGGCCGACGGCTTCGATGCCGGCGTTGCTGACATCATACAGGGACTCGCGGGTTCGTCCGCCAGTGCGCAGGCACTCACGAAGACTCTTTTCTACCAGCTCGACGGCATGGATTTCCGCGACGGGGTGCTCGCCGGAGCCCGCACGAACGTGGTGGCGCGATCAACGGAGGACTTCCGCGCCGGTGTGCTGAGATTCGCGAAGCCACGATGAGCCGGATCGACGCTTTCAAAGTGGGTCTCGCACTGTGCGCCGCCGTGCTGTTCGCGTGGTCCCTGCATGCTGAAGCCGAGTATTTTCGCTGGGCGGCTCTGGCCTGTCTGCTCGCGGCGTTCCTGCTCCGTTTCATCCGTCCGAGAGCGTAATTAGATTGACTGGGTGAGGCCCACCCGAAAGATCCCCGAACTTCTGTCACCCGCAGGATCACTCGACGCCGTGCGCGCGGCGGTGGCCAATGGCGCAGACGCCGTCTATCTCGGCGCTGAAAAGTTCAACGCCCGTGATGAAGGCGCACAGCTCACGCTCGACGAGCTCGAGACCGCATGCTCGCTGGCGCACTCACGCGGTGCACGCATCTACCTCACGCTCAACACACTGGTGAAGCCGGGCGAGCTGCATGAGGCGCTCGCCTTCCTTGGCGAGGCAATCGACAGGGGCATCGACGCCGCGATCGTCCAGGATATCGGCCTCGTCACCCTGATCAATCGCGTCTATCCCGGCTTCGAGATCCACGGGTCGACGCAGATGACCGTGCACGATGAATCCGGTGCGCTCGTCATGCGGGATCTTGGAATCGATCGCGTCGTGCTTGCTCGTGAGAATACAATCCAGGACATTCGCGCCATCCGCGAGAAAGTACCCGATCTAGGACTCGAGACTTTCATCCATGGCGCACTGTGCATTTCGTACAGCGGCCAGTGCTACATGTCGGGTATGATTTCCGAGCGGAGCGCAAACCGCGGCTCCTGTGCGCAGTCCTGCAGAAAGGACTACGTTCTCACCGACGCTGCAACTGGTGAGACGCTCGATTCGGGCTTTCTGATTTCGGCGAAGGATCTCGGCGCGTACGATTCGCTCGCGGCGATCGCTGATGCAGGCGTGGGCTGTCTCAAGATAGAGGGCCGGAAGAAGCGGCCCGAGTACGTCGCGACGGTGACGAAGGGCTATCGCGACTTTCTTTCGCGTGTGGAACACGGGGACGCCACGCCGCCCGCGATCGACGAAGTCCAGGACCTGGTCCAGATCTTCAGCCGCGGATTCACACCCGGCATGTACACAGGTCGCGCGGGACGCGAATATGTAACCAGGGACCAGCCGGACAATCGCGGACGCATACTCGGCACCGTTGTCGAGGTGACCCTGCGTGAAGTCACCGTTGACGTGACGACACGAATAGAGACCGGAGACGGAATCGCCTTCGAGGGACCCGACGGTGCCGAAACAGTGGGCGCGACCGTTACAGCAGAGCGGACGCTGCGGGCGGCGCGCGGTAATGTTCGGCAGCAGCTGACGCTTCGCGCACATCCCCGCGTCGGTGCAACGGTGGTGAGAAGCTCCGACGCGACGCTGCTTGCGCGGGCCAAAGCAAGCTTCGAGTCGGTCGAGCTTCCCGCTCAAGGTCGGAAACCGATCGATGTAGCAGCTTTCGGCAGCGCAGGTGCGCCACTCAAGCTCGTGTTCAGATCCGGCTTCGGAGACGTTGTCGTCCGCAGCGAGATGGCTCTCGTGCCTGCCTCAAAGCGAAGTCTCGACGCAGCCCAGCTCAGGGAGCAGCTCGGCAGGCTCGGCGAGACGGAGTTTGTATTGCGCGACGTTGACAGCAATGGACTTGCCGACGGAATGTTTCTGCCTGTCAGCGAGCTGAATCACATGCGTCAGCGCGCTGTCGATGAGCTGGCGCAGCGCGCTCTCTGGGAGCGGGACGCGCAGGTGGGCGAACGGGCTACGGCGATCGATGACGCGATCGGGCGACTCAATACGAGCCGCCCGATCGCGGCCTCCGGAATCACGCTAGCGGCGCACGTGTACGATGTTGCCGATGCGCGCGTCGCGGCAGACTCTGGAGCGACCGAAGTGGTGCTCGATCCCTTTCTGCGCCATCCGACGCCACCGCTGTCGCGCGTCAGGGCGCTCGCGGCTGACCTCGCAGCGGCCGGAATCACGCTCCGCATTCGCACCCCAAGCATCGTGCGTCCGGAAGACCGAACATCGGTGGATCGGTGGCTTCGGCTGGACCTTCCAATCGTGTCCGGCCATCTGGGACTCGCGGCGGAACTGGCGCGGGAAGGGCGTGACGTCGTCGCGGATTACGCCGTCAACTGCTTCAACCAGCACACGGCTGCGTTCATTTTCGGGCTCGGCGTGCGGCGAATCGTTCCGTCCATCGAGCTGACGGCCGACGAAACGGAAGCGATGATCGCGCCATGGCGCGGCGCCGGTTTCGATGTTCTGGTATACGGACGTCCCGAGGGCATGACGATCGAACATTGCGTTTTGTCCGCAGCCTTCGATCGTGAACCCACCACCTGTCGCGATCTCTGCGTGCAGAAGCACGCCAACGTCTCACTCACGGATCCCGCCGGCTACACATTCGCGGTCGCGACCGACAGCGCATGCCGCAACCGATTACTCCATTCGCGGCCGATAGAGGCATCGGAGTACATGCCGCGTTTGTGGAACATGGGTATCCGCTCGTTCAATGCCGTGTTCAACGTTCCGGGCGACCCGATCGCCCAGGTCGTTGCCGGCTATCGCAGGATTATCGACTCTCTCGCTCGCCGCGAGGGCGCGAGTCATGCCGAGCTGCGAACGATCGTGGGCTCCGCGTTTACGCGCGGGCATTTCGCCAGGGCAGTCTGATCAGCCTCGCAATTCGGCGCAGCAACGATTGCGAGGGGATGAAGTCGGTCCGACCATCCCTGCGATCGCGCGCGATCATTCAACGATGATCCATCCCAGCATCGAGGACGCGCGCACAGTCCTGCGCGAGGCGTTCGGCTATCCGGAATTTCGTGCGGGCCAGGAGGCGGCCGTCGAGTCGGTGCTGAAGGGCGGCGACACACTGGTGGTGCTCCCCACGGGTGGCGGCAAGTCGCTCTGCTACCAGGTTCCGGCGATGCTGCTTCCGGGACTCACCGTAGTGGTCTCGCCGCTCATCTCGCTCATGAAGGATCAGGTGGACGCGCTTGAGGCTAAGGGGATAGCGGCGGCGTTCGTCAACAGCACGCTTACCACCGGACAGGTGTCGGACAGGATGGCGCGTGCCGCGCGCGGTGAGATCAGGATGCTGTACATGGCGCCCGAGCGATTCGACGCGGGCACCACCGCTGAGCAGCTTCGCCGGTCGGGCGTTGCTCTTCTGGCCATCGACGAGGCGCACTGCATAAGCCAGTGGGGCCACGATTTCCGTCCGAGCTACCTGCGCATGCGCGCCGTGCGCGAGGCACTCGGCGATCCGCCCACCATTGCCCTGACGGCGACGGCCACGCCGACAGTGCGGCGCGACATTGCGCGCCAGCTCGCGCTCCGCGATCCGCGCGTGGTCATCACCGGGTTCGACCGCACCAATCTCAGTTATTCGGTGCTTCCTGCGCGGAACGACGCAGGCAAGGACGATTTGCTCGTGCAGGCCTTGAGCGACCGGCCTGGACTGACTGTCGTTTACGCAGCGACGCGCAAGTCGGTCGAGCGCATCGCGGGTATGCTGCAACGTGAGGGGATTTCCGCCGCTGCGTACCATGCCGGGCTGGATGATGACAGCAGGCACGACGTGCAGGAGTCCTTCATGTCGGAGCGCGTGAGAGTCATCGTCGCAACCAACGCCTTCGGCATGGGTATCGACAAGGCCAACGTGCGCGCCGTCGTGCATCACTCGATGCCGGGCACGCTCGAAGCCTACTACCAGGAAGCCGGGCGAGCGGGCCGCGATGGGTTGCCGTCGGAAGCGATTCTGCTTCACGCTTTCCAGGACCGATTCACTCACGAGTACTTCATCAAGGGCTCGTATCCGGAGCGCGATCTCGTCACGCGCGTGTACGACACGCTCCGCAAGCTCTCGAACAGACCCGGGGGAGTGCCGGAGCGTCCAGATGAAATCGCCGGTGTGGTTCCGGGCAAGGCAAGTGCGCGGGACGTGGAGAGCGCGCTTCGGGTTCTGGAACAGGCTGGCGCGGTGGTACGGGCCCAGGAATCGTCGTCGCTCGTTCGCGTGAGACTGCTCGCCACATTCGATCGGATCAAGCGCGAACTGAACGGCGACGCTCACTCCATGCAGCTCGGGATACTAAGGGCACTCTGGCGCGTCGCCGGAAACGACCTGGCCACGGGGGCTGTGATCGATGTGGCAGCGCTGCCATCAGGCCTTGGAGCACCGCCGGAAGTAAAGGACGTGCTCGAGTCGTTGCAGGACAGACAATTCATTACCGTTCAATCCCTGGGCGGGGGGCTGATGCTCGCCGCGGCGGCCCGGGACATCGACGGTTTCGCAATTGATTGGGATTCACTCGACCGCCGCCGCGACGCGGAGCTGGAGAAGCTCGAAGCTGTCCAGCGATACGCATACGCCAAAACATGCAGGCGCGCTTTCGTGCTTCGTTACTTTGGAGATCCAGCCGCCGGCAACAGCTGCTCCGGATGCGACAACTGTCAGGGCACAACGGCCCCGCGGCCTGAAAAAGCGCCAACACCTAAACGCGCGCGCACGACTGTTCGAAACCGATCCGCCTTGGGGCGTCCGGCTGCCACGGTGCGGAACGCCGACCGCGCGGACCCCGCTGAGGAGCTGCCGCCCGAGGCGCGTGCGACGTTCGAGCGGCTCCGCGCCCTCAGGCGTGAGATTGCGCGAGAGCACGAGGTGCCTCCATATATTGTTTTCGATGACAAGACGCTTCTGCAGATCGCAGTGCATCGCCCGCGCACTCTTGCGGCCTTCGGGGACCTGCGCGGCATCGGTCCGGTGAAGACTGAGCGTTTCGGGCCGCGGTTCATCGCGGCTCTCGCGGACGACCGGGCGTAAACACAATCCTAAAATGAACGATTCGTTTTACTTCTCCGAGCAGAACCTTGCAGTGCGCGACACGGTTCGCGAGTTCGCGCGCGATCACGTCGCGCCGGTCGCCGCGCGACTCGACGCAAGCGGTGAATTCCTGTGGGACAACGTCAAGCGGATGGGAGCGCTTGGCTTCCTCGGTGTGCCATGGTCCGTGGAGCTCGGCGGCGCGGGACTCGATCTCACCTCGTACATCATCGCGATCCATGAGATGGCCAGGGTGGACGCCTCGCACGCCATCACGATCTCCGCGCACACGACACTCGGCACCTCGCCAATCGTCAATTTTGGCAGCGATGAGCAGCGGGCGCGCTACGTACCGCTCCTGGCCGCTGGCAAGGTACTGGGCGGCTTCGGCCTCACCGAGCCCTCGGCCGGTAGCGACGCGGGCGGGACTCGGACACGTGCCGAGAAGCGGGGAGACCGTTACATCCTGAACGGCTCCAAGATCTTCATAACGCACGGTGGTGTCGGCGAGATCTTCGTCGTGACAGCGGTCACGGATCCGTCACGTGGCACGAAGGGGATAAGCTCCTTCATACTCACCAAGCCCACCGTGGATCTCGACATCACGCGCGAGCTCGGGGTCGGCCACGACGACTCGCTTCCCGCCATGAAGGGATTCAGGTCCGGGAAGAAGGAGGACAAGCTCGGCTGGCGCTCGTCCGATACGCGCGAGCTGATCTTCGAAGACGTCGAGGTTCCCGCCGAGAACATGCTGGGCGGGGAAGGCGAGGGGTTCACGAATTTCATGCAGACGCTCGACGCGGGCCGCATTGGGATCGCGGCCCTGTCGCTCGGTATCGCTGAAGGCGCGTACCAGCAAGCGCTCCGCTACGCATCGGAGCGACGTCAGTTCGGAAAGGCGATAGCGGAATTCCAGGGGATTCAGTTTCAACTTTCCGACATGGCGACCGAGATCGAGGCCGGAAGTCATCTGGTATTTCACGCGGCGTGGCTGGCGCAAAATCACAAGCCGTTCGGAAAGGAGGCAGCGATGGCGAAGCTGTTCTGCTCCGAGTTAGCCATGCGCGCAACAACAAAGGCAGTACAGATCCACGGGGGCTACGGCTACACCAAGGATTACCCCGTCGAGCGAATGATGCGTGACGCAAAGATCTGCGAGATCGGAGAGGGTACGTCGGAGATCCAGCGGCTCGTCATCGGCCGCCACATCCTGCGAGAGCTGGCAAGGTGACGCTGTCCGAAGTCGCGAAGCGGCTCAGAATTCCGCTGGGATTCGTTCTGGGGATTGCATACGTGATCTTCGCGCAACCCACGCCGGGCTCGCTGCTGCTCGGCGGCGGGATAGCGCTCGTTGGCGTACTGATTCGCGCATGGGCCTCGGGCCACATAACCAAGAACGAGAAGCTTGCGACGAGTGGCCCATACGCCCACACGCGCAACCCGCTCTACTTTGGGAGCTTTCTCATTTCGGGCGGATTCGCCGTGGCTGCGCATTGGAGCCTGCTCGTCGCCGTCGTGGCGTTCTTCCTTCTCATCTACTATCCGACGATGCGGCGCGAGATAGCGAACATCTCGGAGCGATTTCCCGAAACGTACGCACGGTACGCGACGTACGTGCCGCTGTTCTTTCCGAGGCCCGCTCCGTGGCGGGGCGACGCCGCCTCCACGAACCGCTTCGATCCGGCACTTTACATGAAGCATGGGGAATGGAAGGCTGGCCTAACTTACGTTCTGGCAATGATTTGGCTGGCGTTCCGGACTCTTCGAACATAACTTTAGGGCTGACGGCGCCGCGGTTCGGGGCGCCCAGGTCTATTTCTCTTTTGGACTGCGCTGTGGTAGGGACCCTGTAACACGATCCCGTACCGGCGTGGGCTACAATGAAACGTGAAATCCTCATAAACGCGGCTGCGCGGGAAACGCGCATCGCGATTCTGGAGGACGACCGGCTCGTAGAGCTGCTGGTCGACCGTCCGGACAATCGCCGCATGATCGGCGACATCTATCTCGGGAAGGTTGAAGCAGTACTTCCCGGAATCCAGGCAGCCTTCGTCAACATCGGGACGGAGAAGAGTGCCTTCCTTCATGCGTCCGACGTCCAGGCGGACGACTCGGACGAAGACGCTGATCCCGACGACCACGACGACGAGGATGACGACGTCGAGCCGCCCGTTAATGGAGGCAACGGTGGCAATGGAGGGAATGGTGGCAATGGAGGGAATGGTGGCAACGGCGGCGGCCGCGGCCATGGCCATGGCCGGCGAGGCAAGGTCCCGCCCATCCAGGACGCGCTGAAGCGTGGTCAGGACATCCTTGTTCAGGTGACCAAGGAGCCGATCTCCACCAAGGGCCCGCGCGTAACAGCGCAGATATCGCTGGCAGGCCGGTTTCTTGTGTACATCCCTGATGGCGGCACCAAGGTCGGTGTGAGCCGGAAGATCGGAGCCGGCGCCGAGCGTCAGCGGTTGAAGGAGATGGTGCGTGGCTTTCTGCCGGAGAAGTCTGGCGGCGTGATCGTGCGCACGGTTAGCGAGGACGTTACGCCCGAGATGCTGAAGCGCGAGCTGGAGTCGCTCATCTCGCAGTGGAAGCGGATCAAGAAGAAGACCCGGTTCGTGCGTGCGCCAGCGGTAATACATCGTGAGACCGGCCTGACGCGCGGTCTTGTCCGCGATCTGTTCAGCGCCAAGGTCGATTCGCTGACGGTGGATTCAAAGCAGGTCTTCAACGAGATCGTGGACTATCTGGAGGACATCGCCCCGGATCTGATTCCGCGCGTGAGGATGCACGCCGAGGAGCCACCGCTGTTCGACAAGTTCGAGATCGAGTCGGAGATCCGCGACATCTTCAAGCGTCGCTGCGATCTGCCGTCGGGTGGCTATCTGATAATCGAGCCCACGGAAGCGCTAGTATCGATCGACGTGAATTCCGGCCGGTACACAGGGAAGAAGGATCCGGAGCAGACTGTGCTGCGCACCAACATGGAGGCTGCGGCGGAGGTTGCGCGTCAGCTCCGACTTCGGGACGTCGGCGGCATCATAGTGACCGACTTCATCGATATGGAGAGCAAGTCCAACCGGGACAAGGTTCTCCAGGAGATTCGCAACCATCTCTCACGCGATCGTGCGCGCACCAAGGCGTTCGCGGTGAGCGACCTCGGGCTCGTGGAGATGACTCGCCAGCGAGTGCGGCAGAGCCACTACCAGAGCATGACCGAAGCGTGCCCCACGTGCAACGGAACGGGCAGGGTATTCACCCCGGAGACCATAGTTCGCCGCATGGAGCGGTCGGTGAGGCGAATGGTCCTCGAGGGTCGGCGCGACAACTTGCTGGTGAAACTTCACCCCGACGTGGCGATGTACGTCCTGGAGGAAGAGCGCGACCTGGTGCAACAGCTCCAGAAATCGGCGACGTTTTCGCTGGAAGTACGTGATGATCCGTTACTTAGGCCCGACGAGTTCAAGCTGGTTGTGAAGTCTCAGGGGCGGGACATAACTCAGCAATACGCACTGGCCTAATCGGCAGATGCATGGGCCGAGAAATCGCCACGAGTGGCGATTTTCGGCCCGTAACATCAAGTGCCAGAACGTTTTGACGTTTCTTGCCGTGGCTTTGATGACGCAGTTTTACTCTTGACGATTAAAGGCGCAGTCCACAGCGGTGCGCCGAACCTTTCGTCTGGAGCCAAGTCATGCACACCAGGAACGACCGCCACAGGACTACCGTCACAAGTCTAGCCGCAGGAACCTTACTCGCGCTGTCGCTCGCGCCCGCGACGGGTGTAGCCCAACAGGGAACGAGCACCTCGCACGCAGCGATCTCCGATCAGACCAATTCAGCGAATAACTGTGGTCAATCGGTGCCGTTCGCGCCGACAACGTCTGCCACGGTGAGCTGCGGAGTGACCGGCGGCACCGCCACCGGTACATCAAGCTCGAACAATGGCGCGCGCACTGCGAGCGCCACGGGAACCGTCACGCAGGGCGGGACCGCCAGCGCCACGAACGCGTACGTCCTCGCGCAGTCCACCCAGTACCTGAAGTTTTCGGTCCTCGGCACGCCGTCCAGTACCGATCAGCTCGTGTTCCACTTCCTTACGACCCAGTTCGAGACCGGTAACGCCAATTCCAACGACGGCTTTGGCTTCTGGAATCTCACTATGTTCGGCGGCGGCGAATCCGCATACGCTCAGCAGACCGCCGGCTCCGGTCCCGGCACCGGCTTGCTCAAGAGCGCCACGGTGACACAGACTGCAAGCGGTTTCGATTTCGTGATGCCATTCGCGACCACAGCGGGAATCTACGCCTACGAGTTTACACCCGACATCAATGCGTACATCACGGGGCATGCTCCAGCAAATACCTCGCAGACGGCTTCGATCGATGTGACGCTCGGCGGCGTCGATGCGCGGACGGGGGGCGGAATCTTCATCAGCTCGGCGTCCTTCGACCGCACCGGGCTGATTACCCTCAGCGCGTCGCCTGACACGCCGCCGGTCAACACGGTTCCGGAGCCGAGTTCAATGGCGCTTCTGGGAACGGGGCTGACTGGTTTCGTCGCAGCGGTACGCAGGCGGCGGCCCCGGTAGGCCGCTGGGAGGCAGCCGTCCCCAAGCCCGCCACCGCAAGCCGCCGTCCGCCCGCTACCCGGCAGACGGAGGCGTTCTGGGCTTATGGTTCGGGCCGAAAGCCGCGGCGAGGGCTTCCATGACTCGCGCTGCATCGCTATAATTCGAGGCTGCACCAAAACCAATCGATTTTCATGCCATACGCTATCATCCGCACCGGCGGCAAGCAGTACCGTGTCGAGCCCGGCAAAACCTATAGAATCCCGTCCCTAGTCGGCGATGCCGGCGCCAAGGTCACGTTCTCGGACGTGCTCCTGGGCAACGACGGGAACAACACTCACGTGGGCGTGCCCGCGCTCAAGGGCGCTTCCGTCGCCGCAGAGATCGTCAAGCATGGCCGCGGCGAGAAGATCATCGTGTTCAAGCAGAAGCGCCGCAAGAACTACGCGCGCAAGCAGGGACACCGTCAGGGCTTCACAGAGATCAAGATCGGCGACATCACGCTCGCCTGAGGCTTAGAAAACATGGCACATAAAAAGGGCGTAGGCTCCACACGCAACGGGCGCGACAGCAACGCTCAGTACCGTGGCGTCAAGAAGTTCGGCGGTGAGCGCGTTGTCGCTGGCAACATCATCGTTCGCCAGTGCGGCACCAAGTGGCACCCGGGCCGCAACGTCGGCCTCGGTTCCGATTTCACGATCTACTCGCTCATCGACGGCGTCGTGAAGTTCGAGCACAAGAGCAAGACACGCTACAAGATCAGCGTGTATCCTCAGCAGCCTGCGGAAACCGCTACGGCCTGAAGCCGATCGGTTCGTACGATAAAGAGGCCCTAGTGGGCCTCTTTTTTTGCCCCTGACGTGCAGACCCTTCGGAGCGTCCCCTCAGGGCGTAGTCAAAAACAGCCAGCGCGGCTCGCTCCCGCCAGCCGCTACTTCGCCGTGCGTGTCAATGCTTTGCCAGAGTGGAATACGACAGCCGGTTCGCCCGGATGGTGATCATGTTGTTTGATTGAGTACATCGTGTTTTCGGCAGTGGTGCCGGTCTTGTGGACGCCGGTCACGGTACCGTGACCAATAGCGCTACGATAGTGCCACGTCACGGCGGTGCCGGCGGGAATCGTCTTGAACGACGCCGTTTTCGATGCTGTTTTCGATGCTGTTTTCGACGCTGTTTTCGACGCTGTTTTCGACGCTGCTTTTTTGGCGGGCATTGCGGCTTCCTCATCGTTGATGAGTCAGTGCCCGGCGGCAGAAACGGTAGCGTTCGCTACGCGTAACATGACCTCCGCCTCGCGCTGGCCCGACTACTTTTGCGGTAAGGAGCGTGCCTCGCGACGCAGCTGCTGACTGGAAGCTACTCGACTGGCAACCGCAACTGATCCTCATCGTCGTCGGGCATCGGGTAGCTGAGTGTGCCGTCGGGCATGGCGCGCGCACCGGGCGTCAACGTTGCCGGTGTCAAGGTACCAAGCCCCATAATGTGCTCGACCGGAACCCCGCGGAGCAAGAGATAATCGGTGATGATGCGCCGATGACAGCGCCACCAGACGGCTTCTGCGCACATGATCGCGCAACGATGCTCGCGCGAAAGCACGATCAATTCCTCAAGTCCAGCGCGGAACTCCGCTGTCTCCGCATAATCCGCGTAGTTGCGGAATGCCAGCACGCGCCAGAACGTGTTGGTTGACGCCGGGGCACCTTTACGATGGCTACGGCGACCGCCAACCGATCGCAACGACTTGTACCCGATGCCTTCTGCAGCGAGCGATCCGGGCAATACGTCGAAGTTGAACTGCGGAACAGTACGAGAGCGGGGAATGGAGCGCACGTCGACAAGCAGGTCGACATCAACCTGCTTGAGCAGCGCGATGAACTCCCCGATCGTTCGCGTCGAATGGCCGATCGTGAAGATCATGTGCTCTTCGTCACGCACTCCGTTCGCGATAGCTGTCGCAGGATGGACCCGGTGAATCGGTGATACTGCATTGCTCTGTACAGGCAACAGTGGAAGAAGCAGCCGCCCCCGTGTACGACGGCGGCTGCTTCAATGTACTGCGTTACCTAAGCGACCTACGGTTGAGATCTACGGTTTGGATTCGTACTTCGGGGGCAACGTCCTGTAACGCTGCGTCAACAGATCCTGCCGGCTGGGCGCAATCGCTTCCTGCCCGTGGATGAAGACGTGCTCTGCGCGCGTCGAGAACTCGAATGGGTCGCCGCTCCAGATCACCACGTTGGCGTCGCGCCCTGGCTGCAGGGAACCTACGTGATCCGAAACTCCGAATATCTCGGCCGGGGTGAGAGTCACAGCTTTCAGTGCCGCATCGTGCGACATTCCGTAGGACACGGCGTTGCCAGCCTCGTACTTGACGTTGCGGACGTTGAACAGCTCCTCGTCGCCATCGCCGTTGTTACCGATGATCGCGACGGGCACACCGGCCTTGCTCAAGATGCCCACGTTCTCCTGACGCTGGTTCAGCATGTCGAAGTTGATCGGTATGTTGTTCATCGCACCGGCGATAACAGGGACATGCGCCGCGGCAAGATCGTTCGCCGCAAGCCAAGCCTCGGCGCCGCCGAGTATCATGATCTTGAGGTTGAACTCCTTCGCCAACCGGAGAGCGGACTCGATGTCGTCCACACGCTCCGCCTGGATGACGAGCGGCAACTTGCCATCGACGACCGGGATCATCGCCTCGAGATCGGCGCGCGTGGCGCCCAGGGTCCGCGCCGCCGACCGATCGTAGTCGGCGTGATGGGACTGATAGAATTTCACGTCCTCGAGCAGCCCGCGCAGCTTGGCGATGAGCTCACCACGCGCGTTGGTCTGTGCGCTTCGGGGATTGTTGATCTGCGCGATCATCGCCACCGGAGCGCGGCGCATCATCTGGGAAGCGCTTCCGTTCACGAGATCCACCATTGAAGCCTGGCCGGCGACGAGTCCGCCGGCCGGTGCGACGACGGCGCTCGTGACGCCCTCATTGCGCGCGGGAGCCCACATCACCGATTCGGAATTGAGTCCGTCCCACGCGCGGAACGAGGCAGCGATTCCGTCAGTGCCTTTTGCGTTGGCGTCGCGCGTCTGCGGCTCACCACCGATTTCCACCAGACCGAGCTGAGTTGCGGCGTCGATGAGGCCCGGTGTCACGATCTTGCCGGTCGCGTCGATTCGTTGAGCATTCGCTGGCACCGCAACGTCCGCGCCCACGGCGACGATCTTTCCGTCGCGCATCAACACGGTCCCATTTTGAATGGAGGGACCGCTCACCGGATATACAGTTCCGCCGGTGATAGCGATCGTCTGCGCTGAAAGCACTGACGTGCTGATTGAGCTGGTTGCGACGACTGTCGCGCAGAGTGCGCGCAGAATGTTACGCGGCATCAGCGGCTCCCTCCCTTCACGAAGCCCAGATCGAAGTCCGTGCGCCAGTTCTGCGCCGGATCGTCGCGATCGTAGAGCATCGCGCCATCTATCCATACCTTTTCCGCCTTGGAGTAAATGCTGAAGGGATCGCCCGTCCAGAGAACGACATCCGCATCCTTGCCGGGCTCGAGCGATCCGATCCTGCTGTCCAGGTCCAGTGCCCAGGCCGGATTGATGGTCATCCACTTTATGGCCATGTCTTCAGTCACGTTGATGCCGGCCGCGCGGCCGGCGTACATCGCCTTCGCCACTTCCTGATTCAGCCGCTGGGCGCCTGAGGGATCATCGGAGTGGATCATTGCCTTCGCGCCCGCGGCATCGACGAGCGCGATGTTGGCGCGAATTCCGTCCATCGCCTCTTCCTTGAAGCCGCCCCAGTCGGACCACATCGCCGCACCAGTGCCGTTCGCGCGCAGGAGGTCTGCGATCTTGTACGCTTCGACAGCGTGGTGGAACGCGCGAATCCTGAAGCCGAATTCCTTGGCGACGTCGAGCATCTGCGCCATCTCGTCGGCGCGATAGCAGTGCATCTGCGGCAGGATGTCGCCACGCAACACCTCGGCGAGTGTTTCCTGGCCCAGGTCACGCGCCGGCGGCGCTCCCTTGTGATTCGCGTTCCATTCGTCCCACTTGCGACGGTACTCCGCTGCCTGGATGTAGGCAGTTCGATAACCCGCGACGTTGCCCATGCGCGTGGAAGGACCGCGCGAAGCGTACACGCGCTTGGGATTCTCGCCGCAGGCCATCTTGACGCCATACCGGGCGCCCGGGAATTTCATGCCCTGAACCGTGCGGGACGGAACGACCTTCAGGATCGCGCTGCGGCCGCCGATCAGATTGGCCGAACCCGGTAGAACCTGAATCGTCGTCACGCCGCCGGCGAGTATCCGCGGGAACTGCGGATCCTGGGGCCAGACAGAATGCTCGGCATACACATACGACGTATTCGGATTTGTTGCTTCATTACCGTCGTTCAGTCCGCCACCGCCCGGCGCTGCGTAAACACCGAGGTGCGAGTGGACGTCGATGATGCCCGGCGTCACGTACTTGCCGGTTCCGTCGATGATGACAGCATCGGCGGGCGCCGTGACGGACGTACCAACAGCGATGACCTTCCCGTCCCGAAGCAGGATCGACGCGGTCTGCATCGTCGGTCCTGCGGCCGTCATGATTGTCGCGTTCCGGATCAGAGTGGTGCGCGACGGGAACGGCGTGTATGTACTTGGGAACGGGTTGGCGTTCGGCAGGGAGAGAGCACCAAGACCCGGCGCGCCCGCGCTGTCGCGCGCGAGCTTCATGGTCGCGGTCGCCGCTCGGGGCTCCGACGACGGTGCAGGTGTCGCCGCGGTTGAAGCGGGTTGGTTCTGCGCGCAGGCGATGCCCGCGACGCACAGGAGAGTGAGACTAGTCGATCGCATCCAGATTGAGGCCTCGATTTGGAGAGCATCTCGCCGACACGAATGTCGGAAAGTTCGCGGAATCCGTGCAGATGCCGGCGACGCCAATGTCGGCGAACATGCGCCATTCGGGCGGAGAGTTGGTCGTCCAGGCGATCACGCTTCCGCCTGCCGCCGTTACTTCCTCGACGAGTGCGCGATCGATGAAATCGTGCCACTGCCAGAAGTCTGTCGCTCCCGCTGCCCGCAACGCACCGGCGCTATCGGTGAGCCGGCTGGTCTGCAAGATCCCGGTGCGAAGTTGCGGCATGGTGTGCCTCATGCGCAAGACCACGCGGTGATCGAAAGAGTGAACGGAGACCGAGGCCGGAGATCGCTCAAGCACGGCTGCCAGCTCGAGCTCGGCGCCGCTCTCCTTGATCTCGACGTAGGCGTGCGCCCTGCGGGCTACAAGTTCGAGGACCGAGTCAAGGCGCGGAATTTCGGGCGCCGCCGCCTGGAGCGCCGCGAGCGGGGTACTTCGGATGGGGAGCACGGCTTGGGCGGTGACGACGGCCTCATCGTGGTGAACCACACAGGCGCGGTCCGCCGTCATGCGGACGTCCAGCTCGACGGCGTCAAACCCCAGATCCATCGCGCGCTGAAACGCGTCAAGCGTGTTCTCCGTGGCAGTGTCATGGATGCCACGGTGCGCGATGGACTGCATCAGCGCACGGTAGCGTCCGCCGACCCGAATGTGAAGCCGTGCACAAAAAGGTCATAGATCATGCGGGCTGCGATTCCAACGTTCAACGACGTATCGCTCACCCCCCACTGGCGCGGGCCGCTCATCATCGCGAAGAGCATGTCTGCCGCGAAGGGCGTTGCTACAGAAGCGCGAGATTCCTGTCGGACGCGATCGAGAATGTCGCGCAGGACGCGTACGTACTCGTTGCGCTTGACGTCCACGGCCTCGCGTCGCTCGTCGGATCCGTCTGGTGCTGTCTCATGTGAAAGCACCCGCACGAATGCCGGGTGGTCGTTGGAGTACGATATGTGGTTCTCCACGAACTGGAGAAGCTGGTCCTTTGGCCTGGTTACCTGGGACAGCGCCTGCGCAGCGGAGGCCAGCAGCGCGTCGATGGTGCGCGATTGAATCTCATAGAGAAGCGACGACTTGCCACGGGTGTAGTAGTAGATGCCGGAGAGCGATATTCCGGAATCGTGCGCGATGTCACGCATACTGGTACCGCTATAACCCCGGGTGGCGAAGGTAGTCGCCGCGGCACTCAGCAGCGTTTCGAGCTTCGGTGCACGCGGCGCGGACGGGGACGGGGACGCCGGCGCGTCAGTGGCGGGCGATGAGGGTTCGTCTGACATGTGAGGTACCTCTGGAGACAGTCTGGGACGGTTCCGTCGAACGGTTGTTCTAATTAACCTATCCGGCGGACGTAAATCCGTCAACCGTCACCACTTAACATACGGGACCTCCGGACGTCTATTTAGCGTGTGGAAGTCACTACCGGGCCAGTCACCGACGAGCCATCCGACGCAGAGCTGATCCGCCGATGGCGGAACGGCGAAGGTTTGGCGGCGACGAGATTGGTCGAGCGGCATGCGCCGGCACTTGGGCGGTACGTGGTTAGGGAGGGCGAACGGGATGCTGTAGATGAGGTTGTGCAGGACACTTTCGTCCGCGCGTTCGCGGCGATCGACAGCTTTCGCGGTGAGAGCGCGTTTCGCACCTGGCTGTTCACCATCGCACGGCGGCTCGTGCTGGACCGACGACGATCGGAGCGGCGGAGCAGAGTTATCGCGACGGTCGAGGAAGGAGACGCGGTGACGAGCTTCGACGCCCTGGACACGATGGTTGCGGATGAATCGATGATGCGGGTGCGGCGTGCGGTCGCGGCATTGTCACAGAAGCAGAGAGAGGTTTTCACACTCCGTCTGGAACAGGGTCTTTCGTACAAGGAGATCGCGGAGTTGGTGGGCAGCACCGAGGGCGCCGCACGCGTCCACTATCACAATGCGATGCGAGCGGTCAAGGAGTTTCTCGATGATGAATGATTGCCAGAATGTAGAGATCCGCGAGGCGCTTCCGGAACTAGTGCACGGCGCGCTACCTGAGGCAGAACGTGTGAGCGTGCAGCATCACGTCGCTGGCTGCGACGATTGCGCCGCGGAGCTCGCGATCATTCGGAGCGTGCTTGCTTCGGCGCCGGCCGTTGCCGTTGATGTGCCTAGAATTGCCGCTGCCATACCACAGTATCGGCGCCGTTCGTCTAGGTTCAGACGCGGTTATCTTCAGCTCGCCGCCGCGTGCCTGGTTGGTGCGATCGGCATCTCGGCGTTTGAGCTGCATCAGTCAAGTTCGCCGGCAACCATTGGCGCAATGGCGTCCGCAGCCAGCGTGTCCAGCGGTGGTCTCATACTCGTGAATACCAATGACATCAGTGACGCGGGGCTTGCTCAGCTGACGCGCGATCTGGACAAGCTGCAGGCGCTCCCGACGGCAGATCCGGAGTCGGTCACGCCGGCTGCCATCGAGGCAGCTTCGCAGCCGGCAACACCCGGAGATTCGGCATGAAGTTCGTAACTTTCACGATCGCGCTGGCGCTGTGCGCCACAAGCGCTGGCGCGCAGCGGCCCGCGCGGAATCGTCCCATCCAGCCGAGACGGCAGGCACTTGAACGGGAGTTTCGCCAGCGCAGCGAGCAGGTGGTGCGAGACAAGCTCAATCTGAACGATGAGCAGGTGTCCAGGCTCCGTGCGGTGAACGCAACCCTCGGCGCGCAGCGCAACACGCTGGTTCAGCAGGAACGTGCTGTCCGGCTGGATCTGAGAGACGAGATGAGCAAGGGAGGCGCCGCCGACCAGAACCGGGTAGCGCAGCTCATGAACCAGGCCCATGACCTCCAGGCTCGCCGGTTTGCGCTGCAGCAGTCGGAGCAACAGCAGCTCTCCACGTTCATGACACCGGTCCAGGTCGCCCAGTATGTGGGCCTTCAGGCGCAGATTCGCCAGCGTGTACGCGAGATGCAGCAGGGCCAGGGCGGCGAGTCGGACATCCCGAATCCCTAGGCGCTCCCGGCACCAGCCGCGGGACCTGCTTGCCGGACCCGCCCGGTAAATCGTAAGTTTGTCGCTTGCCAGCGCACAGTATTGGATTTCCGGACCGGGAGAGAATGCGACGCATAATTGCCGTAGCGAGCATTGCAGCCACGTTGGGAGCCGCCCAAGCGATGCAGGCTCAGGACGCAATGCAACTGCCGGTAGTACGCGGGATGTTGTTCGGTGACATATCATATGTCGCCACCGACCGGAAGATCCCCTCCGGATTCGAGATGGGTCAGGCGGTGGGACACGTCATCGTCTCCTTCAACGATCGGCTCAATTATTTCGGCGAGTTCAGCGCCACGGCGCAGCCGGCTGGATACGCGTTCGAGGTAGAGCGCTCGATCCTCCGCTACGATTTCGACGACGCATTCAAGTTCTCGGCGGGACGCTATCACACTCCGATAGGTTACTGGAACACCGCGTTCCATCACGGCGCGTGGCTTCAGACCACGGTCTCCCGTCCGGAGATGGTCAAATTCGGGAGCCAGCTGATTCCGACTCACTTCGTCGGCGCGTTTGCAGAGGGAGCCCTTCCCGCGACCGACCTCGGACTGCAGTACATGGCTGGTGTCGGCAACGGGCGCAGCTCCACGATATCGCGCGCCGGCGATGCGGGCGACCTGAACGGAAGCCGCGCGTGGACACTCGCGATGTCGGCGCGGCCGTCCGCGCTGTATGGCGTACAGATGGGCGCCGGCTACTATCGCGACCGGGTAACGCCTGCGTCCGGTGCATCCGCGACGGAGGGTATTTCGTCAGCATACCTGGTCTGGCAGCGTGAGCGGCCCGAGTTTCTCGCCGAGTACGTTCACTTTGATCACACTGCAATCGCTGGTGGCGCGACGTCGCATGACGACGCATACTATGCACAGCTGGCGTATCGGCTGACTGGGGCGGCGCACGCATTCAAGCCGTACGTTCGCGCGGAGCGCACGACCATCGCCGCCAATGACGTGATCTTTGCTCCGCTGGCGCTTGGCTATAAGGGCGGCATCGGCGGCATCCGCTATGATTTCAATCCGTTCGCCGCCCTCAAGGCCGAATACCGCCGAGAGCGTTTCCAGGGAAATAGCTGGTCCAACGGCGCGTACGTCCAGGCAAGCTTCACCGTCCCCGACGTCGGCGGCGGCGACCACGACATGGGGCATCAGTGAGACTGCGAATTCACCCGATAGCTCGCTTGCGCCGGCGTTTCATCGCGATCAGCGTTGCCGTTGCGATTGTTGCAGCCGGCACCGGGCGATCAGCCGGCGCACAGAGTGCCGGGCGTCAGGCCGTCGCGATTCTCGTCAATCCCAAGAGCACCGTCACGAACGTCTCGTTTGCAGAGCTGCGCAGAATATTTCTCGGCCAGCAGCAATTCTGGCCTGACAGGTCCAAGGTGACGCTGCTCGTACGCGCACCGGTCTCGCACGAGCGTGTTGTCGTTCTGGATCAGATCTATCAGATGGATGAGGACCAGTTCCGGCAATACTGGATTGGCAAGATGTTTCGCGCCGAAGTCGCCGGCGGCCCGAAGATCGTGTACAGCACGGACATGGCGTTGAATCTGGTAGGCGTCATACCGGGGTCGATCACGTTCATTCTCGCGGCAGCTGTGCCTGCAGATGCGAAGGTTCTTCGGATTGATGGCAAGCTGCCGTCTGACGCGGGCTATCCACTCAAATAGCGACTCTGAAACGCATGAGCTGCTACGATGCGTAAGCCAGCGTGGCTCGCCGAGGTGATAGTTCAGTCGATCGCGGTGACGGTGAGCATACTGCTCGCGCTTTGGGTGGATCAATGGAAGCAGCGTCGAGCCGAACACACGCTGGCGCGCGAATCCCTTGCGAACTTCGTGACCGAGATCCAGCGCAACGAATCGCGGATCGTGGACGTGCTGCCGTATCATCAGGCACTGGAGGCGAATCTGAAACAGGTGGAATCGTCTCACGCGATCCACACGCAGGCTGATTTCGAGAGCCTGATTGGCCTCGACGCGTTGCGGCCCCCCTCGCTACTGCAGACCGCGTGGGAAACCGCAATTGCGACCGGAGCTCTGACGCATCTGGATTATCAGACCGTGTCCACTTTATCGCTGACCTACACCGCGCAGGACCGCTTTCGCGAGGACAGCCGCAGCGGATTCCAGTCGGTGATGCAGGCGAGCAATTTCTCGCCCGGTGAGGCGAATCTGGCGGTGCACGGTGCGGACAACTATCTGCGAGAGGTGGTGAGCTCCGAGACCGATCTCAAGGCGACGTATGTGGAGGCGGTAAAGATCCTCACCAAGAAGTTGAAGGCGATGGATGGGGCAGTCGTAACTGATACCGCGCAACTTTTACCCGACACGCAAGGGTCAACGCCCCAATGATACGCTACCGTGATTTTGCACCACAGGTGATCAAGCGCGGCGTGCTTCACGGCGACGACTATGAGAGCATCGGCGCAGCGGTGGCCGCCGCGAACGCATGGCTCGCTGAAAGCAATGTTGATGTGGTGAACGTCGAGACCGTGGTACTTCCTAACATCTGGGGAGACAGGAGCGAGGGAACCGCCGACGGTCGCGTGGAGACCGAGGAGGCGATGACCTCCATCAACGAGTGGTATCAGTTCGTCCGAGTCTGGTTCCGCGAGTGACAGAGGAACTGCGTGCATCCCTGCAGGCTGCGCTCGGGACCGCCTACGAGGTCGATCGCGAGCTTGGCGGGGGCGGGATGTCACGCGTCTTCCTGGCGCAGGACACCAACCTTGGTCGTCCGGTCGTCATCAAGATCCTGTTGCCTGAGCTTGCGTCCGGCCTGTCGGTGCAGCGGTTTGCACGGGAGGTGCACGCGGTTGCGATGCTCCAGAGCCCGCATATAGTTCCCGTAATCGCCGCGGGTCACACCAGCGACGACGTGCCCTACTACATAATGCCTTTCGTGCGCGGAGAAACATTGCGCGCGCGGCTGGCGCAGGGCCGCGTGCCGTACCCGGAAGCCGTGCAGATGCTGTGCGACGTTGCGCGCGCCCTCTCCACCGTGCATGAAGCGCAGATGGTGCACCGCGACATCAAGCCGGAAAACATTCTGCTCACGGCGGGCGCCGCGTCACTCACGGATTTCGGTATCGCCCACGCGCTTCACGAGGCGCGCGACGACGACGCCGATCCCGGGCTCACGCGAATCGGAACGTCACTCGGCACACCCGGATACATGGCGCCCGAGCAGGCGTGCGGGGACGCCATCGACGCCAGGACCGATGTATACTCGTGGGGCGTGGTTGCGTATGAGACCATCGCCGGCCATCACCCGTTTCCCACGGCGCACACGGTGCAGCGGCTGATGGCCGCTCAGATCGCGGAGCGACCGAGGGCCCTGTCGTCGCATTCTGCGAGTGCGCCAGCGTGGATCTGCAGGCTGGTGATGAGCTGCCTCTCCAAGGAACCGGACCTCCGTCCGGCTGATGGCGCTGCTCTCGTTCACGCGGTGGAGTATGGTGAAGCGGGGCAGAGCGGGGACAGCATCTTCGGGCCGGTTCTCAGAAGGATGTTCGGAAGAAGCTGAGCGACAGCCGTCGCCGCGCGTCGGCTCCCGCGGAAGTCGTCGGCCCGTTATCTGCCCACGACCGAACAGATATTGTGACATCCAGCCCGGCTGGCGGAATCGGTAGACGCAGGGGACTCAAAAGCCTCTGCTAGTTCTGTCCAAAGTGTGTTTTCCCCGGGAGAAACGACCGTACCCCGCGTTGCTATAGCCTTCGGGTGGGATAAAAGTGGGTTCCCGGACCCGGTCACCCCTGACCATAACGGATCATCGGTCTATCGAGCCGGTCGAGCCGGCCGAGCACACGGAATGATTCACCCGCCGGCACTCGGAGTGTACGGGCTGCGATCCTATCCTGACCGCGCGCGACGCTTTAATCGCGATTTAGACCCTGCCGGCTGCACCGGAGGCTTAACAAGCGGCCCATTATCAGCACGAAGTTTTTTGTCGGGATCATTCGGGTTCCCCCCGACGGGTCCGGCTTCGTCCTTGGCGATCTCAAGCGGAGTTCGATGACTACTCGCCGGATGCGGCTCGGCCTTGTTAAGTTCGGTAGGATCGCTCATTCGACAGCTCCTGCTACGCGGTGAGAAAATTGGGTCCCTAGTGGGAATGTGCGCATAACATGTGCCTTGGATTCGGTTCTGAAGCCACGCGATCCATGCCTGCGACCCCACGTGAGGTCGGTAGTTCAACTCTACCCAGGCCTATCAAAGACTAATGCGATCGATTCTGGGAACACGAGAGCCAGACTAGCACACCGCATCGACCGGATCTGGCACGTGATTCGCACGCTCAATTACTTCGGTGATCGGCATCCGGCCAACGACAAATCGCTCCGTGACGCGATGCAGTTACGGAAACCGTTTCAGTATTGTTTTATGTCGCGAGGGACCAATGAAGGCACGCGAAATTATGACCCCGAGCCCGAAGTGCTGCTCGGCAAACGATTCGGCGAAGGAAGTCGCGCAGCTGATGCGAGACCACGATTTCGGCGCCGTTCCTGTAGTTGATGAGAACTCCCGTAGTGTGATCGGCATTGTAACCGACCGCGATCTGGCGATCAGGGGACTCGCGGAGGGGAAGGGTGCTGACACGAAGGCGGGAGATCTGATGACTCCCAGCCCGTGCTGCTGCAGCGCGGAGGACGATCTGCGCGATGTCGAGCAGCTCATGGCTGACAATCAG
>JBBRBY010000011.1:0-47297 GCA_038205315.1 Gemmatimonadales bacterium | reverse complement strand
CTGGTCGGCGAGGCCGCCGTCGGCTATCGGAAATCCGATCCTGATGCTCGTAGTGATCCTGGGCGCTGGCGCCGTCTTCTCCTGCTTTACCGTGGAAGTTCGGGACGGCACTCTCTCCTCGTGGTTCGGGCTGGGGGCGTTCCGTCGCGAGGTAGGCCTGTCCGCCATCCAGGAGGCGCGACCAGCGACCGCCTCCTGGTTCGAGCTCCACAGGGTTGCGCGGAGGCGTGCGGAGCGCGCGTACGGCGCGGTTGGCGGCGATGCGGTTGCGCTTAGATTGTACGATGGATCGTCGCTCAAGATTCAGGCACCAGAGCCGGCGGCGCTGCTGACGGTACTGCGCCGATGACACCTGCCACCCGGATCGCTTACGATGTTCGTACAAAACCAGCCCGTTCCCGAAGTTGGATCGCCCGCGCCCGACTTCACGCTCGATACCACTGCGGGCGGCACGGTAACGCTGTCTGAGCTTCGCGGCAGGAGTGCCGTCCTTATCGCGTTCTTTCCGCTGGCGTTCACGAGCACATGCACCACGGAGGTGTGCGACTTCTCCGACGACTATGGCGCGTTCGCTGACACCGGTGTCATCGTGCTTCCAATCTCAGTGGATGCGTTGCCAACTCTCAAGGAGTTCAAGGCGAAGTACCAGTTGCGGACGGATCTGCTCTCGGATTTCAAACGGGAAGCGGGGCCCGCATACGGCGTGATGTGGCAGGACGCTTTTTTTACAAACAGGGCCTACTTCCTCGTTGACACCGCAGGCATCATTCGCTGGAAGCATGTCGAAGCGACTCCCAGCGGGAAGCGCGACAATGCAGAAATTCTCGCGGAGATCGCCAGGCTGTAGCGTTCGCCGACCGTATGATCGCCGTGGTGAATAGTTATGCGCTGTCCGCGCATGTAAACCCAGTGCGTCGCCGGGGTTAAATAACCCGGCGAAGAGTGCGAGATTTGGGGTGGTACCACAAACCTCAGCCGCTTCTCGAATGACAGCTGTCGAAAGCAATGCCGATCCGCGCGTGATGACGGCAGCAGACCTCATCGCGCTCGAAGACGAGTGGGGCGCGCACAACTATCATCCGCTCGACATCGTCATCGAGCGTGCCGAAGGATCCTGGGTCTATGATGTCGATGGTAATCGATATCTGGACTGTCTGAGCGCGTATTCGGCAGTCAACCAGGGCCACTGCAATCCTCGCATACTCGCGACGATGATCGAGCAGGCACATCGCGTCACGCTCACCTCACGCGCGTTCCGAAACGAGGAATTGCCTTTGTTCTGCGAGGAGCTCGCGCAGCTCTGCGGAATGGAATCGGTTCTCCCGATGAACACCGGTGCAGAGGCAGTCGAGACCGCGATCAAGGCAGCGCGACGCTGGGGCTATGAAAAGAAGGGAATTCCCGACGGAGCGGCGGAGATTGTCGTGTTCGAGAACAACTTTCACGGCCGCACCACGACAATCGTGGGATTCTCGTCTGAGCCTTCCTATCGTGCCGGCTTCGGTCCGTTCGCGCCGGGCTTCCGCCTCGTGCCCTTCGGCGACACGAATGCGCTCCGCGCTGCAATCAACTCGAACACCTGCGCCGTACTGGTCGAACCGATCCAGTGTGAGGCGGGAATACTCATCCCGCCCGACGGATTCCTCCGTGATGCTTCGCGTCTCTGCCGGGAAGCGAATGTGCTCCTTATGGCGGACGAGATTCAGACAGGTCTGGGCCGCACCGGCCGCATGTTCGCGTGCGATCACGAGCAGGTACGTCCTGATGTGTTCATACTTGGAAAGGCGCTCGCCGGAGGCTTCTACCCAGTCTCGGCGGTGGTATCCAGCCACGAAGTCATGAGCGTCTTCAGGCCCGGCACGCACGGTAGCACCTTTGGAGGCAATCCCCTCGGTTGCGCCGTGGCGCGCACCGCACTTCGCGTGCTCAACGATGACGGACTTGTCGAGCGGTCAGCCGAGCTGGGCGAATGGTTCAAGCGCGAAGTCTCCGCGATTCAGCACCCCGATATCAAGGAGGTTCGCGGTCGCGGGCTCATGGTCGGCGTGGAGCTGCACGTACCCGCACGAGGATACTGCGAAGCACTCATGCGACGCGGAATGCTATGCAAGGAGACGCATGATCACGTTATCCGGCTTTCGCCACCGCTCGTTACTTCGCGCGAGGATCTTGCGTGGGCGGCTGAACAGCTGCGCGCCGTTTTCGCCTGATACGCGCCGGTTTTTCCTGAACGCGAAGAGCGCAGCGAGCCCGTCGGCCGCTGCGCTCTTCGCGCTTCTGGCGCTCGTTTTCCGGGTCCGACTCGCGCCTTGAGGTCCGGCGAGGGACGGGCGCCAAGTTCGGCCATAGTGGCCGGCTAGAACGCCGCCCGTCCGCCAATTGGGCGCATTGGAGGGGAGCTATGGCGCATTTGGACTTCTGGCGTTACCAATCGATCGGTCATCCTGTCCTACCACGGATGTTCTGATAGCTGTGTCGCCAAGAAATCTTACCTCGCAAATGAAAGCTCGCCCCTCCGCCCCAACCGGCGCATTTTCCACCGAGGACGAACCATCGACCCTCATGGGAGCGCTGGCCGAGATCGCTGTCCGGCTCACGGACGCGCGCCCCACAGAGCTCGTGGCGCAGGACGTGGTCGAGCGGGCACATCTTGCGCTGGGCGGGACCGAAGTCGCGATCTGGCTGCTGGCGAGTGGCGAGCTGAGCCGGACGTGGTCTGCAGGGAGCGACGAATCACCGATCGCTGACGTGCGCGCCGCACTTGCCGGCGCGAGCGGTCTTCTGGCCCGCGAGATGGCGTTCGGGCCAAGAAAGGTCGGGGTGATGTTTGTCCGCCTCGAGTCCGAAAGTTCCGAGGAAGTGGAGCGCTTCGTCGAGGCCCTCGCGGCGCTGATGGCGGCCTACGTGGCCAACTCGGAGCGCTCGCGGCGTCTCGAGAGCGACCTTCAGATCCGCATGCGCGAGGTACAGGAGCAGAAGCGTTTCACCGAGACCGTCCTGGATCTGCTTCCGCTCGGCCTGTATGTGATCGATACCGCATTCCGGATAACAGTCTGGAACAGGAAGCGCGAAACGGGAATGCAGGGCGTGTCACGCGAGGAGGCCATCGGACGCACGATATTCGAGATTCTTCACCGGCAGCCGGAGGAAGTGGTTCGCCGTGAATTCGAAGAGGTGTTTCAGACTGGCAAGACACAGCAGTTCCAGACTGAATCCAGCACGAGCGGATCGTTGCGGACGTACCGGCTGTCCAAGATCCCCATTCGCGACGAGGCAGGCGCGGTGACGCACATCATTACCATCGGCGAGGACATCACCGACTGGGTGGAGGCGCGCGAGGCCGTGGCGCAGAGCGAGAAGCTGGCGGCGATCGGTCGGCTCGCTGCCGGCATCATGCACGAGATCAACAATCCGCTCGCCACCATAGCAGCATGCGCCGAGACGATGGCGCTGGACGCGCGGACACCGGAGGGCGAACCCGAATATCTGAAGATCATCGAGAGCGAGGTGCAGCGATGCAAGCGCATCATTGACGGCCTGCTCGATTTCAGTCGCCCGCGCGCCCAGGAGCGGGTGTCGCTGCAGGTGAACTCCGTGGTGGAACGAGCGCTGTTCCTGCTCAAGCATCATGCGCGCTTCAAGCAGCTGACCGTGCAGGCCGAGCTGGAAAGCGACCTGGCGAATGTTCACGCCAGCTCCGAGCAGCTCATTCAGGTGATGATCGCGCTGCTGATGAATGCAGCCGACGCGATGCCGCAGTATGGCCACGTGCTGGTTCGGACGCGTCCGGCACCAGCCGGCGTGCGCGGCGTTGTGATCGAAGTCCAGGACGAGGGATCGGGCATGACGCGAAACGAAATGGCGCGTATCTTCGAGCCGTTCTACACCACCAAGGAACCAGGTCGTGGTACAGGCCTTGGTCTGGCGATCTGTCACGGGATAGTAGCCGACCACGGCGGCCGGATAGAAGTCTCGAGCGAGCCCGGAAAGGGGACGCGTTTCACAATCCTGCTCCCCGCGGAGGACTCATGAGTGCCGACCACGTTGCTCCGATACGCGTTCTGATCGCGGAGGACGAGGAGCACCTCGGCGCCATCCTCGAGCATTTTCTCCGTGGCCGCGGATACACCGTCAAGATGTGCCGCGACGGGCGGGCGGCTCTGACCGAGCTTCACGCTGTTCCGTATGACGTCGCGCTGATTGATATCGTGATGCCGCAGATGGACGGACTCGAAGTGCTGCGTCATCTGCAGAACGAGCCGGCTCCGCCGGAAGTGATCATCATCACGGGAAACGGGACGATCGACACCGCGATCACCGCGATCAAGCTCGGCGCGTACGACTACATATCCAAGCCGTATCGCATGGCCGAAATTGACGTGATGGTGCGACGCGCGTGGGAGAAACGCGAGCTCGGAAAGGCGAACGTGATGCTGCGCGCGCGTATCGGCGCGCTGCCGGCCTCGATGTCGAGCAGGAACGCCGCGATGAGCGCGGTGCTCGACAGGGCACCCGATATCGCACGCGCGGCGGCGCCGGTGATCATCCAGGGCGAGCGCGGAACCGGCAAAAGTCGTCTGGCGCGCTATCTACACGGGCTGTCGGGACTGCCGCCCGACTCCATAATTGAGCTGCAGCAGGAAGGTGGTCAGCTGGTCGGCCGTGCCGCGCTGCTTGGTCGACAGGGCGTACCGACCGGCGGGGCGATCGCCACCGGCGCACTGCTAGCCGCAGATCGAGGTACGATAGTTATCGACTTCGGCGCACTGGACGACGACGGCCGGACCGCGCTTCAGGAAGTGCTGGCGGAGAACGCGTTCCGCCGCATCGGCGGATCGGTGGCCATACCGCTAACGAGTCGTCCGATAGTCTGCGTATCCGACGACGCCGAAGCCGCCGCGCTTGGAGACGTGATTGGTGCGGAGCGGATATCCATTCCACCACTCCGGTCGCGGCACGAGGACCTGGCTGCGCTCGCGGTCGAGCTACTCGGCGAGCAGGTAGGACCGCCGCGCGCAATCTCGCCGGAAGCCGTCGAAGTGCTGGCATCCTACACCTGGCCCGGCAACATTCGAGAGCTGCGGGTGGTTCTCACCCGCTGTGCGCTGCTCGCGGTGCGTGAGAACATCGCAGCAGGAGACCTGCGCCTGCTTCTGGCGACGGGGGCAGTGGGTGTCGAGGGTAGAGGTGCGCCGCTCGCCGATCTGGAAAGGCTGCATATTGAGGCCATGCTCGTTCGATTTCATTGGCATCAGGGCCGCGCGGCCGAAGCACTTGGGATTTCCACCAAGACGCTCTATCGCAAGATGCGGGAGTACGGCTTCCGCCGGCCGCGGAAGCGCAAGCTCGCGCGAGTACGGCCGGAGGGATGAAGATCCTCGTCATCGAGGACGATCCCACGGTCGGACAATTCGTGAAGCGCGGACTGGAGGAGCAGCGCTGGACCGTGGACCTCGTCGAGAACGGCAACGACGGAGAGTCGCTTGCGACAACGGGCGATTATGACCTCGTCATTCTCGACATGCGGCTTCCCGGCAAATCCGGAATGGAAGTTTTGCACGATCTACGGGCCCGCAACTTCCAGCGGCCCGTGCTGGTGCTCACCGCGCAGGACGCCGTGGACGCCAAGGTGCAGACGCTTCGCGCCGGCGCCGACGACTACGTCACCAAGCCTTTTGCCTTCGAGGAACTGCTCGCGCGCGTGGAGGCGCTGGCGAGGCGGCCGCGCGCGATGGCATCGCCACTCATTCAGGTCGGGAATCTCACGCTCGACATCGATACGCGCGAAGTGCGTCGGGGTGATTCGCTGATCGAGCTCACGCCCAAGGAGTACACCGTACTCGAGTACCTGATGCGTCATCAGGGACGCGTGATGAGCCGTACCCTTATCACCGAGTACGCCTGGGGCTACCACTTCGACCCGGGGACCAACATCGTTGACGTGGTCATCAATCATCTTCGCAAGAAGATCGACGCCGATCACGACAGGAAGCTCATCTCGACCGTGCGCGGCGTCGGATATGTAGTGCGCGGATGATTCCCGCGCGACTCAGACTGACGTTCGTGTTCGCCGGCGCGATGGCGACCACAGGCGCCGTACTCGGGTTCGCCGTATCCGCGTCGCGCACCGCCGGCGCGTACAGCGCCGTCGGCCGTGAAGCGCTGGCCGACGCTGACCTCGCGCTCAGGATAATCGACCAGGCGTTGAGGGCACGCGAGGCGATCGTGGTTCACGATTCGGCCAGCGGCGACGGCATCTCGCACAAGGTCGCAGACCGACTGGATGTGATCCCGGGTTACCTGGTGATCGTGAGCCGGAAAGCGGACGTCGTGTTCTCGTCGTCGGATGCGCGCGACCTCGCTGACGCCGACTGGGCGACGCTGCAGCACGGGATCGCTGACCTCCCGAACGATGGGCCCGCCGGCGTAATCAGTGTGGGTAGGGACAGAATACTTTTTGTTGCCCACGCGATCCACGACACCAGCACACATCTCTCGCGCGTAGTGGCTGGCGTGAGGGTGCGCGGTGCGCAGAGCATGCCCACGGAGCTCAAGACCACGCTCTTCGCCGTGATGCCGCTCATGATCGCGCTCGCGTCGTGGGCGATGTGGCTTGCCCTCGGCGGAACCTTCAAGCGCTTCGAGCGCGTGCGCCGGGCCGTTGCAGACATCACCGACGGAAGGAGCCTGCACCGGCGACTGTCGGATGACGAGGCAAGTCCGGAGATCGCCGCACTGATCAACACGCTCAACTCGATGATCGCGCGGCTCGAGACATCGTTCGTCGCGTTGCGCCGTTTCACCGCCGATGCGAGCCACGAACTCAAGACGCCGCTCGCGGTGCTGCGCGCGGATGTCGAGCGAGCGATGAGCGCACGGACGCGCCGCGACGACAAGCTTGTCGCGCTCGAGGAGGCCCTGCACGAGACCACGCGCATGGCGGACCTGGTCGAGAGTCTGCTCACACTCGCGCGCGCCGACGAGGGACGCTTCGATCTCTATCGCGAGCGTGTAGATCTGACCGAGCTGACGCAGGAGGTCTACGAGACCGCGCTCATTCTTGGGGAGGGCGCGGGCGTGAGCGTAAACCTCCCATTCACGGCTGACGTCTCGATTGCGGGCGACCGTACTCGCCTGCGACAACTGTTCCTGAACCTCGTCACCAATGCGATCAAGTACACGCCGCGCGGCGGCCGCGTAGACATCGGCCTGGGCCGGCACCCGGACAACGTTACCTTCGCCGTACGGGACACGGGACTCGGCATCGCCGCCGCTGATCTGCCACATGTGTTCGAGCGCTTCTGGCGCGCCGACCGCGCCCGCTCGCGTACGGCAGAGCGCGGCGGTTTCGGTCTCGGACTTGCAATCAGTCAGTGGATCGCGCAAGCGCACGGGGGCTCGCTCACCGTGCAGTCGAGGCTGGGGAAGGGATCGTTGTTCACGCTTACTCTGCCGCTCGATCCGGCAGATCGCGTTGAGCCCGACGACACGGCGGCGGCTGCAGAGTGATACGAAGTTGCGGCTCTCGAGCGAGACGGGGCTGATTTAACTGAAGCTTAATCTTTCGCCCATTCCAGCTTAATCGTGCGCAGGTATTCTTCTGGCAGGTCATTCTGAGGAGCTTGCAGCCGCAATGTTCAACCAGCTAATAGAGTCCAAGCGTAAGAAGAAGCGGAATCCCGGAACCACTGCGTTCAGCATCGGGCTTCACGCGGCGATAATCGGGCTCGCGGTCTGGGCGACGGCCAATGCCGCCATCCGGAACGAGAAGCCCAAGTCGGAGAAGATCGAGTTCGTCACGGTTAAGAAGGACGAGCCGCCTCCGCCCAAGAAGGACATACCGCCGCCGCCGAAAGACGTGACGGTCGCGCCGCCGCCTCCAAAGGGCTTCCAGGTGCTCCAGGCACCGCCGATCGTCCCGATCAAGATCCCGGACATCGATCTGTCCAAGAAGGTTACCAACGAAGCTGACTTCAGCGGCAAGGGCGTCGCCGGTGGTACCTCAAAGGGCGTGGTCGGCGGAACGGGACCCGTCTCGGATAATCAGACGTACTTTGCATATCAGGTTGAGAAGCCCGCGGCCATGGCCTCGGGAACCATCACACCCTCTTATCCTGAGACGCTACGCAGCGCCGCGATCGAGGGCGAGGTGGACGCGGAGTTCGTCGTTGACACCACGGGCCGCGTTGAGCCTGGTACTCTCAAGATCCAGAAGTCCACGAACGACCTCTTCTCGGCGGCAGTCAGAACCGCGCTACCGCGGATGCGCTTTTACGCGGCAGAGGTGGGTGGAAAGAAGGTCAAGCAGTTAGTGCAGCAGCCGTTCACGTTCACGATCACGAAGTAGCCGTCCTCCCTCCCCACCAATCCACGGAGTAAAGAACAATGCATCTCTCGCTTATCGACCTTTGGGGCCAGATGGCCGGTTTCGCTCGCGGCATCGTGTACACGCTCGCGATCATGTCGGTGTGGACGTTGTCCATCTCGATCAAGAAGTGGTGGGAGCTCAAGCAGGCGCAGAACGAGACGCGTAAGTTCGCGCCCGAGTTCTCGCAGTTCCTGGAAGAAGACAACCTCGTTGAAGCGGCCAACCTCTCGGAGCGCTACAAGAAGTCGCACGTCGCCCGCGTTCTCGCCGGCGCGCTGCAGGAGACCCGTGCCCTTGTTCAGGACGGTTCCGTCACCATCGCCGACATCAATTCGGCTGAGCGCGCGATCGAGCGCGAGATGCTCATGACGATCACCGATCTCAAGCGCGGCCTCGGCGTTCTCGCGACGTCGGGTGCAACGGCTCCGTTCGTCGGACTGCTGGGAACCACCATGGGAATCATCAACGCCTTTACGGGCATGGCTGTCTCCGGTTCGGGCGGTCTTTCCGCGATCTCCGGCGGTATCTCCGAGGCACTCATCACGACCGCGCTCGGTCTTCTCGTCGCCATCCCGGCAGTGTGGCTCTACAACTACTTCCAGACCAAGGTCGACAATCTCACGGCCGAGATGACCTACACGTCCAAGGAAATGATCGACTATCTCATCAAGAACGTCTCCGGCGAGTTCGGCCGCAGCCGCTTCACGCGTGAGTTCAACACCACGGCGACCGCGGGCAACGCCCCGATCTCCAACTAGCACGGCAGGGATCGCGGCGCGGATAACTCCGCGCCGCGGTCAGAGCGCCACGACCAGGTAGGGCCGGAACCCTGTCCGGCCAAAAATCATCAGGGCAGGGTTCTACACCTCAGGAGGATTGGTATTTATGTCAATGTCAACAGGGGGCAGCGCCGTTCGCGCGGAGCCCAATGTGACTCCGATGATCGACGTCATGCTCGTTCTGCTGATCATCTTCATGGTGATCATCCCGACGCTTGTGTCGGGCGTGAACGCGCAGCCGCCGGCCGGACAGAACTTGAAGCCGCATCCGCAGCAGGATCAGGATCAGCTGCTGGGTATCGACAACCAGGGTCAGTACTATCTGAACCGCACGGCGATTCCCAATGCGACGCTCAACACCGCGCTGACCGACATCTACAGCCGGCGCACCGAGGACAAGATTCTATACATCAAGGCCGACAAGAATCTCGACTACGGCAAGATTCTCGACGCGCTCGACGTCGCCGGAAAGGCCGGCGTTCGCATGACGGCAATGGTCACCGATCAGTCGCCGGGCACGAAGTCGGCGATCGCGACTGACAATATCGAGGCAACGAGTGCCAGCAAGACGCCCGATGCTGGAGGGCCGCAGTAATGTCGATGTCAACAGGTGGTCGTGGCGGCTTCACGTCGGAGCCGAATCTCACACCGATGATCGACGTGTTGCTCGTGCTCCTCATCATCTTCATGGTGATCGTGCCGACGGCACGGAAGGCGATCGACGTTCAGCTCCCCGATCCGACTCCGGCGCCAGCGAGCACGGTTCCGACCGATCAGATCGTGCTCGAAGTTCAGAAGGACGGTTCGTACCTGATAAACAGGCAGCCGGTTCCGGCAGGTGCCGCTGGGCTCAATCAGATGCTGCACCAGACGTTCGATAACCGTCCGGAGAAGATCATGTTCATCAAGGGTGATCCGGCCGCAAAGTATCAGCAGGTCATCCAGGCGATGGACGTTGCGCGCGGTGCAGGGGTCAAGGTCATCGGCATAACCCCGAAGGCTACGCAGTAACGACTCTCATGTATCGTCCGCCGGTCGGCATTCCGCGGCGGAAGCAAACGCGCTGGCAAGGGTGGATCCTATCCCTGCTGGCGCATTTGCTTTTGCTGCTACTCGTGCTGCGTCCCGCCCTCGACTCCGACGTCGATTACCAGCACCGCGACGGAGCTGGCGGTGCTGGTCCGGCCGGTGGCGGGGGTGGAGGTGCGGCGGGAGCCGGACCCGCGCAACTACAGTTCGTGCAGATATCACCCTCAGCGGCTGCCCCCGCTGTCGCACCGGTGGTCCCGGCCATAGTGCCGCCAGTTGTCCCGCCACCGCCAGCCACCCCGCCGGCACAACCACACCTACCGGCCGCGAAAGCGGTCCAGGAAACGCCGGCGCCATCGGGAGCGGTAGCTGGTGCTTCGGGCACGGGGTCCGGTGGCGCACCGGGGGCCGGTGCGGGCTCCGGCGGCGGGATAGGTAGTGGGGAGGGAACGGGCAAGGGGAGCGGTGTGGGAGCGGGCACCGGGGGCGGCGCCGCGAGGGACTTTCCTCCAACACTCAAACAGTTCGTGCTCCCGCCGCTCCCGACTCCTGCGAGCGTACGCGGCTTCACGCTCACGGCATGGTTCGACGTCGATTCCACCGGCAAGGCCACCTTGCTCAAATTCACGCCAACGCCCGACCGTTCATACAATGACAGAGTTCGCGAGACGTTGCTCGCTCTGCGTTTTCGGCCCGGAGTTCGCGCCGATGGACGGCCCATAAGGGACACTGTGGACATCCAGGTAATCTTCTAGCGTTCCCGCGGGCGCGACGTTACATTCACGCGAATTTTCCGCGCTGCGCATAAGGAAATGCCGCGCGCCGACCCGGAGCCGGAGACCATGGGTGATTGACGAGACCAACCGTTCCGGCACCGGGACGGACACGGCCACGGCTGCGGCCGAGTCAAAGTTTATAAAGGCGATGACGCTGACCGACGCCACGATGCTGGTGGCGGGCACCATGATCGGCTCGGGCATCTTCATCGTTTCGGCCGACATCGCCCGGTCGGTCGTGACCCCATTCTGGCTCATCGCGGTCTGGGTCCTCACAGGAGTGATCACGCTGCTCGGCGCGCTGGCCTATGGTGAGCTGGCGGCGATGTTCCCGAGAGCTGGCGGCCAGTACGTGTTTCTGCGCGAGTCGATGGGACCAGTGGTCGGCTTTCTTTATGGTTGGACGCTGTTCGTGGTGATCCAGACCGGAACCGTGGCCGCGGTGGCAGTGGCATTCGGCAAGTTCCTGGGCGTGCTCTGGCCAGCCGTCACCCCCGATCTCTACGCGTGGTTCCCGCACTTCTCCTTTACGCTAGGAGGCAATCCCGTCGATTTCGGCCTGTCCCCGCAGCGTGTGATCGCCCTGATCACCGTGTGGATCCTCACGTGGATCAACCTCCGCGGAGTGCGCGAGGGGAAGCTGGTTCAGACCACGCTTACGATTGCGAAGACCGGCGTGCTGGCGGTGCTGGTCATACTCGGCCTCACAATCGGCCGCAACGCGACCGCCATCCTCGCCAACTTCGGGCCCGGAAACTTCGCGCCTCACGTGGACCTGAACGGAGCTTTCGTCATCGCGTTCGGCGCCGCAATGGTCGGATCGCTCTTCTCGAGCGATTCGTGGAACAACGTCACGTTCGCCGCGGCAGAGGTACAGAATCCAAAGCGCAATCTGCCGCTGTCGCTGGCGATTGGCGCGGGACTCGTAACCGTCCTCTACATTCTCGCGAATTTCGCGTATCTCAGCGCTCTTCCGTTGCACGGCACCGCTGATGGTGCATCGGTGGTGTCGCGCGGCATTCAGTTCGCGACGCAGGACCGCGTGGGAACGGCGACCGCCGAAGTGATCTTCGGAGCGGTGGGTGGCACGCTGGTGGCGGCGGCGATTCTCGTCTCCACGTTCGGCTGCAACAACGGTCTCATTCTATCGGGCGCCCGCGTTTACTGGGCAATGGCGCGGGACGGTCTGTTCTTCGCGCGCGCCGGCCGGTTGAGCGCCCGGGAAGTGCCGGCGTTCGGCCTGGTCATCCAGGCCATCTGGACCAGCGTGCTCTGCCTCACGGGCACCTACAATCAATTGCTCGACTACGTCATCTTCGCCCAGCTCCTTTTCTACGCTACTACCACCACAGGACTCTTCGTCCTGCGAAAGAAGCGCCCGGACGCCGAGCGTCCGTATCGCGCGGTCGGATATCCGGTATTCCCTATGTTGTACATTCTGCTTGCGCTTGCAGTCGCCGTGACGCTGCTGCTCGCGGACAAGACCCGAACGCAGGCGCTTTCCGGACTGCTGATAGTGTTCATCGGCGTGCCCGTGTATTACCTCTGGCGTAATTCAGCGGGTGGGATTGCGCGCAATGCTGATTGACACTCCCGCCCAAGTCCTCTTCAACGACCGTTCATGACCGTATCACAAACGTCGCTCCTATCGATCGTACTCGGATGCAGTGCATTCGCCCTTCTGTTCGCCATCTGGCTCTCGAGGTGGGTACTCGCGCGCAGCCGCGGAACCGCGGACATGCAGAAGATCTCCGACGCGATTCAGCAGGGAGCCGAGGCATACCTGGCGCGGCAGTACAAGACCATCGCCGCGCTCGCACTGGTTGTCGCAGTGCTCCTCGCGGTCGGGTACGGGCTGTTGAGGACGAGTATCGCTACTGATCCCGTGAGCAGTTCCACGCTGCTCGCTGTTTACATCACCTTCTCGTTCCTGCTCGGTGCACTCAGCTCGGGAATCGCCGGATACATGGGAATGTGGATCTCGATTCGCGCGAACATTCGCGTCGCGGCCGCGGCCACGACGTCGCTGAACGGCGCGCTTCAGACGGCGCTGCGCTCCGGCGCGGTATCGGGGTTGTTCACGGTGTCGATGAGTCTCGCAGGTGTTGGTGGACTGTTCGCCCTCATCAATAACTTCGTGCCGCCCGGTCTCGCTCCGGACGTCTGGGCGCAGCGCATACCATATCTGATTGTCGGCTACGGTTTCGGCGCGTCGTTCGTCGCCCTCTTCGCTCAGCTGGGCGGCGGGATCTACACCAAGGCCGCCGACGTGGGTGCGGATCTCGTTGGAAAGGTGGAGGCCGGCATCCCCGAGGATGATCCCAGAAACCCGGCCGTGATCGCCGACCTCGTCGGCGACAACGTGGGAGATTGCGCGGGTCGCGGCGCCGATCTGTTCGAGAGCATCGCCGCGGAGAACATCGGCGCGATGATTCTCGGCGTGATCCTGTTCAGCCAGTTCGGAATATCGGGGATTCTGTTTCCCCTCGTGATCGGCGCAATCGGATTGCTGTGCTCCATTGTTGGCGTGATGTCCGTCAGCACGCGCGAGGATGCAGATCCCATGCAGGCGCTCAACCGGGGCTACTATCTGACGGCGGCGCTCGTCACCATCGCCTTTTTCTTCGCCACGCGCTGGCTGCTCAACCCTGCTGCATCGCCGGACGCCTGGTGGCATTTCTTCATCTGCGGCCTGATCGGAATCGCGACCTCGATCGCGTTCGTGTTCATCACGCAGTACTACACGGAATATCGGTACCGCCCGGTGCTCGGAATCGCTGAGGCCAGCCAGACAGGACCTGCTACCAACATCATTGCTGGCCTGGCTGTTGGAATGGAATCGACGGTGCTTCCCGTCTTCACGATCGCCATCGCGATCATCTCGAGCTACCATCTCGGTGCATCGAGCGGCGTCGCTGGTGCGGGCCTGTTCGGAACCGCTGTCGCCACCATGGGAATGCTGGGGACCGCTGGCTACATCCTCGCGATGGACGTCTTCGGGCCGATCACGGACAACGCTGGCGGAATCGTCGAGATGTCCAAGCAGCCCGAAGCGATCCGCAACATCACGGACCGACTCGATTCGGTCGGGAACACTACCAAGGCGCTGACCAAGGGCTATGCAATCGGTTCCGCTGCGCTCGCTGCCTTCCTGCTGTTCTCGGCTTATCTCGATGAGGTCCGCAACTATCGCGGTGTGCCCGTTCAGGTGGATCTGGCCAAGCCCGAAGTGTTCGTTGCGGGTCTGCTGGGTGCAATGCTCGTGTTCTGGTTCTCGTCCCTCGCGCTCACCGCCGTTCGGAAGGCGGCATCCTCGGTCATCACCGAGGTGCGCCGCCAGTTCCGCGAGCGTCCGGGCATCATGCTGGGGACGGAAACGCCGGACTACGGTACCGCAGTGGACATCGTCACGATCGGCGCACTCAAGGCCATGATCGCGCCGGGCGCATTGGTGGTGCTGTTCCCGATAGCGGTCGGTCTCGTATTCAAGCAGTTCGGGATCGGCGCGGAAGCAGTAGCGGCGTTCCTCATGGTTGGAACCATCGCTGGAATTCTGATGGCCGGCTTTCTGAACAACGGTGGCGGCGCGTGGGACAACGCCAAGAAGTACATCGAGACAGGCGCATACGGCGGCAAGCGGTCCGACGCACACAAGGCGGCAGTGGTTGGTGACACGGTCGGCGATCCCTTCAAGGACACCGCCGGCCCGTCACTTCACGTGCTCATAAAACTGCTGAGCACCATCACGCTCGTCCTCGCTCCGTTGTTCATATAAATGCGAGGGCTCATGGCGCGGAAGTCCGTTACGGACTTCGAGGCCGACATCGTGTCACACGGCGGCCTCAAGCGCACACTCGGCAAGTGGCACCTGACGGCGCTCGGCGTCGGCGCCACGATCGGCGCCGGAATCTTCGTAACGACGGGAACCGCGATCGTCGGCGATCCGCTGCGTCCGGGCGCGGGGCCGGCTATCATCTTCTCATTCCTGCTCACAGCGGTGGCGTGCGGATTCGCAGCATTGTGTTATGCCGAGTTCGCGGCAATGGTACCGATCGCTGGTTCGGCGTACACGTATGCGTACGCTGCACTTGGTGAGTTCATAGCCTGGATAATCGGTTGGGATCTGATCATCGAATACGCCGTGGGAAACATCGGCGTCGCAATCGGGTGGTCGGGTTACTTTCGCGAGCTGATAGCGCACTTCGGATGGAACCTCCCGTCGTGGCTCGCGACGGATTATCGATCGGCGCATGGCGCGTTCGTGCAGATCGCCGCGGGTGGCAGCGGCGTGGACGCAACGACTCAGTACATTGCGTCGGCGTGGACGTCGGCGCCGCACGTCCTCGGGCTCCCACTGATCATCAATCTTCCCGCCGCCGCGGTTGTTGCGCTTATTACGGTGATCCTCGTGATCGGCATCAAGGAGTCGGCGGATGCGAACAATGCGATGGTTCTGCTCAAGGTTGGAATCATTCTGTTCTTCATTACGGTCGGCCTGTTTCTCATCCACCCGTTGAACTGGTCCAATCCAGCGACTGGCGGCTTTGCGCCGAACGGACTGGCGGGAATCAGCGCGGCAGCTGCGATCATCTTCTTCAGCTACATCGGCTTCGATGCCGTCTCCACCGCTGCGGAGGAGACGCGTAATCCTGGGAAGGACATGCCATTCGGCATCATCATGAGCCTGGTCGTGACGACAGTGCTGTACATCGCGATCTCGTTCGTGATGACTGGCATGGCACCGTGGCAGCAGCTTGGAACAGCGGAGCCCATGATCACCGCGCTGCGGTTTGCTGCCGGACCGCCGGCGCTTCTCAACGCGTCCCGGTTCATTGTCGCACTGGGTGCCGTGATAGCGATGGGCAGCGTGCTGCTCGTCTTCCAGCTCGGACAGCCGCGCATCTTCTTCTCGATGGCGCGTGACGGGTTGCTCCCGCCCGTCCTCGCGAAGGTTCACCCGCGGTTCAAGACGCCGTATGTAGGCACCATCCTCACCGGGATCTTCGTCGCTGTATTCGCGGCGTTCGCGAATATCGCCGAGGTTGTAGATCTGACCAATATCGGAACGCTGTTCGCGTTCGTGCTGGTGTCCGCCGGTGTGATCGTGCTCCGTCGCACCGACCCGGAGCGACCGCGGCCGTTCCGGGTGCCATGGGTTCCGATCACGCCGTTGATATCCATCGCCGCGTGCTTTTACCTCATGACTCAGTTGCCTCTCGTGACCTGGATTCGCTTCGTGATCTGGCTCGCGGTGGGCCTCGTGTTTTACTTCACCTACGGATATAGCCATTCGACGCTACGTAACCGGCGAGAGGGCGTGTCCAATCACGGGTAAGACATTTCTCCGGGACTTGGCGGAACCGTGTTGAGGTCGCTGCGGCGCTTCTCCCTGACGCAATGGATAATCATCGCCGCCGTCATCGGCATTGCGATTGGAATATTGTTCCCCGCGTTCGCCGTCAAGCTGGATCCGCTGTCACAGATCTTCCTGCGCATGATCAAATCCCTGATCGTGCCGTTGATCTTCAGCACACTCGTCGTCGGGATCGCCGGACACGGCGACGATCTGAAGAAGGTTGGCCGGCTTGCGCTGCGGTCGTTCATCTACTTCGAACTGGTCACCACGTGCGCGCTGTTCATCGGCCTGGGCGCGGTAAATCTGGTGCAGCCCGGGCTCGGTGTCTCGCTTGGGGCCGCGAGCGCCACACCGGGTGCGGAGCTCGCCTCCCATCCGGTAACGTTCGGCGGTGTGCTGGAGCACATGGTTCCGCAGAGCTTTTTCGACGCGGCCGCGCGTAACGAAGTCCTTCAGGTCGTATTCTTCGCGATACTGTTTGCCATAGCTCTCACGCGACAGAAGGGTGACAACAAGCAACGCATGCTCAACTTCTGCGCGGCGCTGTCGGACCTCATGTTCAAGTTCACCGAGCTGGTGATGTCGTATGCGCCAATCGGAATCGGTGCGGCGCTCGCGGTGACGGTTGGTCACAGTGGAATCGGAGTCCTGGTGGGGCTCGGAAAGCTGGTGCTTACATTGTACGGCGCGCTTGCCGTGTTTGCGATTTTCGTACTGCTTCCAATCGCCTTCTTCAGCAGGATTCCGCTGCGCGGATTCCTCCGCGCCATCCGGCAGCCCGCGCTCATCGCATTCAGTACGGCGTCGTCGGAAGCTGCCCTGCCGCTCGCCATGGAGCGCATGGAGCAGATGGGTGTCCCGAAGCGCATTGTCGCCTTCGTGATGCCCACGGGTTACTCGTTCAACCTGGACGGAAGCACACTTTATCTCGCCGTCGCTTCGGTCTTTGCGGCCCAGGCTGGCGGGATTCACATGTCCTTCGGCCAGCAGCTCGTCATGATGCTAACGCTCATGCTGACGAGCAAAGGGGTGGCTGCCGTACCGCGCGCATCGCTCGTCATCCTTTCCGGCGCGCTCACCTTGTTCGGCCTTCCGCTGCAGGCCGTCGCGGTGATCCTGGGCGTGGACGCATTCATGGACATGGCGCGGACATCGGTGAACCTCATCGGCAACTGCCTGGCGAGCGCAGTGATGGCGCGATGGGAGGGCGAGCTCGGTCCTCCGCAGCAATCAGGCGCTCCGGTGGCCGCTGGCTGATCGCAGGGCGGCCAGCCGCCGCACGTCAGTTGGTCAGTACAACCTTGCCGATGTGAGGCGCTTCGATTTGGCGGTGGGCATCGGCAGCGCGTGACAGCGGGAAGGTAGAGTCGATCACCGGGAGAATGAGGCCGCGCTCGATCAACGGCCAGATTCGAAGCATTAGCTCCTGCGCGATGACCGCCTTCTCCTGCGGTGGGAGTCTGCGCATCGTGGATCCCGTAATCGTCAGGCGCTTCTGCATGACGGGGCTGAAGTCGATCGAGACTATACTCCCCGACATGTAGGCAATGTTGACTAGACGGCCTTCCATTGCCAGCGCACGAAGGTTCCGCTCTATGTACTCGCCGCCAACCATGTCGAGGATCACATCCACTCCGCGGCCGCCGGTGCGGTCCAGCGCCACCGACGCAAACTCGGCGTGATTGTAGTCGATGGCCACTTCGGCACCGAGTCGCAGGCACACGCCGCATTTTTCCGCCGAACCCGCGGTCGTGAATACCCGTGCGCCGATTGCACGCGCCATCTGGATGGCGATGACGCCAATGCCACTCGTACCGCCGTGTATCAGAATCGTCTCGCCTGCCGAGAGGCGGCATCGCTGAAAGACGTTGTACCAGACAGTGAACAATGCCTCCGGAAGCGCAGCGGCCTGCACCATTGACATGCCGTCCGGTATTGGCAGGCACTGCGAAGAAGGTGAGACGCACTCCGTCGCGTAGCCCCCGCCGTCCACGAGTGCACATACCTCCTCGCCGATGTTCCATACCATTGCGGCGCGCTCGCCCGCAGCGGCCACGTAGCCGGCAACTTCGAGCCCCAGAATCGGCGACGCCGTTGAGGGCGGAGCATAGAGCCCGCGACGCTGCAGCACATCGGCGCGATTGACCCCTGCAGCCTCAACATGAATGCGAACGTCGTCCGGTCCGATGGGCGGCACCGGTCCGTCGGTAAGATGCATCTCGTCCGGGCCGCCCGGCCTCACCACTTCGATGTGGCGAATCGATCCGGGTCTGGTGAACGAGGCTGTCATACTATCTCACCTTGTAGCTGCAGCAAGGCGTAAGGCGAGCTTGACGGCGCCGCGGGCCGCATCGACTTCATGTGGCGACACGGTCGCTCCGGGAACGGCGCCTCGCAGGCGTCGTTCAAGACGCTTGCGGAGCAGCGATCCCTTATGCAGAAGGCCACCTGTCAGCGCCAGGTTGAAGGCGGCGCGGTCATCGACGAAAAGACTTCTGGCGAGCGCGCGAACATGCAGCACCAACTCTTCCACTGCGGTATCGACGATGCTGTTCGCGCGGACGTCGTCCTGCATCGCCATCGCGAGAACGGACGGAGAGAGCGCGGCGATCGCATCGCGGTCAGCGGCGCTCGCCCACGGAATCAGCTCTTCCACTTCATTCACCTGGGCCGCCGTCAGTATCGCTCCGGTCAGTGCGGTCTCGGGCTCACGGCCGTCGAACGCCGCGGCCACAACGCTCAGCGCGCGGCGGCCGATCCAGTATCCGCCGCCCTCGTCACCGAAAACGCTGCCCCAGCCACCGCACCGCGCGAGCGCGCCCGTCGGACTGCGTCCATACGCCATCGATCCGGTGCCGGCGATGAGCAGCACGCCGGATTCGTCGCCGAATGCATCCGCCAGCGCGACGCTCGCGTCGGTCTCGACGACCACTTCTTCAGCCAGCTCGAGCCGCGAGAGCGCATCCTGCAGGGCGAGCTGTTCAGCGTCACGTCCAGCGCCGGCGGCCCCGACGTACAGTGCACGAGGAAGAACTCCGGACTGTTCCGTGGCTTCCATGGCCGCATGTGTCAGTGCGCCAATTACTTCCGCGCAGTAGTCGGCGTTGCCGGGAGCCATCGCTGCGGGGGAACCCACCACCTCGGTGAGCACCTCGCCGTCGGCACCAGCGATGATTACGCGGGTCTTGCTTCCGCCCGCATCCACACCTATGACAATATCCAGATCACTCATTGCGCAGTTTCAGTATGAGGTCTCGCGTGTCGGTTGGGAAAGAGCGAGGTGAGCATTCCAACGGACACGGTGACGATGGTTCCAATCAGAACGTACCACGGCCACGCGATCCGGCCCACCGGCTCCAGCGCCGGCCAGAGCGACGACAGCTGCTTGGCGAACACGATCACGCTCATCACGGTGATGCCCACGGCCATCCCCGTAATCGCATCGCGTTGTTGCGCACGCTTCCACAGAAGCCCGAGAGCGAAACCGCCGAGAAGCGCGCCGTAGGTAAACGACGCGATGGAGAGAGCGACGACCACCACCGGGGTTCCCTGTTGCCTGTACAGCAGCGCGATCACCAGCAGCACCACACCCCACGCAAGACTTGCGCGCTTGGCCACGGCAAGCGTTCTGGCGTCGCTCGGCGCGCGGCCCGTGAGCGGCAGGTAGATGTCGTGCACCGTTGCGGCGGCAAGCGAGTTGATTGCCCCAGAGTGAGCGCTCATGGTGGCCGCGAGAATTGCCGCGACGAGCAATCCCATCAAACCCGTCGGCATCGCGGTGACGATGAACGTTGGGAAGATTTTGTCCGGCGAGTCGAAGTGCTGCGCGCCGAAGTACACCCAGAGGCCCGCGCCGATCACCAGGAACAACGCAAACTGCACGAATACCGCGAAGCCACTTCCGATCAGCGCCTTTCTTGCATCGCGCAGTGACGATGCGGTCATGAGCCGCTGCACGATTACCTGGTCCGCGCCGTGAGAAGCCATCGAGAGGAACGCACCACCGAGCAGTCCGGCAAAGAGCGTCTGCGGCTGATCGAATCCCGTGTAAAGATTAATGACCTTCAGCTTTCCGGCGGCTGCAGCCGTGTGCAGGATGCTGCCCCAGCCGCCGGCAACACCGTGCCCGATGATCACGACCGCCGCTGCGGCACCGATCAGATACACTATCGTCTGGATGACATCAGTCCAAACAACCGCACGCACCCCACCGTTGTAGGTGTAGAAGAGCGTGAGCGCTCCCAGCACAAGAATCGCGGTCGGCATCACGACCGTTGCGGGTAGAACTGGTTCCAGGATCAGCGCAACGGGGATCGCCGTGGCGAATACGCGCACCGAGTCGGCGAATGCTCGCGTGAACATGAACACGACTGAAGCGAACCGGCGTGTCGCAACGCCGAATCGGCGTTCGAGCAGCGCGTACGCTGTAACGAGCTGGCCATCATAGTAGCGGGGCAGCAACGTGTACGCCACCACAATGCGGCCGATGATGTAGCCAGCTGCGATCTGCAGAAAGCCGAGATTCCCTATGTAGGCGAGGCCGGGAATCGATATGACCGTAAGCGCGCTGGTCTCCGTCGCCACGATGGAGAAGAGCACCGCCCACCAGGGGATGCTGTGGTTCGCGATGAAGTAGTCGCGCTCGCTCTTCTGGTTGCGTCCGAGATAGAGGCCCAGGAATGTTGTGAGCGCGAGGTACCCGACGACTACAATAAGGTCGAGGGCGGTGAATGAGTTTTTCATTCACCGCCCTCGGAGAACTTCGCCTTGGAGCCTAAGCCGAGAAAGATGATCCGCAGCCGCAACCGCCGGTGGCGTTCGGATTCTTGAACGTGAAGCCCGAACCCTGCATCGAGGTCACGTAATCGATGGTGACGTTGTTCACATACTGGGCGGAAAACGGATCGACAAAAACCCTGTACCCTTCCTGAGTCAGGATCAGATCGTCCTCAGCCGGCTTGTCTTCGATCAGAAGGGAGTACTTGAAGCCGCTGCAGCCGCCAGGCTGAATGCTTACGCGCAGGCCGCCGTCGTCGGGCGATACCTTTTCCATGTCCATGAACTTCTGGACCTCGACCCCGGCTGCCGGTGTCAGGGTGAGGTTGATTTCGGGCTGGCTAGAGACTGCCATTTGGGTCACTCCTTGTATGCAGGAAATATAAGCGCAAAATGAGATTTTCCAGCAGTGCGGATACCCCCGCCCGCCGGGCGTCGGTCCAGCATGGCCGCCCGGCCGGCGAGTATCGCCGGTGGTCAGGGGCCACCCGGAGCACTCGCGGGTAGAATACCTCGTAGCGACTCCGGCGGCGCCATGGTCGACTTCCTGCGCCGTGCCTGCGATTATAACTATATCATCCACAACGAACGGACTCCAATGGTGATACCACGATCGCTGAAAAAGCCCATCCTGACCCTGCTCGTGCTCACCGCGGGATGTACCGTGATCTATCACCGCATCGATGATCCCACGGGGTTGCCTGAAGCCAACGTACGGCCGGGCATCAGCGTTCTGCTCAGCGACAGCCTCGACCTCGTTCGCGGCAAGCGTGTCGGCCTGATTACCAACCGTGCAGGGGTCGATGAGAACGGTCATCGCGACATCGACCTCCTCCGGACGGACAAGCGCGCCACCGGGGCGCAGGTGCATCTCGTGGAGATCTTCTCCCCGGAACATGGACTCGGCGCGACCGAGGATCACACCGGAGTTGGGTCCACGGTCGACCGGGTCAGCGGACTTCCCGTCATCTCGCTTTACGGCGCGCAGACCGAGCCACCGCCCGACTCGTCGCTGCGTTCGATCGACGTGCTGATATTCGATCTTCAGGATGTAGGCTCGCGAACCTGGACGTACGACGGCCTCATGGTGTACGCAATGCGCGCCGCGGCACGCATGCACAAGCCATTCGTCGTGCTCGATCGGCCCAATCCGCTCACCGGATCGTTCATCGAAGGCCCGATGCTGGATTCCGCGCTCTCGAATTCCAACGATCCCGCTCCGGGTCACCCTGGCCTCGCGTGGGCCATGTATCCCATACCGTTGCGTCACGCGATGACTGTAGGCGAGCTGGCGCGGATGTACAACGCCGAGCTCAAGATTGGTGCGGACCTTCACGTCGTGCCCGCGCGGCGCTGGACTCGCGAGCTTTGGTTCGACCGAACCGGGCTGCCATTCGTACCGCCATCGCCCAACCTCACCTCGTTCCAGGCGGTGATGCTCTATCCTGGACTCGTGTCGCTCGAAGCGACCAACATATCCGTTGGCCGGGGCGCGACCACCCCCTTCCAGCTCATCGGCGCGCCGTGGATGGATCCAAAGCGCATCATAGCGAATCTGAAGAATCGTCCGATTCGCGGCGTTCGGTTCATCCCCGAGGACTTCACCCCGGTAGCGCCCGGCGACGGCAAGTACTCCGGGCAGCTCATTCACGGGCTGCGCGTGGAAGTCACCCAGCGGGCGGAGCTGCAGACCAGCCGGCTCACGGCAGGGCTGCTGTCCGCAATCCATCAGGCCTACCCGGATCAGTTGAAGATAGATTCCCTCCGGTTCGATCGACTGTTCGGGTCACCGAGTGCTCGCCGAGCGATCATTGCCGGAGCGGATCCTGATGCGGTCATCGATTCGACTTACGGCCCGGCGTATGCGTTTCGTCAGCGGGTAGCGCGGTACCTGCTGTACTAGGTGCCACACGAAGGGCGCGACCGATCAGGCGCGGCCAGGATCATTTTTCCAGGGGATGCCGAATGAGGACAATCATCGCGATGGTCACGCTCGCCGTGGCCGCCACGGCCTGCGGCCCGCGACAGGTGGAAGTTCGTACAGGGCCACAGCCAGTGAGCGAGGTCACGCTTCGCGTGACCAACAATCTGTCGCAGGCTACGAACGTCTATGTCGTGAATGGCGGCAGTGACATTTTCCTCAAGCAGGTGGGCGCCCACAGCACCGAGTCCATGAATGTGCCGGGGGTCTCAGCCGGCGCGACCGTGGGCCTCAAGGCGACGCCCGTCGATGGCTCCCGCTCGTATACCAGGGACAACGTGATGCTGTCGGGGCTTTACCAGTGGCAGGTTCCGTAGCGGTCGCGAGCGACGAAACACCTAGCCTGGCTGCCCGTCTCCGGCTAGCTTCCACGCCGATGAAGGCGCTCTGGGAAGCCATAAAAGCGGGATACCTGCGGGTGATCGAGCCTGCCGCCGATTTTCTCGTTCGGCGGCGGGTCAATCCGAATGTTATAACCACCGTCGGAACGCTCTGCACGCTCGCCGGCGCCGTCGTATATGCCACCGGTCATATCATGACGGCCGGATGGATCATCGCGCTGACGGCGCTTTTCGACGTCCTGGACGGGACCGTCGCGCGCCGAACGGGACAGTCGAGCGTCTTTGGTGCGTTCTACGACTCCACTCTCGATCGAGTCGCCGATGGCGGTGTGCTTGCTGGGCTCGCGGTATTCTACGCGTCTTCCGTCGTGTACCACAATGTTTACATGGTTGTGGTCTGCCTGATCGGCATCATCGGCACCTTCCTCGTCTCGTACACACGGGCTCGCGCGGAAGCGCTTGGGATAGACGCCAAGGTCGGAGTGATGCAGCGTCCCGAGCGCGTCGTGTTATTATCCGTACCACAGGCATTTTTCGGCCTGGCGCTGCATGGATGGATTCTCATGGGGATCATCGTCCTACTGACGGTCACCGCATGGATTACCGCGGTCCAGCGCATCAGCTTCGTCCATCGAGCAACGTCCAAGAAACCCCTTGTGAATGTCTAAAAGTCCCGTCGCATCCAAAGTCGCTCCGGCCTCCGGAAAGCTCGGTATTCTCACGCCCGGCCTGGGTGCCGTGGCCACAACGTTCATCGCCGGAGTCGAGAGCATTCGCCGCGGCCATGCGAAGCCGATCGGCTCCATCACGCAGACCGCCACGATCCGCCTCGGCAAGCGTACCGAGAACCGATCCCCGCTCATAAAGGATTTCGTTCCGCTCGCGAAGCTCGACGACATCGTGTTTGGCGCATGGGATCCGATTCCTGACGACGCCCTCACCGCGGCGCGCAAGGCTGGCGTTCTGGAAGAGAAGGACATTGCCCCCATCGCCGATTTCCTGGCCTCGATCAAGCCGATGCCGGCGGTGTTCGACAATCATTATGTCACCCGAATCCACGGCACCAACGTCAAGTCGGGCAAGACCAAGCGCGATCTTGCCGAGCAGCTTCGCCAGGACATCCGCGACTTCAAGTCGAAGAACAAGCTCGACCGCATCGTCATCGTGTGGTGCGCATCCACCGAGATCTTCATCAAGGCCGGCCCGCAGCATGCCACGATCGAGCAGTTCGAGCGCGCGATGGACAACAACGACGAGGCCATCGCGCCGTCGATGTTGTACGCATATGCGGCGATCATGGAAAACGTGCCGTTCGCGAACGGTGCACCGAATCTGTCGGTTGACATTCCGGCCCTGCTTCAGCTAGCGCAGGAGCGCGGCGTTCCCGTCTCGGGCAAGGATTTCAAGACGGGCCAGACCTGGATCAAGACAGTAATAGCGCCCGGTCTCAAGGCACGCATGCTCGGCCTCGCCGGCTGGTATTCCACGAACATACTCGGCAATCGCGACGGTGAAGTGCTGGACGATCCCCAGTCGTTCAAGACGAAGGAGGAATCCAAGCTCTCCGTTCTGCACACAATCCTGCAGCCCGACAAGTATCCGGACCTGTACAAGGATTTCTCGCACGTCGTGCGGATCAACTACTACCCGCCGCGTGGCGACAACAAGGAAGGCTGGGACAGCATCGACATCTTCGGATGGATGAATTATCCCATGCAGATCAAGATCAACTTCCTGTGCCGCGATTCGATTCTCGCAGCGCCACTGGTGCTGGATCTTGCGTTGTTCAGTGATCTCGCGCATCGCGCCGGCATGAAGGGCATCCAGGAATGGCTGTCGTTCTTCTACAAGAGCCCCATGACCGCGCCCGGCTTGCAGCCGGAGCACGACCTGTTCATTCAGCAGACCAAGATGAAGAACACCCTCAGGCACATGATGGGCGAGGATCAGATAACCCATCTCGGCCTGGAGTACTACGCGTAATGAGACGTACCACGCCGGTGTGGCTCACCTTCGTCGGCCTCGCAACCGTTGCTCTCTCGTCGTGCGGTGGCAACAACGACCGCGCGTCGGAGATCCGGCAGTGGACGGACGACATGGCGTTTCGCATCAGCGTACAGCCCGCTCCACCCATCTCGGACGACATCACGGTCTTCAAAGTCGTGGTGTCGGACAAGGAAACCGGGCAGCCAATCCAGACCGGCCAGGGTCGCGTATTCGCAACCAGCCAGGAGCACGCGCAGACCGGCGACGGTCTTGCGAAAGGTCCGGAGGTGGGAACCTACTATGCGCACGTGCGCTTTCCGGTGTCGGGTGACTGGGCCGTGGGTCTTCAGTTCCGGAGAGATTCCACAAGCAAGCTCGAGCGGACGCAGGACTGGCAGCAGCAGGTGCTTCCGGCGCCGCCACTCGGCCAGCCCGTCCGGGATACGACAAAACACTAACCATGCGTCATTTCTTCAGAGTTCACTTGAAGCCGGACCAGGTGCTCGCCATAGCTGACACCTTCTTTCCGTCGATTCAGCAGAATTCAACCGCCACCGCGCGCAGATCACGGGAATTCGCGGGGCCGCTCGGTTCGCTCAAGCTCACCGTGCGTATGGAAGGCGGTCACTACACCTTCGTCCAGATCGATACGGACCAGACCGGCGAAAGCCGGCTCGACCGCAACGCGAAGAAGTATTTCGTCGAGCTGCACCGGGCAGAAGATCCCGCGTACCAGCTGACGGCTTCTTACTAGAGATATCCCCATGGCGTTGACGCGCGAGCAGAAGCTCGAGCTGTATTACTACATGCGGCTCACGCGCTCGCTGGAAGAGCGCCTAGTCAATCTCTACCGCCAGACAAAGGTCATCGGCGGGCTCTTCCGGTCGCTCGGCCAGGAGGCCGATGCCGTCGGCGCGGCCTACGCACTCGACAAATCGAAGGGCGATATCCTCTCGCCACTCCTTCGCAATCTCGGCGCAATGCTGGTGCGGGGCGCTGAGCCAACCGAAGTGATCCGCCAGTACATGGCCAAGGGTGACTCGCCCACAAAGGGCAAGGAGCTCAACATCCATTTCGGCGCGATCGAGCGCGGCTTCATCGGACAGATCTCGCACCTCGGTGACATGGTTCCGGTGATGGCCGGAGTGACACTCGCCGCAAAGATGCGCGGCGAGGATCGGGTCGGACTCGTATTCGTCGGCGACGGCGCCACCTCCACCGGTGCGTTCCACGAAGGCATCAACTTCGCGGCCGTGCAACGCTGCCCGCTCGTGGTGGTGGTCGAGAACAACGGCTATGCGTATTCCACGCCGGTGTCGAAGCAGACGGCGGCCAAGTCGTTCATCGACAAGGCGCCGGGCTATGGCATTCCGGGCGAGCGTGCTGACGGCAATGACGTGCTCGCAGTATACGAGGTGACCAAGCGCGCCGTGGATCGCGCGCGGCGTGGTGAGGGCGTGACGCTCATCGAGCTCGTGACATACCGCCGAAAGGGGCACGCAGAGCACGACAATCAGTCGTATGTCCCGGAAGGCGAGATTCAGACGTGGGCCTCAAAGAACGATCCGATCGATCGATTCGAGAAAGTACTCGTCTCCCAGAAGGTGAAGGCCGCTGAGCTGCGCGCTATCGATCGACGAATCGAAGATGAGATCAATGCCGCCACCGATGCAGCGGATGCGTCACCGATGCCCGAACCGCTGGAAGCGCTGCGGGGCGTGTACGCTGGAACGGAAAGCGTCGAGCCGCTCTGGTTCCGGCAGGACGTTGGCAGCGCCGTCGACAGCCACGAGCGTGCTTCGGGTTGGGGTACGTACGATGCCTGAAGTAACGTATCTCGAAGGAATCCGGCAGGCGCTGTTCGAGGAGATGGAGCGCGACCCCAGCGTCTTCTGTCTGGGCGAGGACATCGGTGCGTATGGCGGCGCCTTCAAGGTCACGGACGGCCTGCTGGCGAAATTCGGCGCGGCGCGCGTGATCGACACGCCCATTTCGGAAGTCGCCATCGTCGGCGCCGCGGCCGGCGCCGCTCACATGGGAATGCGTCCCGTCGCCGAGATGCAGTTCATGGACTTCGTCTCGAACGCGTACGACATGCTTACCAACTACGTCGCAACGGCGCGGTACCGCATCGGACTTGGCTGTCCGATGGTGGTCCGCGGGCCGAGTGGCGGTTACGTCCGGGGAGGTCCGTTTCACTCCCAGAATCCGGAAGCGGCATTCTTCCACACGCCTGGTCTCAAGATCGTGAGCCCGGCCACCGCTTCCGACGCCAAGGGATTGCTCAAGGCGGCGATTCGCGACGACGACTGCGTCCTGTTCTTCGAACACAAGTATCTCTACCGACGCATCAAGGAAGAGATGCCGCCCGGTGACCATGTTGTCCCCATCGGCAAGGCGCGCACGGCCCGCGAAGGTGCGGACGTCTCCATCATCACCTACTCGGCCACGGTCTGGAAGGCGCTCGAGGCGGCTGAGATCATGCAGTCGGAAGATGGTGTTTCCGTTGAGGTCATCGATCTACGGACGCTGCTTCCACTAGACGATGAGGCGATCGTGGCGACGGTGCGGAAGACGAACAGAGTTCTGATCGTGCACGAGGACACCCGAACGGGCGGCGTTGCCGGCGAGATTACCGCCCGGATCAACGAAACCTGCTTCGAGTGGCTGGACGCTCCGGTTCTGAGGGTGACCGCCGCCGACGTCCCGCTGCCGTACTCCCCGCCGCTGGAGGATTACGTCCTGCCCCAGACTTCGGACATAGTGCGCGCGCTGCGTCGCATTGTAGCTTACTGATGGACGAGCCCACGCAAGAACCTGCATCGGCCGGTACAGGGGCTTACTTGGGTGCGGGGTGTTTCTCCGCCATCGCTGGATTCTTCGGCGGTGGAATGATTGCAGTCCTGGTCGCGAAGTTCGTCGGGTCCGCGCGCGGCTGCCAGCCGCCCGAGGGAATTCCGGCATGTAACTGGGGCGAGTACGCGCTCGTTGGAATGGTTGCGGGAGTCTTGATACTTCCGCTTGTGTCGATCATGAGACTGAAAAGTCGGAGGTCATAGATGGCGCGTATAGACGTGACGATGCCACAGATGGGCGAGTCGATCGCGGAAGGCACGCTTTCCAAGTGGCTAAAGAAAGTGGGTGACAAGGTGAAGCGCGACGAGCCCATCTTCGAGATATCCACCGACAAGGTGGATGCCGAGATACCATCGCCAACCGCCGGTACTCTCGCCGAGATTCTTGTGCTGGAAGGAACAACCGTCGCCGTGCAGACTCTGGTTGCGCGCATCGAGACCGGTGCGGCATCGACGGCGGCGTTGACGTCTCTAACGTCTCCAACGTCTCCAATGTCTCCGGCCGCGACGCGCGCTTCGACGCCCGCTTCGACGCCCGCTTCGACGCCCGCTTCGACGCCCGCTTCGACGCCCGCTTCGACGCCCGCTTCGTCCCCTGCTTTGGTCCCAGCACCGCAAGCTGCCACTGCTGCGGCGTCGGCGAGTCCATCCGGGGCAGTCGCGGTGGCAGGTGCACCTGGCGCCCCGCAGATGAGTAGCGCCAATGGCAACGGCAGCGGCGCGGCGGATACGCTCGAGGGCCGTCTGCGGTCAAAGTCGTCACCGCTGGTGCGCAAGATGGCCGCGGAGCACGGCCTCGACATTTCGGGACTGAGTGGGAGCGGGATCGCCGGTCGTGTGACCAAGCGCGACCTGCTGGACCACCTCGCGTCTGGCGGATCCGGCGCAGCTGCAGCATCCATGCATGCGCCCGGCGGCACGGACTTTCACGGCCCGCTTCCGGAGCCGTGGCCTGGTGACCGCGTCGAGACCATGTCGAAGATGCGCGCGCTCATCAGCGATCACATGGTCGCGTCACGTCGAACGTCCGCGCACGTCACGTCCTTCATGGAGATGGACTTCACGAGAGTCGCGAAGATACGCGCGGCGAAGCGCCGCGAGTTCGAGAACGTGACGGGCGAAAAGCTGTCGTACATGCCGTTCATCATCAAGGCAACCGTGGACGCCATCAAGCAGTACCCGATCATGAACTCGTCCGTTGCGGGAGCGAACGTGATCTACCGCCGCTCCATCAACATCGGCGTTGCAGTCGCGCTGGACTGGGGATTGATCGTGCCCGTGATTCGCAACGCTGACGGCCTGTCGCTCACCGGACTGACGCGTTCACTGAACGACCTCGCGAATCGCGCGCGATCCAAGAAGTTGTCACCTCAGGAAGTGCAGGAAGGGACGTTTACCATTACCAACCCGGGCGGCTTCGGCTCGCTCATGGGGACGCCGATCATCAGTCAGCCGCAGGTCGCGATCATGGGCGTCGGAGCCATTGAGAAACGCGCGAAGGTGATGACGGGCGCGGATGGCGAGGACACGATCGCGATTCGCACGTGCGCGTACTTCTCGATCTCCTTCGATCATCGCGTGATCGACGGTGCGGTGGCCGATCAGTTTCTGGCCCAGATCAAGCGGAACATCGAAACATTCCCAGAGAACGGAGTCATGTGAAGACGTTGCAATCGCTCACCATTCAGCGGACCACGATCCCGCCGAGTGAGCGTGCGCGTTATCTCGAGCGCAACGCGGAGCGTGCCGCGCACTATGAGCGGTTGAACTGCCGCTTCTGGGTCTTCGAGGATCCGGGACTGCGCAACGCGTTCGTTGAGTTCACCATGGCAGATGACCCCGCCACTCTCGCGGAAGCCGTCGCCACGGCGCCGGAGCCCGGGTCGGGCCCGCTGCGCATTTACCAGAGAGTGGAGCTGTAGATGCCATTTCGCACAGTTACTGTCGGTGACGTTGTCTGGAGTGTCCAGCCGTCCGGTCATCTCACTGCCAATACCAAGGATGAGTTCGCGCTGATCTTCACGCGTGGCGAGGTTTCCAATCGTGAGACACGGGTCGTTCGGTATTCGCCCGTTGGTGCGCGCTGGCGCGAGCAGTCCTTCGCCGCTCTCTCGGACGACGAGCTTCGCCGCCTCCTCTCGCAGTCGCAGCCGGGCGCTACGTCGCCGGAAGCGTTCTACTCCCGATGATCGATAGCCGTGCAGCGACTGGCGACGAGCCCCAGGTCGATCTGCACGCGCACTCGACTGCATCCGACGGCGCCGTTTCGCCGGCGGATCTCGTCGAGGCTGCAAGGCGTGTCGGTCTCCGCGCAATTGCCATTACGGATCACGACACCATCGCCGGCAACGACGAGGCGGTTGCGGCAGGAGTGAGTTTCGGAATACGCGTGGTACGTGGTTGTGAATTGAGCGCGTACGACGGCGATTTCGAGATCCACCTGCTCGCTCTGCACATCAGCGACGCCGGCGCCATTCGTCCGAGCCTCGACGGCTTTCAGCGCGAGCGGGTCGAGCGCGGCCACGCGATCGTGGAGCGCCTCTCGCAGGCTGGCGCACCGGTGGACCTGGGCGAGGTTCTCGCGGAGGCCGCCGGCGCGGCGCTCGGACGCCCTCACATTGCGCGCGTGCTGATTCGTGCCGGTCACGCAGCGGATCACCGCGAGGCGTTCGACCGCTTTCTTGGCGCCGGCCGGCCGGCGTACGTGCCGAAGCCGCGGCTGGAGATCGCCGACGCAATCGGTCTCGCGCACTCCGCTGGTGCACTCGCCGTCTGGGCGCATCCGGGCCGCGACGGAACGCGCGAGCGGCTGGCTCGCATCGCCTCGCACGGATTGGACGGCCTTGAGGTGCGACACCCCGGTCACACGCCCGCGGACGTTGTCAGGCTCGGAAAGCTTGCTGCTGATTTCGACCTGGTTCCGAGCGGAGGGTCCGACTGGCACGGCGCAACCGAGGGCTACCGCATACTGGGCAACATGCACGTTCCGGCGGCGTGGCTCGACCTTCAGGACGCGCGGATCGCAACGCGCGTCGCCTGATCCAGCGATGGAGCTAGGCGGACGAGTTGCACTTGTTACGGGCGGTGCGCACCGCGTGGGCGGCGCCGTCAGCGCCGCGCTGGCACAGGAAGGAATGCGCGTCGCGATTCATTACAACTCATCGTCGGTCCAGGCCGCGGCGCTCATTGACGAGTTGACGGCGCGCGGTCACGATTGTCGCGCATTCCAGGCCGATCTCGCACAGCCGGACTCGGTTGCGCCACTCGTCGCGTCCGTCGCCAGCGAGTTTGGGGGAATCGATGTATTGATCAACTCCGCGGCGACGATGCAGCGCACCCCTTTCGCCGAAGTGGATGTCGCTGACTGGGATGCGATATTCGCGCTCAATCTCCGTGCGCCGTTCTTTCTGAGCCAGGCAGCCGCTCCGTGGCTGCGCGCGGTGCATGGTTGCATAGTGAACATGGCCGATCTCGCCGCGTTCGAGACCTGGCCAGAGTACATACCGCACGGCATATCGAAGGCGGGCGTGGTGCAGCTCACTCGCGCGCTCGCTCGGCGGCTCGCACCCGAGGTGCGCGTGAACGCTATCGCTCCCGGCGCAGTGCTGCTCCCGGACAACTGGTCGGACGAAACGCGGGCACACTTCGCGGCCACCACACCGTTGCGCCGCCTTGGCACCGTGAAGGATGTCGTCGATGCGGTTCTGTACCTGCTGCGATCGGAGTACGTAACGGGCGAAACGCTCATCGTGGACGGTGGTCGTCATGTCCGCGCCTGACAGGCGCGAATACGGCACGATCATAGTTGTGGGCGGTGGCTGTTATGGCTCCTACTATGTTCGGCAACTGGAGCGAGCGCAGTCGGCGGACGCCCTGCGATACGAGCGGATACGCGTGATCGACAGGTCCAGCGACTGCGCGGTGGCGCGCGAGACAACGACGGCCGAGGTCGTAGTGGCCGAGTGGGATGCGTACTTTGGAGAGTATCTCGCGGACTCAGCTGCGGATACGCGCGACGCCATCGTGCCGTCGCCGCTCATGCCTCACCTCATGTACGAGTGGTTGAGGGACCGTGCGCGCAGTCGCTGGCCCGGACGCATCGTGGAGACCCGCGCGCTCACGCTCGAGCCTGCGACACCGTGGCGGAGTGCGGCGCCCGACGGGACGTTCTACGCGAGCTACGCAACGTGGACCTGTCCCATCAACTGCGTCGAGCCGCGGCTCTGTCCGCACACCGGAGGCGAACGCAGCTGGACCATGCCGGAGGCGGCCGCGGAGCTCGTCGTACGCTCTGCGGGCAGCTCCGAGCCGCTCCGGGGGCCCGTTATATTTCACTGTACCCACCGGGCCTTCGGCGTAGGAATGTTCGAAACGCGGGACGTGGTCGCAGCCGACCGCCTGATCCAGCAAGTCGCCATGGCGTCGGCCGCGAGCGTGCTGGTGGGGACCGTCTCCCACTGCCACGGCGCATTCAACGTCCTGCACGTCGGCGCGGCCACTCACTAGATATCCATGTCCCAGACTTTCGACTACGACGTGATAATCGTCGGCGCGGGTCCCGCCGGAATGACGGCGGGAATGTATGCCGGACGAGCCATGCTCAAGACAGTTGTGCTGGAGCGCGGTGCTTCAGGCGGCGAGCTGCTGAACACCGAGGCGATCGAGGATTATCCCGGCTTCGAGCACATCGAGGGCTGGGACCTTGCGCAGCGTTTCGAAAGTCACGCCAAGAAGTTCGGCGCCGAATTCCGCCAGGGACTTGTCACCGCTGTGCGTAAGCTGGCCGACGGCAGATTCGAGGTGGAGACGGATTCGGGAGATCTTTATCATGCTCCGACCGCGATCGTTACCGCCGGCGGCACTCCGATCAAGCTCGGAATTCCAGGTGAGGCCGAGTACGCGGGGAAGGGCGTATCGTACTGCGCCATCTGCGACGGCGCGTTCTTCAAGGGCCACACCATCGCCGTAGTCGGCGGCGGCGACGCAGCGGTCGAGGAGAGTGATTTTCTAACGCGTTACGGCGAGAAGGTGTATCTCATTCACCGCCGCGACGAATTGCGTGCTTCCAAGATTCTGCAGAAGCGGCTGCTCGAGAATCCCAAAATCGAAGTCATCTGGGATACGCTCGTAGAGCGGGTGGAAGCCGACGAACAGGGCTTCGTGCACAATCTCAAGCTCAAGAACCTCAAGACGGGCGCGACGTCCGATCTCGCGGCCACCGCGATGTTCGTATTCGTGGGATTCCGGCCCAATACCGGCATCATAGATGGTCACGTCGATCATGACGAGATGGGATATCTGCTGACTGATACGAACATGGAAACATCGATCGATGGTCTGTTCGCGGCCGGCGACGTACGCGCTCAGCTCACACGGCAGGTGACGACGGCAGCTGGTGATGGTACTACCGCAGCGATCGCTGCCGAGAAGTATCTGGCATCGATGCGCGATTCAACGGTAGGCCGCATCGTCGCAACGGGTGGGTACGCAGTGTGAGAATACTGTCGCGCACGGTCGGTCCGTTTCGGGAGAACACTTATCTCGTGGTCGATGACATGGCCGGCGAGTGCGCCGTCGTGGACCCTGGTGATGAGGGCGGCGACATCATCGCGATGATCGCTTCCACGGGCGCCGCGCTACGCGCAATCTGGCTCACCCACGCGCATCTCGATCACATCGGCGCGATATCCGCGCTCCGGCGGAAGTATGGCCCCATCCCCGTACATCTTCATGCGCTCGACCAGGCAGTGTACGCATCGGCATCGTTCTTCGCGGACCAGTACGGTGTGCCGTTCGAGCAGCCGGACGCTCCCGACGCGGAGTTTGCGCACGGCGATGTGGCACGCGTGGGCAACCTGGAATTCAGCGTGATACATTCGCCAGGTCACAGCCCCGGTCACGTGATGTATTACGGCAACGGCGTACTGATTGGTGGCGACGTGCTTTTTGCCGGCTCCATCGGGCGCACCGACCTGCCGCTCGCGGACCCGGCGCACATGCAGGAAACGCTCTCGCAGCTTGCGACCCTTCCGCTAGACACCGTGGTGTACCCTGGCCACGGCGAACCCACCACGGTGGGCGAGGAGCTTGCGAGCAACCCATTTCTGAACGGAATCGCAAATGTCAAACGCAACGCGAACTGAGAAGGATCCCCTTGGCGAGCTCGCCGTCCCGTCCGACGCGCTGTATGGCGTGCAGACGCTGCGTGCGGTGCAGAACTTTCCCATAAGCGGGATCCGCCCGCTGCCGGCGTTCGTCGATGCGGTGGTGCGTATAAAGCGCGCAGCGGCGCTCACCCACAAGGAAACGGGACGCCTGGAGCCACGTCTCGCCGATGCGATCGTATCGGCTGCTGACGAGGTGCTCGGCGGCAAGTGGCGCGACCAGTTCGTGGTGGACGTTTATCAGGCCGGTGCGGGCACATCGCACAACATGAACATCAACGAGGTCCTCGCCAATCGCGCCAACGAAATGCTGGGCAGCGAGCGAGGCAAGTACTCGCCCGTGCATCCGAACGACCACGTCAACATGGCGCAGTCCACCAATGACGTCATTCCTACCGCTATAAGGATCGCGTGTATTGCGGAGCTGCCGAAGCTCGCGGACAGCCTCCGCGCGTTGATCGCCGCGCTGGCGGAAAAGGGAAGGGAGTTCGACGGAATTGTGAAGGCCGGCCGCACGCATCTTCAGGACGCGATGCCGATCCGCTTGGGTCAGGAATTCACAGCTTACGCGGGGACGCTCGAGCGAAATCTCAGGCGTGTGAACGAAGCGGCTGACTACCTGCGTGACCTCGGCATTGGCGGAAGTGCCGTCGGTACAGGGGTGAACGTCGAGCCGCAGTACCCGGCATTAATGGTGAAGTACCTGAACGAGAGCATGGGCGGCGATCTTAGGGTCGGCGCGGACAGGATTCAGCTCATGCAGAGCATGGGCGACGCGGCCGCGTTCAGCGCCGCCATGAAAGTGCTCGCGCTCGACCTGAGCAAGATCGCGAGCGATCTCCGGCTGATGGTGAGCGGCCCACGTACAGGCCTCGACGAGATAACTCTTCCGGCTGTTCAGCCGGGATCGTCCATCATGCCCGGAAAGATCAATCCGTCCATCGCCGAAATGGTGAACCAGGTCTGCTTTCAGGTGATCGGCCTTGATGCCTGCGTCGCTGCAGCGACGGAACACGGACAGCTGGAACTGAACGTCATGATGCCGGTTATCGCGTACAACGTTCTGCTCGCGGAGCACATACTCGGTACGGCCTCGCGCACGCTCGCGGAGAAGTGCGTGACGGGGATTGAGGCGAACGCGGAACAGTGCGCGTACTGGGTTGAGCGCTCCGCGGCGCTCGCTACTGCGCTCGCCCCGCAGATCGGCTACGCCAAGGCAGCCGACATAAGCAAGCGCTCCGTCAAGGAAGGCGTGCTCATCCGTGACCTGGTAAAACGCGAGCATGTGCTTTCCGATGCAGAGATAGACGATGTTCTGGACCTCGCCAAGATGACGGAGATTGGCGTGCCAGGGTCGCACTGATCTTATGTGACTGTAGGAGATAATCAATGTTTACGATAGTTGCGGCGGCGTGCATCGCCACCATGGCGACTGCGGCCGGTGACTCGGCCGCGTCCCGGCCCGTAGTGCTCAGCACAGCTACGGGCAATATCAACGGCACAGAACTGGTGCCGCCCGGAGCGGGAAAGCACCCGGTCATCCTCATCGTACCCGGCTCCGGTCCGACGGACAGAGATGGAAACTCGCCAGTTCCGGTAGCGCCTGGAAAATCACTCCACACGGACGCGTACCGGCTGCTCGCGTCTGCGCTCGCGTCGAGGGGGATCGCATCAGTACGATACGACAAGCGCGGCATCGCGGGTAGCGTCGACGCGATGCAAGGCCATAACGAAAGCGATTACCGTTTCGATACCGGCATCGACGATGCGGCGGCGTGGATTCGGAAGCTCCGCGCGGATCCGAGATTCTCAAAGCTCATCGTAGTCGGTCACAGTGAGGGCTCGCTCATCGGCATGGTCGCGGCCGCGAGGGAGCGAGCAGACGGATTCGTATCCCTCGAAGGCGCGGGACGGCCTGCGAGCGTCGTGATCCGCGAGCAGCTTGCCGCGCGCGGCGTCCCAGTCGAGATGTACGGGCGCGTGCTCGACAGCCTCGAAGCAGGCAGAACAGTGAGTGATCCTCCTGCGGCGCTCGCGGCGCTCTTTCGTCCAAGCGTACAGCCGTATCTCATCTCGTGGTTCAGATACGATCCCGTGGCCGAATTGCGCGAATTTCGATTCGCCTCACTCGTAATTCAGGGGACGCACGATCTGCAGACGACTGTCGCCGACGGCAAGCTGCTTGGCTCTGTGCCTGGCGCCAAGCTGCTTCTGCTGGATGGGATGACCCACGTTCTCAAGGACGGTCCGCAGGACCCTGCGGCGCAGTTCGGCTCCGTGTACACCGATCCGGCAGCGCCGCTCGATTCAGCCATGGTGGCCGCAATCGTTTCCTATGTGGGAGCGGCGCCGCGACCGCGCTGATCGCCGCATAGCTCCGGCGGGAGCGTTTCAACACGAATCACGCGAAGCACCAACGGCCACCGCCCTTGCTCCATGTCCTCCGCGCCGGTATCCTCTATGGATGCGGATCACCACGTGGGCCGAGTATGGCGTCATCTGCGCGTTGCACCTTGCACGCCGGGCCGACGAAGGCCCGGTCACCGGGCGTGAGATAGCTGCGAAGGAGCGCCTGCCTGCAGACTACGTCGAGCAGATCCTGCTCCGGCTCCGTCGTGCGGATGTGATAAGGAGCGTTCGAGGCGCGCGCGGAGGCTACATGCTCGCCAGGCCATCGGTCGAGATCACCATCCGCGACGTCATCCACGCGTCCGAGCTGGAGACGTTCGATCTTCACTGCGTGAGCCATCCGGTCGAGGAAGCGCGCTGCGCCGCATCACATAACTGCAGCATCAGGCCCATCTGGGTCATGCTGCAGCAGAAGATCGACAACGTGCTGGAGAGCGTCCGCCTTTCGGATCTTCTTGAAGACGAGCCAGCGGTTCGGGAACGGGTCGGCCTTCCGGTCCTGGAAACCGTCTAGCCGGTCGGGGGCGGCGCCTCGCCTCACGGCGCTGGCTGGTACGGCGCTGCTTAAGTCGGCGCTGCGTAAGCCGGCGCTGCGTAAGCCGGCGTTCCTTGAGACGGCGCTGCATGCTCGGGGCGGGACTCGAACCCGCACGGCCTTTCGGCCACAGCGTTCTGAGCGCTGCGTGTATACCAGTTTCACCACCCGAGCGAAGCAGCTGGGAGCCGCCAGGTGCAGCCTGTCATTTGCAAACCATCGCGACAGGCGCAGAATCCGAAGAGCCGTGCAGCGCTCACCGGAAGCCTCTCAACATAGCCGCGCGCCCGGGGTGGCGCAACGCCGTGCCACACGCCTAACTTGCCTCCCATGCCCGACGTTACCGCAGCGCCGGCGCGCCAGTCTATTGCGAAGAACCGCAGGGCGTCGCACGACTACACTCTACTCGAGACCTGGGAAGCGGGAATCGCGCTCACCGGCACCGAGGTAAAGTCGCTGCGTGACGGCAGGGCCAACATCTCCGATGCCTATGGCATAGTCCGGGATGGCGAAGTCTATCTTCTCAATCTTCACATTTCTCCGTACGAGCGCGGCGGCTACGTGAATCACGAGCCCACACGCACGCGCAAGCTCCTGCTGCACCGCAAGGAGATCCGGAAGATGATCGGCGCCGTCGAACGGAAGGGGCTCACCCTCGTGGCTCTGGAACTGTACTTCAAGGGCGGCCGCGCGAAAGTCGCGCTCGCGCTCGGCAAGGGAAAGAAGCTGCACGACCAGCGGGAAGATGCGCGCAAGCGCGACGATGAGCGCGACATGGCCCGCGCGATGAGGCGTCGTTGACGGAGCAATCGTGATACTCGCGGGCATCACGCTGCTCCTGCAGGCATCAGTCGCAACCGCCCACGGCGCGCGTCCAACGCCGCAGCCGGCTCGGGTCGCCGCTGAATCGGTCGTCGTCCGGGCGCGCTCGCACACCACCACGTTGCAGCTGTCGCGAATGGACGGCGTTGTCATGGTCTCAGCCGACAGGCTGGCGAGTGCGCTCGGAGGCACGTTCAGGTCCACGTCGCCGAGTCACTATTCGCTCACGATCGGCGACTCGCACATCAGCTTCACCGACGCTGTGCCTTTCGCAGGCGACGATTCCACGATCGTGCCGATGCCGGCGCCGCCGCGAGTGGTTGGCTCCAGCGTGTACCTGCCGTATTACGTGGTGACGCAGCTGGTCCCCCGGTTCTTCTCCGGCTACATGTACGATCCCGATGCGAGGGAAGTGCGTGTCTTCGACTCGTCGGCACGCCGTGTCACGGCGGCTGATACGCCAGCCGCGCGGCCAGACTCACGGCCAGAATCACGGCCAGAATCACGGCCAGACTCGCCCTCTATCGGCACATCCGCGCGCGACATGGGCGAGGCGCGCGCGGTCGAGCGTGTGGCCGGCATCGCTCTTACCGGTGTCAAGCGCCCGGGGCATCGTCTGATAGTTGTGGATGCTGGGCACGGTGGCGTGGACCCGGGAATGCACGGACCCATCGGCGGCGGTCCCCAGATCGTGGAGAAGAACATCACACTGGCGGTCTCCAGGCTGGTCGCCGCGGCGCTGCGCGAGAACGGCGCTGATGTGCTGCTCACGCGTACGACTGACACGCTGATCGGCCTCTATGATCGCGGGCCCATCGCAAACAAGGCGCATGGCGACATCTTCGTGTCCATTCACGTCAACGCAACGGGGCAGCGCGGATCGGCCGGTGCTCGCGATCGCGGATACGAGACCTATTTCCTGGCCGAAGCGAAGACCGAGGATGCAAAACGCGTGGAGCGAATGGAAAATGAAGCTGTTCGCTTCGAGACAGGCGACGCGAGCGCGAAGAAGGGCGATCCGCTCAACTTCATCATCAACGACATGGCGCAGAACGAGCATCTTCGCGAGAGCGCCGATCTCGCTGGTCAGATCGAGTCCGGTTTCAGAACCTTCCACCCGGGCCCGGACCGCGGGGTGCAGCAGGCCAACTTCGCGGTGCTCAGAGGCGCGTTCATGCCGGCGGTGCTGGTCGAGATCGGATTCGGCACCAACCGGGAGGAAGCGGCCTACGTCAGCGATCCCGACAACGAGCGCAGGATCGCGCGCTCGATTGCGAAGTCCATACTGTCGTACATGGATCGTTACGACGCGCGCATCGGCGGCGGCGCCGCCGGCGCATCCCGATGACGGACCTCAGAGTCTCCGCCGCGGGAATTCACTTTCAAAATCCGATAGTGCTCGCCTCTGGAACCGCCGCATTCGGCCGCGCGATTTCCGGTGTCGTTGATCTCGACGCTCTAGGCGCGATCATCACCAAGGCGGTGAGCGTGGAGCCGCGGCATGGCAACGCGGCTCCGCGTGTGGCGGAGTTCGCGGGCGGTATGCTCAATGCCGTCGGTCTCGCCAATCCCGGCGTCGCGGCAGTGAGGCGTGATGACCTTCCGTGGCTCGCGTCGAACGTGACGCGCGCGCGAGTGGTGGTGAACGTCGTCGGAAGCCGTACCGAAGATTTCGCGGAAGTCATTCGCAGCCTCGACGATTGCGACGTGGTAAGCGCATTCGAGCTCAACGTGAGCTGCCCAAATGTTCGCGCCGGCGGTATCGAGTTCTGCGCCAACGCAGACTCGCTTGCTGCGGTGGTGTCGAGCTCGCGCGCCGTGACGCGCCGCCCTCTCTTCGTCAAGCTGTCGCCCGTGCTTGCGAACATCGGCGAGGTTGCGGCGGCGGCTGCGGTATCCGGAGCCGACGGTATCACGGTCGTGAACACACTGCCGGGGCTGGTGATCGACATCGAGGCTCGCCGTCCGCGTATCGGCTTCGGTAGCGGCGGCGCCAGCGGTCCCGGATTGCTTCCTGTTGGAGTTCTGGCAACGCATCGCGTGCGTCGGGCCGTGTCCCTTCCAATCATGGGTGTCGGGGGAGTGACGTCTGCGGTGGATGCTCTGCAATACATTATTGCCGGCGCGTCGCTCGTAGCCGTGGGAACGGCGAACATGCGCGACCCGCGCACGGCCGAGCGTATTGTGCGGGATATGAAGAGTTGGTGCGCGAAGCACGGAGTGCTTTCGGTCCAAAGCCTCGTGGGAACCCTGGAGTGGCCTGCATGACGAACCCCATCGACCGCCCTCGCCGCGCAACCCCGATCGTCGCGCTCGATTTCTGGATGCCCGACGCCGCGATGCAGATGGTGGACCTGCTGAGCGGCCGGTGCGACTTCTACAAGGTGGGGAGCGAGCTCTTTACCGTGGCGGGGCCGACGATCGTGAGCCAGCTCGTGGCGCGAGGCAAGAAGGTGTTTCTGGACCTCAAATTCCACGACATCCCCAACACGGTGGAGAAGGCGGTGGCCGCAGCCGCCGACCTAGGCGCTTCGATCGTCACCGTCCACGCCAGCGGTGGCGAGCGAATGATCCGGGCAGCGGTGGAGAACGCCGGATCCGAATGCGAGGTATTCGCGGTGACTGTTCTGACCTCCCTTTCAGGGTCCGACCTGGCCCAGATTTGGGGCGGGGAAGCCCGTGGGGAGGACCTCTCCGGGGACGTGGAGCGACTGGCGGTGCTCGCCCGTAATTCGGGTGCGGCGGGAGTCGTCTGCAGCGGGCTGGAAGCGCCGGTTCTGCGGGACCGATTCGGCTCCGCCCTCAAGCTGCTGGTTCCGGGGGTTCGGCTCCCGGGCGGAGACCACGACGACCAGAGTCGGGTGGTGACGCCGGCGGAGGCCGCCACCGCCGGAGCCTCTTACATAGTGCTCGGCCGGACAGTCACCTCCGCGACGGACCCGGAAAAAGCCATGGACGAGGCGGTTGCGTCTCTGGTCTGACGGGACTATTTTCAAAGGCTGACCCAAAATTCGGAGCAGTTGTGAAAGTACGTAGCAGCGTCAAGCCGATTTGCGAGCATTGCAAGGTGATCAAGCGCCAGGGCGTGATAAGGATCATCTGCAGCCGCAATCCCAAGCACAAGCAGCGTCAGGGTTAATTAATGGCTCGTATTGCGGGCGTGGATCTTCCGCGCGACAAGAAGCTCGAGATCGGGCTTACCTATATCTTCGGCATCGGTCGCAAGACCGCTCAGGCCATCCTCGAATCAACGGGGGTGAACGCCGCACAACGCGTGCGTGACCTGAGCGATGTCGACACCAACAAGCTTCGTCAGGCCATCGAGCGCGACCTCAAGGTCGAAGGCGCTCTCCGGACCGAAGTCGCGATGAACATCAAGCGTCTCATGGACATCGGCTCGTACCGCGGCACGCGTCACCGCCGCGGTCTTCCGGTCCGTGGACAACGCACGCATACAAACGCCCGCACCAAGAAGGGGCCGCGCCGCGCGATCGCCGGCAAGAAGAAGGTTACGAAGTAACTCATGGCAACTGCAAAGAAGACCAAGAAGATCGTCGAGGCCGAAGGCCTCGCTCACGTCTCCGCGACGTTCAACAACACGACGATCACCATAACGGACAATCGTGGAAACACGATCTCCTGGAGCTCATCGGGCAAGGCTGGCTTCAAGGGCTCCAAGAAGTCCACCCCGTTTGCCGCGACCGTCGCGGGCGAGCAGGCTGGACGCGAGGCCTTCTCGGCTGGCGTTCGCCGCGTCAACGTCCGCGTGCAGGGACCCGGCTCGGGTCGCGAGTCCGCCATCCAGGCGCTCGCCACGGCCGGACTCCAGGTCAAGTCCATCCGCGACGTAACGCCGATTCCACACAATGGTTGCCGTCCGCCCAAGCGGCGGAGGGTTTAGTACATGCGCTACACAGGACCAAGCTGCCGTCAGTGCCGCCGCGAGGGGACCAAGCTCTTCCTCAAGGGCACCAAGTGCTTCACCGAGAAGTGCCCCGTGGAGCGTCGTCCGACGCCGCCGGGACAGCACGGTGCGAGCGTTGCCCGTCGCCGCAAGGTGTCGGAGTACTCCAAGCAGCTCCGCGAGAAGCAGAAGATCAAGCGCATCTATGGCGTTAGCGAGAAGCAGTTCCGTAACACCTTCGAGCGTGTTACCACTCTGCCGGGTGTCACGGGTCACAATCTGCTCGCCGCACTCGAGAGCAGACTGGACAACATCATCTACCGCATGGGCTTCGCGCAGAGCCGCAAGGCTGCTCGCCAGCTCGTCCGTCACCGTCACGTCGAGGTGAACGGCAAGTCGGTGGACATCCCCAGCTTCCTCGTGCAGCCCGGGCAGGAAGTCCGTGTCCGCGCCAAGTCGCGCGAGCAGGTTTCCATCATCGTCTCCATGGATCAGGCTTCGCGCGGCGCACCGCTGTCGTGGATCGCCGTGGACAAGGAGTCGTTCAGTGGCCGCATGCTCGAGCGCCCAACGCGCCCGAACATTCCCATCGCCGCTCAGGAACAGCTGGTCGTCGAGCTCTACTCCAAGTAACGCACAGCAGTAGCAGGGGCCGGCTCCCGTGCCGGCCCTTGTCGCATGAATGCAGTACCGCAGTAAACGAGGCCCTAACCTTCGTACCGACTTACCACGCGTTAGGGGCGGGGTAACGGTTGAATCAGATAAAACACCATGGCTAACGCAATCGATCTTCGCGGGCTCGTACGCCCGCAGCTAGTTGAGTCCACCAAGCGCGAGGACACACCGAACGTCGCCGAGTTCCGGCTGCAGCCGCTCGAGCGCGGCTTCGGTTACACACTCGGCAACGCGATGCGCCGCATGCTGCTATCGTCGCTGCGCGGATCTGCGGTCTGGGGTTTTCGTATCGACGGCGTCGTGCACGAGCACCAGACAATTCCTGGTGTCGTGGAAGACGTACATCAGATCATCGCGAACCTCAAGACGCTCACGCTGAGCCTCGACGACGCCAATGAGAGCACGGTCGTCCGCGTCACCAAGACCGGGCCGGCGACGATCAAGGCGAGCGACATTCATGGCGCCGCCGGACTCACGGTTCTTGAGCCCGATCACCATCTCTTCACGCTCCAGGACGACCGCGACATCACGTTCGAGCTGTACGTGAATCACGGCCGCGGATACGTCGAGGCCGACCAGCATGTGGTCGATCGCAACCTGCCGGTCGATCTCGTTCGCATCGACTCGATCTACAATCCCGTTCGCCGTACCAACTTCAGCGTGGATGCGACCCGCGTCGGTCAGCGCACCGACTACGATCGTCTCACGCTTCTGGTCGAGACGAATGGAACGATCACGCCGGAAGAAGCGGTGAGCTACGCGGCTGCGCTTGCTCAGACGCACTTCCAGTATTTCGCTGGCTTCGGCTCGCACACGTCGGCGCCGATCACCACCTCAAACGAGATGAGCGGCAACGACGCCGCTCGTCTGTCCCAGCTGCTGTCCACTCCGATCGAGGATCTCGAGCTTTCCGTACGCTCCGTGAACTCGCTCAAGAACAGCGAGATTCGCACGCTGGGTGATCTCGTCAAGCGCACCGAAGATCAGATCCTCGATGTCAAGAATTTTGGCAAGAAGTCGCTGAATGAGATCGCGGAGTTGCTCGAGCGCGAGAATCTGAATTTTGGCATGAAGTACGAGCAGTCCGAAGAGGGAGTACGCATCACGGATCGCGGGACACCGCCGAACCGCGCAGCACTTGCCGAAGCCGCCATCGGCGACGACGACGAATAACGAAACTGGATCTTAGGGGACTATTTAGATGCGACACAGGAAAGTCGGCCGCCAGCTTCGGCGCACTCCCGAGCAGCGCCTCGCGCTACTCAGGAATCTTGCGCAGTCGCTGATCCAGCACGGCGCGATCGAAACGACCGAGGCCAAGGCCAAGGAGCTCCGGCCGTTCGTTGAGAAGCTCATCACCAAGGCAAAGGAAGGAACGCTGCATTCGCGTCGCCTCGCCGCGCGCCACGTGCAGCAGCGTGCCGTGAATGACAAGCTGTTCCAGGAAGTCGCGCCCAAGTTCGCGACGCGCCAGGGCGGTTACACCCGGATCCTGAAGACCGGACATCGCAAGGGTGATGGCGCCGAGATGGCGCGTATCGAGCTCGTGCCGGAGGCAAAGTGAAGATAAAGAGCCAGCTGGCCGAGAAGCGCACCAAGGCGATCGAGCGGAACAAGTGCTACGCCTGCGGAAAGGGTGTCACGTTCGGAAACAACGTTTCGCACGCCAACAACAAGACACGCCGTACCTGGAAGCCAAACCTTCAGGTGGCGCGCGTTGCGGTCGGCGATCTGATTGTGAAGGTAAAGGTCTGCACGAGCTGCCTCGCAGCGGGCAAGGTCGTCCGTGCGCCGCGGGGTCAGGCGGTAGCCTGAGCCCCCTGTCCGCTCCAGATTCCTCCTCATTCGGGGCGACTCGTCAGTCGCCCCGTTTTTGTATCTTAGAAGGCCGACATGCCCAAGCGTACTGACATCCACCGCATCCTCGTCATCGGCTCCGGCCCCATCGTAATAGGGCAGGGAGCGGAGTTCGACTACTCGGGTACGCAGGCGACCAAGGCACTCAAGGAAGAGGGGTACGAGGTGATACTCATCAACTCGAATCCCGCGACCATCATGACCGACCCGGAGTTCGCAGACGCGACCTACATCGAGCCCGTGACTCCGGCCTTCGTAGAGCTCGTTATCGCGAAGGAACGCCCCGACGCGCTGCTGCCGACGATGGGTGGTCAGACGGCCCTGAACGTCGCAATGTCGCTGTCCCAGAACGGCGTGCTCGAGAAGTACAGCGTGGAGCTGATCGGCGCCGACGAGCGCGCCATTCGCACTGCCGAGGACCGCGCGCTGTTCAACGAAGCGATGAAGCGAATAGGGCTGCAGGTCGCGCGCGGTGGAACTGCCACCACGCTCGATGAAGCGTACATCCTGGTCGAGGACACTGGCTTTCCTTCCATCATCCGGCCTGCTTTCACACTGGGCGGCAGTGGTGGCGGAATCGCGTACAATCGCGACGAGTTCGAGGCCATCGTGCGGCGCGGCCTGGACCTCTCCCCCATGAGCCAGGTACTCGTCGAGCGGAGCCTCATCGGATGGAAGGAGTTCGAGCTGGAGGTGATGCGCGACGTCGCGGATAACGTGGTGATCGTCTGCTCGATAGAGAACATCGATCCCATGGGCGTGCACACTGGTGACTCCATCACTGTCGCGCCCGCGATGACGCTCTCCGACCGCGAGTATCAGTTGATGCGCGACGCGTCAGTCGCAGTAATTCGCGAGATCGGCGTCGCGGCGGGGGGCTGCAACATTCAGTTCGCTGTGAACCCGGCAGACGGCGAGATGATAGTCATCGAGATGAATCCGCGCGTTTCGCGCTCGTCCGCGCTGGCCTCGAAGGCGACCGGTTTCCCGATTGCACGGATCGGCGCCAAGCTCGCGGTTGGATACCGTCTGGACGAGATACCGAACGACATCACGCGGACCACGCCCGCCTCGTTCGAGCCGGTCCTCGATTACGTAGTGGTAAAATGCCCGCGATTCGCCTTCGAGAAATTCCGGGCCGCCAGAGCGCACCTCACCACGCAGATGCAGTCGGTCGGCGAGTCCATGGCGATCGGCCGCACGTTCAAGGAGGCGTTTCAAAAAGGGTTGCGCGCGCTCGAGATCGGCCGGTCGGGTTGGGTGATCGGCCAGCGCCTCATCGACGACAGACTCGCGGACGACACGCTGGATACACTTCGCTCCGCGCTTCGCCAGCCCACCCCCGAGCGCGTCTTCCAGGTCAAGCGTGCGCTGCTCGCCGGAATGACCGTGGCGGAACTGTTCGAGCTCACGTGGATCGATCCCTGGTTCCTCGAGCAGATGCGCGAGCTGGTCGAAGCGGAACGGCGCTGGAGCGCGCTCCCGGAGATCACGAAGCCCGAGATGCGCCGCATGAAGCGCATGGGTTTCTCCGACCGGCAGCTCGGTGACCTGAGGGGCGTGACCGAGGGCCAGATCCGCGCCGAGCGCTGGGCGATGGACGTAAGGCCGTCCTACAAGATGGTGGACACGTGCGCGGGCGAATTTCCGTCGGCCACGCCTTACCTGTACGGATGCTACGACGAGGAGAGCGAGGCGCCGCGAAGCGGACGAAAGTCCGTGGTGATTCTGGGCAGCGGTCCGAACCGGATCGGACAGGGTGTGGAATTCGACTACTGCTGCGTGCGAGCATCGCTTGCGCTTCGGGAGCGCGGGTTTGAGACGATAATGATCAACTCGAATCCGGAAACCGTTTCGACCGACTTCGACATCTCCGACAAGCTGTACTTCGAGCCACTGACACTCGAGCACGTGCTCGAGATCGTCGACCGCGAGCAGCCCGTGGGCGTCATCGTGCAGCTCGGCGGCCAGACGCCGCTAAAGCTCACGCGCGGCCTCGAGGCAGCAGGTGTGACGATTCTGGGAACGTCACCCGACGCAATCGACATAGCGGAGGACAGGCAGCGCTTTGACGCCATCGCGCGCAAGCTGAACATTCGCCAGCCTGAAAACGGAACCGCCACGAGCATCGCAGGGGCGGTGGAAGCCGCTACGCGAATCGGGTATCCCGTGCTCGTCCGCCCGTCGTACGTACTCGGCGGTCGCGCCATGGAGATCGTTTACGACGAGGTTTCCTTGCGCGATTACTTCGACCGCGCCGTGCGCGTTTCCGAGAATCGGCCTGTTCTCATCGATCAGTTCCTCGAGGATGCCTTCGAGGCCGACGTGGACGCCATCTCCGATGGAACGCAGGTAGTGATCGGCGGCATCATGCAGCACATCGAGGACGCCGGCATTCATTCGGGTGACTCGGCGTGCGTGCTGCCTCCCTATCTCATCGGTGAGGCCGATCTCGACGTCATGCGCGCTCACACGGTTGCATTCGCCAAGGCGCTCGGCGTCGTCGGACTGATCAACGTCCAGTTCGCCATCAAGAACGGCGAGGTTTATGTCCTCGAGGTAAATCCGCGCGCGAGCCGCACCATTCCGTTCGTTTCGAAGGCAATTGGCGTCCCGTTGGCATCGCACGCGGCGAGGGTCATGTGCGGCGAATCGCTGGCCGACATTGGTTTCACCCAGGAAAT
>JBBRBY010000010.1:0-49816 GCA_038205315.1 Gemmatimonadales bacterium | reverse complement strand
CATCCCAAGAACACAGCGAACGTGTCTGCTGAAAGCCTGCGGTGACGAATAATCGAGCTTGCGTGCCACGCTCGTGACTGAAAGACCGGCATTCTCGAGCATACGCGCGGCCCGTACTAATCTCCCGACATCGATGTATCGCTTGGGAGATGGCAGGCCAGCCCTGTAAAACCTGCTCATCAATGTGCCCGGGATGACACTGAGATAGCGGCCCATTTGTCGCACGTTTGCGATATATGGCTTGTGCGTGAACAACAACTCGAAAAACTTCCAGCAATCTGGTGGCGCGCCGGCAAGATCGAAATTGAGCGCGCCGAGCATTTGGCGCTGCACATCGGTGGAACGCTCGTGGGTAAGGAGATCGCGTAGCGTGGACCACCCCGATGCAGACGTTGCGTCAATCAAGCTTCTAACACCCACCTTTCCCAGCTCGAGCACGGAGTGCGGCGTGGAGCGTTGCACGTCGGTGAGAAGCGCAAACGCTGGAATGGTTGGGAATTCACGCACCATGGTTGCCATGCGCGCTGTACTCGTGACGTCGTACCGTGCGACGGAGACTATCACCGCATCGACTTCCTGAGCCCGTACATCTCGCGCTATCTCTTCCACCGACCCTCGGTGGATTACTTCGAACACCCCGTCCGCGGCCACATCAACCTTCACCCGCTCCAGCGGGGTGAGTACAGTGGCGATGACAGGAGCTCGGCTGGCGATACGGGAGCCGGGTGAGCGTAGATCGGTGGATTGCATTGCAACATCCTCGTTTGAAAGTGTGTTGGAGCGAGATTCTGCTTGCGAGCACGATCATAACGGGGCACATCACCACAACATCATCACGACATCATGACCGACGAATAAGGACGGGAGATATTAGATTGCAGGAGTGCCACCGGCCGGATGGTCGCGAAATAGCACCCTTGCGGTACTATTCCGAGGAAAGTCCGGGCTTCACTGGACACACTGCCAGGTAACGCCTGGGCATTCAGCATTTACCTCTTGGTACTTGCTGGGTGACGGAAAGTGCAACAGAAAACAAACCGCCAGTGGGAAACCGCTGGTAAGGGTGAAACGGCGAGGTAAGAGCTCACCGCGCGCGTGGCAACACGCGTGGCTCGGCAAACCCCAGTGGAAGCAAGGCCAAATAGGCGGCGAGGGGTGTCCACCCCGACAAAGACGCCGCGGGTAGGCTGCTGGAGCGCGTGGGCGACTACGCGCCGAGAGAAATGACCGTCACATTGATCGCAAGATCGATGTACAGAACCCGGCTTACAGGCCGGTGGCACCTCTCTCTTCAAAGATTCGGCAATGAAACTGAACGCGATACCTGTATTGCTGGCAGCGTCGATCGTGGCGGCGATCACCTTGGCGTGCGCGGCTGCTCCCGTCACGCCAGCTCCAGCACCCGGAAATGCACCGCCTGGCTCACCCCCTCCACAGCCAACTCCAGTGTCATCAGTGCCGGTTACCATGGCACCACGCACAGGATCCTGGAGCTTCAGTTACGCACCCGGTACTCATGCATACAGCATCCAGATCGATGCGTCCGTTGCTCCGCTCAGTGATACGACACAAAAGCGCCAGCTTCCGCGGGTGGCTCGAAAGACAACGATCACGATAGCGGCGAACGGGGACGAACAGGTCCTGGACCCGACTGTGGTCCTGGGAACGTCGTGCGATTCGAGTTCTGCGTTGCTCGCGCGCGCGCAGCAGATAATTCGAAAGCTCCCGGGTCACTTCAGCGCCGGCGATAGCTGGCGTGATTCCACCATGACCACCGGATGCCGAGGAAGCATTCCGGCTGAATCAACCGTGATAAGCAATTATCTGGTGCTGGGCGATACAATACTGGCAAATGCAACCGCAGTCGTAATTCACCGGATCGATTCACTGTCTGCCAGAGGTGAGGGAGCAGACGGACAACATCGAATTGGCGTTTCCGCAACGGGAACCGGGAATGTCAACCTATATTTTGACATCACATCGGGTAGGCTTGTCGAATCCCGTGGATCACAGAACAGCCTGGTAACCATTACAACATCAGGAAGAGCAGCGCAATTCATTCAGCATGTGACGGAACTCATCACACTCGCTGGAGCACCCTGACCGCAGCTCAGTCCATCAGGCGCAACGGCATGACCAGACACATGTACGTTGCGGAATCGGTCCAGCCTTCGGGCTCAATAGTAGCTGCACGCTCGGGAGCCTTGAAGGTGAGACGTATCTCGTCCGTAGGCATGAAGCGCAGAATCTCGAGCAGGTAGCTCGCATTGAACCCAATTTCGAGCGGATCCCCGTTATAACGGATTGGCAGCTCGTCCTGGGCCTCGCCAAGATCCGGCGTTGTCACACTGAACTTGAGCATCCCCGAGTTGAACGCCATACGAATGCGATGAGTCTGATCGCTGGCGATGACTGACATGCGCTTCAGAGCACTGATCAGTGCGCTCTTGTCGGCAATGGCGTACTTGTCGTTGTCACGAGGAATAACCTGATCGTAGTTCGGGTACGGCCCCTCGATCAGTCTAGTGTAAACCGCGGTGAGCGGAGAACGAAAGCCGATGTGATTTTCCCCGCGCGCGACTTCGAGTTCCTCCTCCGCCGGAAAGAGACGCCTAACCTGCTCGAGCGCCTTTGGTGGAACTATCAGATCACTCGCAGGTGCACTGCTCGCCACGATGGGAGTTTCCATCTTCGCGAGCCGATGACCATTTGTCGCAACCATGCGCATCTGCTCCGGCCGAAGCTCCCACAACACACCATTCAGAATTGGGCGGCTTTCTTCGGTCGATACGGCGAATACAGTTGCGCCAATGAGCTTCTGGAGATCGCCTGACTTGATGCGCCAGCTCTCGTTAAACCGAACGACCGGAAACGTCGGAAATTCGTCCCGAGGGAGTCCGAGCAGCTTGAACTTGGAGCGGCCACACTCGAGTGTGATTCGCTGTTCGCCGAGTGCCGCGATCTTGACCGGCGCAGGTGGCAGCTCGCGCGCGAGCTCGCTGAGCTTCTTCGCGGGGATGGTTACAGCACCTGACGCCTCGACATCGGCGGTGACTTCGGTGCTTACAGCGATGTCCAGATCCGTTCCGGAAAGGCGTATTCCGCGGTCCGTCGTTTCGACCAGGATATTGGCAAGGACCGGAAGAGTGGTCTTCGTGGGGATGCTAGCCGAAACAGCATTGAGCCCTTCCTGCAGCTTCTCACGAGAGATCGTAAAGCGCATCCGTATTCCCTGACTTCCTAGGAGGAGAGTAGACGTACCAGAACCGTTGTTCCGGAGCTCCCATTGTGGAATGACTCCGTGTTCTGTTACAGACTATATGATATAGAAATCTAGCCGTAGTAGTAGGTCTCTGTTCATAAGCGGATAACCTGTGTAAGTAGCGAATTCACATAGGTTTCGACTGATTTCCGAATGTGGGTGAGCAGTGGAGAACATTTGATTTTAACAGTGATTAACATCTCCGTCCCGGGATTGCTGTCGAAATGTGCCTGGTGGCGTGGATAATCGTACGGGAAATGTTCATATCCTCATGGATGCTAACATTCCCCTGGTGCGCGCGATACGGTCTTGGGTATCAGGGTTGCTTGCCATCATTTGAGCGACCTTGTCGAGGCTGTGAATGACTGTGGAGTGATCACGGCCACCGAAGGCATTCCCAATCTCGACGAGCTGCATCCCCAGCAGATCGCGGGTGAGGTACATGGCTATCTGTCGAGGTACTGTGAGTGCTTTGGTGCGAGTCTTGGAACGGAGCCCGTCAACTGTGGTGCCCCACTCCCTGGCAACCGCGACCTGGATGGCGTTCACTGTGAGGCCTGCAGGTTCTGGCGATGAACCACCAGCTTCCGCCGTCTTCAGCTTGTCTCGAAGGGCTTCCCGGGCCACCTCGACTGTGACCGGCTTGTGGCGTAGCGAAGCATACGCGAGGAGCTTGATGATTGACCCCTCAAGCTCTCGCACGCTGGAACGGACATGTTCGGCGATGAACCGGATTACGTCATCCGGGATGGTGGTCTCGAGGTCATCCTGCTGTGATTTCTGCTGCAAGATCGCAATCCGGTGTTCGAAATCGGGCAGCTCGATGTCAGCGACCATTCCCCACTGGAATCGACTTACGAGTCGGGCCTCGAGTCCGGCGATATCTGATGGCGGTCGATCGCTGGTGAGGATGATCTGCCGGCCGGCTTCGTAGAGCGCGTTGAAGGTGTGAAAAAATTCTTCCTGGGTAGCTTCCTTGCCCTTCAGGAAGTGAACATCGTCCACGAGGAGGAGATCGGTTTCGCGATACCGGCGCCGGAAATCGGGCATGGTGCGATTGTGAATCGAGCTGATCAGATCGTTTGTGAACTGCTCGGTTCCGACGAAGGTGATCCGAGTGGACGGATCGCGCTGGTAGATTGCGTGCCCGACCGCCTGCATGAGGTGGGTCTTGCCCAACCCGGTGTCCCCATAAATGAAAAACGGATTGTAGATCTTGCCAGGCGCCTCGGCAATCGCATGTGCGGCTGCCGCGGCGAGCTCGTTTGATTTTCCGATAACAAATTGCGCGAACGTATATCTGCTGTTTAATGGCGCTTCGGTGGCGCGTGTTTGTTTTGATGATGGCGCATCTTCCGCTGGTTTCGGGGCAACGAAGAAGTCCATCTGCGGGCGGGCCTGACGTTCCTCGTTGACCCGAAATGTGATCTTAATGGGGTGGCCGAGGGCGACGGGAGCGTACGAGCTGAGGACGGAGGCGTGTTTAGCCTCGTTCCATTCCGCGGCGAAGCGATCCGGGGCGCCGACGATAAGTGTATCTCCAGCTACCTCGAGGGCTTCAGTTGGCTCGAGCCATGTCTTGAAAGTCTGCTCGGGTAGCTCTCGCCGAGCGCGCTCGAGGAGGCGCGACCAGATTTCGGCGGGGAGAAGATCAAGCGATTCCATGAGGTGGGGAGGCGAAGCTACGGAAGCGATGTGGATAAGTCAATCACCAACCTAGAGCCATGGCTGCCGGATAGCGTGGCTGGATCACCTATCTCGCGCTCGCAGCCAGTTGTTGCATCCCCTTGCTGCTATTAGATTTAACGGTCTTTCGCTAAAGTTGTTCAAGAGCCGTTAAAGGGGCATTGGGGATTATACATGGGTAAGCCAACATACCGTCCGCGTAACAAGCGCCGGATCAGGACGCATGGATTTCGCGAGCGCATGTCGACTCGCTGGGGACGCGAGGTACTTGCGCGTCGCCGCAAGAAGGGGCGCAAGCAGTTGACGGTACAGCTACCGTCGAAGTACGCTGGCGCTTGATGCGCGCGTAGTACAACACGCAATAGAGCAGGCTGACGAGGCGAAGCACGTGTCTGCGGATGGAGTGGAGAATGACTCTCCGCTTTCGAATTCAACGGCGGAACCGACGTCGCATCTGAAGTTCTCCAGCGCACAGCGTCTTTCGCGCGCACCAGATATCGAGTTCGTCAAGCGAACGGGGAAGAGAGTGAAGTCCGGACTGATTGATGTTCGGGTCACTGCTTCCCCGTCGTCGTGTGCGCGTGTGGGGATCATCGTACCAAAGCTTGGTCATATCATTGTCGAGCGGAATCGGTTGCGCAGGAGGATCCGGGAGATTGTACGAATTCGCATGCTTCCCGTACTCGCGCAGGCGCCGCCGACGGACGTGCTCGTGCGAGCTCTTCCGCGTGCCTATTCGGCTAGCTTTGAGTTGCTGGAAAAGGAGATAGATGGGATCGTTGCGCGACTCGTATGAAGATTCAGGCGAAGGTCCAGAGCTGGTGAGACAGGAAGTAGGTCAAAAGGAGGAGCCGAGAAGCCCCGCCATGTGGCTGCTTCGTGGCCCGATCCGGTTCTATCAGCTCGCCATATCTCCCATGACGCCGGCTGCATGCCGTTACTATCCGTCGTGCTCCAACTATGCCATCGAGGCCATCGACAAGTATGGTGCGATGAAGGGTGGCTGGCTGGCTTTACGTCGTATTCTGAGATGCCATCCTTTTCGGCCGGGTGGCTTTGACCCGGTCCCCTGAGCTCCCACTCATTCATGGAAAGTAGAAGATTATTTATCGCCATCGCGTTAAGCGTGGCTGTCTTTCTTGGAATTCAATTCCTGTTTCCGCAGAAGTCGCAACCGCCTGTCCCTGGAGCTGACAGCACTGCGGTTCACTCGCCGGCGTCTGGCAAGTCCACGGCAACGGGCGCGAAGGCGCCTGTTGCCGGAACTCAAGCTGGTCCCGTAGCGACTACAACGGCGGATTCGTCGAAACCGAATGCTTCAGTGCCTGCGGTAACGGCGGTAACGGCGGTAACGGCGGAGACAACGGTGGTCGGACCGACAGCGGCGCGCAGGGATAGCGGCGCGACGTTCGAGATGAGCAACGTGGGAGCCGCGCCTGCCACGGTAGTGATGAATACCTATGCCAACAGAGTCGGCGGGCACAACGGCGCAAAGGTAAGGCTTGGCTCGGCTGGCGAACCTGTGCTCAAGTACGAGCTGGTTACCAACAACGGTCAGCCGGTGGATCTATCCGGCACTCCCTTCCAGACATCACGCGTCGGTAACGTGGTGAGCTATACGGCAAGCGTGGGTGCCTCCACGGCCAGAATCAACTACGCGATCGTGCCGGACAGCTTCATCTCACATGTGAGCGGCAGTGTGAGTGGTGCACAGTCAGGTAGTTACCTGGTTGTCGGTCTGCCCCAGACCTTCATGGCGACGGAGCCCGACACGAACGACGATCGCAACGCACTCGCCTTCGCATTCCTGACCAAGCGGGAAGCTGCGCGAAGCGTGACGTTCCACTCACTGGATCCGGGCGAGAAGAAGCTCGTCGAGGGACCGGTGACGTGGATCGTGGCGAAGTCCAAGTACTTCGTGGTCGGTCTGCTGGCGCCGAAGAATGGTCCGGAGCTCACGGAAGCGACACTGATCGGCGGCCCACGCGTGACGAAGGTGGCGACCCATGCAACCGGGACGGTGGTCGTTCCCGTGGTGAATGGCGCTTTCTCGTTCGACATGTATGCGGGGCCTCAGGAGTGGAAGAAGCTCAACGCCCTGGGCCGCGATTTCGACCAGGTGAATCCCTACGGCTGGGCGTTCGTTCGTCCGCTCATGCAACCGATCGCAACGTCCGTGATCCGGCTGGTGTTGTGGATGCACAGCAGGCTCGCGCTGAGCTACGGCATGGTGCTCATTGCGCTTGGCCTGCTCATCCGCCTGCTCATGTGGCCGCTGTACCAGACGTCGATGAAGACGTCGATCAAAATGCAGATTCTGCAGCCCGAGCTGACAGCGGTGCAGGACAAGTACAAGGACGATCCGGAGAAACAACGTGCCGAAGTGATGAAAGTGTATCACAGTCACGGCATGAACCCGTTATCGCCGCTGCTCGGATGTCTGCCGTCGCTGTTGCCGATGCCGGTACTGCTCGCGCTATTCTTTGTATTCCGGAACACGATCGAATTCCGAGGCGTGCAGTTCTGGTGGCTGAGCGATCTGTCAGCGCGCGATCCGTACTATATCCTTCCGTTGCTGATGGGTGCGTCAATGTATCTCATCTCGTGGATCGGCATGCGCAACACGCCGCCGAATCCGCAGGCAAAGATGATGAGCTACATAATGCCGGCGATGTTCACGCTCTTCCTGTACAGGGAAGCGGCCGGCCTGAATCTGTACTACGCGACGCAGAATCTTGCGACACTGCCGCAGCAGTGGCATCTGTCGCGGACGCGCGGGATGACGAAATCCACAGCGGTGACGACAAAGACCGCGGCCGTTTCAGCGCCGGTGAAGGGAAAGAACACGGGCAAGGGCAAGGGCTAGGACCCCAGCTCGCCAGCACCCGGGCGAGCCAGGTTCGAGGGGTCTGCGAGTGTTCCCGCTGCCTGGTGATGGATAGCTTTGATACATGCGCATCACGTACATCGGTCACGCGACGCTGCTGATCGAGATCGGTGGGAAGCGAATTCTCACCGACCCCAACTTCGATCCGGCACTCGGCCGGTTCCTGGCCCGAGTGAGTGCGCCAGGGATCGCGATCGACAAGCTGCCCAAGCTGGACATGATCCTTCTGACGCATGCGCACGCAGATCACCTGTCGTTTCGCTCTCTGGCCGAAATTGAATCGGTGCCACTTTATGCGCCTCCAGCGGTGGCGCGCTGGATCCGGCGAAATGGGGTGGAGAACGCGATTGACCTGGCTCCCGGTGAATCCCTGAGCAGTGGCTGCCTCACCGTGCACGCAGAAGAGGCCACGCACGCTGGGAACCGCTACGTACTGGACAGGTGGCGGAAACAGGCCAATATGTACCTTATTGGTACTAAATCTGAAAGTGTCTTCTTTGCCGGCGATACGGCGATGAGGCCCAGCACAACCGGACTCGTGGAGCGACAATTGGGCGAGCAGACGCTGGACGTCGCGCTATTGCCGATCGGGTACGCGCCGAGCTGGAAGAGAAGAGGATTTCGGCGAGGACATCTCACGAGCATGGACGCACTAACGCTTTTCGAGCGTCTTAATGCCAGATATCTGATCCCCTACCACTGGGGCACGTTCAATCACGTGACAGCAACAGCTTACGATGCGATACGCGAGATGCGCGAGCATGTGAAGACTCATGCGCGAGGTACGGACGTACGAATCCTGGAGCCGGGTGCGTCACTGAGGGTGACGCCCGTTTGATCGGGGGCGACGCCGAGGATACGATTGCCGCAATTGCCACTGCTGACGGCCGAGGAGCGATTGCGGTGATCCGCATGTCGGGCCCGAGTGCATTTCGAATCGCCAGGCGGCATGTGAGTCCGTGGCCAGACGAGGATCGTCGCGCGGTACTGTGTAGCGTTACAGATGGCGACGGCGAAGTGCTGGACCAGGCACTCGTGACGATCTTCGCTTCACCGTTCTCGTTCACTGGGGAGGATGTGGTGGAGATAGCCACGCACGGTGGGCGAATGGTGCCGGCACTGGTACTTGCCGCGCTGGTGTCGTCGGGTGCACGGATGGCCCTCGCCGGGGAATTCACACGAAGGGCGGTACTGAACGGAAAGATCGACATCGTTCAGGCAGAAGCCATCGGTGATCTGATCGACTCGACATCGCGTGCTATGCAGCGAATGGCTGTGACGCAACTTGACGGTGGGCTGTCGAAGCGGATCGAGAAGTTACGGGATCAGGTAACCGGGCTGGAAGCACTCATCGCATACGACATAGACTTCCCCGAAGAGGATGACGGCCCGATCGCCAGAGCGCGTGTGGAGCAATCCGCGAACGAGGTATTGTTGTCGCTGGATGGACTGCTGGCGACAGTACCTGCAGGTGAACTGATTCGCGCTGGCGCGCTTGTGGTGATTGCCGGCCCACCGAATGCGGGAAAGTCATCGCTCTTCAACGCCGTGCTTGGCCGATCGCGGGCAATAGTTACGGAAATACCTGGAACGACGCGGGATGCGATCGAGGCCGTGCTGGATTCCGGGACGTGGCCATTGCGGCTGGTGGACACTGCAGGATTGCGTGACACGTCGGATGTTGTGGAGCGAGTCGGAATTGAGGTCGCAAAGGACTACCTGGCATCGGCTGATGTGATACTTGCCTGTGGCGAGACACCGGAAGATGTTCAGCGCACACACGACATGGTCACACGGTCGAGCGCGGCCCCGATCATTGGAGTACTGACCAAGGGTGACATGCGTGAATCGCTGTCCGCCGATGGCGACATTCAGCCAACGAGTGCGGTGAGCGGCGCCGGTGTGCGCGAGCTACTGGACAGGATTGCCGGAACTATCTCCGAACAATATGGAAGCGTGGGCCTCGCCATGCCTGTTCTGACCCGCGAGCGGCAACGGTACTGTGTGGAGCATGCAAGAACAGAAATGCTGGAGTTCACAGGTGCACTCGCGGATTTCAGGCTGCCCGTGTCGCTTGCTGCCATACATCTCAGGAGTGCCACGAGCGCTCTGGCCGACGTCACCGGAACGATTGACGTGGAGGATGTGCTCGACCGATTGTTCAGCACATTCTGCGTGGGCAAGTGACAGTCGGTCCGCCGCCAGGGCAGATGGCGCCCGCGGCGCGTAGCCTCGACATCTCCGTCGAAATCGAGACACCGGAGCAGATCGCGCTGTCATATTTGGTGGCGGGAATCGGCTCACGCGGAGCGGCCGCGGCAATCGATGCCGCAATATGTCTGGCACTCCTCATCATAGTAGGTGGTTCGCTCCTGATTGCAGCGTCGTACACTGGAGTGAGACAATCGCCGATGGCGCCGCGATCAGGTATGTGGCTCATGACGTTCTGGGTGATCTTCCAGTTCGCAATCACGTGGGGTTACTACGTGTTGTTCGAGGGGATCTGGGATGGCCAGACTCCGGGCAAGCGGTTGATGAACCTGCGAGTGGTTCACGATGGCGGATTTTCGGTGACGTTCGGTGCGTCCGCGGTGCGGAATCTGATGCGCGTGGTGGATGCATTCGGCGTGTACCTGGTGGCGATCGTCGTGGCGCTCACCAATGATTCGCGGAAACGACTCGGAGACATCGTGGCGGGCACGTTTGTCATCAAGGAGGAACGCTCCGCTGCGAGCGCTGCGAGCGCTGCGAGCGCTGCGAGCACGAGGGTGCCTGCGACGCGCGTGGAGAGCACCTTTGCGCGGCTCAAGGATGAAGAGTACACGGTGCTCGAGCGATTCATGGAGCGGAGATCGACTCTCGATCCAGCAAGGCGCGACGAGATAGTGGCGCATCTCACCGCACGATTTGCCCATCTTCTCCCGCATTCCGCGGAATCATCTTCTCGCGCATCGCTGCTACGGCTGTACGAGGCGGAGAGGGACGCGCGCTCGAGCGGGGTCGCATCGCGAAGCGATACGGGTGCGCAGCGAGAGCAGCACTCGATTGTCGCACTGGGTCTCAAGCGCTGGAACGACTTCGCCGTATTGCTCGATCAGGCTGCCAGACGCGGTCTTGCACGCATGCCGGCTGAGGAGATATCGCTGCTGGTGGGCCGATATCGCGAGATCGCGACGGACCTGGCCCGTCTGCAGACCGCGAGCAGGGGGCGAGACAGCACTTCGATGTTCTACGTAAGCCGGCTCGTCGCGCGCGGGCACAACCTTCTCTATGGGCAGAGGAAGCGATCGATTCGGGCGTCCGTCAACTACATGATGGAAACAGTCCCGCTCGAGGTGCGACGGTCGTGGAAACCCATATTGCTCGCGGCATTGCTGCTATTCGGGCCGGCTGCGATTGCATACACCGCAGTCGTGCGGGATCCCACTGTGGCGCGCGAGCTGCTTCCGGACGAGATGATAAGCAGGGCGACGGAAGCGCGTGCAAGGGAGAAGCGGGGAGAGGGATACGTGACGATTCCGGAGGAACTGCAGCCGACCGTTGCGAGCACGATAATATCGAACAACGTCAAGGTGACATATCTGGCCTTCGCGATGGGTCTGACTCTGGGTATCGGCACGATATTGCTGCTCGTATTCAACGGTGTCGCGATTGGGAGTGGTGTGGGTCTCTTCGCATCGCAGGGAGTGGCGCGGCTAATACTGGCCTTCATTGCGCCGCATGGTGTGCTGGAGCTGAGCGCCATCTGCATCGCGGGTGGCGGCGGTCTACTGATTGCCGCCGGCATCGTTCTGCCGGGTGCCCGCACGCGGCGTGACGCTCTGGTGGAAAATGGAAGGAGGGCGATCAATCTGATTGCGGCATCCTCGTTACTGCTGCTGGTTGCGGGGACGCTGGAAGGTCTTGTGTCGCCGCGGGTCTGGCCGCTGGAGTGGAAGCTCTGGATCTCCGCCACAACTGCGGTGTTGATGCTTGCGTATCTATCGCTGGGATGGCGTAACTCGGCTTACGGGAGAGTCGATCGTAGTGATGCTTCAGACGTGCACGAGAAGGCCGACGCAGCTGAATAGACGAGCTGCGGTATTGTTTTTGGCGGTATTGTCTGGTCCGGTACCCGTGCACCGTGCAACTGCGCAGGTCAGCGTCGCGATGCGTGTACAGGACGTGGGGATTAACACGGCGATCGGAATAGTCACCGCTACCGCATGGTCGCTCGTTCGCGGCCGAGGCCTCACGGGCGGAGTGAAGCGCGGATTGATTGGCGGTGCGGCGATGGGAATTGGCCGCCAGGTGGCGGCAAGTCCCTTCGATGGCTCGGGGTTTACGGGGAGAGAGATATCCGGCATGGGCATTTCGCTCATCACGTCGGCCGGGCTGGAGCACGTCACGCTATCATTTCCAGTGGGACCGGTGCGACTGCAGCTCGTGAACGGGCGTGACTTTGACTGGCGCGTGAACGCCACGGACGCAGTAGCCGCAGCAATACGAGCAACACACACGGGTACACGAATCGACCTCGGTCTTTCGCTATCGTCCGGGACGTTTGTGTTTCGGGACAGACGTCAGACCTTTCACACGTCGAGCGGCGAGGCGGACGCAGCGGAATTCTTCGAGAGCATCACGCTGGCGCGGTCGGTGTTCTACGGGACCGATCATCCGAGGGTGCTGTATCACGAGAACGTTCATGTGCTGCAGAACGACTATCTGGCCGATACGATCACGAATCCCCTGGAGGTCGCCATGTTGAGCCGCACAGCGCTCGGCCGGATGCTTACGCGACACATCGATCCGGGCATTCTGTCGGTACCGACAAATATTCTGGCGAACAGCCTGGTGAGGTATTCGGCGCGGCCGTGGGAACGTGAGGCGTACGCGTTGACGCCGTTGCACAACTACTGACACCGACACGCCTACAAACCGGATCGCTCCTTTATCTCCAGATACCGATTCATCACGGCAGCGGTCATCGCCGTTGGTGCCGTATCGAGAACCGTAACGCCGGCCTGGCGCATCATCTGTAGCGCCTCATCGCGGGCAGTGAGCAGCTCTTCGGCGGCAACGCTCTCGTAAAGTTGCGCGCTGGTTGCCCCCAGTGTCGGGACGGACGCGGTGACAAGCTGTTCGTTGCGCAGAGCCACGACGAGCGGAAGGTGGCGTTCGGCGCTGCGCGCGGTGAGGGCGATGACTGCGCGCGACGAGCGAACATCGATGACATCCGTGAACAGTACGATGAGTGAGCGGCGACGATTGCGTTCGGTGAGAGTGCGGAACGCGGCGGCGTAATCGGGCTCCGTCATGGTCGCGGTTACGTTCGTCAGAGCGTCGCGTATCGCCCCGAGAGTGCCGGGTGCGCGTGTCGGCGCCAGGTAGCTGCGAATCCGGGAATCGAATACGATCAGCCCAACGCGGTCACCGGTAGAGAGAGCGATGTCCGCGAGAGTCAGCGCCGATGCGAGTGCGTACTCGAAGCGCGGCCGGTCGCCAGCGAGCTGCGTCATCATGCGGCCACAGTCCACGGCGAGCATGATGGTCTGTCCCTGCTCCACCGTGAATTCGCGTGAAATGAGCCGGTGCCTTCGTGCTGTCGCCTTCCAGTCGATGCGCCTGGGATCATCCCCGGGTACATAGTCGCGCAGATTCGCGAAGGAGGTGCCGGCTCCGCGACGCCGGATGACGCGCTGGCCGGCCGTCCTCAAGCGACGCTGTTCGGCGAGCAAGCGATACCTTCCCGCACCCGCGATTGATGGTACCACGGATATAGTATCACCTGGATAATAAACAAGCGATCGCCGTATCAATTGCCAGGGTCCGGGGATCGTGAGCGCAACCGGGCCCAAGGGCGAAGTACCGCGTATGCGGCCCGTGATGAGAACGGTGAATACCAGCGGTCGGGCTGGCTCGATGAGCACCGGCCTGGCGGAGGTTCCACCAGTATGTATTGCCGGCGGGAGTTGCTCGGTGAGCGTGAACGGGAAGCGCGCAGGCCATGATGAAGTGATCTCATATCTTCCCTCCCTGGTGTCGCCGACACCGACAGTCGCCGGAAAGGCGCGCTCGAGGCGAACGTACTGCTGTCCGGGGATACGAAGGGCGTCCACAATGGCGGCGATGATGACGACACATACGAGCGCGGTCGCGACTACCTGGCCGGCGGTATTCGATGAAAACAACCAGACCGGTGCGACGATGGCTATGGTAGCGGCAAGGCGTGGTGTGGGCGAGTAGCGCGCGATGCCGCGCAGTGATCGCGCGGCGACACGTACGGCGACACGTACGGCGTCCATCGCGGTCAACGCGAAACGCCCGGTGGGAGCCGTTTCGCGGCAGGCGTCATTTGGGAGCGGGGACGCGAGCGAGAATGGCGTTGATTACGTCGTCCGTGGACCGGCCTTCGACCTGAAGCTCGGGTGATAGCAGGACGCGATGCCGGAGCACGGGAAGCGAATGCTGCTTGATGTCGTCCGGCGTCACGAAGTCGCGTCCTGCGATGAGCGCGGCGGCTCGGCTGACCCTGAAAAGAGCAACTGCCGCGCGTGGCGATGCGCCCAGCGTGAGCGCGGCGTCCTCGCGAGTGGCCCGGACGATGTCGGTGATGTACTCGCGCACTTCCACTGTGACGTTCACCGTGTCGGTCATCGCTCGCAGGTCTGCCACTTCCTCACGCGTGACCACCGGGGCCGGCATGAACGTAGCCGCACGCTCGGCATCGAATCCGTCCGAATAGCTCTCGAGCATGGCGAGCTCCGCACTTCGGGCCGGATAGCCCATGCGGACGTTGACGAGAAATCGGTCGAGCTGAGCCTCGGGGAGCGGGTAAGTTCCCTCATACTCAACCGGGTTCTGGGTAGCGAATACGCTGAACAGCTCGCCGAGCTGGTGGGTGACGCCGTCCACGGTAACCTGACGCTCCTGCATGGCCTCGAGCAGGGCCGATTGTGTCTTGGCGGGCGCACGGTTTATCTCATCGGCGAGAAGCAGATCGGTAAAGATCGGGCCTGGCCGGAACTCGAAGCTCCGAACTGACTCCTGATAGACGCTCACGCCGGCCACGTCGGATGGCATGAGGTCGGGAGTAAACTGTACGCGTCCAAAGTTCACGTCCAGCGCACCGGCCAGCACACGAATCATCAACGTTTTCGCGGTGCCTGGCACACCTTCGAGCAGAACGTGTCCGCGTGCAATGAAGGCCGCGAGTATCTGATCTATGACCTCGTCCTGTCCGAGCACTCTCGCGGCGACGGTGTCGCGAATGCGGTGGAGCACGGCCGATGTTGCTGTAAGGTCGGTCACTTTGTAAAAGCCCCCTTAAAATGCTTCAGCACAGTGTAAACTTTTGGCCTGATCGCGAGACCTGCGGTTCTTCGGTGAACTCGATGTATTCGTAGACTTAATCTATGCAGCCGAATGGATTCGTTGCGCGTTGACGTTTTCGCCGATTCACCGCGTAGGCCGCGCGTCGTGCCCTGCGTCCAACCGAGCCAGCAACGTTGCTACCGCCGCGTCGAGCTGCGAATCCCTGCCCGAGTAACTCTCGCCCATTGGTCGCGTCACTTCGACATCCACCGGCCGCGGATGCATTTCCATGTCCAAGCCGTCAAGTCCGGTAATACGCGTCGATGGCAAGCGCTCCGTCGTCCCGTCGATGAGAGTAGCTGCCGACGTGAATATGATCCACCCCGCAGTTGGCTCACCGACCACCTTCCCGAGCTTGAGTGTACGATAGCCCTGCGTGAAGTCCTCACCGTCGCTGAGCGTGTGCTGGTTGGTCACGAGCACCGTGGGCCGCTCCAGTGACCGTTGTCCGAGCTGGGTGCGCGCGGAAACCACCGGACGATCGCGACTCTGCATGTTGAGGTAAGACTGGCGAGACAACACGTCCATCGCGTACACGTTGACGAATCCGCCATTGTTATTCCGAATGTCAATGACGACACCTTCGCGTGTCATGTTCTGCGCATCGAGATCGACGTAGAGCTGATTCAGCGCGTCCTGCGACATGTCATACATGTGGACGTAGCCGAGCCGTCCATGACTCGCGTTCTCGACGTAGGCGCGACGCTGTTCGACCCACGCACGGTACAGCAGTCCCTTTTCCGTGGCCGTGTTCACCGGAAGCACGGCTACTTCGCGCGTCGTCGCGGTCGGTGCCTTCGCAATCCCCAGCGCCGTGCGCTTGCCGATCGTGTACGCGAGCAGCTCCTCGAGATTCGCGTGGCCGGTGATCGCGTTTCCATTCACGCTCGTGAGGTAGTCGCCCACCTTGACGCCCGAGACGGCGGCCGGTGAAAGTGGAACAACCTCGGTCACACGAAGCTCTGCGCTACGCTCATAGGTTGCCCGGTCGAAGCCGAGGCCAAGGCGGCCAGCGTATGCTGGATGCGGCGCAGTTGCGCCAATGCCGGAATGCGAAGAGTTGAGCTCTCCGACGAGAAGCGAGAGGATTCGGCGCATCTGGTCGGGCGTCTGCGCGCCCTCGATCCGGCGCGAGTACTCGGTTCGAATCGCATTCCAGTCCACACCGTTCATCGTGGGGTTGAAGAAATTGTCGCGCAGATAGCTCCATGCCTCCGCGAAAACTTCCATCTTCTCCCGCGAAAAATCGACATCCATCTCGGCGGAAACGGCGAGCGGCTTCGCGACGCGTGACTCCACGTTGATGCTGTTCATCCGTCCGGCTTCGAGGTAGAAGATATCCTTTCCATCCGGCGACCACTGCGCATTGGATTTCCGGCCGGCCGACGACGTGATCTGTCGCGCGACCGGCGCGTCCTTCGCCAGGTCGTCGAGCGAGTACACGTAGAGGTTTGTCTGTCCGGCGGCGCCAGCGGTCAGCAAGGCAGATTTGCCGTCCGGACTTATGGACACGTCGAATACGTCCACCTCCACCGGCAGCAGCGACAGGCGATCACGGATCCTGTCGAAGACGATGTTGACCGGCTTCGATGGCCTGGCCATGTTGACGCGACGCGCGGAATCGGGTGCAGCACTGTCGCTGGTCACGCGCCGAGTAGTGCTCGTCGCGGTATCACGCGATGGTACGGGTTGTTGGCGACGAAGCTGCTGCTCCGTCTGTGGGGATGGTGGATGTGGTGATTCTTCGCGGAACAGATCGTGGAACTGATCTTCCCTGAAATGCGGCGTGCGCGGAATGAGATCGATACGAGCGAGCTGCCGAGTCTCCGTGCGCTGCCCGGTAGACACGAGCATGTACGTTCCGTCAGGACTCCACGCGATGGAGCTGGTGGATGTGTTGGCGAGGAATGCGATGGGGCGACTCTCGCCGCCGCTCACGCTCACCACCTGCACGTTCGCAAAGTCACGGAGGCCGGCGGTGGGCGTGTACGCAAGCCACCGACTGTCGGGCGAGAACACCATCTCCGACCGGCCAAGGAACGGTGGTCGGCTGAGCGACGCGGTGGCGATAACACGATCCGTGTGACCCGGGAGATCGATGACCCGCAGCTCCTTCGCATCGCGAGTGTACGCTATGTGCGCGCCGTCCGGGGACCAGATGGGCGACACGTCGCTCGACGCGCCCGTGGTGAGCTGCGCTTCACTGTTCGTCCCGAAATCATAGCTGTATAGATGGCGAGGCCCATCGCGGTCGCTCGTGTACACCAGTCGCCTGCTATCGGGCGCCCAGACGACCTGATCTTCAGCAGCGGGTGTGTTCGTCACTCTGATTGCGTTGCCACCGTCTTTCGCGGAGACGGCGAATACTTCGCCGTGTACCACGAACGCGACCTTCTTTCCATCCGGTGACAGTACGAACTGCTGGATTCCATTCGTGAAAGTGTGATGCTCCATACCTACCGCTGCTGGTGATCCGCGCAACGTGATTGGTACGGCGCTCGCCTGATGTGCGCCAATGTCGTAGCGCCAGATCCCGAAGTCACGCTCGAACACGATGGCACTTCCGTTAGCGGCCATCGACGGCCACAACACTCGGCCGTCCGTGAATCTGGTGAGCTGAGTCGCCACGCCGGTCACGGATGCCGGCTGAGTCCAGAGGTTGGCCGCGCCGGTGCGATCCGAGACGTAAAAGACGGAGCCCCCATCCTGACTCCACATCGGCCAGCCGCTCTTCGCACCCATCGCAACTATCGGCGTGTAGGTTGGAACACCATGCACGTCGCGCACGAGGTCGATCTCGCTTTCGTCGAGATGGCTGTGACCCTTGCGCCACCACTGGCCGCGCGAAACGCCGCGCGCAGTGATCGCGAGCGTTGTGCCATCAGGCGAAGGCGCGCCCCAGTACTCCGCAGCGTAGCGGTCCGCAGCGATCGGCATGGGCGTACCGCCGTCGGAATGCACGCGGTACTCGTCGCTCATTCCGGATATGTCGTTTCGGCCCGAGGAGAAATACAGCCACGCGCCATCATGCGACCAGCTGTCCAGCTGCACCGCCTGATCGTCGTACGTTATTCGCGAAAGTACGCCGGTTGCGAGCGTGAGTACGTAGATATCCCCGTTGCCGGTTCGCGTCGACACGAAGGCGATCTGTGTCCCGTTGGGCGAATACATGGGCCTGGATTCGTCCGCCTCGTTGGAAACCAGCAATCGCGCATCACCGCCTCGTGACGAGACGGTCCAGATGTCACCAGCCGAAACGAATGCTATCTCGCTCCCGTCCGGCGAGATGCTCGGCTCGGAGAACGATTGGACCGCGGTGGTTGCGACGACAGCGCGTCCGGTGGAATCATCTCGCGAAAGGAGTGATCCGCCGGGAATGACGGCTATTGCGGCTATTGCGGCGAGGGCGACACGAGACGGAAACAACATGGCGACGGAGAGCAGAGGGGGGTGCCTTAGATGGCAAGCGGCGCAGGGATTATGCACCTTGCCGCGGCGTGCCGCTACCCCGGCGCCGACCGGGAAACACGTCCCCTACCCGCGCGCTCCATGGCGCAACGCTTCAAGCTCGGCCCACAGGGGTGCCCAATATTCGCGATCTGCACTGCGCACGAGGTTTTCTTCATCCACAAGGGCGCTCTCAGTGGCATTCAGATCATTGTTCAGCACGTGTTGAAGCAGGGGGCGAGAGGGAATCAACGAGCGAGCGGAGGCGGCGAATCGTGTCGCCGACTCCATGAGCAACGATGGTGTTCGCAGCTCTCGCAGCCAGAAATCAATGCGGGAAGCGGTCGCGTCGTCGCGGAATGTGAGGTAGTTCACCTCCACCAACCGACGTAGCATCGGCCAGTCCTTATCGCGCTGTGTCTTCTTGGCAGCGACCAGGTCTGGAAGACCAAGTAGATCGGTCTCACCCGCGTCCGGGAGAGTGAACGTCGTGCGCCGCTCCCACAGCTCCGGAAACGGCGCAACATTTCTCATTTTCGACATCACGTCGATCCGCATGCGGCCTCTCGGCCTGTCCCCGTACGCGAAATGAATTGCATGGCCACGTTCCAGATACCCAAGCTCGAATGGTGGCACGGCTATGACGCGCGCATCCAGCTCGTCGAGCGCTGCACTCAGGCGAAGTAGATTGTCCGCAGACGCCAACAGAGCAAGGTCTGTATCCCGGCTAAACTCCGCTGCGCCGTATAACACGCAAGCCTGGCCGCCCATCAGGAGGGACCGGACCCGGTGCGTGCGCATCGTAGAAAGGACTCTGGCTATCGGGTTCAGCGTCAGGTGACCCTCCAAGAGCTAGGAAAGTATCCCACATGCGTCCACTCTCGGCCCACCGCTCCTGGGGCGTCATGCTGTACCATGCTACCCACTCCGGCTCACAGATATCCTCAGCGCGTACCATGCTGCAAGTTAATGAACTTCACGCAGACCATGAAAGTGTCCATGGGGCCGTGACCGGCCCAGACCGAAATCATGCGCGAAACCGGAATGCGAAGTGCGGGATTGCGATGTGCGCAGAGGGAAGTGTTTGGCTCTGTATTTCAGCGCCGTTCTCTCCAATCGTCATCAGCACCACTTGCCCGCCCGGGAGAGCGTCGCGGAGTTCCTTCCCCCGAACCGTGTATCGTGCCGGCGTCGTCTCTGAATGCGATATCGAAGTGGTGCCGCTGAAGCCAATCGTGCGATTGTCAAGAACCATCGTGTTGGTGCAGGTACCGTCCTCCTCAAGCACCAATGTATCTGCAATGATCGACGTGATTCGTGTCGGAGTATCGAGTATTGGTAGCGGCAGCCTCACCTCTCGCGCCGCGCGGTGTCGAGTGTCAGGCGTTCAATCCACCCGAGAGTTCACCTTTCGCTGAACTATTGCACGCTCGATTTTCGCGAATGCGTCGCCGGATGCGGCGAAGTTGTCTGATGTCGCTGATGAATCTGCCGAAAGTGCCGTATTTATGCTGTCGATGTCCTCGGCGACGGAAGGAATCCGGCTTCGGAGCGCGGAAAGATAGGTCTCGTCGGGAAGTGACATCGGAACTCCCAACGGATGCCGACGCCGGAGTCCACGCATCAACCGTCGCGAGCCGAGTGCGTGGGCATTCACCCGCGTGTAGGCGTGCGCGAGCGCTCCAACGTGCTCGAGCGGCGACCGACGGGACGCGGACCTGGCCGCGACTGGAGCAAGCGGTCTCACGGCGAAGGCGAGGAGCAGGACGAGCGCGGCGGCGAGCAGCTCGATTGCCATTCGGCCCGGCGCTGTTTGAGCAAGGGATCGCTGGATGGTGCCGATCATGTCGGCATGCTTGCCGAAACCATGATGATATTCGTCGAAGACGACCGTGCTGCACGGGGAGCCAGAGCCGATGGTGGCGCATGCGAACCGGATTGCACGCACGATCGCGATGGTGGTAACGGAGAAGCGAAGCGCCTGGTTCATCACGATCTGGGATGGCGCGATCGCTATCACGTATCCGCGGCCGTAGCGGTGACCGCGGACGAGTGCCGGGAGATGTGTGGAATCGGTCGACTCCGTTCCAGCGGATCCTCTGGAGGCTACCCACAGGAACGGATCATTGCGGTAGCCAGTCGTGGATCCTACCGTTGCGTTGATCGGGATGACCGTGCCCAGTACGCGTCCCGGATCAGCCGGCTCCGGTTCGGCCGGGTTGCCGCCGGCGACCGTCGCATTTTGAAGCGTGTAGAAATCGGTTGGCGCGATCAATCCGAATCCGAGCGAATCCGCCAGAGATTCATCTTCCGCAGTGAAGACCAGAATTGCTCCGCGCGCAACTGCGCCGATGACCCTGTTGAGCTCGGACGTAGTGAGGGGTTGGGCTGGCTTGAGCAGAATATAGACGGACGCGCGCGCTGGTGCAGTGGTGAGCGGTTGGTCGTTTCGGCTCACATCGAAGTGCAGGCGCTGAAGCACGTCGTAGAGCGCGCGCGAGCCACCGGCGCCGGTGGCGTAGGAGCTGAACGCTGCGGACTGGTCGGACCTGGGCTGCGGGGCAAGCAGTACGAACAGGACCAGCAGAACCGCTACGAATGACAGAATGCGGGCTGGTGTGACGCTACCGAGTCTGGTGCCGGTGTTGAGTACGGGAGACGTCACGCGCGGATCGCCTGTGCGGCGGTGTAGCGGCCGAGTATTGCGTCTGCCAGGGTGTTGAGACTGTGATAGCGCTCCTCATCGCACGATCCGACACCGTAGATCACCGTCTCGTAGGATCGTGTGAAATCGGTGAATCGTTTGAGGTCGATCCCACGGGGCCTGCGGCCAATCTCGCGCAGGTAGTCGCCGGTGGTCTTGGAGTCGTGCAGCGCAACAGACCCTCCGCGCGCCGCCGCGGCGAGGAGGGCGAGATACAGGGCGTGCGCGGCGCCGGTGTAGTCCTTGTGTGCGGCGAGATCCTGCGCCACGGTCAACCAGTCGCCTGAACGGCCTGCATCGACAGCTTTTCGCATTCTCACGGTGGGTGAGAAGCGCATCAGGACTCCGTAGGCAACGCGGGCGAGGAGCGCCAGGAGCGTTGTGGCAAGCGCGATCCGGAAGACCATGCCGAGCGCGGGGTGGCTGACTGCGAAGCCGAGCATCCGGACAATGAGATTCCAAATCCATTGGGCCAGGATCTGGCCGAGTGAGATGGATCCGTGCTCAGCGAATGCGCGGCTTCGGAATACCGCGGCGACGGTATCCGCAATGGCGGAGTTATCCAGCTGGTTCATTAGTATCGTGACGATACTAATAGTCAATCAAACCGACGGCTCGGCCAGAGGCGATGCGACACCCAGCGCCTGGGTCATCAACTCGATGTCGTAGCCTTCCTTGCGGATACGAATGTCGTAATAGAGAAGCGTGGCAACGATGGTCGTGAACGGATTTATGACGGTGTAGATCACCAGGCGTCCCACTTCCTGAAGCGGGCGGCTCGAGATGGACTGAAGGCCGAAGGCGAGAAACATGGACACGAGGATGGAAAAGACGAGCACTGCGCCGATCAGGCCGAAGATGCGCGTGCCGTTTCCCTTTGCCAGCTCGCGGGATCGTCTCATGGAATCGCCCAGGCGGCGGTCCTCGAAGAGGACAACCATGAGCACCGAGAAGTAGCGCTTGTAGAACACCAGTCCCGGAACGATGAAGAGGATCAGCCCGAAACCGATCAGCAGCCCGACCGCCATCATTGTGATGAAGAGTCTCCATGGATGAGCGAACGTAGCGCGGAGGACGCTTCCCAGTTCAACGTCATTTCCGAGATACGCTGCTGACACGGCGCAGGCAACGGCGCCGGTAGTAAACGGCGATATGAGTAGTCCAACGAAGCGGAAGAGGAGTCCGTTGAGGAGGCTGGCTGGCGACAACGCCGTCGCAGCGCTGATGGCGTTCGCGGCGACGTAGGATGCGAGGACTGCGGGGATCGCGGCGAACACGCTTATCGCCATCAGGACCAGAAAGTGGCGGCGGTAGATCTCGAAGGCGGCGTCGAGCAACTCCGAATTAGAGCGTGGGCGAAAATCGGACATCAGCGCGAAGAGTGCGGAGAGTGTGCGCCGTTCGGGGGCCGAAAAGCAGACAAGGCTGCCACGGCGGCTTTAGCTCAGGCGCTTGCTGCGGATGAGTTCTGCCCAGCCGCGATCGCGGCAATCTGGGGTGCATTGGCGCGGACTGTCCAGCCGAGTCCGCGGGTGGCGACCGCTGCATCGGTGAGTCGAGCGCCGACGAAGTAGCCACTTCGCTCGGGGATGACATTCCGGTCGACGGTTCGTGCGTCGTCGGACATGCCCCCGGATAGATAGCGCAGCCGTAGACCAAGCCCCGCCCGGTCGAAATGCCTGGCTACGGTGCGCATGATAAATGGTTCGGCTTCCCTGACCCTCGCGTATTCCTTGCGGGCGTAGCCGAAATATTCCCAGGCTGCGTGGCCGGGGCTGACGATCCGGCTGGTCTGGACGGCGATGCCTTCATTGATGATGAGCTCGCGGAGCGAAGCACGCCGGCCGGTTTCCCAGTAGTCGTAATTCCCCCCTGCCTCGGCGATGATCTGGCGCATCTCGCTCTGGCTGGTGGGGGAAGTGTACCTGATCGCGTGCGCGATTTCGTGAGCGAGCCAGAGCGGAATGAGTTCCGGTTCGAGCCCGAGCGCGCTGGTGTCGGGATTTGGCTGACCGGTAAAGTGCTCAAGCGCGATGAACGCCATGCCGCGGCCGCCGACCACCAGCTCGCCCGCATTGGCGGCGCCGACTCCGACCATCAACACCACATCAGTATCCACATCGGCTTCGAGTATGCGCCGGGTTTCAGTCTCGGCGAGTCTCGCGAGTGCAACGACATCGATGCGCGCCAGCATGGCGCGCAGGTCGTCGCGATTGGCGTGAGTGGTGGCGCGAAGCACTTCCTGGAAGTGCGGACCTTCTGGGTCGAGCACGTAATTCGTCCAGTACGATTCCAGGATCCGGCGGTGTGCTTCGAAGTAGCGCAGGTAGGCTGCGACGCGATCGGTGCTGTCAATGACAGCAAAAAAATCTGGGAGCAAGTTGATCAGCATCGGCGCCAAGAAAATACCGCGTTGGGAAATGCACAACAAGAGTCAACCGCGAAGTCACCGGACGAACATGTGGTCACGACTCACTCCGTGTGACCATGTCGAACCCGGCATCGCAGCCGGTGTCGCACCGGTTTTTGGAGTACCGGTCGGCGAGATGGTGGGAGCTATCAGAGGGCAAAATTACGGCTTGGCACAGAATTTCCCTTAGAGCGATGCTGGAGGAGGTAGAAGATCCTATGACAGCGTTGCGCAAGATCGAACTGCGGTGCCCATCGTGCAGCCATGAGTTCCCGTCGCAAACGGTAGTGTCGACCAACTGGTTCGGCGGAAAGAGAACCGATTTCCACGAGCGAGCAGCCGGAGCGCAGCCGTGGGCGTATCAGATACACATGTGCGACCGATGCGGCTATTCGGGCGCGGAGCGTGATTTCACGGACCAGACGGACATCAGCCCGCTGGTGCGCGAACGTGTGTGGAGCGAACTATCGCCGATCGCGCACGGAATAGCGACGGGCTCGGAGAAGTATGAGGCAGCAGCGAAGGTGGCGGAGTGGCAGGGAGCGGATCCACGCTACATCGGAGATCTGTGGCTGCGCGCTGCGTGGTGTTGCGTTGACGAAGGGGATGTGGAGGCCGAGCGCTATTATCGGCGCCTGGCCGCATGGTCGCTGGAGCAGGCGCTGGAATTCTACGATAGCGTGGACAGAAGCGACCGGGCCGTGCTGGTATATTTGGTTGGTGAGCTGTGGCGCCGCATCGGTGACCTGACGCAGGCAAACGCGTGGTTCGATCTCGTGCCGGATGAAATCACCGATCTGGACGCGCAGCGCTGGATCATCGACGCCGCGCGACGTCAGCAGACCGATCCCCGGGAGTGGTTCGCGTAGAAGTTATGCCGGCGAGCGAGTTGTTCGGCGGTGTTCGCCGCTGTCTACCGCGTTCCGAACAACCTGTCTCCGGCGTCGCCAAGTCCGGGAAGGATGTAGCCAACGGAGTTGAGCTCGCGGTCGAGCGATGCGGTGTAAACCTGAACGTCGGGGTGGGCGTCGAGCAGTTTTTGTACGCCTTCCGGCGCCGCGACGAGGCAGAGAAAGCGGATGCGCGTGGCGCCAGTCCGCTTGAGCGATGAGACCGCGGCTACCGCACTGCCGCCCGTCGCCAGCATCGGGTCCAGCAGAAAGAAATCCCGTTCGGCCGCGTCGCCGGGAATCTTGAAGTAGTAGTCCACCGGCTGCAGGGTCTCGTGATCGCGGTACAGCCCGATGTGGCCGACGCGTGCGGATGGCACGAGCCGGAGAACCCCTTCCACCATGCCCAGGCCGGCGCGCAGTATTGGGACGAGCGTCAGCTTCTTCCCACTAATGTGATGCCCGGACGTGTGCTCGAGCGGCGTATCGACGTCGCGCGGCTCGACTCCAAGATCCTTGGTAGCCTCGTAGGCCATGAGAGTCGCAATCTCATCGACCAGCTCCTTGAAGACCTTTGTGGGCGTCCGCCGGTCCCTTAGCAATGTGAGCTTGTGAAGGACGAGTGGGTGGCGGATAATTGTGAGGTTAGAAAACTCCATAATCCCAATGAAAGAATATCAGGCTGTAGTGGTCAAGCTTACGCGGCACACGCGTGAGAATGAAGATACCCTCACGGATCTTCTGAACGAGCGAAGCCGCAGCGGGTGGGAGCCCACTCTCATCAGCCAGGACGGGGAGCGACTCGTACTGATATTCTGCCGCTCGGCCGAAGGCTGACGGCTCTCACAAATAGTCTCAATAGGATACTAAATGGAACTTGAATTCTACGGCGCCGCGCGGGAAGTGACAGGGTCGTGTCACATCGTGCGCGCCAACGGGAAGGTGATCCTGCTGGATTGCGGAATGTTTCAGGGCCACCGAAGCCAAGCCGCGGAAAAGAACCGGACGCTACCGCTCCCGATCGCTGAAATCGATGCGGTAGTGCTGTCCCACGCGCACATCGACCATTCCGGCCGGCTGCCCTACCTGATCGCCAAGGGGTACGGAAAGACCATTTTCGCCACGGCCGCTACGCGCGACCTGTGCGCCGTTATGCTGGTCGACTCCGCGCACATCCAGGAAAGCGACTCGAAGCACCTGGCCAGGCGGCAGAAGGAGTTCGTCGAGCCGCTATACACGATGCATGATGCAGTACGAACGCAGGAAGTGATGGTAGGAATTCCTTACAACAAGACATTCGACGTTGTTCCCGGGATTCGCTGCACCTACGTGGATGCGGGTCACATTCTCGGTTCCGCGTCGGTGATTCTGGACGTTACCGAGGGGAATTCCACGAAGCGTCTCGTCTTCTCGGGTGACATTGGCCGCCGAGGGCTCGCGATCATAAGGGACCCCGTAATCCCGCAGGGCGCGGACGCGCTGATCATGGAGTCTACCTACGGAAACCGTGATCACGAATCGGTGGGCGATGCCCGGGCGAAACTTGCGGCCGTGGTTCGGGAAACCGCGGCGCGTGGAGGGCGGATTCTGATCCCGGCGTTTGCCGTGGGCCGCACTCAGGAGCTGCTGTACAATCTGAATGGTCTGGCTCGTGAAGGCGCGATACCGGAAATACCGATCTACGTGGACAGTCCACTGGCGACCGACACGACGACGGTATTCGAGATGCACCCCGAGGTCTATGACCATAGCGAAGACCTGGTGAACAAGACGCCGCACCTGTTCCACTTTCCGCAGGTGCACTTCACGCGAAGTGTCGAGGAGTCAAAGGCACTGAACACCGCGCAGGGACCGATGATAATCATCGCGGCTTCCGGGATGGTGGAGGCGGGGCGGATACTGCATCATCTGCAGCATGGCGCGGGTGATCCGAAGAACACGATTCTCTTCGTCGGCTATCAAGCCGAAGGAACTCTTGGCCAGCGGATCGAGACCCGGCCGCCGACGATCAGGGTGTATGGTGATGACATCCCGTTGCGAGCCGAGGTGAAGGTGATTGACGGGTACAGCGCGCACGGCGACAGAACGGAGCTCACAGCCTGGCTGGACGGCGTGAAGGCGACATCGCCGAAGCTGGGCCCGGTCTTCCTCGTGCATGGCGAGGCGGATGTTCAGGACATCTTCAAGACCGCGCTAGCCGCCAAGGGGTATACTGTAGAATGCCCCGAACCGCGAGCCAAGCGAACGGTCTGAAGCGACAGCGGCCGTCATGGCTGCGACGCTTGGTCGCAGCCACCGTAGGGGTAGTCTTCACGATATGGATCGCATCGATTATCGCCGTGCTGGTGTTCGCGGAGCACGATGGAGTGCGTGAGGGAGCCTTCGGCGAGCGTCAGGCGGATGCGATAGTGGTTCTTGGCGCCGCGCAGTACGCCGGGCGGCCATCTCCGGTGTTGAAGGCTCGCGTCGATCATGCGATCGAGCTGTGGCGCAAGCAGGTAGCGCCGGTGCTCGTGCTCACCGGCGGTGTGGGGCGGCGCGATACGACAAGCGAGGCCGCTGTCAGCGCGACGTATGCCATGCGACACGGTGTTCCAGAGAGCGCGATTGTCATGGAGACGGCGGGCCGCACCACCAGCGAATCGATACGTACAGTCGCGCAGGTACTGCGTGAGCGGGATCAGACCTACGTCGTTCTGGTAAGCGATCCCTTCCACATGTTCAGGCTCTGGATACTGGCGCGCAGGCATGGCTTGGACGCCGTGACTTCTCCCACGAGATCATCACCGATATGGGCAAGCGTGCCCGCGAGCGCCGGATATATTTTCAGCGAATCGCTCAAGGCTCCTGTCGCTTTCATGGTGGAACGATGAGAAATACAGACGCAACACGACATTATCGACGCCCGTCGGGACTGGTTGGCAGGATCGTCAGTAGATACCTGGCTGGCGCCTCCCTTCTGGTTCTCGGATTCGGTTCGGCGGGTCAGGCGCAGTCGATACCGCACATCCCGTTCGAGAAATACACGCTGCCCAACGGGCTGGAGGTGATCCTGAGTCAGGATCACACGGCGCCGGTGATTGCGGTGGACACGTGGTACCACGTTGGCTCCGGTGACGAAATGCCGGGCCACACGGGATTCGCCCATCTGTTCGAGCATCTCATGTTCATGGGATCCCAACACGTACCAACGGGACAGTTCGATCAGCTTCTGGAGGCCGCTGGCGGCAACAACAACGGCTCAACCACGGAAGACCGAACGAACTACTACGAAACCGTTCCGTCCAATGCGCTGCCGCTGGCGCTGTATCTCGACAGTGACCGGATGGGCTTTCTACTGCAGGCGCTGGATAGCCCAAAGGTCGATCTTCAGCGGAACGTGGTGAAGAATGAACGCCGCGAGCGTGTAGACAACGTGCCGTACGGCCGCTCGGACGAAACGATTCTGGCGGCGCTCTACCCCAAGTCGCACCCGTATTCGTGGCCGGTCATTGGGTCAATGGCCGATCTGTCGGCGGCGAGCCTCGAGGATGTTAAGACTTTCTTCAGAACGTACTATGCCCCGAACAACGCGACTCTGGTAATAGTGGGTGACTTCAACGCGGACTCCGCCAAGGCGTTGGTAAAGCGGTACTTCGCGGACATACCTCGAGGCCCGCAACTACCCGCGCGCCCGTCACCGGCGGCAATCGTGATCCCGCGTGACACGTTCATCGTGCTGCAGGACCGGGTGCAGTTGCCGCGAGTGTACTACACGTGGCCAACTGTACGGGACTTTGCTCCTGACGACGCCGCTTTGACAGTTCTGTCGTCAGTTCTTGCCAACGGCAAGAATTCACGACTTTACAAGCGTCTGGTGTACGATCTTCAGATAGCCCAGGACGTTTCCGCGTATCAGGATGGGATGAAGCTGGCGGGATACTTTCAGATAGTCGTTACTCCACGCAAGGGAATCGAGCCTACGCGGATCGATTCCATCGTCCGAGAAGAGCTGGCGAAGCTTCAGCGCGACGGCATCACGTCGCGCGAGCTGGCTCGTGTGCAGAATTCCACACGATCGCAGTTTCTTCGCAGCCTCGGCACCGACCTGGGCCGCGCACAGCTGTTAAACGACTACAACTACTTTGCCGGCGATCCGGATTATATCAGGCGTGACGCCGCCCGCTACGACGCGGTGACCCGAGGGGACGTGCAGCGTGTTGCGCGCGTGTACCTGGGCAAACCCAAGGTGGTACTCACCGTGGTGCCGGACGGAATGGAATCCATGATGGTGAAAGGAGGCGGCAAGTGAAGCCGAACTTGAAGTCGAACTTGAAGTCACAGACTGCCGGCTGGACGTTGGCACTGGCGCTAATGACGCTGGCACTGCCGCTGCAGGCACAGGTCGATCGCAGTGCGGCACCTGTACTCGGTCCGCCGCCAGCCCTGCACCTTCCTCCGGTCACCGTCCATGAGCTTTCCAACGGACTGCGGGTAATGGTGGTGGAGCGCCATGGGCTTCCGGTAGCTGACTTCGTACTGGTAGTTCCGAGTGGCGCGACCGCGAACCCCGCGGACCGAGCTGGTGTGGCCGATCTCATGGCGAGGATGTTGACGGAAGGCACGAAGACACGCAGCTCGCTTCAGATCTCGGATCAGGAGGCGTACCTCGGCATCTCGCTTTCGAGCAACAGCGGCTGGGACGCAACTACAGTTGCGATGTCCACGCCGATCGCACAACTGGATAGCGCGCTCGCGCTCTTCGCTGACGTGTCGCTCAGGCCCTCGTTTCCCGCTACGGAATTCGATCGCATCAGGACCGAGAGACTAACGGCCCTGCTGCAACTGAAGGATCGTGGGCCGGCGATCGCGAGTCTGGTGTATCCAGCTGTGCTGTACGGCAGAGGCAATCCATACGGCCGCTCGGTGATTGGAACCGATTCATCCGTCGCCGCCATGACCACATCCGATCTCGCTTCATACTACGCATCGCGTTTCGCGCCCAACGGCGCAACTCTGGTAGTCGTTGGAGACGTTACGCCGGCTGACATCGAGGGACGGATCAAGACATTGTTTGGCGCATGGGCGCGACGGAGCGTGCCCGCTGTCACCGCTGGTCCGGGCAACAACGTTGCGGCAACGACGATCTATCTCATCGACAAGCCTGGCGCCGCGCAGTCGTCGTTCCGGATCGGCGCGCCGGGTGTCGCGCGCGCGACATCCGATTACTTCCCGATCATGGTGATGAACACGACACTGGGCGGTTCGTTCACCAGCAGACTCAATCAGGATCTGCGTGAAGACAAGGGATACACCTACGGCGCCTTCTCGCAGTTCGACATGCGAAAATATGGCGGCCCGTTCACGGCGTCGGCAGAAGTCGTATCCGCCAAATCCGATTCGGCACTCATCGAGTTCATGAAGCAGTTTCGTACGATACGTGACACGATCCCGACATTGGAGCTCAACAAGACCAAACGATATCTGCAGCTGGAGCTGCCGAGCGCGTTCGAGACGAACGGGCAGGTTGCAATGAGGTTGAGCGACGTGGCGTTGTACGGGCTTCCACTGGACTACTACAACCATGTCGTAGCCGACATCGGCGCGGTCACGCAGCAGCAGGCGCAGGAGGCTGCGATGCGACACATCGATCCCTCCCATCTCACCGTGCTGATTGTGGGTGACAGGAAAAGCCTCGAGGGACCGATCAAGGCACTCAATATCGGCCCGGTGGTGCGTCTGGATGTGAACGGGAATCCGGTTCAGTGACTGCGCGAGTCCCGAGAAACACCATTAGCCGGGATGCTGTTGTACTGATGCTTACCGCTGCGATACTCGCGGTAGCCGCGTGCAAGCGATCGGATGAATCCGGTGTATCACGTGCGGGCGATGGAGTGACGCATCATTCCGACGCCAACACTGCAATAAGAACCACCGACGGCACGATGATGCTGGGAGTGGCAGGCGATACCGTGTACATGGGGCTCACCGATTCCGTGCTCACTGCGGCACGAAAGGACATGGCCAGCGACACCGAGGAGACGAGCAACGCGTTCGCCAGAACGGTAGAGCGTCTGGTGAAGAAGAGCGTTTCATCGGCACTGCATTCGCGTCTCAAGTATCCGCTAGCGGACCTGGACAGCGCTACGTCTTCGGGTGGTACGATCAGATTCTACTATCGCAACCGGCGCCGGATCGCGTTCGAGGACGTGTCGCAGAACGGACACAAGGCACTACAGAACTTTTCGCCGGATGACGCTCAGCGGTTTGTCGTGACCGTCAACTCGGCGATACGAACAGTGAGAGGAGCGACACCGTGACCTCAGGTGCAGAAGATCCAAGGTATCCCATCGGCAAGTTCAGCCCTGACACAGGTACATCACGCGAGGCGACTGACCGCGCGATCGCACAGATCGAAGCGTTGCCCGTCGAGTTGCGACGAGCGGTAAAGGGGTTGAGTGAGGAGCAGCTCGACGTTCCATATCGGGAAGGCGGGTGGACACCGCGCCAGGTCGTGCATCACGTTGCGGACAGTCACGCCAACGCGTATGTGCGGCTGAAGCTCGCGCTGACCGAGGATCTCCCCAAGGTCAAGTCCTACAACGAAGCGGACTGGGCGAAACTCGCGGACGTCAGTGTCGTGCCGATCGAGATGTCCCTGGGTATCGTGGACGGGCTCCATGCACGGTGGGTTGCACTGCTGCGTGGTATGACCGATAGTGACTGGGATCGCGCGTACATTCACCCGGAACACCAGAAGCCGGTTTCGATGCGCGCCATGACGGCGCTGTACGCGTGGCATGGACGGCACCACACCGCCCACATCATGGGGTTGCGCGAGCGAAACGGGTGGGCCTGACGCGAATCAGAGCGATCCTGGCCGGGTTTCTGATCGTTGCCGGTTCGCCGGTAGCGGCCCAGAGCGTCAGTGTTCCTTCGGTGGCGCCGACTCCGGCGGATGATTCAGTGTACCGGCTTGCGGTGGATCCCGTGAAGCATGAAGGCGAGCCGACTCATCTGCTGCTCGATTCGACGACAGTGCGCGTGGACGCGAACGGGAGTGTCGTCAAGACGTTCAGGAGGGTGATACAGGTGTTGACGGAGGCAGGCGCGTCACATCTTCGCGAGCAGCAGTTCGGATACGTACCAGGTCATCAGAGTTTCGCGGTTCACTGGCTGCGGGTGGTGAGTCCGAGCGGTGCCGTTGTGAGCTCGGGACCAAGCCACGTTCAGGAATCGGACGTACCTGCACCGGTCTCGACCTCGCCCGTGTACAGCGATCAGAAGATCATACGCATGTCGCTGTCCGGGATCGAAGCCGGGACGATTCTGGACGTGGAGTTCGCGGTTACCGAACGCAAGCCTGCGCTCAGGGACGATTTCATACAGACATACGTGGCCACTCCGGGCCCGTCGATCGAGCGTGCACGGCTGGTACTCGACATTCCCTCGTCCATGACGCCGCGGATTCGGGAACAGAACCTGGATTTCAGGAAGGCGACTCGATCCGTCAGTGGGCGAACACAGGTTACATGGGCGCGGAACGAGACACCGAAATTCCAGACCGAACCATTCGCAGCCGACTCCAACAACGTGGTCATGCAGGTGCGGTTGGGGGGACCCCTCACGTGGACGGATGTATCCCAGTGGTACGCCGGTCTCGCGCGTGATCGCTACAGAGTGACTCCGCTGGTCTCGCACATCGTGGACTCGCTGGTAGCTACCGCGCGCACGCGGGATGATTCCATTCGTGCCGTGCATCGCTGGGTCGCGCAGGACATCCGATACGTGGGGATCGAGCTGGGCATCGGTGGCTATCAACCGCGAATGCCAGACAGCGTCATCGTGACGGGATTCGGCGACTGCAAGGATAAGTCAACGCTGTTCGTGGCGGCGCTCAGTCACCTGCATATACCGGCGTTCCCGGTGCTTCTGAGCATCTCGGCGAATGCGCGCCGCGACATTCCGAGCCCGCAGCAGTTCAATCACGAGATCGCCGCCGTGCCAGTGGCAGGTGGCGGATACCATTACACCGACCTCACTTCTGCCTTCACCTCGTACGACGAACTCCCGTCGAATATTCAGGGCGGCTTTGCGCTTGTAGTTCTTCCGGACGGGCGGAATGTGGAGGTGACGCTCCCGGTGGACTCGGCCGAATCGAACGTGGAGGACACGCGCCTGACAGGCGCGCTGTCGCTGGACGGAAAGTTCGACGGTCATTATGAGGAGGCTGTCACTGGCACGATCGCGGCGGGGATACGCGCATCCTTCGCCTCGCCAATGGACTCTGCCCAGCGCGCGGATGCCGCGCGCCGCGTTTCGCGCAGGTTCTTCTCGAGCGGCGAGGGCGACTCGCTGACGGCGTTCAACGGAAAGGATTACACCGCACGTGCGCGTGTACGACTTCGGATCCGAAACGCCAACGCTACGACGTCCGCTGGCCCCGTGATGCTGCTCAACAATCCGTTCACAACGTTCTCGCCGATGGTGTCGATGGCTGACGACATCGCGGCGATGCCAGTGCGTCGCTTCCCGATCGACGCAGGAAAGATCATCGGGCGACGAACAGTGAACACGGAGTTCCGGGTGACGTTGCCGGAGGGTTGGCACGCACGGATCCCGAGCGGCATTACCGCATCGAGCGTGTTCGGCACCTATGCAACGAGCTACGTGCAGAATGGCCGCGAGCTCATCATGACGCGGCACCTGGTGGGAGCGGCGGGGATCTACATGCCGGCACGTGTCAGTGAGCTGGTGACGTGGCTACGCGCGATTGGTCACGATGACGTGAAGCTGATCGTGCTGGACAGACCAGCGAGCTGAGCGAAAGTGCGCTGCTGGACTGATCTAGTTGTGAACTGACGCCGGCGTGTCCGATGTGGAAGTAACCGCGGCGCCTTCCGCCCGTAACGGCGCTACGAAATTGTAGCTGTCCAGTACGAGCTTGCCGACTGTCCCCTGCGATGGGTCCACGTCATAGCGCGTGACCGAGCAGTTTGCGACCTCACTATCGCGGTCTATCTTAAGGATTTCGGCTTCGGTGAGCTCCTCGACTATGTAGCGCATGCAAAGCACGACGACGGAATGCCCCACTACGAGCACTCGTTCGCCGCGATACTCGCGGCACATCATCTCGAATGCGCTGCGAAGCCGCAGAATGACGTCGCACCAGCTCTCTCCGCCTGGAGGCCGGTGATAGAACTTGCCAAGTGATGCGCGGAACGCCGCCTGCTCCGGGAAGCGATCCAGAATTCCGTAACGCGTGAGACCGTCGAGGATCCCGAATTCCTTTTCGCGGAAGCGCTCGTCCACCACCAGGCTCCAGGCCTCGCTCGCATAACTGAAATCGCCGAGGCTTCTGATGATGTCGGTAGTCTGTCGCGCCCGGAGGTATGGGGACGTAATCACTACCGTTGGTTTCTCCTCAGCTGGCAACGCGGCGAACCAGTGGCCCAGCGCGGTGGCCTGACGCACGCCGAGGGGTGAGAGGGGGACGTCCACATCTCTCGTATCGCTGTGGATGACCAGATCACCGGCGGCGTTCGCCGCATCGCGGGCGACGTTACCAGAGGACTCGCCATGCCGAACAATGAAGAGAGTCTCCGGCCAGGCGGACTGTTGGGTGCTCATGATCGAAGTGGCCGGCGTTCTGGAAGAGAAAAAGGACGGCACGTTGAAGCAAAGATTCAAGCACCGTACCGAAAATACTTCCACTCAAAGGGGCCACGCCAGCGGATAATTGATGGATCGCGGCTTGCTCCATCGGATCGAGGCTCGGCACCGTCTATATTACGCGGAAACCACTGATTGTCATGCGCATACCCATCGAGACATCTCGCCTCGAGAACGGACTACTCGTCACGCTCTCCGAGGATCATACGGCCCCGATCGTCGCCGTGAACCTCTGGTATCACGTTGGGTCGGCAAACGAGCGCGCCGGCCGGACCGGGTTCGCCCATCTGTTCGAGCACATGCTGTTCCAGGGTTCGGAGCACGTGGAGGCGAACGAGCATTTCGAGCTGGTCCAGCGTGCTGGCGGGACGCTGAACGGATCGACGTGGCTGGACAGGACCAATTATTTCGAGACAGTGCCGTCCAACCAGCTCGCGATCGCGCTCTGGCTGGAGGCCGATCGCATGGGTGCGCTGCTGCCAGCGATGACACAGCAGAAGCTCGATACGCAACGCGATGTTGTGTCCAACGAGCGCCGCTGGTCGGTGGACAACCAGCCGTATGGGACATGGTGGGAAAGGCTCCCTGCCCTGGCCTATCCGGAGCCGCATCCGTTCCACCATTCCCTGATCGGATCGTTCGAGGATCTGAACGAAGCGTCGCTGGACGACATCGCGCAGTTCTTCGCGACGTATTACACGCCGGACAATGCCGTGCTCACCATAGCTGGCGACTTCGATCCCCGCGAAGCACGTGAACTCGTGCAGTCGTACTTCGGTGGCATTCCCCGCGGTCGCGGGAAGCCGCCGCTTCCGGATATGTCGCTGCGAGCTACCTTCGGCGGCACGCTACGCGAAGTCGTGGCCGACGACGTGAGCCTGCCGCGCCTGTATCTCGCGTTCAGGTCGCCAGCATTCGGCAGCAACGAATTCTACGCCGCCTCGGTTGCGGCGGCGATCCTCGGTATGCGCAAGGGAAGCCGGCTGATGCGCTCGCTCGTTCGCGAGCAGGAAGTCGCGACGGACGCCAGCGTGTTCACGTTCGATCTGCCGAAGGGGGCGGACATATTGGTGGCTGACGTCACCGCGCGTCCCGGAGTGACGCCGGAGCAGCTCGAGGCGGCTGTCGTGAAGGAGATAGATCGCATGCGTCTGCATGGCGTGACGCAGGGCGAGGTGGACAGGGCGATCGCTCTGATAGGCACCGATTTCATCGCGTCGATGCAGCAGGCATCCGAGCGCGCGGATCAACTCTCGCGCTTTGCCACGTATTTCGGCGACCCTTCGTTCATCAACGATCAGATGAGCAAGTACAGATCGGTGACCGCGGCAGAGGTGAACAGCTTTGCGGCGTCGAGGTTGGGCGAGGACAATCGCGCATTCCTGATGTACATCCCGCGTGAAGAGGACGCGGCGGAAACCGCAGCCGGTACCGATTCCGATCTGGCGCAGGTGTCCGCATGACGATCTCTACACGTCCGGAGCCAGGCCCCGCACGCGAGTATCACTTTCCCAGGTTCGAGCGTCGAACGCTCGCGAACGGTCTGAGGCTTGTGGTTGCGCCGAGCCGAAGCCTGCCGCTCGTGACGGTACTCGCCATCGTGGATGCTGGTGCTGTTGCGGATCCGCCTGGACAGGAAGGTATCGCCGAGATCACCGCGCGAGGGCTGAACGAGGGAACGCCGAAATACGACGGCGAGTCACTCACGGAATACCTGGAGCAACTTGGGACGTCGATCGGCGGCGGCGCCAGCTGGGACTCGGCGTCGCTCGCGATGACGGTGCTTCGGGACAACCTTGACAACGCATTCGCGCATTTTGCGGAGGTGCTGGTCGCGCCGACATTTCCCGCGGCGGCGATCGAGAGATTGAAAGCCGAGCGAATCGCCGAGTTGATGCAGATAGAATCGGAGCCACGCGAGCTCGCTGACGAGAAGTTTGACGAGTACATCTACGATGCGCGATCGCGCTTTCGGCTGCCACTTGGTGGAACCCGGGCTTCGGTGGGCGGACTTGATCGCGATAAGGTGGCCGCGTTCCACGCTGCCCGGTACCAGCCATCGGCGACGACGCTGATCATCGTGGGTGACGTATCGGTCGAAGCGGCGGAGCTGATTGTATCGAGTGCGCTCGAAGCCTGGAGCGGCAACGACATACCGCATGTCATCGCGGATGACAGACCGGTAAGAACATCGCGAGCGATAAGAATCGTTCGAAAGGAAGACGCGCCCCAATCGGAGTTGCGGATCGGTCACGTGGGCGTGCCGCGCGCTCACCCGGATTACTTCCCTGTAACAGTGATGAACGCAGTGCTCGGTGGACTGTTCTCGTCGCGCATAAACCTCAATCTGCGCGAGGTGCATGGCTATACATATGGTGCTTCGTCGGCATTCGAGTGGCGGCGCGGGGCCGGTCCGTTCGTGATCGGCACGGCGGTTGCGAGCGACGTGACTGTTGCAGCGATCCAGGAAACGCTCAAGGAGATCGAGCTGATGCGTGCGGAGCCGATCAGTGAGAGCGAGCTGTCGCTGGCGACGAGTTATCTGGAAGGTGTATTCCCGATTCGTTACGAGACCACAGCCGCAATTGCATCCGCGCTCGCCACGCTGACGGTTTACGGGCTTCCGCCGGACTGGTACGATAGCTACCGCCAGCACATCAGCGCCGTGACGGTCGAGGACGTATTGAGGGCTGCAAGCGAACACATTCATCCGGAATCGTTGCAGATCGTAATCGTTGGAGATGCGGATGCGGTCCGCGAGCCGCTCCAGGCGCTGGCATTCGGTCCACTGGATGTCGTGAGTCCCTGAGCCGCCTAACCCTGACCACGAAACATTCGATTCATGTCCGATCCTCTGATCGCCACGCACCGCATCTATACTGGCCGGGTAGTCTCGCTCGACGTCGATCAGGTCCGATTTCCGGATGGATCTACTGGCGAGATGGAGATCATTCGTCATTCGGGTGCAGCGGCCATTCTTCCCTTCCTCAGCGATCCCGCGGGCGAGGATCCACAGATCATGCTGCTCAGGCAGTACAGATACGCCGCGAACGGTTATCTGTACGAAGTTCCTGCGGGCAAGCTCGAGAAGGACGAGACACCCCAGGCGTGCGCTGAGCGCGAGCTGCGTGAGGAGACCGGATGCAGCGCACAGCGCATCGAGCCCATGTTCAGCTTTCTCACTACACCGGGATTCACTGATGAAGTGATCCACGCTTTCATCGCGACCGGGCTAACTACCGGCGAGAAGCATCTCGACGTGGACGAGTTCAGCGAGGTCGTGACGTTCAAGCTGTCGCAGGCGCTGCGGATGATTCAGACGAACGAAATTCGGGATGCGAAGACGGCGCTCATAATTCTTTATGCGGCCGGGTTCAACAGCTGATTGTGAAGGCATGTAGTGGCTGGACACGGTGGTTCGAACCGGTAACTTCGGCCTCATGGGATTTCTTTCGTACGTCGCCGAGTCCCTCGGATCAGCGCGCCAACGTCTCGGACGCATTGTGCTCGAGCTCGTGCTTCTGATCGTCGTGTCGCTTGCCGGATACCATTTCTATTTAACACGGCCTGCGGGGCTGATAGGGGCATGGGTGCTGCAGCACGACGCCACTACGGACGGTCGGGCACAGGCCGACACGCTGTCGCTGGGTGAGCACGGCAATGCGCGGCTGTCTTCGCATCTCGTTCTCGGGGAGCCTTCCAACGACGCGCGCACGGGAACACCGGACAGATCCGGGTCCTACACCTGGGGTGTCAGGCGCGGGATTGCGGGATCGGCCAAACTCTGTCTGGTCGATCACGGATCGTTGCTGCCGTTCGGCTGCTACACGGTAGCGTCGGATAACCTCATCTTCGAGATGACCGTAGATCGCAAGAAGTTTAGGCGCGCACTGCGAACGCTCCCAGCACCGTGAACGAGATAACGACCATTCTTATGCCATCCCGAATTGAAGCGTTAACTCCATGACACGTCGCTTTCCCGTGTTTGCGGTCGTCGGTGCGGTAATCGGTGGAATCCTGGGATTCCTCGCGCGGCCGTCCATACCGATCATCGGCAGGCTGCCGCTCGATGCGGTGCTCACGCGCGCGTCAACATATCATGGACTCGCTTCCGGTTACATCCATCAGGTCGCGGACCGTTCGCTCGGTGTGCTGGTCCTGGGCGTAGCACTTGGCGGCGTGATCGGATACTTCGCGGACACCGCCGCGGGCAATGCGGGTGGCGGGCTGAGGGCGTGTCCGTATTGCGCGGAGCAGATCAGGGCGCAGGCGCGGATCTGCAGATTCTGCGGGAAGAGCGTTACGACGACGGAGTGAGTGAAGTCGCGGTGAAGGTGTGGTTTACTCCTGCGACCATGGTATCACACCGATGGCGTCGTCCATGGATCCCGGCCTTCGGCGGGATGACGGCTTCCGTATATCCCGGTGCTCCGCGGGATGATGGCGTTCAGGGACGATCAGACAGATATCTTCAATCCGTGGTGAAGCTCACGTCGCCGTGTCCGGTGTTAAGCTGAACGGAGCGTCCGCCAGCCCCGATTCTGCCATGCGCTGATGCAGATCGAGAATGGCGACTTTCGTCATCGCGCGCGAGTGGAAAGTCGGTGGTGACTTCACCGCGGCCGGTGTGAAGCTCGACGTCGGCGCTCAGGCTCTTCGGCGCGCGCACAGTGACGTTGCCGTGTCCGGTGGTGAACGACATGTCGCCGGAGTTTGGAGCAGCGTTGCTGGCGAGACTCACTTCGATGTTGCCGTGACCGGTATTGGCGACCACAGAGTTGCTGCCGGAGACTTTGATGTCACCATGGCCGGTGTTCGCATTCACTCGCGCCGATGTCCCGGTGATCTCCACGTCACCGTGACCGGAGGACGCCTTCACGTCGCCACTGGCATCGTGAATCGTGATCGCGCCATGACCTGTCGTGGCGATCATAGCACCGCGCGTGTCGGAAATCAGCAGGTCGCCGTGCATGGTAACGGTCTGCATGGACACATCTGCAGGAAGCTGAACGACTATGTGCATCGCCTGGGAATGCGAGTTCGTGCTCCCACCGTTCAACGACATGTCGTCTGGGTCGCAGTTTGTAATTGAATTCGAGACGGCGCAGATCTCGATATCCGATCCGTGCTTCCGCATGGTGAACGTGACAGGCTCGGGCCGCGACTGGCCCCATGACCAGCGGTCGCTGTCGGGCTCGCGGGTGGCGTCCACCTGGACGGTGCTGCCCGATGCGCGCCGGACTTCGATCGAGCCGGACAGATCGCGAATGCGCAACCATCCACCCGACGGGATCGATCCGCTCCAGTGATAATCACTCGTCGCCGCGACTGTGTGAATCGGCGAGGATGCCTTGTGAACCATGTACGGCGTTGCAGCCAGGACGGTGATTGCACACACCGCAATGAGTGTAGACTTCATACCCACGGACTCCGTCAGAGGTTGGCTCCGGGTCATCATGAGCATTGGATGCCTTTCACGGCCCGATGGTTTCCGGCCATTCCAGTGCTGTCCTGGTTGGGAACACGCAAAAAGAAAGTTCCACAGGGAGCCTTAACGGTATGAAACCGAAGACCGTCTAATTGGCGTATGGATATTGCCCGGCTACGCGTTACGCCAGACTGGCGCGACAGAATGGCAGGCAGAGAACTTTGGGGGGGTCGCGTAACTCGTTGTTAGATAATTACTTACGCGATTATTGAAATAACAGGCAACCCGGCACGGCCGGTGCCTGTCTAATGAGCGCGAAGCTGCTGTCCGGGAAGGCTTCGCATGGGCCGGCCAATCCCGACCCCACCCCGTTGAACAGTTGTCCTATAAAAAAAGGGGACTTTATGGCCATTGCCGCACGTAAGACCTTACCTGCACTCGCCCGAGTCGAGCTCGTCGGATCCACGGTCCGCGAGAGACTTCGTACTGCTGAGGACTCAGAAGTCGTTTCTGCGTTCCTGGGCGGCGAGGAGCGTGCATTCTCGGAGCTCGTGGAGCGCTATCAGACGCGTCTCCTGAATTTCATCTACCGTACGATCGGCGATCGGGAGAAAGCCGAGGATCTGGTACAGGAAGTTTTCATCCGGGTGTACCGGCATCTTCATCGTTTTGACCGGACGAAGAAGTTCTCGACGTGGGTGTACACCATCGCATCCAACCTGGCAAAGAACGAGCTTCGCAACCGCTCTCGGAACCCGCTGGTACTGTTCCAGACGATCACCAAGAACTGGCAGGATGAGGAGCGTCCGCTCCAGTTCGAGGACGTTGGTAATCGGCCAGACGACCTGTTCCGGAAGCGCGACATCCGGGAGAAGGTCGAGGAAGCCGTGGGCCAGCTACCCGAGCATCACCGGAACGTCTTCGTGCTTCGTGAGCTCGAGGGCAAGTCCTACGAGGAGATCGCGGAGATCACCCACACGAACCTGGGCACGGTTAAATCCCGATTGAACCGGGCTCGCAACAGCTTCGCCGAAATAATCGGACCCTGGCTGGGCTGACCGGCCTGGAGCGAGCAAATGTGCGCGTGGCCGCAACCGGCCACGCGCACATTGTTTATAGCCCGTTAAATCGCCCTACCCTGCCCTCGTGGACGGAACTATTATAGACGCCGTCCGGTATCCTTATTCGATGCGTTGTTCAGAGTTCAAAGATCTCCACTGCTCCTTCGTAGACGATACCCTGGCTGGGGTCGAGCTAGTACGGATGCAGCGTCATATCGCCGAGTGCGCCGAGTGTGCGCGGGTCGACGCCAACGTGCGTCGCTCGCTGATGCTGGTTCGGAGCCTGGCTCCAATAGAGCCTTCGGCAGAGTTTTCGGCAAAGCTCGACGCGAAGCTCCGCGAGTGCAGGCTGAGCCAGCACGTGGCCTCGGGTTACGGATTCAGAACAGTCGCGGTGATTGGCGCGGTCGCGTCGCTGGCGATGCTCGGATATGTCGCCGAGACCATGAGATCAGTGGATCAGCGACCGACGAACATCGTGCTGCCGCCGGCTGTGGCGATTGCTGTACCGCCGGACACCACGCCAGCGCCCTCGATCGTCGCTTCAGTATCCACCGGCATCCCGATCTGGCCGGTAGCGGTCCTGATGGAGCAGAGCAGCAGCGGTCTTCAGACCGTGAGCTACACGCAAGCACGCTGATTATTGCGCGTGTGACCGCTCCTATCGCCAGCCTGCGAAATTAGATTTTGGGCATGGCCTCAGATGCTGCCCTTAAGACGCTCCGCGACGCCGTGAAGAAACGGCAGTTCGACGGAGCGTATTACGTTCACGGCGATGATGAGTACCAGAAGAACGAGGCAGTGAAGCAGCTGGTCTCCGCCGCGGTCGATCCGGCAACGCGCGACTTCAATCTGGATTATCGCCGCGCGGCCGATCTCGACGCAGAATCGTTGGGCTCTCTGCTGGCGACGCCACCAATGATGGCGGATCGAAGGGTAACGGTGATCCGCGAGGTAACCGCATTGAAGAAGGATGCGCGAGCGACGCTGGATCGCTACCTGAAGCATCCGTCGCACGACGTGATGGTGATACTCGTTGCCGCGCCCGGGGCGAAATCGGACAAGCCGCTGCAGATGTCCACCACACCGATGGAGTTCAATCCACTGGATGGCGGCAGGGTTTCGAAGTGGATCGCGCATCATGCCAGGTCGGAGCTGGGCGTGGAGATCACCGACAGTGCCGCGGAGCTGTTGCATGAAGCGGTTGGAAACGATCTGTACCAGCTCGCCTCGGAGCTGGACAAACTCGCGAGCTTCACGAACGGGGAGCCGATCACCGAAGATTCCGTCAGCGCCGCGGTAGGAATCCGGCGCGGAGAGACGATCGCGGATTTCCTGGACAGGGTGATGCAGCGCGATGCTTCGGGGGCTCTGGGCCTCATCCCCCACATACTCGCGCAGCCTAAGACGAGTGCGGTGAGCGTGGTGATGGCCCTGTCCACGCAGATGCTCGCGCTGGGCTGGGGGCGCTCGCGCCTGGATACCGGACTACCGCAAGGCCGTCTCGAAGGCGAGTATTTTCAACTGCTCAAGTCCACCGGTGCGTATCCGGGCCGTCCGTGGGGCGGCGCGGCGAGAGCCTGGGCATCGGCGGCGAGGGACTGGACGACACAGGATTGCGATCGCGCGGTAAAGGCATTGCTTGCGGCGGACGTGGCACTGAAGGAATCCCGAGTTTCGTCTGAAAGGCAGATTCTGGCGACGGTCGTGCTGTCGATCTGCTCCGCGCCGGGACACCGCCGAGCAGCGTAAATAGCAACACTAACTAGCCATCAAGGCGCCATTTTCGTGACAATGAGCAATTTAATGCATTTTTCAAAATCCGTGAGAAATCTGGTTCGAGCACGCGGAGCTGTGGGCGCGCTGCTCGTGTTTGGATTGCCGTCGGTGGCGATCGCACAGTCGGCTAAGGATACCGTGGCCTACGCAAATGCCCGGGAGATGGTGGCGAATGGCGACGCGGTGGCGGGCAGACATCTCGCCGATTCCGTGGCTGCGCGGGCCCCCGCCGGCTCGGCGGCCTTCGCCGAGGGGTTGTTCTGGCGCGCAACGCTGGCCGCGAACGCGAGGGATTCCGAGCGGTACTACCGGCAGATCATCGTGGACTATCCGCTTTCCGGTCGTGTCTCGGACGCACTGCTCCGGATAGGCCAGCTCGAGTCGGCGCGGGGCGACAACGCCGCGGCTCTGCAGCACTTCCAGCGGCTCGTGCTCGAGCATCCTGACAGCCAGTTGCGTCCGGACGCCAGCTACTGGGTAGCGCAGATGTACTTCAAGGCGAACGACGCGTCGCGCGCGTGTACCGCGAACGCGGATGCACTGGCGAGCGTCAGGTCATCCAACGTGGAGCTCAAGAACCGCATCGACTTCCAGCAGCAGCGTTGCCGCGGTGTGGCGCTTGCGACCGCGACTTTGGCTGCGCCGACGGTGAGCGCGAAGCCGGTCGCCGCTCCTAAGGAAACTGTGAGCAGGGCAGAGGCTACGAGGGTGGAAGCGCAGCACGCGCAAATGGTGAAAGCTGAAGCATTGAAGTCAGCGAAGGCGAAGGCCGACTCGATCGCTACCGAGCGAGCCGAGGCGAGGATCACGGCGGAGTCACTGGCGATCGCGCGCCGCGCAGAAGCGAAGGCGAAAACCGAAACTCAAACCAGGACCGCAGCAGCCGCAGCCAAGGCGAATGCAGCGGCGACAAGCGCGACAGCGAAGAGCAGCGAGACTCTGTCTGCTCCACCGGGTGCCGTCACTCGCCAGCCCACGAGGGAGGAGGTCGCGCGTGCGCTCGCGTCGGCGGACATGCCGGTTTCATCACGCGGGAAGACGCATGTGGGAGTATCCCCGAAGTCTTCGAAATCTTCAAAAGTCACGGGCACGGGCACGGGCACGGTCCCGGAGACCGGGTCGGGCTTATTCGGGGTACAGATTGCCGCATTCGGAACCAAGGGGGCGGCGAATGTTCTGGCTGCGAAGATGCGCGGCCGCGGCTATGACGCGTATGTGGATGGTGGAGCAGCGCCGTATCGCGTGCGGATCGGCCATTACAAGTCGCACGCAGCAGCAGCAGCGGCGCTTGTGAAATTGAAGGCGAAGAAGATAGACGGGTTCGTGGCGGAGAGATAGCCGCGTGGCGAAGGACGTGGCCACGCCACTCATGCAGCAGTACCGGGATATAAAATCCAGGCATCCCGGGACGATTCTGTTCTTTCGTATGGGCGATTTTTACGAAACGTTTTTCGAAGATGCAGAGCTCATCGCTCGCGAACTCGGAATTACGTTGACGTCGCGCAATAACGGTGGTGCGACTCAGGTGCCGCTGGCGGGTGTGCCGGTAAAGGCCGGACCGGATTACGTGCGGCGGCTGGTCCAGCTGGGTCATCGCGTCTCGATCTGCGAACAGGTCGAGGACCCCAAGCTCGCGAAGGGCGTGGTGCGGCGCGAGGTCGTGGAGACGATTACACCTGGCGCGGCGTTTTCCGACGAACTGCTGGACGGATCGCGCAACAACTATCTGTGCGCGATGGTGTTCGACATGAAATCGACGGACGCGCGGGTCGGGATCGCGGCGCTCGATCTCTCGACCGGGGAGCTTCGGCTTCTCGTGGTCGCGGCGGATGAAATGGAAGCGATGCTCGCGCGACTGTCACCGCGAGAGTTGATCCTGCCGGAAGACGTGTCCGCGGAATTTGGAGCGACGTTGATCGCTCGACGGCCCGCGTGGGAGTTCGACGCGGCGGCGGCACGAGCGGATCTCGAGCGGCAGTACGGTGTGAGATCGCTGGACGGCTACGGTGTGGAGACATCGGACGACATCGCCGTTGGCGCTGCGGGTGCGTTGTTGCGTTACGTACGCGAGCTGCAGCCTTCGGGTGTGCCGCATCTTCGGCCGCCGGTGGTGGAGCGATCCGGCGCTACGATGCCGCTCGACGAAATGACTCGTCGGAATCTCGAATTGACCGAATCGTTGCGCGGTGGCGCAGGTCAGGAGGGCACGCTCATCGGAGTGCTCGACCGAACGCTCACCCCGATGGGTGCTCGCCTTTTGCGGCAGTGGATACTCGCTCCACTGACGAGCGTAATTGCAATCGATGCTCGCCTGTGCGCGGTTGGTGCGCTCGCGTCGGACGCAATGTCGCGGGCAACCATGCGTGCCGCGTTGGACGGCGTGCGCGACATCGAGCGACTCGCCGCGAAGGTCTCGGCAAGCCGCATCACGCCACGCGAGCTGCGCGCACTGGGCGATTCGGTTGCGCAGCTTCCGGAACTCGAGCGTGCAGCGCACCGGATTGGCGGTGACGCACTCAAGGCGACGCTCGCGACATGGGATGCGTGCCGTGAGCTTGGTGACGACATCACCGACTCGTTGGTGGAACGGCCCCCTCCCGCACTCGGCGAGGATCCCACGATCAGAGCGGGGTTCGACGATGAGCTGGACGAAATGCGCTCGTTGCGGGATGGCGGGAAGGACGGAATTGCGCGAATCCAGAGCGATGAGCGTACGCGAACCGGGATCAGCTCGCTGAAGGTCGGTTACAACCGCGTGTTCGGCTATTACATAGAAGTGACGAACACCCACGGACACAAGATTCCGGATGATTACCAGCGGCGTCAGACGTTGACTGGGGCGGAACGCTACGTCACGCCCGCACTCAAGGAGTTCGAGGAGCGAGTGCTATCGGCCGCTGACAGGATCGAGTCGCGCGAACGCGCGCTGTTCGAGGCATTGCGCGGACGCATCGCGCGCGAAGTAACTCGTCTCCAGTGTGCGGCGCGAGTGATAGCGGAACTGGACGTGCTGGCGACGCTGGGCGAGGTCGCGGAGAGCGAGGGTTACGTGCGTCCGGTGCTGAACGATGGATTCGATCTCCGGATTTCACGCGGCCGGCACCCGGTAGTTGAGCGCATGATGCCGCGCGAGAAGTTCATCCCGAACGATGTGACGCTCACAGAAGACGCGCGCGTGATCATACTGACGGGTCCGAACATGGCGGGAAAGTCCACCATCCTGCGACAGATTGGACTGATAGTGCTCATGGCGCAGATCGGGAGCTTTGTGCCAGCGGCGTCCGCCGAGATAGGCGTAGTGGACAGACTGTTCACGCGCGTGGGAGCGAGCGACAACCTTGTGCGCGGCCAGTCCACGTTCATGGTCGAGATGAGCGAGACGAGCGCGATCCTGCACTCGGCGACGACTCGATCGCTGGTACTGCTTGACGAGATCGGGCGTGGCACATCGACGTACGATGGAGTTTCGATAGCGTGGGCCGTGACCGAGCATATACACGACGATCTGGGTTGCAAGACCGTATTCGCGACACACTATCACGAGCTGACGCAACTTGCTGATGAGCTGGCGGCGGTTCGTAATTTCAACGTTCGCGTGCGGGAGATCGGCGAGGAGATTCTGTTTCTTCACACCCTGGAAGCCGGCGGAGCTGATCGATCGTACGGGATAGAAGTGGGGCGACTTGCGGGCCTGCCGCGGCCGGTGCTGAAACGCGCACGGGCTCTCCTGCGTCAGTTGGAAGGCCATCATCGCATGGCGCCACGGGACAGGGCCGCTGACGAAGCCGCGGGACAGCTTGCATTATTCGGAGCGGAGCAGCATACCATCGTGGACGAATTGAAGGGACTGGATCCCAATACCATGACGCCGCTGCAGGCGCTCGACACACTCGCGCGCCTGGTCGCCGACGCTCAACAAACCAATTGAAGCATGACGAACGATGAATCAGGCAGACGATCACCGACCGTGAGAGGTTTGCGCGCGGACACGCAGTCGTCAGCCAGCGCGCGTGGCATGACGTTGGTGGTTGCATGTATCGCAATTGCGTGCTCGAAGGGTGACGGGACCAAGACCGCGTTCGACGCGGGGATGGCACGGCCGGATACGTATCCGATCATGCTGAACAAGGACATGCCGTTCCGATATCCGCCGGCGTTGTACGCGGAGAAAGTTCAGGGGAACGTTACGCTGCGCCTTTACATCGACAAGGACGGTTTGGTTGTGGATGATTCGACGCGTGTGATCGAGTCGTCCAAGATTGCAACGCTGGATTCGGCGGCGATCAAGGGATCGCGCGAGCTCAAGTTCGAGCCGGCCAAGTTGCGCGGGACGCCAATGCCGGTGTCCATTCTGTTCCCGGTATATTTCCGTCATCCGGACGCCGTGCCACCACCGGGCGATTCGATCCTGAAAACGACGGGAGTTGCGGGCGGCGACAGCTCGGCGAAGCCGCAAGCCAAGGCCGCATCCGACTCCGCGACGGGGAAGAAGAAACCCTCATCCAGCCGCACCAAACGCAAGCGAAACTCGAGATAGTAGCAATATGCATATAAAGCGCAACGAGCGGCCGTACGACAACGTTCTCGAGACCATCGGTTGGACACCGCTCATCCGGTTGAACCGGGTGACGCGCGGGATCCGGTCTCCGGTTTACGGGAAGGCGGAGTTCTTCAACCCTGGTGGGTCGGTGAAGGACCGAATAGGACTGCCGATCATCGAGCAAGCCGAGCGAGAGGGGAAGCTGAAGCCGGGCGGCACGATCGTCGAAGGGACGAGCGGGAACACCGGCGTCGGTTTGGCGATCGCTGCCGCGTTGCGCGGATACAAGTGCATCTTCACTTTGCCGGACAAGATGTCGCAGGAGAAGGTGCGGTTGCTCAAGGCATTCGGCGCGGAAGTGATCGTGACGCCGACGGCTGTACCGCCGGATCATCCTGACAACTACGTGATGATGGCGAAGCGGATCGCGGAGGAGACGCCGAACGCGATTCTCGCGAACCAGTTCTACAATCAGGCGAATCCCGACGCGCATTACGCGACGACGGGGCCTGAGCTGTGGGAGCAGAGCGAGGGGCGGATCACGCACTTCGTGGCTGCTGCGGGAACGGGCGGGACGATAACAGGGGTCGGCCGCTATCTGAAGGAGCGCAATCCAAACATCAAGATCATTGCGGGCGATCCGACGGGATCGATTCTCGCCGAATACTGGCGCAGCAAGGGCGAGCACAAGATCGACGGAACTCCGTACAAGGTGGAGGGAATCGGTCAGGACAAGCTGCCGGGTACGCTCGACATGAGCGTGGTAGACGAGTACCACACCGTGAGCGATCGCGATTCATTCACCATGGCGCGCCGGCTCACACGCGAGGAAGGACTGTTTGTTGGCGGATCGGCGGGTCTCATCGCGAAGGTCGCGCTGGATCTCGCGCGACGGGTGGATGATCCCGACGCGTTCATTGTCACCTTCCTGTGCGACACTGGCGAGCGGTATCTCTCCAAGCTGTACAACGACGAGTGGATGCGCGAGAATCAGATGCTCGAGGCGGATCACGTAACGCTCGGCGACATGCTCGCGCGGAAGGACGAGAGCGCGCCCGCGATTGTGAGCATCGCGCCCGCATCGGGAGTGCGCCAGGCGCTCAACCTCATGGCACTGCACGACGTGTCGCAGCTACCGGTGATGGATGGCGACGAGTGTGTTGGATCCGTGGTGGAATCCACGCTGTCACAGCGCGGACTCGAGACGCCAGCGTTGCTGGAGGCGACGGTGCGAGAGGTGATGGATGCACCGTTTCCATCGCTAGCGGTCGACGATACGATCGATTTCGCGGTGAAGCTGCTGTCGAAGAGCACGCCGGCGGTGCTGGTGCGCGAGGATGGTCACATGGGCGGGATTGTCACGCGGTCGGATATGTTGCGGTTCATGATGGGTCGGTAGGGCGGTCTGGTCGAACGCGTATGACGGCTCCGAGGAATAAGCCGATCAGCATGCCCGGTATGAGCCACTCTATTGCACCGAGCGCCGCGAATGGCCATAAGCCCGAAGGCCACCCGGCCCATCCGGCCCATGTCGGAGCTGGCATGTAGATCAATAACAGACCGGCGGCCCCAACAAGAATAGGCGTCAGCAAACCGAACACAGCACCACAGCCAATCCCAACTACTGCGCCGACTTGCCCTCCAACCACTGTTCGGCGTCGTTGGCGCGCTTCTGTGTCTGTCGCTACGGTGTCGCGTGAAAGGTTGCTATCGTCCATTGGACCCCTTATTTCAGGTTCTTCACAGATCCTGCCACCAGTTTTTCTGCCGTGGCATTGCCATCTGGTGACTCACTCTTCGTACGAGTTTCCGGAAGCTCGCGTAGAACGCCTCTTCGAATACGTTGATCATGGCATGCCGGCAGAGATCAACATGACGCTCAATGTGGCCGCTGCGAATATCTGGCGACGGTCCCCGTGTCGATCCTCCCTCTCGATGGGCGGCTCGGCTATACTACAACGATATGAACGGACCTTCGCCTGCGCCTCTCCGAATCACAGTCCTCATGGGCGGGGCGTCCGCCGAGCGTAATGTGTCGCTCGCGTCTGGCCTTCGAATCGTGCAGGCGCTTTCGAGTCGCGGGCATCGGGTCACGGCGCTTGATCCATCCACGGGCGTACTCTCGAACGCGGGGCTGGATCAGCTCCGGAAGCAGAACGTTGGGACGGAGCCGCCGAGTCTGGAGGCGCTTGCCGGGTTGAGCGACGGAAGACTGTTGGACGATCTGGTGACGATGCCGGAGATCCGTGAAGCGGACGTGGTGTTTCTCGCGCTGCACGGTGGCCAGGGTGAGGACGGCACCATCCAGGCGCTGCTGGACATGGCCGGCGTGAAGTACACCGGGAGCGGGCATCTGGCGAGTGCGTTGGCGATGGACAAGGATCTGTCCAAGACCCTGTTTCGGGCAGCTGGTGTGCAGACCGCGGAGTGGCTGATGGCCCCGCAACCGGCCGCGCTGGTCGAACAGTCGCTCGGGTTGCCGGTGGTGGTGAAGCCGTCCAAGCAGGGATCGACGGTTGGGCTCTCGATAGTCCGTAAGGCGGTGGATCTGGACGCGGCCGTTGCCGAAGCTTTCAGGTACGACGACGAGGTGATGATCGAACGATTCATCGCCGGGCGCGAGCTGACGGTGGGTGTGCTGGGCGACGATGCCCTGCCGGTAGGCGAGATCAAGCCGGCGAAGGAGATCTACGACTACGAGTGCAAGTACACGGCGGG
>JBBRBY010000009.1:0-49971 GCA_038205315.1 Gemmatimonadales bacterium | reverse complement strand
GTGGGGTTCTTTCGCGCCGTCGCAGCCGCGATGCTGGAGCTGGTGCGCTGGGTGCTCTGGATCGCGCCGGTTGGGGTGTTCGGTCTCGCCTTCTCCCTTGGCGCGCGAACCGGCCTGGGCGGAGCCCACGTCGTAATCGCGCTGATCGTGCTCGTCGCAGCCGCGTGCATTGTCTACACCACGGCGCTCTATGCGATTGCGATCACGGTGGGCGGAGTGCCGCTGGCGAAGTTCGCGCGGGCAATTGCACCGGCGCAGATAGTGGGGTTCAGCTCCAGATCATCGCTCGCGTCGCTTCCCGCGATGATCGAAGCGGCCGACACCAGCCTGGGCCTCCCGCCGGCGATCACAGGGTTTCTGCTCCCCCTCTCGGTCTCCACGTTCAAGCTCGGCGCGACTATCGCGTTCATGACCAGCAGCCTCTTTCTCGCGCGTCTTTACGGGGTCCAGATCGCGCCGCCCCAGGTAATGTCCGTAGCCGTCTCCGCGGTGCTGTTGAGCTTCAGCGTTCCCGGGATTCCGGGCGGTGTGCTGCTCATCATGATTCCGGTGCTCACCAGCGTGGGAATACCACCGGAAGGAGTGGGTATCCTGCTCGCTGTGGACGTGATCCCGGACATGTTCCGTACCGTCACCAACGTAACCGCCGACATGGTGGCGGCGGTGCTGGTAACGCGCTGGACCGGTCGGCGACCGGACTGACGAACGCTATCGCTGCAGCTTGAACCCGGGATCCAGCGCGGGACGCTGCGAGCTGTTCGCGACTTCCCATCCTGTGGCGTACATCCATCGGGCCATGCGAGCGAGCTTCACGTAATCGATGCGCGAGGCTTCATCTCGCGGTGTGTGATAATCCGGATGCAGCAACGTTGTAAAGAACAACGATGGAACACCGGCGCGCGCATACGGAAGGTGGTCGCTCCGGAAGTACCATCCTTCCGGCTGCGTTGGCCTGTCCCATGAGCTGTCCACCACGAAGTGGGTGACCCTGTCGTTAGCACCCAACGCCATCTGCACGAGCGCAGCCGAATTGCGGTGCGGCGGCTGGCTTCCAAGCAACGCGGCGGTATCGGGGCTGTTGCGTCCGATCATGTCACCATTCAGCACCGCGACGACAGACGCAAGCGGAACCGTGGGATGCAGCGCAAACCAGCGGGAGCCGAGCAGTCCGCGCTCTTCCGCGCCATGCCATACGAATAGCGCAGTGCGCCGGCCCGGATGCTGCGCGAAGGCACGGCCGATCGCCAGAATGCCGACTGCGACCGACGCGTTGTCATCAGCTCCGTTCCAGATGGAGTCGCCATTCACCGGGAAACGGACTCCGTCATGATCCGTATGTCCGCTGAACAGCACGTACTGATCGCGCAGCGCGGCATCGGTGCCCGGAACCTTCGCCACGACGTTGACCGACGGATACACGAAGTTGTCAACGCCGAGCGCGAGGTTCAGCCTGCGCGCCGCGGCGACGCGCGATCCAAGCGCCGCAGGTACCCATAAAATCGGCGGACGGGATGATACTCTATCCGAGCCGACGGTATCCACGTTGTACATTCCCCGTCTCATCGGAACCGACACAGGAATGAACTGACTGTCCGTGGAATCGTCGGCGACGAGGATCACCGCCGCGGCGCCGGCCTTCTCGAGCGCGGTGGAACGCTCCGCCATGGCCACGCGGGTGTAGCGCCAGGAGCGAAGGCTTATGCCCGCTGCGGGTGAACGCACCACTGGAAGTATCATTGCAGCCGCCGCCTTGCCATGCAGGTCCAGCTTCGCGACACTGTCCGGCGAGGCCGTCCCCACCCACACGATTGGTAGCTCGAGCGTCGCGTTCACCGGTGCCACGACCGCTGCGTCGCGCCAGAGCACGAGCGGCGTACCATCGATGCTGGCGCTACTGGTCTCTGACGTCCGAATCCGGCGCATTGGCCAGAACTGGAAGTACGTGCCGTCGTCGCCAGCCGGTTGCAGGCCCGCTTCGCGAGCACGATCGGCCTCCCACGCGCTCGCGCGCAGCTCGTCAAGCGTACCGGCTTCCCTGCCGCGGAAGGCATCGCTCGCGAGTGCGTACAGATCGCGACGCAGCTGCGCCGTGTCGATCGCACTCAGCGCTGGCGGCGTGCCTTGCGCAGGCGTCGATCCTGTTGACGCCGCGACGGGCGGCATGCACGCCGTAAGGAACGCAACGCCCGCAAGCGTGAGAAACGATTTAGCGCCGGAGGATCCAGTCATTTCTGAAATCTCATTAGTGGTTGACGGTGTTGTTCGCTCTCGTCATTGCGCGAGCGCTGCTATCAGCTGTGAGAGCTGTCGAAGATCGTTCAGGTCCAGCACCTCGGCCGGCGAGTGACTGTACCGGCCGGGCCAGCCAAGCTGCGCTCCGATCGCGCCGCGCGCGACGAACGGCACGGCGTCGGTCGAGCCCTTCGTGGTGCCCACCTGCAGCGGAATGTGATTGGCAAGCGCGATGGACTGGATCCGCTCACGCTCGCTCCGCGTCATGATCATTCCGTCGTCGGACGCGCGAAGGACGGGGCCGGCGCCCAGCGGGGCGTAGGCGAAAGTGTGGGCCTCCAGCGGCGTGTCCGACGAGACGAACGTGTCGATCGCATACACGTGGTGCACCGAGGCTCCAACCCGACGCGCGAGCGCGGTCGCTCCGTTCAGGCCAAGTTCTTCTTCCACCGACCACACGAAGATCACCTTGTGGCGCAGCTTCGATGGGTCGATGTCGCGGATCGCGAACAGCAGAGCCGCATCACCCGCCCGGTCGTCCATCGCGCGTCCCGTAAAGCGGGTGTCACCGATCCGCTCGCCCTTCTTGAACGCCGTCACAGCATCGCCCACTCGGACTCCACGCGCGGCGAGACCGGCCGAGTCCAGGCCGAACCACGCCTCGAGCGAATCCGGTCGGCGAAGCGTGGCGTGATCGCGGGGCGCGAATACGCCGGCCAGGGTGATCGGACTCAGTGACATCCCCAACCTGTCCGCGCGCAGCAACGCTGGCTGCCCCTCCCACGCGGCGCCGTTCAATCCGCCCTGCGAGGTAAGCGTCACCATTCCGTTCGGCCGTATCGAGTGGACGAGGTATCCGACCTCGTCCATGTGCGCGAGAAATACGCTTGTGTCGCGGTCAGGACCAACGGATACGATAAGATTCCCAGCGGAATCCTGAACCGCGGTCCGGCGCGCCCAATCCGGAAGCTCGGCCCGAATCGCGTCGCGAACCGGCGACTCGCGGTTGCCGACGCCAGGTAGCGCGACGAGTTGCGATAGCAATCCCGCAAGAACGCTCAGGCTGTCGCGCTCGTGGGTCGAGCGGTTTGGCGGAGTTGGCAGCACGAGCCATGGATCTTCCTGGCCCGTCACACCAGACGCGACACGGACGGCATTCGCCAGGGAATCGATGTCCGCCTGATCGATGGTTTCGACGAGTGAACCCGGGAATCGCGATCGAATCGCAAGACGGATGATCGAGTCTGCATCCAGGGCCGGCGTTCCACGCGTACCGCGGACGAGTCGCACGCGCGTTACGGGACGCGAGACCGCACCGGAATCACGCGACGCGAGTGGCGATGATGTCACAAGCGTGACATCGTCGAATGGTCCGGAGCGAGCAACCGCAGCCTCAAGCCCGTGCCACGCGAACGCGCTCTGCGCCGAAAGGACGTACGTCGTCTGTCCTTGCTGGCGCGGCGACGCGGCAGCAACCCGCGCCACCATCGCCACGGTTGCGCACCCCGCTCTACCGCTGGCATCCGGTCCTGCAACCTGGGAATGGCTGACGTACGACCAATGCCGTAGATCCCGCGACACGGGGTCGATCAGCGAAACACCCATTCGCTCGACCTCACTCCTCGAGCGCGCACCGATATCCACCCAGAGTTGATCGACGTTGACGACGGAAGTATCGCCGCGATGCTCCTGCGCGAAATGCAGGTTGTCCACCGCTACGACGCCTGGAATCTCACCGCGGCGCGTGAAGACCTTCACCTGCTGCGCCTGATGGAACTGATCAAATAGCGGATGCGTGGCGGCATTACCGGCTCGGCGGAGCCGAAGATATCCGTCGTCGGTCACATCGCTCACCACGAACCCGGGGTGATCCAGGCCACATGCCACGAGGCGCCGTGGGCGGCCCGTGCCGACGGTCAGCACAAGATTGCCCGTCGCGTCCTTCGTCCATCGACGGTCGCTCGCGATGATCGCGCTCGTCAGCTGGTCTTCGGCGCTTGGTGAGGCGTCATAATCGAGCCATGATTCGAGCGAAGTAATGCGCGCCGGCAGCGGTGGCGGAGGCGGCTCGACACGCTGGGCGTACGCAGGTACCGCGATGGCGCAGCACACGGTCGCGAGAATTGATCGGATCATCGAAGTGCGCATTTCTGGGAGCTAATCCGCAGTGGCGTTGCGAGCATCACCGCCGGGAACTGGCTCCCAGCAGCGGGCGTCGTCGTTTGCGGGCGAGTTGACGTAAAGAGATACGGCGTGGGAACTCAAGTCGTTCACGGCGGACGCGACCACGTCCTGGATAAGTGCGGGGCTCGACTCGCTGCCGAGCCAGACGTCGGCCTGGGACTCGGACACGATGACCGGCATCCGGTCGTGAATGCGGCCCATTGCCTCATTCGCTTCCGTTGTGATCACGGCGCACGTCTCGATGCCATCCTCCTGCGGACCCCACCGCTCCCAGAGTGCCGCAATTGTGAACGGGGTGCCGTCGCTCCGGTGAATCCGGAAGGGGGTCTTGGAGCCGGAGGAGTTCTTGCGCCATTCGTAATATGAATCGACCACGATCAGGCCGCGCCGCTTCGCGAATGCCTCGCGATACGCGGGCTTCGTCGCGACCGTTTCGCAGCGCGCGTTCACCATCCGGGTTCCCATAGCGGGGTCCTTCGCCCAGAACGGAACGAGACCCCACCGCATGCGACGCCCCGTCCGCTCTCCGTCTGCATCCACGATCAGCATGAGGTCCTGCGATGGCGCCACGTTGTAGCGGGGCGTGTACCAGGGCGGCACGTCTCGCACGCCGTAGCGCTGGAGGAACGGACGCAGGTGGTCGGGAAGATTCGCCAGCGACGTCCTACCGCACATGGTTGCTCTCCCTCGTTGGCACGGGGAATCTCAACACGCGCGCCGGCTCAAGCGGCGCTGCTTCCCTGTACTGGATTCGCCGAATTCCACAGATGGAGTGTAGCGTAGCTTCGCCACGGCCGCCACGTCTGCGACATTTCCTCTGCGCGCGACGCACTCACGCTGCCGAGCCGCTTTCTGAGCGCCACGTCCTCCTTCGGAAAGGCGTCGGGCCAGCGTAGCGCGCGCATCGCGATGTATTGTGCGGTCCACCTGCCGATGCCGGGAATCGCGACGAGCTGGGCCATGGTCGCGATGGCGTCGGCACCGGCGTCGAGGGGGAGTCGCCCGGAGCGGATTTCGTCCGCAATGATGACGATGCTCTGCGCGCGCGAGCGGACGAGGCCGAGTGATGCGATGTTCGCCACCGGCGTGGCAGCCACGCGTGCTGCGAGCGGGGTTGTGTGCGTGAGGCCCATGATCGGCGTGGATATTGGGTCGCCCAAGGCCTGAACGAACCGACCGGCGAGCGTTGTAGCGGCCTTCACCGATATCTGCTGCCCGAGAATGGCGCGTAGCGCAAGCTCGAAGCCGTCGAACGCGCCAGGCACGCGCATCCCGGGATTGCGTGCGACGGCACTCGCCAGCGCGGGATCGCGCGCGAGCTGTGCGCATATCACATCCGGGCGCGCGCTCAGGTCGAACACGTTCCGCAACCTGCCGAGCAGCGCCGGGAGCGCGGGCATGAGCGAGTGCGCGACCTCGGCAAGCAGCGAGTTGGTTTCGGGGGCGTGCGTGACGCGAACCCACCCCGTGTGGAGGCCTATTCTCACGGTGCGCGAGTAGCTCTCGGCCGTGACGTACTCGACACCATTCAGCGCGCGAACACGCAGAAAATCAAGCAGCCCCGACCAGTCGAACGGCGGCCTGTACGACATACGGAGCGTAAAGGAGTCAGCCGGCAGCTCCGCGGCGCGCACATCGCTTGCCTCCCTCCGCAGCCCGGTCGGGGGCATGCGGTATCGCCGCCGGAACGCATCGTTGAATCTCCTGAGACTCGAGAAGCCGCTCGCGAAAGCTACCTGCGTGATCGGAAGTCTCGTCTCGGTCAGAAGCTGCTTGGCGAGCAGCAGTCGACGAGTGAGCACCAGCTCCATAGGTGACACGCCCAACTCGCCATGAACCATCCGCCGGATCTGGCGCGAGCTCCAGCCGAAACGCGCGGCGACCGCTTCGAGACCGGCTCCGTCGTCCATCATCCCTTCATTTATACGCTGGACCACGAGAGTCGCTATCCTGTGCGCGTCGTCGACCGGCGCGTTGCCTGGCGCTAGCTCCGGCCGGCAGCGCAGGCACGGCCTGAAAGCCGCCTTCTCCGCCGATTCGGCGCTCTCGAAAAAGCGGCAGTTTGCCGACCGCGGCGTTCGTGCCGTGCAAACGGGCCGGCAGTAGATCCGGGTGGACGTCACTCCGATGAAGAAGACCCCATCGAACCTTGCGTCGCGCGCGGCGTAGGCGTTGTAGAGCGAAGCATGATCCGGCGTCATGCGCTGAATCTAGCGCCGGGCCCGAACAGAACTAGCCATTTTCGGACATCCACACGATGCAAGTCTCAATCGGACCGCTTGTGGTACTTCCCTACGGCGACGGCGAGCACCGCGCCGGAAATGAGCGACAGCGCGAGCAGGTGTGAGCTCATGTCCGCGGCAGTCGCTCCCTTGAGCAGCACGGAGCGCATCAGCGTGACGAAATGAGCTATCGGGTTCAGGCTGGCTATCCATTGGGCCCACATCGGCATGGCGCGAATCGGCGTGAAGAGACCGCTCATCAGCAGGTACACCAGCAGCAGCGCGAACGTCACGAACATCGCCTGCTGTTGTGTCTCCACGATGGAAGAGATCCACAACCCGATCCCGAGTGCGCCAAGCAGGTAGATGGTCGCGGCGACCATCACGAGTGTCACGCTCCCAAGCATCGGAACGCGAAAGACGAAGCGCGCGACGAGCAGCCCGAGCGAGAGATCGATCATCGCAAACGCCCATAACGGGATGAGCTTCGCGGCTATGAACGCGCCCTTGCTGATGGGTGTCACGTTCAGCTGCTCCAGTGTTCCGGCTTCCTTCTCGCGCACAATGTTCATCGCGGTGAGAAGTGTTCCAACGGTTGTCACGAGCATCACCAAAATTCCCGGAACCATGAACTCCCGATAGTCGAGCGAGGGATTGTACCAGCGTCGCGCTCGAACTTCGACAGAGCCGACGCCACGACGCGGTGCGACCCCGTCAACAGAACCGTCATCGGTGGGAGTGACCGGCCGAACCAGCGCCCCTGCCTCAGCGGCGAAGTTACCGAATATCGTGCTGGCGTAGGACGCAGTCACACCCGCCGCGGCGCCGTCCTCGGCGTTGAGCACCAGCTGCACAGGAGCGCGTCGCAGTCTCACGATGTCTCGCTCGAAACCATCCGGGATAACCAGGATCGCGTTCGCCCGGCCCGATAGCATGGCTTCGTTCGCGCGATCCATGGATTGAGACGCCTCCGCGAGAGTGAATCGTCCGGAGGCCAGCATGCGTGATGCGATGTCGCGCGACATGCTGCTGTGATCCTGATCGACGAGATACAGCCGCGAGTTCCGAACGTCGAACGTCACGGCGTTCGCGAGCACGAGCAGCTGAATCACGGGCATAACCAGCAGCATGCCGAGTATCGTGCGGTCACGGAGAATCTGCATGAACTCCTTCCGCAGCAGGAACCGAAGCGCTCGCATGGTCAGCCGAGCCTGGGCCTGAAGGCCCGGATCGCAGCCGTGAGGAGGACAGCGAGCATAAGCGTCAAGACCGCTAAGTCCCGCCAGATGTACGACACGCCTACACCCTGAAGCATGATGCCGCGCGATATGATGATGAACCAGCGCGCGGGGATGATGTACGTCACCGGTACCAGCCATCCAGGAAGGCTGGCTATGGGGAATATCATCCCCGACAGCAGCGTGCTTGGCAGCATGGTGCCGGCCATCGCGCCAAGCATCGCCGCGCGCTGCGACGCCGTCAGCGCCGCGATCAGCACTCCCAGAGAGAGACCGACCATGGAGTATAGCAGGCTTGCCGCGAAGAGGAGCAGCACGCTTCCACGAAACGGTACGTGGAAGATCAGCCACGCTGCGAGCAGCGCTGTCACCACGTTCGCCATGGCGAGCACAAGATAGGGCAGCACCTTGCCGAGTATGATTTCCCACGGCCGCAGGGGCGATACCAGAAGGATCTCGAGTGTGCCACGCTCCTTCTCACGCGACAGGGAGATGGCGGTCATGAGTGCCGTCACCAGAGTGAGCACGAGCGCGATGAGGCCGGGTACGAACAGATTTACGCTTGCGAGCGTAGGGTTGTAGCGCATTCGGACCTGTGGAACGATCTGCACGGCGCCGACGTTCGTGCCGGTTCGTGACTCGTAGGCACCGATCACAGCTCGCGCGTAAGCCGCCATCTGGCTGGCGGTGTTGGGATCGGATGCGTCATTGACCAGGTTGACCTGGGCCGGAACATCCGCGGCGCGATCGCTCGCGAACCCGGGCCTGAACACCAGCGCCATGTCGGCATCGCCGCGGCGGAACGCTCGCGAGATGCCGCTGTCCGTGCGTGTGACCGCGACTGCACAAAAACGCGGGTTGCCCTCGAATTGCGCGCGAAGCGCGATGGTCGCGTAGTCCGGGGCCGGATCCACGACCAGGATGCGGACCGCCGTGATGTCGTTCCTGAGCGCGAATCCAAACAGTACCACCATGGCCAGTGGCAGGAGTATCAGGATCGTGAGTGTCTGACGATCCCGAAGAATGTGGCGCGCCTCCTTCGACATGAAGGCGCGCAGCGCGGACGTCCTCGTTGTCATGCCGGCCGCGAGGCGATAGCGTTCGGTGCCGGACGCGCGAGGCGGATGAAGAGATCGTCCAGTGTCGCGACACCGGCCTTCCGCTCGAGTTCGTCCGGAGTACCAAGCGCCGCGATGCGACCATCCACCATGATCGAGATGCGATCGCAGTACTCCGCCTCGTCCATGTAGTGAGTGGTGACCAGCACGGTGATCCCGCGTTCGGCGGCCGCATAGATTAGCTCCCAGAACTGTCGCCGCGTGATCGGATCGACCCCGCTCGTGGGCTCATCGAGGAACACCACCTTTGGCTGGTGCAGCAACGCCACGGAGAAGGCGAGCTTCTGCTTCCAGCCGAGCGGTAGTGAAGCAACTCGCTCATCGCGCACACCGGCCAGACCCAGCTCGTTCACCAATTTGTCGCCGCGCTCGCGGATGGCGGCGTCGTCGAGGCCGTAGATCCCGCCGTACAGCTCGATGTTCTCATACACCGTGAGATCATCGTAAAGCGAAAAGCGCTGGCTCATGTAGCCAATCTGCCGCCTCACCGCTTCGGGGTTGCGTGACACGTCGAAGCCTGCGACAGTTGCGGATCCGGACGTCGGCGCCAGGAGGCCGATGAGCATCCGGATCGCCGTCGTCTTGCCAGCACCGTTGGCACCAAGGAAACCAAACACCTCGCCTTCGCGAACGTCGAAGTTTATGGAATCGACTGCGGTGAAGGTTCCGAACTTCCGGGTCAGATTGCGCGCTTCGATGGCCAGCGTCACGCGCCTGTCGCCGTTGGCTCTGGAGTGGTCATGAGATTCATGAACTCGTCCTCGATTCCGGGCTGCATCGAGGCTACCGTGGCGTCCGGGATTCCGTGCGCGCCGAGATAGGCGCGCAGATCCCCGTTTACCTGCTCCGGCGAGATGCGATCGCGGCGATCCGTGTAGTGCACATCCGCGCCGAACGGGTACGCCGAGAGCGTGTGCTCGTACTCGCGAAGCGTCCCCACAAGGCTGTGACGGTGGCTCGACTTGACGGAGAACAGAGGTCGCGGAAATTGCGCCGCGATTGTTGCCGGCGCGTCCACGGCCAGTATCCGGCCCAGCTGCATAAGCGCCACGCGGTCGCAGCGTATCGCCTCGTCCATGTAGGGAGTGGACACGAGTATCGGGAGCCCCGACGCCCGTAGTCCGTCGAGCAGATCCCAGAACTCCTTGCGCGATACGGCGTCCACGCCGGTTGTAGGCTCGTCCAGAAAGAGGATGTCGGGTCGATGCACAAGCGCACAGCAGAGCGCCAGCTTCTGCTTCATGCCGCCCGAAAGTGCCGCGGCGCGCCGATCTCTGAATGGGGCAATCTGTCTGTAGATCGGTTCGATGAGCTCCTGACCATCACGGACAGTTGTGCCGAACACAGACGCGAAGAACTCGAGGTTCTCCGCCACTGTAAGATCGGGGTACAGTGAAAAGCGGCCCGGCATGTAGCCCACGCGTGCACGGATCGCCCACATGTCGCTCACCACGTCCAGCCCCAGTACGCTCGCGGAGCCCGAATCGGGATTGAGCAGCGTCGTGAGAATCCGGAACAGCGTGGTCTTACCCGCGCCGTCCGGCCCGACGAGGCCGAACAGCTCAGCTGGCCCGAGCTCGAGCGAGATGCCGGAGAGAGCGACAGTGTCACCGAAGCTTTTCCCTAGGTTTCGCACCGAGACCGGTGCCGCGGCTGATGCCGCGACTGATGCCGCGACTGATGCCGCGAGTTTCATGAACCGTGTGCGGCTGGCGAGAGCGTGACGTCGGCTGGCATCCCGATCTTGAGAGTGCCGTCACCATTCGGCACCAGAATCTTCACGGCGTAAACGAGATCCGCGCGCTCGTCTCGTGTCTGCACCGGCGTGGGAGTGAACTCCGATGTCGACGAAACCCAGCTCACAATCCCCCGCAGTGTGGCGACCGCGCCGTTCTTCCTGTCGACATTCACGCGTACGGCCTGACCCACGCGAAAGGACCGAAGCTGCGGCTCGCTGACGTACGCGCGCAGCACCAGCGTGTCGAGATTCGCTATGCGATACAGGGGCGTGCCTGGCTGTACCACCTCGCCGGCACGTGCGTAGGTGGTGAGAACCGTACCGGCCACTGGATTCCGCACTCGGCTCTTCGCGATCCGGTCGGACACCGACGCGACGGTCGCACCCGTCGCCTTCTCCTGCATTGCGACGCCCGTGATCTCCGCACGAGCTGCGTCGATCTGCCGCAACAGCACCTCGTAGTCGCGCTGCGCCTGGTCAAGCTGCTGCGCGGTCGCAGCCTGTTCCGAATACAGCCGGCGAGTGCGCTCGTACGCGCGCTGCGCGATGTCACGCTGCACCGTGAGTATCGCAAGCTGCCTGGTCGATTGTGTGGTGCGTGCCTGCGCCGCCGATCTCTCTGCAGCCACCTGTTCGCGCTGAATCGCGAGCTGCGTGGTGTCGATAAGTGCCACGTCGACCCCGGATGCAATGCGCATCCCGTCCACGGGCATGAAGGTTTCGATCTGACCGGATGTCTGCGCTGACACCACGACTTCGGTCGCCTCGAAGTTGCCGTACGCATCGGGTGCGGTTTCGGAACGGCAGGCGCTCACCAAGGCCAACGCGATAAGTGAGGCCACGAGGTTGCGCGCGGTAGCTGCGGTCTGTGTCATGGCTGGGGATCCAGTCCGAGAGTTGTGAGAAAGGCCGCGCTGGCCTGCGCCAGCTGCACGCGATGCGATACGCGGTCGAGGTGCGCGGTCAGTAGATCGGTCTCGCGATTGACGTAGTCGGCTGATGTCACTACTCCCTCGTGAAACCGGAAGCCGGTTTCCTTGAGGATTCGCTCGCGCAGAGCGATGATGGCGTCATCGTCCTTTAGCGTCCGCTGGAGCTGATCGATCTGTGCGAGATTACGCGTCACCACGCGCTCGACACTTTGCCTGAACGCATCCGCATCGCTCTTCACGATCTGCTGCTGGATTGCCAGCGCGTCTCGATCGCGGCGCGTCGTTCCCCAGTTCCACGGCGACCAGTCCACCTGCACACCGGCGAGCCAGTAATGCGAGAAACTGTCGGCGAGTGGATCCAGTCCGGGCCGGCCGTAGCCCGCGCGGCCGAACGCCGAGATGCGCGGCAGCCCGCTCGCGGACAACGATGCTCTCTGACGCTCAAGCACGGCACGGTCGAGCGCGAATCGCTCGTACTCGGGCCGGGCTCGCAGTGTGTCGAGGGCCATGCGCACACGCGTGACTTCGTTGCCCAGGTCCGGTGTCGCGAGCGCCGAGGCGTCGGTCACGACGCGTCCCGTGAGATCGGACATGATCGCGAGCGACGCGTCGCGGCTGGCGGCAAGCTGATCGGCCGCCTGCCGGTGGCGAATCGACTCGGCCTCCAGCAGATCCGCCTCGCTCGCGAGGGCGGTTCCCTGCCGCACGCGCTCCGCGGCAACGCGCCGCTGCGCGTCCAGATCTGCGATCGCGGCACGCTGCTCCGCGATCTGCTGTTGGGTGAGCAATGCGTTGAAGTATGCATCGTTCACGTTCTGCCGCAGGGCGAACAGCGCCGTTCGTACTCCTGCCTGTGACGCAGCGAGCTGCGCGCGCTCCACGCCTCTCCGTGCGCTGATCGTCGGATCGTAGATCGGTTGCTGTACCGTCACGTGCGCGTCGTACGTCTCGTGCGACGGTGACGGTATCGCTGCACCGCTGGGCAACGTGAGCGGGATCCTGATGACCTGCGACTGGTACTGCGCATTCGCGATCGCGCTGACGGCGGGAAGAATCGTCGCGCCGATGTCGGCCTGCTTCAGAGCGGATTGTGCCGCGAGCAGCGCCACCTCCCGGCTACGCGCGTCGTGCTGGACGGCATCCTGCTGAAGCCCTGCGAGCGACAGCGTGTCGTGGACAGTGATGCCCGGAGCCGCGCGCTGCGCGTGGAGGAGTGACGGGGGAGCGACCAGGAGCACGACGATTGTCGCCATGCAGACCGCGAGTGCAGTTGTCGTCTTCATGGCCTCAATGCGTTGCGGATGAAGCGCGGCAGTTCCGCGCGGCGCTCATCGAGGAATGCGCCGAACCGGGCGTCATCCATCCCGAACGCAATGCGGAGCATTGGCCGGGCGGCAAACGGGAATACGCAGAGGGAGAACAGATTCACGAGGAATTGCTCCGGCGAGATGCTGCGCATCCGCTCCGACCGCGCCTCTTCCTCAAGCTGCGCGGCAAGATACGGGAGAAAGTTTTTGGCGAGAGTGCCGGCTCGCGCACCGGTGATCTCCGCGGCAAGGCCTGCAACCCGCTCGGGATGGAAATGCAGCTCAGCGAGTATGTAGCCTGGCAGGAACGGCGTGTACCGGACCGTGTCGATGTAAACGTGGACGAAACGTTCGATCTTGACATCGAGCGGGATGTCACCACCAAGGATCCCGACCACGGCAGGGAGCATGCGCGCGGCGAGCTCACGAAACACCGCCTCGGCCAGCCTGTCCTTGGTGCGGAAGTAATAATGAAGCAAGGCCTGGTTGACCCCTGCCTCTTCGGCGATCTCCTGCATTCGAGCACCCGCCGTCCCGCGCCGCACGAAGACACTGCGCGCGGCGTCGAGAATGCGGCTGCGGGTTTCGCCGTCTCGTTCCGGAGTCATGTTTAACCACCTGGTTTAACCGTCTGATTAATAACCTACGCGATATGGCGGGACCGGGCAATGGGCCTGGATGCCGCAGTGGTGGGCCTGAGACCCCCGCGTACCTTTAGGCGCATGAGCACAGACAATCCGCGCAAGTCAGACTGCGCGATGACGGCGGCTGGGACAGACGAATCGAGAGCGCTATCGCGCCCTCCTTCGGCCGGAATGTATGAGCAGATTCTGGAATGGGCGGCCGATGCGATCGTCACGATCAATGACGCGCAGGACATTGTGCACTTCAATCGTGGCGCTGAAGAGATCTTCGGCTACGCCAAGAGCGAGGTGCTGGGCAGATCCCTCGGCTTTCTCCTGCCACCGCGATTTCGCGGTACGCATGAAGGCTTTGTCAGGGAGTTCGGAGAGTCCTCGGAAGCTGCACGCCTGATGGGACATCGGCGTGAGGTCTTCGGACTCAGGAAGGATGGAACCGACTTTCCTGCCGAAGCCTCCATTCTCAAGCTCGACGCGCCAGACGGGAGGCGACTGTACACGGCAGTCGTGCGTGATGTCACCGATCGCAAGCGGATGGAGCAGCAGCAACGGTTCCTGGCCGAGGTCAGCGCGGCGCTCGGTGACACGCTGGAGTACGAGGCGACGCTCGAATCCGTGGTCCGTCTGCCCGTGACAACGCTGGCGGACGCCTGCATTCTCGACCTGCTCGATGAATCCGGGAAGCTCAAGCGCCTGACCTGTGCGTCCACCGAGTCGGCGGAAGCAGGAGCCCTGTCCGAAACCCGCCGGTCTATCGAACCAGGCTCAACGGTTTCCCCGGACCAGGCACTTGCCGCGCTGGAGCGCTTCACGCCCACAATGGATTCGCCGGCGGCGCAGATCGACGCGCTGCAGTCCAAGCGGACGGAACTCGTAGCCGCGATCACGGATGACTGGCTCGCCGCGCACTGCGAAGACATGGCTGAAGTGGCGGCAATCCGTCAGCTTGGCGCGCGCTCGCTACTCATAGTTCCGATGATCGCGCGGGGGGAGCCCGTCGGTGTGCTGACGCTCGTCGCCCTGGGCACTGTCCGTCACGTTTACGATGCGAGCGACCAGCTCATGGCAGAAAATTTTGCCTCCCGCGCCGCGCTCGCCATCGACAACGCGCGGCTTTATCGTGACGCGAAGCGCGCGACAAGCGCAAGGGATGAAGTACTCGGCGTGGTCTCGCACGATCTGCGCAACCCGCTCAGCACCATCGCCATGTGCTCGCGCGTACTCACTGACACTCCTCCGACCGATCCTGCGGCCCGGCATGAGCTGGCGAAGACGATCTACGATTCCACAACGTGGATGTCGCGGATGATCCAGGATCTTCTCGACGTGTCTGCGATCGAGGCCGGCGTGCTCTCGCTCATGTGTGCGACTGAACAGCTCGAGCCAATCGTGCGCCGGGCAACCGAGCTATTTGCACGCGCTGCGGTCGATCGCGGTGTTGACATCGCCGTCAATGTTGCTGGATTCATACCTGCCGTCCATGTCGATGCAGAGCGTCTGATGCAGGCAGTAACCAATCTCATCGGCAACGCAGTCAAGTTCACGTCTCGCGGTGGCACCGTCACGGTTTCCGCGTGCGGGCACGACAACTATGTCGAGGTCGAGGTCGAAGACACAGGACATGGCATCGCGGCAGCCGACCTCCCGCACGTCTTTGACCGCTACTGGCACAGCCGCGGCTCGGCGGCCGGAACAGGATTGGGACTCGCGATCACAAAGGGAATTGTCGAAGCGCACGGCGGACGGATCGAGGTGTCGAGTACGGCTGGCCTCGGTAGCCGGTTCTCAATTCAATTGCCGTGCGCGGCGACAAGGACATGACGCAAGGCTAAGGGCCGGCATCCGTGGGTCACCGGGTCTGGTCACCAACGCGGCATCCTGGCGCAGGGTTCGCGTAAGATTCAATTGTGAGGACGAACGATCCCATACCGGGAACGGCGCTTTCTATCCTTACGGGAATCCTGCAGGCGTCATCACTCATATACAACCGAATCACGCCCTCACCGTGATAACGCCGAGGGTCGCGCACGTGCATTTCCATGAGTAATGTCGGAAAGGTGCCCACGGGAGTCACGACGGTGTCGCCGCGCGTGACACGAACGACGATCGGGTTCCGTGCTGCGTCATAGTGCCGGTCGAATCGATACGTGGTGTCGGGCTGCAGACCGGGCTCGACCTGGAGCGAGCGCAGGAAATAGATGAACGACAACTCGTCCAGTGGCGCGTTCGTGATACTGGAGTCCGTCTTGCCGTTTCCGTCGACCCAGCGTTGGTCGGCTGGATACATCTCGGCGCGCACGTCACGACTGGACAGTAGATGCCTTTCGTGCTCGTGAAACCGAAGCGCGGCCATGTGCACCGGATCCAGCCAGGACTCGGTAAGGTCCGAGCCCTTCAGGAAACCGATGCCGGCGGTTGTCCTGGACCGGAGCAGATATGTTGGCGTGCCACGCACATCGACTGGCCCTTCGACAGTCATGGTAGCGTGGCCAAAACCTCCGATGCCGTTCATGCGGACGCGATATGTCATCCGCTCACCTGGCATGAATGGGAGCCGCGTCGCAACCTGGCTCGCGGCGGGCATCATTCCCATGGCCAATCCGGCAAGCGCCAGTGGCAGCATGGCCGGCAACACTCGCACGACGGCAAGTCTACTCTTGCCGTCGCGCCCAATGAAGTTAGATCTCGCAACACCGGTCGGAGCCGGTGCCCCACGCGTTGTCAGAACGAGACGGTACCTTCGATCATGTATCCTTTGATCTTTCCGCCATTCCGGATGTCGGTCACGGGGAAGTCATTGTAGTTCTGTACCATCCACTCTCCCTTGAGAAGTATCGTGGGTGTCACGAACCAGCCGCCGCCTGCCTGCGTACGGTTGACACTGACGTCGTTGGTCATCCCCGGGAAGCGGCCACTCACGGTATTGTACCGCCCGCCGACGTAGACCTTGTCATCCATGAACCGGTACAGGCCTTCTCCGACGTACTGCTTCCACGTACGGTCGGTGGTCTCGGCCGCAGTCCGGCCCTTGGCCTGCTCCGCGTTTCCGAAAAACTCGAAGCCACGGTACTTCACGAATGGATTCAGGACGAGAGCCGTGACCTTGCTGCTCAATTGGGGCTGAATGGCTCCAGACCACGCCTGAGCGTCCTCGGTGGATGCCGTGTTCTGCATCACGTCGTAATAACGTGAGCCTGCGCGGTCACCACTGTACAGCGTGTTGTTCGCCGAGCGCGACGTGGCGTATATGGAACCCGTCAGCCTCACACGAAGATCGCTGTCGAGCTGCTGATCGAAGCCGACCTTGCCCAGGAAGGTGGGCGAGCGCTTCTGTGGCACAGTGACCTGACCATGGACCTCTCCACCCGTCACGCCGGCCATGAACAGGAAGCCATTGGCGCGGACGTATGCTTCTCCGCCGATCTCCGTCGTGAACGCGTCCATTATGAAGTTCCCGACGAACGGGTTGTACATGGCGAGACCGTTGTCGGTGCGGCGATAGTGCTCGTCTCCGTAATCAACCTCGAAGTGTCCAACTCTGAGCGTCAGGTACTTCATGATGGTGTTGAGCGCGTCGATATCGATCGGTGACGCATCGACGAGCAGATATCCGTCCTTGACCCACGTGTCCTGATGGTGCCGCGAGGAGAGATACGTTGTGACTTCCACACGCACTCCCTTGGCGAGCTGCGCATCCAGGTAGAAATTCGCAACGGCGTTGTTGAAGCCGTGGCCGATCCTGATGAGTTGATTCGTGTTGACACCGCTCACCAGAACCGGGTTCGCGGTATTGCTGTGTTCGAGTCCCTGAAATTGCTGAGTGAATGCTGCGCCCAGTCCGATCTTGAAGTTCGTGAACGGAAGGGTGTCCTCCTTGGGCGGCTCGAACACGTTGATACCGCGTGCGTCACGGGGCCTGAGATGCTGGATCTCAATACGTGGATACAGAGCAGCCGATGCCGTGCTATCCGCTGCTTGCGCGCGGTCGGGCGCAGCGGCCACCGGAGCAGTTATGGGCGCGGCCACGCCGGGGAAGCGTGACGAATCGGCTGCTGCACTACTCGCCGGATTGCCACGCGTGGTGGATGCAACTCCCTGAGCCGAAAGCGAAGCCGCTGTGATCGCGACGGTGATCATGGAGGCCAGGACGGCCGTTTGACAAAACTTGTGCGCTCTCATCGATATCTCCAAATGGGGGATGTTTGTGACGGCCGCGCGCTAGCGCGCCGGTCCACTGCGACCAGCAATGGTCGCATTGATTGCGAGACGATTGGTAAGCTCGGTGACCGCGGCGGCCACGGCGCCCGACGTTGCCTTGAGCGTGAATTTCACCTTCAGCTCGTTGCCAACGCGCAGCGTCCCAAGCATGAACCTGGGCGGCTTGATGCCGAAGTCGGTCATCTTGATGGTCTCGTCGCCCGTTGCCGTAACGAGGCCGCCAGCGCTACGCGTCGCGGTGACACGCATCGCGATCTGGTTTTCCTTGCCGGATATCGTCAGACCTCCGCGTGTGTCGGCCGCAATGCTCGTCGCGGAGCCAGCCCCGCTCACGAGATCATACGTCGAGAGCTTGTAGATGATGAATGGGTACTTGGTTGCGTCCAGCGTATTGAACATGTTGTTCTCGAGCTCGCCGCCGCATGTGAGGCTCTTTACCGGAATCACGACCTGTACAGCCACAATGGGATGGGTGAGCGCGCTCAGGTCTGATGTGCTGTACGCCGCATCGACGTCTATGTAAGCCTGCATTTTCGTCGTGGTGCACGTGAAGCCGTGCAGTGTCGACGTACCTTCAAAGCTGAGCTGACTTCCAGGAGCCAACTGAAGCCGAACGGCGGTACGGCTCGGAGTACTTGATTGTGCACTTGGTTGCGCGGTCAACGTCGCGCCCATCAGCGTCGCTGCCGCACCCGCTACCACAATGGGTTTCCACATGTCCATCTCTCCCTCGTATCTGGGTGACTGCTGTCTTACGAGTGAAGGTTAGTTCTGGCGCTATGTCGCATCTGTCAGCGCTCCCCTGAACCGGTGTAGTGATTACGCTGATTCTTTACCACTGATTCCACCACCTTGTGTAGGGTGTTCCCCGACGAAGGACGAATTAGTTGCCTGTCACCCGGCTCATCTCGCAACTGCTCAGGAACGCCACCTGACGTCGGCCGGGAAATTCCCTGACAAACTTTCAGGGAATCACCGCCAGACGCGACGTTGTCGATGCCATATCCTCCAGACAGGCTCTTTCACCGACAGAGAAACCGAGAGAAGAGCGAGGAGCAGCGATGTCCGTCATCAATCTCTTACGCAACCCGAGACCAGGTGCGGCGCCCGGCAAAGCGCCGCACACTCCGCCGCTAACAGCATCGCAAGCGCCGGCGGCTACGGTTGAACCGCCTTCGCCGGGCGCATTCCCACTGCTGCTCGCATTTGACGATGACTCGGTGGCACGAGCCGTTGTACGCGTAACCGCAGCGGCAGCTCGCACCGTCGGCGCCGTTCCGACGGTGCTGCGTGTGTTCGAGCTCGGCATGTACACCATGCCCGAGACAATCCCTGCTCTTGTCAATGGCGAGGAGCTCATGCTTGCGGCGGGCCACAACCAGGAATGCCGCGATTACCTGCTCCGCCGCGTGTCGCAGCTGGCGGGAGCTTCTGTTGATTGGCATACGGAGCTGGACATAGGGAGTGACGTGCAGTGCATCATTCAACGCGCGCGGACCATTGGCGCGGAGATCATCGTGATGGGGCTCGAGCATCACGGTGCGCTGAGAAGGGCGCTCGTGGGCGACACGGTTCGTCAGGTAATGGTGAGCGGCGTCGCTCCCGTGCTGGCAGTCACCCGCTCGCTGGAAGGCCTCCCCAGGCAAGTGGTGGTGGGAATGGACTTCACCCCCTCAAGCATTCGCGCGGCGCGATGGGCTCTCCGGCTACTCGACCGCGATGGGGCGTTGGATCTCGTGTACGTGGAGCCGGCAAATGCGCCCGCAGATCGTAAGCCCGACCATCACATCGCGGAGCGGTCGGCCAGCGGTGTAATCGGCGGCACCACGGACGCGCCTCGCAGCCTCGACGCGCAGCTGGAAGAACGATTCGCGGCGTTGATTCGGGACCTGCACCCTTCGCCTGCGGTGCGTGTCGACGTCGTTCGGCGCACCGGACGAGCAGCCGATCAGCTGTGCGCTCGTGCGCACGAAGTTGGCGCCGATCTGATCGCGCTCGGGAGCCATCGGCAGACGTTGCTCGAACGGATCCGCCTGGGAAGCGTCTCCGCCGCGGTGCTGCACGATGCCCGCTGCTCGGTCCTCGTAGCGCCCCCTGAGCCGATGTAACCAGCACCTGGTTTTGCGGACTTGCGCGGTATCCGAACTCGCCGCCTAGGTGAACCGGGTCCGGCTTGAGCGAGGACTACTCCTCGAGCATTCCCAGCTTGAGGGCAAACGCGACGTATTCCGCTCGATGGGTGATTCCCAGCTTGTCGCCGATCCGCTGCTTGTACGTATCCACGGTCTTTGGACTGATGTACAACCGCTCGCCGATCTCGGGGGCGGAATAACCCTGCGCCGTGAGCCTCAGCACATTCTGCTCTCGCTCCGTCAGCCTTTCGAAGCGCGCACGCTCCGCATCAATGGGAGCCTTCTTTGTTATCCCCTGCGCGAGGATTCTCGCCGCACTCGGCCGGATGAACATGTCGCCGCGCGCGACCGTGCGTACTGCATCCACAAGCTCGCGGTCAGCAGCATTCTTCATGAGATACCCGGCCGCACCAGCCTCCAGGATGGGCAGCAGGTAATCCTCTTCGGCGTGCATCGTGAGGACGAGTACGCGCGCACGGAGCTTTTTCTCAGTGATCTCGCGTGTGGCCGCTGTGCCGTCCATGCGGTCCATCGATAGATCCATGACCACAACATCGGGATCGAGCCGCTCCGCGAGCGCTACAGCTTCCGCGCCGTCCGACGCTTCGCCAATGACCTCGATGTCGGATGCGGCGCCGAGCACCGCCTTCAATCCCGCCCGGACGACCGCGTGGTCATCTGCCAGAATTACGCGTATCACTTCAGCGCTCATATGCATGCTCTCCACTTACCCATGTTGAGTCGTGTCCGCTCACGCGCGATCCTCGGCCAGCGGCGCGAACCGCAGCGGATGCAATGGAACGGATGCGGTGATGCATGTGCCGCCTCCAGGACTGCTGTTTACTTCCACTTCGCCGTCGACGAGCGCCACACGCTCACGCATTGTGAAGAGACCGACACCCGCGTGATTGGTCTGTGCAGTGTCGGGATTGAATCCGATGCCATCGTCCCGAACTTCGACTGTCGCCGCGTCGGCATCAGTCCAGACACGGATCTCGACGTGCCTGGGCGAAGCGTGAAGCAGAGAGTTCTGGAGAGCTTCCTGCGCCACCCGGTAGAGGACTGACGCTGTTGTGCGTGGTATTCGTTCATCGGTTCCGTCTCCGCCGACCACATCGATCAGGATTCCATCGCCGCCGACAGCGCGCGCAGGCGTTGGCTCAGGAGTCGCGCCGAACTTAGCACCATGAGGCGTAGGCTCGCGAGCAAGCCGCCGGAGGGCTGCTACAAGACCGAGGTCGTCCAGCACCTGCGGGTGGATCGTGTGTGCAATCAGGCGTACTTCCTCGAGCGTCGTCGTGGCGAGCGATCGGACAGACTCGAGCTGTGCCTTGAGCACCTCGCGCGGCGTGCTATCCGTGCCTCTTGCCGCGACACTCAGCTGCATCACCAGTGCCGCCAATGACTGCGCGGTAGAATCATGAAGCTCTCGGGATATCGTGGCGCGCTCACGGTCACCTGCATTGATGAGCTCCGCGGCGAGCCGGCGTGTACGCATGCGATCGGCTACCAGGCCGTCGAGCAGGATATTGAACATGCGCCCCACGCGCGCCACGTGCTGATCGGCCAGCAGCGAGTTCGGGACACGCGCGTCAAGATCACCATGCCACAGCGTATCCACGGTTTTCTCAAGCATCGTTATCGGACGCACTGCCAGAATCACCAGCTCGACGTTGACGAGTAACGCAGTCAGAAGCGCCGCGATCACCACGGCCAGCACGGGCGTCGTGCTGAACTCCCGTGCGTGAACGATGGCGGCGATCGCGCCAGCTGCGACCAGCAGCAGGACGTTCGCCCCGACCAACTTCAACGGCAGTGATACGCGCAACAGTTGACCGATCCACGCGGGCACACCAGGGTATGAGCCATCCATCGCGCCACCGGCTCTGCTCCCACCCTCATTGCGCCCGCGCGACGCCCGTGAGTAGCCGGCCTGATCACACGCAGCCGCACCGCGCTCGAGCCTGGTCAACAATGCCGAAGGCGCCGCAGCCGTTGTTGCCGGAGTTGTTGCCGGAGTTGTTGCCGGAGTTGTTGCCGCTGGACCCATGAATCAAAGGTACCCCGCCCCAGCGAGCCGCGGTGTCGGGGAGACGCCGCGAGCTATGTCGGGGTTTCCCTCACAGCATGGGATCCACCGGATGGCCGTTTTCACGACAGCTCGTTTTCTACCCGAGCCGCTGAGCCGAGCGGAACGCAGTCACGCGCCCATTGGGTGACATCCGGCGTGGAAGCGGCATCACTTCAACTTCCACGCCGTTACAGCTGGCTCACCTTATCAAGACCCCGTCGCTGCGGTAAGCCCACCAAGTGTGAATCGGTATTCCTTGGTAGTGGAATCAAACCCGACTGTGTACCTCGTCGGATAGCGACCGGTCTTCGCCCACCGTGCCGGCTGCGGGATTGCCTGCGTCGCGCTGGGATGGGTCAGCAGGTACGCCCGTGTAACCATCGGCTCCATGAAAATGAACTGGCCGTCCCACGATCCGTAAATAAATGTGTTCGTGAACGTCTGGCCGTTCAGTTCGGGAGACGCGACACTCGTCCAGTGAAGTCCCATCTGCGGTACCGCGTTTGCGGCCGGCGGACCCGGCGGAGCAACGTAGGTGGCCGGAACGAAACTGGCGCTCGGGAAATTCGCCGCCTTGGTCGCGTACTGCGGATCGCTTGGCAATATGGCGCTCTCTGCAGCGGCGCTCACCATGTAAAAATGAAGGTCGAAATGTGGCAATCCATACAGTGCCTGTGGTTCGTGACCGTTGGGGTTCCAGCCGATCTCGGCGTGGTCGAAGCCGGTGCCCGCCGCCGCTGCTGGCAGGGTCAGTGCGAGCATTATCGCAGAGGGGCTCGGACCGGGGGCCGTAGTCGGAAGGCCGGTCATCGCGGTTTCGCTGAGCGCGAGCCCGAGCGCCACGGCGGCGCCTGACTCGTCCGTCTGAACCCAGGTCCGAGCAGTCCCCTGACCGAAGCTTGCGGACGGGCCGTACGTGATCCCCGCCTTGCTGAGAGGTGCGTCAGTATTCGAACAGGCGATTGTAAGTGCAACGGCGGCGATGGCAGCCCCGCCCATGATGCCGATGACGCCGGCGGTTTTCTTGTGATCCATGACGCTCTCTCCTTGAAGTGTTCGCCCAGAAACGCTGGGCGCATGACTACCGGTCGTGCTCCCGATGATTGGAAAGCGACAGACGGCTGCTCGACTTTTCATCCGATTCTGCACTTCATCAGCCCCATCCCGATCGAACTTCTGTTCGGGGCATCGCGGGCGGAGTATGATTGAGGCGTGACCCACGACCGGGATGCCGCGGTGCTGCGGTTGTTTGAAGACCTGATGGACCTGGAGCAGTCCGACCGCGCCGCGCGGCTGGCCGCGGTCGACCGCGATCCGGAGGTCGTTGCCGAGGTCACCTCCCTGCTCGAGGCGAGCCGGCGCGCGGGTGATTTCCTGGGGATGCTCGGCGACACCGCGGACCGTCGTCCTCTTCGGGCACCCGGCGACGTCATAGCATCACGTTTTCGCCTGGAACGATTGCTCGGTGCGGGGGCGATGGGCGATGTGTATCTGGCCTGGGATCAGCAGCTCGAACGGTTCGTCGCGTTGAAATTCCTTCGCGGTTCCGCCGGCGACACGCGCCTGCATCAACCGCCACTCATATCCGAAGCACGCTCTGCGGCGCGGCTGAATCATCCGAACGTGGCAACCATTCACGACATCGGAACCAGTGAGGACGGTCATTTTTTCATCGCAATGGCCTATTACGAGCGCGAGACGCTACGCGATCGCATCGCGCGCGGGCCGATGCCGGAGCAGGATGCCTTGCGTGTGGCCGCTCAACTGGCGTCCGCTCTCGCTGCAGCGCACGACGCCGGTATCGTCCATCGCGACGTGAAGCCCGCGAACGTCCTGTTCGACGCCAGCGATGTGGTGAAGCTCACGGACTTCGGAGTAGCCACGCTCGGCGGTGACAGTACCGGTGCACGTGAAGCAACTGCGGCAGGCACGGTCGCATACATGTCGCCCGAGCAGGCGCGCGGACTGGCAGTGGACAGCCGCTCCGACCTGTGGTCGCTCGGCGTCGTCATACACGAGATGCTGACAGGCACGCGGCCCGCGATGACTCATGGCCATCGTGCCCGACGATCGCGCGATGCCGGACCAGGCGATGTCGAATCAGCCGATCCGCTCGCTGCAATCAGCGAGCCCGTTCGCGCACTTGTGCATTCGCTTCTGGAACTAAATCCCGATGACCGTCCCGGAAGTGCTGCAGGGGTCTCGGCGATCCTCACTGGACTGGGGAAGTCCCGCGAGCGCGTTCCACGAGCGTCGGGCCGGCCTGTCGGCGACCTTCCTCGGCCAGTCACCGGGTTTGTGGGACGTGAAAGCCAGGTGTCCCGCGCGCGCGAGCTAATGCGCACAACGCGGCTTCTGACTCTGACGGGCCCAGGCGGCACGGGGAAGACGCGATTGGCGCTCCACGTAGCAGCGCTGATGCGCGCAGATTTTCCGGACGGTGCCGTCTTCGTTCCACTCGCCGATATCGCCTCCGCGGAACTCGTCCCATTGTGCATCGCACAGGCGATGGGGCTGCGCGACCTTGGTGGTGAATCGTTGAGCGAGCGTGTGGTTGTGGCACTCCGGGACCGAACCGCGCTCCTCGTTCTGGACAATTTTGAGCACGTGCGCGACGCGAGCCCGTTTGTCGCGAGGCTTCTGTCGGCGGCACCGAACCTTGCGATGCTCGCGACCAGCCGTGAACCGTTGGAAATTCAGGGCGAGCAGGAGCTGATGGTTCCGCCATTGATCACGCCAGTGGCGCGGGATGCCGCGGCGGGCGACACCGAGGCAGTGCAGCTTTTTGTTCAGCGCGCGCGCGCCGTGCGGCCCGATTTTCAGCTGGATGCGGAGACGCTCGAAATTGTCGGCGAGATCTGCCGGCGATTGGATGGGTTGCCCCTCGCGCTCGAACTTGCGGCGGCGCGCGCGAAACTGCTGTCACCGCGGGCGATGCTGGCACGGCTGGAGCACCGCTTCGAGCTCCTGCGCGGCGAGGCCCGCGACCGTCCGGCAAGACACGGTACCATGCGCAGCGTCATCGACTGGAGCTACGTACTGCTCACCGACGCGGAGCGAGCGCTGTTCGAGAGAATTGCGGTTTTTGCCGGTGGCGTATCACTGGAGGCGGCTGAAGCCGTCAGCGGCACGGGAGCGCTCACTGAGGATTCGCCCTTTGCGATTCTGGAAGTGCTTGGCTCGCTCTGCAACAAGAGCCTGCTCCACCAGGAAGAGCAGCTTGACGGTGAGCCCCGATTCGTGATGCTTGAGACGATGCGCGAGTTCGGACTCGATCGCCTGCGCGTCAACGGTGAGGAGCGCGCGGCGAGACAGACGCATCGAGCCTACCATCGATCGCTCGCGGAGCGCGCGGCGGCCGAGCTTCGCGGACCAGGCCAAGCCATGTGGCTCGACCGGATCGAGCGCGAGTACGCGAACTTTCGCATCGCCATCGACGATGGACTCGCGGACGGTCATGAAGGATTGCTGGATGCCGCACGCATCGCGGTCGCGCTGCACAGATTCTGGTTCACGCGCGGGCCGCTCTTCGAAGGGGTGGAATACCTGCGCCGCATCATCGCGGAGTTCGATGCATCAGCGGCAATTCCTTGGGCAACAGACGTTGCCTTGCGCGCGCGTCTCCTGTCCAGCGCCGCGCAGCTTGCGAACATCTCAAGCCTTTTTCCGGAATCACGCGACCTGTTCGCGCGTAGCCTTGCGCTTCACCGCGAGACTGGGAATACACTGGAAGTTGCTACGACGCTGAACAACCTCGCCTGGACCGTTCTGATCATCGGCGACCTCTCGATCGGCGAAACCATGTCGAGCGATGCTATGGCCATGCACGAATCCATCGGAAACGAACTGGGCGTGACACTGTCGCTGAACAACCTGGCCTGGATTGCGATGGAGCGCGGAGAATACCAGACAGCTGAGAACCATTTCACTCGGGTAATCGAGTGGCATCGCGAACGTGGTGACAGGCGCGCCGCGACGTTTGCGATGAGCTGGCTCGGCTTCATCGCGGCTAAACGCGGTGACTACCGCCGAGCGGTCGGCCTGCACGAAGACGCTCTGACGGTGCTGCAGCCGATCGCTGACCGGGGGCATCGAACTTTGTGTCTGGTCAGACTCACGCTTGCACATCACGAGCTCGGTGACGCGGGCAATCACGCTGATGTCATCGAACAGGAATGCCTGCCCGCCCTCCGGGAAGATGGCGGACGCCTCTGGCCGATCGCGTTCACACTTACAGCGCTCGCGATCATTCTTCGCGACACCGGACAGCTCGCTCGCGCTCGTCGTGCGGCGTCCGAAGCTCTCGCCGTAAGGCTGCAGACGGGAGCTCAGCAAGGCGTTGCCGAGGCGACGCTCGTGCTTGCGACCGTGCAGCAGCGCGAAGGCGATGTTGCGGCTGCAAGCGCAGGATTGGCGCGCGCTCTCGCGGGCGCGACGTCGCTTGGAACTACTCCGATCGCCGTGGAGAGCGTCGAGGCGATCGCAACTCTTGCACTCCAGGAAAATCAGGTTCGGATGGCTGCGGTTCTGCTCGGAGCGGCCCACGGCGCGCGACTTTCGATGGGCGCCCCGCTTGCGCCACGCAACGACGCCGAGCTTCGTCTTGTACATGCCCACCTTCGGCGCGTTCTGGGCGAGCTCGATTACCAGGCCGCTGTTGCCGAAGGTCAGGCGGCTCCGCTGGCCGAGGCTGGAAGGCAAGCGGTGTCGCGGCTCATGGCCCGGTAACCCCGATGCAACTTCTACTCGGCAAGGCTCGAATGGCAACTCCGCCAGCACTCGGCGATCTTGCCGCTCTCGAATCTGACGAGGATGTGCTCCCACGAATGCATGGGAATCGCGGAGGACCGCACGCTGGTGTGGCAGATGACGATACCTCGAACCTCCATCAGGAGTTCGATCGTCCAGACCGCATCCGGGAACCTATCACGCCTCGTCCGAATGGATGAGACGAATGCCGATCGGCCGCGTGTAGCCGGCCCGTCGTGCTCCACGAATCGTTCGGATAGAAAGCGGTCGGCTCTTGTGATCGCACCGCACTGGATCACTTCCTCGATAAAGGCATAGAGGCAGCCCACGTCGGCTTCGGTTGAGGGAAGTGTTTGGAGAGCGTGGCTTTGTCCACTGCCTTCCGACCCGGAAGTTGGTTGCGCTCGGTGCATCGTGTCCCTTGCGGAGGTAGCGGATAGGATTTGAATGACAGGCGCTGATTAGGCGATAATACGTTGCAGGAATTTCATTCACGCTTGCCACCGGCCGAAGAGAATGCAGGATTCACCCGACCAATCAGAGCTGACTCAGCTGCTTCGCCGCTGGCACGAGGGCGATCTGGGGGCCCTCGACGCGCTGCTTCCGCGAGTGTATGACAAGCTTCGTGCCATTGCTCGCGCACGGCTCCGGGGCGAGCGCCCGGACCACACGCTCGATACTTCGGCACTGGTGCACGAGGCTTACTTCCGCCTGACCGAAGGCGCCATCACGGACTGGCAAGACCGCGCACATTTTTTTGCTGTCGCTTCCACTGCAATGCGACGCGTACTCATCGATCACGCAAAGCAGCGGCATGCGATCAAGCGCGGGGGCGCCCGGGTGCGTGTTGATCTCGATCAACTGAACCTGAGCGCAGCGGGGACTGCCATCGACGCCGACCCGGAATCACTGCTGGCTCTCGACGACGCACTCGCGAAGCTGGAACTCCGACATCCGCGCCCGGCAAAGGCTGTCGAGCTTCGTTACTTCGCCGGCCTCACGCTCGAAGAGGCGGCGTCGGTCCTCGAGACATCGGCGCCTACGGTGATGCGCGATCTTCGATTTGCGGAGGCGTGGCTCGCGCGCGAGCTTGACGTAGGGCCGACTGGAGATTCCGAATCCGCTACTGTCCAATCGCGCTAGCCAACCGGATGGCGCTACATCGAGACGATCTTTGTGTTAACGGGAGGTGTGCGCGGTCATCGATCCACCGTTGCCATGCGCTCCTCGTTGTAGCGCGGGCCTGACACCTTGTCTGGCGCGAGCGATTCGTCGAGCTCCGACATGTCTGCCGCGCTCAGCCTGATGTCCACCGCGCCGGCGTTCTCTTCCAGCCGCGCGCGATGCTTGGTGCCGGGAATGGGAACGATGTCGTCTCCTCTGTGCAGTAGCCACGCTAGCGCGACCTGCGCCGGCGTCGCGCCGTTGCGTTTCGCGATGTCCTGGACCACCGAAACGGCGCGCATATTGGAGTCGAAGTTCGCACCCTGAAAGCGCGGATCCGCGCTGCGGAAATCGTCTGCCGGCAGCTCCTCCGCTCGCTTGGCGGAGCCGGTCAGGAAGCCGCGGCCGAGCGGACTGAAGGGAACCAGCCCGATACCGAGCTCGCGGATAAGGGGGATGATCTTCGGTTCGAGATTTCGCTCCCAGAGCGAGTACTCGCTCTGCAGCGCGGAAATCGCATGCACCGCGTGCGCGCGACGGATGGTGCTCTCGCCCGCTTCGGAAAGGCCAAGGTATCGCACCTTTCCCTCGCCAACGAGATCTGCCATCGTGCCGACTACGTCCTCAATCGGGACTGCGGGATCCACGCGGTGCTGGTACAGCAGGTCGATGTAGTCAGTCTGCAACCGCTCGAGCGAACCATCAACCGCAGCGCGAATGTTCCCGGGACTACTGTCGAGTCCCACGGATTTGCCACCCTCGATGCGCCAGCCGAACTTGGTGGCGATCACTGCACCGTCGCGCCGGCCCTTCAGCGCGCGGCCGACAAGTGCCTCGTTCGTATGCGGTCCGTAAACCTCGGCTGTGTCGAGGAACGTGACTCCAATTTCGAGCGCGCGATGGATCGTCGCGATGGCCTCGCGCTCATCGCGATCTTCGAGCGAGCCGTAGCTCGCGCTCATCCCCATGCAACCGAGTCCGAGCGACGAGACAGTGAGTCCTTGGGTTCCGAGCTTGCGTTGGGGCAGCATAAAGCGATTCTCCCGGTTGTTGCTTCCTGCTTCAGGCTAAGCACTTACCCTCCGGCGCGCCATGAGGGTGGCTCCAGCTACTGCGAACGTCACCCAGCGGCGGCGGCCGCGCCACGGACTGAGCGCGTGCGCCGAGAGATCCCGGCGGTCTCTGGCACGCAGTGGCTCCGTGGGCTATATCCCGGGAATCGCAACCGTGGCACAGCGCCGTACGTAATCACTGTGCGCGGGCACATCCTGACGGGCCGCCCGAAATCCTCCCAACCGTACGACAATGGACTTTAGAAGCGCTACAATTCGTCTCGCCCTCGTGGGCGTCGCAGTTGCTATTGCCCCCTCCGCCGGACTCCACGCCCAACGAGTCGTAACCACCGCGGATTACGACCGTGCAGTAAGCATGCTTGCTCCGAATCTGACCTCGCTGGTAGGCGGTGGCGTCGTGGCCGCAACATGGCTGCCGGACAATCGGTTCTACTACCGCAACACCGCCGACGGCGGCTCGGAGTGGGTGATCGTGAACCCCGCCACAAAGACCGCCGTCCCCATGTTCAAGGCGCCCGAAATCGCAACGGCCCTGGCTCGCGCAGGCGCGGGACAGCTCGACCCGCGCAACATACCCGCCCAACGCGCGGCGCTCTCGAGCGACGGCAAGTACGTAACCCTGGACATCGGGTCGCACCGGTGGCGCTGCGAGGTGGGCGGCGGAAGCTGCAACTCGGTTACGGATTCCACGTCGCGCCCCGGAACCGCGGGCGCCGCTGTCCCCCCGGTCTCGGTGTCACCTGACGGGAAAACCGCAGTCTTCATTCGTGACTGGAACCTCTGGACCCGCGACGTTGCGACCGGCCGGGAGCGAAAGCTCACCAACGACGGCAGCACGAATTTCGGTTACGCTACCGATAACGCTGGCTGGGTCCACAGCGACCGGCCGATCGTGAAGTGGTCGCCGGATTCCAGGATGATCGCGACGCAACAGCAGGACGACCGGCCGCTCCCGGACATGTACCTCGTCGACACACGTGTCGGCCACTCGAAGCTCTCCGAGTGGAAGGGTGCCTATCCCGGCGACAGCGCGATCTCCATGGTCCACCGCGTGATCATCGACGTCGCTTCGGGCAGGATGGTACGGCTGCAGACGCCGCCGGACTATCACCGGGCGATGCTGGGCGATGATCTCAGCATGAACGACCTCATCTGGAATCCCGACGACTCGCAGCTCGCATACGTCAGCACGTCGCGCGACCACAAGCACGAGACGGTGAAGATCGCCGACGCTGCCACGGGCGCGGTGCGCACACTCTTCGAGGAGAGCTCGCCCACACAGTTCGAGTCGATCGCCGGCTGGCGAATTCTCTGGTCGCAGCACACGATCATCTGGTCGTCCGAGCGTGACAACTGGGGCCAGCTTTACGCATACGACCTCAACACCGGCAAGCTCATCCGCAAGGTCACCAATGGTGAGGGACCGGTCACCGGCATCCCGCACGTTTATGAGAACGGAAACAGGCTCCTGATCCAGGCACTCGGACGCACGGCGGGCGAGGATCCGTACTTCCGCCACTACTACAGCGTGGGAGTGGACGGACACAGCTGGACGGCGCTCACGCCGGAAAGCGGCGATCATACGATTCAGGTTTCTCCGGACGGGCGTTACTTCATCGACAGTTACTCCAAACCGGATGTGCCACCTGTCGTGGTCCTGCGCGATGCAGCCGGACACGCCGTGATGCAGCTCGGCCACATGGACATATCTCGACTTGTCGCGTCCGGCTGGAAGCCACCCATCCCCTTCACCGTCACCGCGCACGACGGAAAGACAACGTTGTACGGGTTGATGTTCCGCCCAACGAACTTTGACTCGACACGGAAATATCCGATCATCAACAACCCGTATCCGGGGCCGCAATCCGGAAGCGTTGGACCGCGCAGCTTCATACCGGCACGTGGAGATCATCAGGCACTCGCGGAGCTCGGTTTCGTCGTCATCACGGTGGACGGTATGGGCACGCCGGACCGGTCCAAGAGTTTCCACGATGCCTATTACGGCGCGATGGGACGTGACAACACGCTACCGGACCAGGTCGCGGCAATGAAGGAGATCGCGTCACGCTACCCGTGGATCGACATCGATCGCGCTGGCATATACGGTCACTCCGGTGGTGGTTTCATCACCGCCGACGGCATGTTCCGCTACCCTGACTTCTTCAAGGTCGGCATCGCCGAATCCGGCAACCACGACCAGCGCAACTACGAGGACGATTGGGGCGAGCGCTATCAGGGACTCCTCGTCAAGACAGCAGACGGGTCGGACAACTACGCTCCGGAAGCGAATCAGAACGTGGCGAAGAACCTGAAGGGCCATCTGCTGCTCACGCACGGTTCGATGGACGACAACGTACCGCCATCGAACACGCACCTCGTCGTCGATGCCCTCATCAAGGCCAACAAGGACTTCGACGAGATCATCATCCCCAACGCGCGCCACGGTTACGGTTCCGCGTCGGATTACATCATGCGGCGGCGATGGGACTACTTCGTCCGCTATTTGATTGGCGCCGAGCCACCGCACGAGTACCAGATCGTCTCACCGGCGGCTGGAAGAAGGCGGTAGCCAGCGGTAGTCGGCGACCGACCGGCAATGCGGCAGGACCGGCCCCGGAACCGTCTCGAACGATGGTTCCGGGGCCGATCTCATTCGTGATTCGCGCGTCGATTTCTGCTCGCTCCGAGCGCCGATGAAACTCGGCCCGGGTTGTGCTGTAGAGGTATGGAAGCGCCCGTGAGGAAGCCCGGTTTCATTCGGAAATCCACCCGTGCGCGCGTCAGTCCAGAGCCGACCGCTCAGTGCGCGCGCCGGAGTCCGCACAAAGGCGCAACGCCAATGCTGGCGGCCAGGCCTCAACCAGCTCTCCGATGGCCCTAATCATCACCGTAGCGGTTCTTCTGCTCCTCGTCGCCGGTCCAGTGATCGTCGTGAACCGAGATCTGCTGTTCAGGCGCGCCTCGGCACACCGCGCGCTCCAGGAACCGCCGTTGCCGTTCCTGATCTTTCCCGTGTCCCGCGATGCGTCTACGATCGTACCCGCCGGCGCGCGAAGCTACGAGCCCCCGGGTACGGTGGCGTACGCCACGCTGCCAGACGCGCCCGAACACGATGAATCCTCTGCGGCGTCGGTTCCTCCCGTGTCGGAGGCGCCCGCGGAGGAAGTTCTACTCGGAGAGCGTCCGAAATGGCCGCGGGCGGTACCCAGCGAGCTGGATCTGGATGAGCCACCGGATGACGCGACAATGGTCTTCAATCGGCCGGTGGACGAGCCCGTCCAGATCCTTCCCGGGCGGCTTCGCATCCTCAGCGGTGAGAGCACCGGCGACGACCTTCGACTGTTCAACCGGCTGGGCGAGCCACCACAGATCGTCGTCGGGCGGGAGACGGGTCCACCGCACCAGCACATCACGCTTCACTCGCCGACCGTGAGCAGGCGTCACGCTCGAATGGATTTCATCGATGGCCACTGGACCATTACGAACCTTTCCACCACAAACCCGGTACTCGTAAATGACCGCGTCCTCGGGCAGAATGGTGCGACACGCAAGCTGTCCGACGGAGACCGAATTGAACTAGGCGAGGTAGCGCTGCGCTTTCTCGCCAGCTGAGGCATCCGATGTCCATCAATACCTTCGCACCCGATTCACCGCTTCCCGATTTTTCCTCCGACAGCTCTTTCGAGGCTTCGTACGACGTGATCCGCGAGCTGGGCCGCGGTGGAATGGCGATCGTGTATCTCGTTCGCGAGCGCGCGACCGGAGCGGAACGCGCCGTCAAGGTAATCCACACCAAGTTCGTGGACGATCATGAAGCGCTCGCTCGGTTCGACCGCGAGGCCCGTCTCGTCGCCCAGCTCCAGCATCCGAACATAGTTGCGACCCACGCGGTCCGCTGGATCGACGGTGTCGGATTTGGCCTCGTCATGGACCACGTCCGCGGGCGCACGCTCAAGCAGATCTTGGCCGATGGCGAGCCCGTTCCGTTCGATACCGCAACGAGAATTCTCGACGACATCGCGGCTGCACTCGGCTTCGCGCACGAGCACGGGATCGTTCATCGAGATGTGAAGCCGGAGAACATTTTCGTCGATGATTCGTCAGGGCGCGCGCTACTCGCAGACTTCGGAATTGCGCGCTCGGTCCAGGGCGAAACGTTGCTCACGCTTGCGGGCGCGGCCATCGGCACGCCCACCTACATGGCACCGGAGCAGATTGACGGCGGCGGCGTGAATGCGCGGAGCGATCTGTACAGCCTGGGACTCGTGGGCTGGGAGATGCTCACTGGCCGCCGGCCGTGGGACGGCGAGAGTCTGTACAACGTGATTTATCGCCAGAAGCACGACTACCTCGTGGCGATCGACGCGCTGCGTCCCGACACGCCGCAGCGACTGGTCGCGGCGATCGAAGGGCTGCTCGAAAAGGTGCCCGCGCAGCGCTGGCAGACTGCTGACGAGTTTCGCGCGCAGCTGCAATCGTCGACCCCGCCCGTGCGTCGCGCGCAGCACGAGCTGGCCGCCGCGCCGGACGCCACTATCGCAATCCCGCTGTCGCTCGCAGCGCGAAGACGCTCGTGGACACGACGCGCGGTTCCCATCGCAGCTGCGGTCGCGCTGCTTCTGAGTGGCACGCTGCTATTCGCCAGGCCCGCACCCGGCTGGGTGCGGAGTGTACATCGCGGTACGGCGCAACCCATACCTGGATCTCGAGCCGCCGCAGTCTCCAGTCGAAGTGCCGGAGGTGCGATACCGGAACCGTCGCCAATGCAGCTTACGCAACAGACTGTCGCGGGCGACACCGCTACCGCCTTGGCGTCGCAACCAGATCGCGTCGTGCTCGATACGCCGCCCACGCTTCACGACATCGCGCTCACGCGATCCGCTCAGCCCACGGTGCCTGGCGGTGAACTGGTCCCAATAGCCGCGCCAGACGCGATGGTGCGACCGGTCCCGGCACGCAACATGTCGCGCCTTGTTCTCGCGCCCGGCGGAACGCATACATGCCTGATCGGGTCCGGCGGAGTTACCTATTGTTGGGGCGCGAACAACGACGGCCAGCTGGGAACGGGCGCGGACCAGAGTCACGCGACGCCCGCACCGGTCGCCGGCGGTACGCGCTTCGTCAACATCGCGCCTGGCCTCTCGCACACCTGTGCGCTGAACGCTCGGGGCGCGGCATTCTGCTGGGGCAACAACGAAAACGGCCAACTGGGCGATGGCACGCATGCTTCGCACGCGATTCCGCAACGAATAGCATTCACGCGGCCTCTGTCAGCTCTGGTGAGCGGAGCCGGATTCAGCTGTGCGCTGTCGGATGACGGGAAGGCATACTGCTGGGGCTCCGGCGCGCGCGGGCAGACGGGCGATACCGGTATGTCCGAACGAACCACTCCGTCAGAGGTCGTTTCTCGCGTGGCATTCACGTCGCTCGCGGCCGGCTGGAACCACGCATGCGGCCTGAGCGGTGACGGAACGGCGTACTGCTGGGGCGCGAACGAGAGCGGACAGCTTGGCGACGGAAGCAACACCGATCGTTCGTCGCCGGTGCGAGTTACACCAGCACTCCGCTTCGCGTCGCTCAGTGCAGGAAGCGGCCACACCTGCGGCGTCACCACGGCTCGCGAGCTCTACTGCTGGGGCAGCAACACATACGGGCAGCTTGGCGACGGTACCAACACGGTTCACACCACGCCCGTCACCGTCCGCTCGACTGCTCGATTCGTCGCGGTCTCCGCGGGCGGCGTACACACCTGCGCGCTTACCGTGAGGCACGACGCGGTGTGCTGGGGTCGCAATACGTACGGACAACTGGGAAATGGAAACGTGACGGCAGCGTCGTCGCCGACGGCTGTCACGGGCGGTCACACTTTCGTGAGTATCAGGGCGTTCGGCTCGCACACCTGCGGGGCAACAAGCACGGGTGACCTGTTCTGCTGGGGATACAATCTGGACGGCGAGCTGGGTGACGGGACGCGCGAGCACAGATTGCGGCCCACGTACATAGACACTCCGGCGGACTGATCCATGCAAGCTTTCAATGCTCCTGTCCCTCACGCCACGAGTCGATTCCTGCATCGATCATTGCTTCTTGTTGCTGCACTTATGGCGTGCGGCGGTTCCGGTTCCGACGCAGTCGCACCGGTAAATCCAGCCGCAATTGCGATCACGCCCAACTCGCCCGCTGTCGCACTCGGCGCGCAGGTCGCACTCCAGGCACAGGTTCACGATGCAAGCGGCCTGCTCGTGGCCGGCGCGAGCGTGTTCTGGTCCAGCTCGGACACGACCGTGGCCGTGGTGTCTTCAACCGGCGTTGTCACGGGCCGTAACCTGGGCACGGCGCAGATCGCCGCGAGCTCCGGCGGACAGTCGGCGGTGGTTCCGTTGCAGGTGGTACCGGTTCCGGTAGCATCCGTCACGGTGCTTCCATCGAGCGCAACTGTCACGGTTGGCGGTACAGTGGCTCTGCAGATCGTGGTGTACGACTCGGCCGGACACACGCTGTCGGGGCGGCCTGTCGTGTGGGCAACCAGCTCAGCACAGGTCGCACGCGTCGATTCGGCTGGTACCGTGACCGGCGTCGCTGCGGGAAGTGCGACCATCACCGGCACCGTCGAGGGCAGGACTGCGTCCTCCTCGGTCAGCGTCGCTGTGGTCCCCGTTGCTGCGGTTACAGTGGCGCCGGGATCGGCGTCGCTCACCACGGGGCAAGCCACGTCGCTCGTTGCAACGGCGACCGATGCCAATGGCAACGTTTTGAGCGGGCGACAGTTCACGTGGTCGTCAGCGAACACGTCGGTCGGCACAGTAAGCGCGCAGGGACTCGTTACCGCGACCGGTGCTGGCAGTACCACGATCAGTGCTACATCGGAGGGACGGAGCGGAAGCGCGCAGATTGCCGTCACGTCGCCGACACCCACGCCCGTGGCATCGGTGTCGGTCAGTCCGTCGGCCGCGAATGTCACTGTGGGTGCCACAGTAACGCTGTCCGCGAACGTTCGCGACGCCAATGGTGCCACTCTGTCCGGAAGGACGGTCACGTGGTCGTCCAGTGCGACGCAGACCGCGACTGTATCGAGCAGCGGCGTCGTGACAGGGGTGTCACCAGGCAACGCCACAATTACGGCGACGAGCGAGGGAAAGAGCGGCACCTCCGTTGTCACCGTTCAACAGCCGGCGCCCACACCCGTTGCGAGTGTGCGCGTGACTCCCTCCACGCTCGCGCTCTCGCAAAACCAGAGCGGCACACTCACCGCGCAGGTCCTGGACGCGAACGGTCGTACGCTCACGGGCCGTACGGTGACATGGGTATCGAGCAACGCGAACAGGGTGTCTGTAACTCCCTCGGGCTCGACGGCAACCGTCACCGCCTCCGATCATGATGCGACCGTCACCATCACCGCTACCAGCGGCGGAGTCAACGGCACCGCGACAGTTACCGTGCAACACAATTGAGCTACCTGAGCTACCTGAACAACCTGCGCCCGAAAGTGACACGCATCGTTCCGGGTGCGCTTCTGCTCGTCACTCCGATCCTGCTCCAAGCACAGAGCGGAAGAACCACGGCGAACACGCTACCCAGCCGGTGCTCAGTGTCCGCAGCACCGGCCTCTGTCTCGCCTCAGGCGCGGCGCGAGGCGCAGCAACTGTCGGGCCGCGCGCAAGCGGCCTCGATACAGGGAGACAACGGAGCCGCAATCGATCTTTACCAACGAGCCGCGCGCCTTGATCCGAGTGACGCGAGTATCGCCTACTCACTCGGCAGGGCGCTCGAGGCAGCACACGACATTCGGGCGATGGCGGAGTACTGCCGTGTTCTCGCACTCGCGCCGACGGCGCCGGAAGCCGCGGACGTGCGGCAGCGAATAGGCGAGCTCGCGCTCACGCTGCCGCCTGACACTTCCATTGTCACCGTCCCCGCGGCCGCGCAGCACGACCGGATGCCGGCGCCGGGTACCGCGCTCGTCTCCGGCCTGCTGATTCCGGGGCTGGGTCAGTTCGTGACGCATAACCCGATCGCCGGACTTCTGGTGATGGCCACCGCCGCGGGTACCGCCTACTGGGGTCTGCAATCCCAATCCGTCACGACCCAGGTCACCCGCACGGCTATCGACCCACTCGGCCACGCATACCAGTACCAATCCCCGGAGACCACCTCACAGCGGCCTCACCTCGCCGTGGGGGTGGGGACGGCGGCGGCAATTTCGCTCATAGCCGCGTTCCAGGCATTTGCCCACGCCCAGTCCGGCCGCGAGCACGACGCCCGTGCAGAATCGGCGCTTTCCGGCCGGTCCGGATTCGCCTCGCTCTCCGCTCCATCGCTTGTGGTAGGCGCGCGGGCCGTCGGACTCGGTCTCGCATTTCGATAGCGAGCAGCCACCTGTCCACACGAAGAACTGGTCCTCCAGGCACCCCCCGTAGAAGGCACTCGCTCCGCTTACCTTCCATCCATGACTGTTCGGGCACCTGAACTGGCCACCGAGGACGAGCGCGCCGCAGCCGGCGGGGCTGAGAAACGCGCCTATGTGCAGCAGATCTTCTCCGAGATCGCGCCGCGGTACGACCTGCTCAATCATCTCCTCAGCCTCAACATCGACAAACGTTGGCGGCGCAAGGCGCTGGACGTGCTTCAGTGGAAGCGAGCGCCGCGCGGCCGCTACGTGGATCTGTGCGCGGGAACTCTGGATGTGGGCGCCGAGCTCTCCCGGAGTCCTGGATTCGGCGGCTTCATCGTCGGCGCGGACTTCGCGGAGCCGATGCTCCGCGCGGGAACGGGCAAGGCGTCGACCGCGATCGTCGCACCTGTGGTCGCCGACGCACTGCATCTCCCGATCGGTGCGGAGAGCAGCGACGGCGCGATCGTGGCATTCGGAATCCGAAACGTCGCCGATCTCGATGCTTGCCTCAGCGAGGCGTATCGGATACTCACGCCGGGATCGCGATTCGTGATTCTTGAATTCACCACGCCGCGCTCGCGCATCGTGCGCGCAGGGTACCATCTCTACTTCCATCATGTTCTGCCGCTCATTGGCGGAATCATCAGTGGCAACCACTCCGCGTACCGCTATCTGCCCAGGTCAGTAGCCCATTTCCCGGATGAGCGAGAGCTTGGGCGGCGCATGAGCGAGGCGGGATTCCGCGCCGTTGGATGGAAGACCCTGAGCCTCGGTATCGCTGCGATCCACTGGGGCGAAAAGTAGTCGGCATGGGCACACGCACAAGCCTTGAGAGACTTGTCGCCGACGCGCGTGAACACGCACGCAACTCGGCACGCGGCGTTCTCGCGAGTCGGGTTGAACGAATTTCCGATGTGGATCCGCTCGATGCGATGGAGACACTGACGCGCCTCGCTGCGACGGATGGACAGATTGCGCGCTCGATGGAGTCGCGCATGTACTGGACGCGTCCGGTGGACGACTTCTCACTGGCCGGAATCGGCGCGGCGATCACACTCGCACCTGAAGGTGCCGACAGATTCGCGACCATCGATCGAGACTGGACGACGCTCTCTGCGGACGCGGTGGTGGACGACGTTAGCGCCGGCGAATCCGGCGCGGGCCCCGCGCTCATGGGCGGCTTTGCATTCGATCCTGAAGGCCCGCGCAGCCGCGCTTGGCGCGACTTCTCCGCGGCACGGCTGTTCGTGCCGCGACTTCAGATCGTGCGCAGAGGCACCTCGTGCTGGATGACGCTCAACGTGTTCGTCACGCCAACCGAACCAGCAGACGATGACATCGATCTGGCACTCCGCCTTCGATCGGCGTTTCTCGAAAGCACGCCCAGCGGGCGCGCTTCCGCAGCGTCCCCCGATGCTTCGTCTCTCGAGCTCAGCGATGTTCGGCGTGCCTGTGACTGGCGTGAGACCGTCACCGAAGCGGTTGCGGCCATCGACTCCGGAAGCCTCGAGAAGGTAGTCCTTGCGCGCGAGGTGAGAATCGATGCGCCGCATGAGTTCAACGTGATTGCCGCGCTCCGGCAATTACGGACAGTGCATCGGAACAGCTATGTCTTTGGCTGCTGGCATGACCGGAGTGTCTTCGTTGGTGCCACGCCTGAGCGTCTGGTGCGAGTCGACGGATCGGCGGTCCAGGCCAGCAGTCTCGCTGGTTCGGTAAGCCGCGGCGCAACGACCGAAGCCGACGCATCGCAGGCCGCGACGTTGCTGCTGAGTACCAAGGATCGCGCCGAGCACGAGATAGTTCGGCGAGCGTTGTGCGCGGGCCTGGGACGACTCTGTGACGACGTCGCCGCACCGGCCGAACCGACGCTTCTCACGCTTCCGCACGTTCACCATCTGCATACCGCCGTCCGCGCAACATTGCGACCCGGTCACACACTGTTGCAACTCGTAGCGCAGCTTCATCCGACGCCGGCTGTGGGCGGTGAGCCGCGCAACGCCGCGCTGCGATTCATCCGCGAGCACGAGAAGATGGATCGTGGCTGGTACGCCGCGCCGGTCGGTTGGCTGCAACGTGATCGTGGCGAGTTCGCGGTCGGACTGCGCTCCGCCCTCGTAACCGGGAGCACCGCGCTGCTTTTCGCGGGCTGTGGAATTGTCGCGGACTCCGATCCCGCGCGGGAATACGCGGAGTCTCTGCTCAAGCTGCGACCAATGGAGCAGGCTCTCGCGGCGGCGCTGCCCGGTGCGCTCCCTGCTACGTCGGACGACCCCGATGTCGAACCTCGTGCCATCGCGACCACCGGCGCGCCGGCGGAATGCCGCAGCGGTACCCGATGAGCAAGCCAGCGCAGGTAACGCACACGTACGTTGGCGCGTTCGTAGAGGAACTCGCCAGATCGGGACTTCGGCACGTGTGCATCGCCCCCGGATCGCGCTCCACACCGCTCGCGTTGATGCTCGCGGCACATCCGGGCATTCGCATCTGGATGCATCTGGATGAACGATCCGCTTCGTTCTTCGCGCTCGGAATGGCACGCGCGTCGGGAGAGCCTGTTGCGCTGGTCTGCACGTCAGGCACCGCCGCCGCGAACTTTTTTCCGGCGGTCGTGGAAGCGCGCAGCTCCGGCGTTCCGCTGGTCGTGCTCACCGCCGACAGACCTCCGGAGCTGCGCGATGTCGGCGCGCCGCAGACCATCGATCAGAGTCACCTTTACGGCAGCTACTCGAAGTGGTTCGTGGAAGTCGCCATTTCGGATGGCAGCGCGGAGCTGCTTCGATACATCCGAACTCTGGCGTGCCGGTCGGTTGCTACCGCGGTTGCGGCGCCGCGCGGGCCCGTGCATCTGAACTTTCCGTTTCGCGAGCCGCTGGTGCCGCAGTCCGCGACAATGCCGGACGGCATGTCCGTTGCCGATGCACTGGCGTGGAATGGGCGGCCGCGCGGCGAGCCGTGGGTCGCCGTCGCTGACGCGAACCGGATGGCATCATCTGCGACCATAGAGCGCATCGCCATCGCGCTTGCCAGCGCCGCGCGGCCCCTCATCGTGTGTGGTCCGCAATTCGATGAGATGCTGCCAGCAGCACTCGGCAAGCTCGCCGCCGTGCTGCGCGCGCCGCTGCTTGCCGATCCGTTGTCACAGGCAAGGTGGGGACCGCACGATCGCACAACGATTTGCGACAGATACGACTCGATCCTTCGCGACGAATCGGTCGCGATCGAGCTTGTCCCCGACGTGATTCTGCGGCTGGGCGCGGTCCCGACTTCCAAGACGCTGCTACAGTTCATGCAAAGTTGCGATGGTGCGACGCAGATCCTGGTCGACGCGAATGGCTGGCCGGATCCGGCCCTCGTCGCGACAGACGTCGTGCAGGTTGATCCGTCACCCTTCTGCGCTGCGCTTCTCGTGCGACTTCTGGGTTCGGAGCTTGGGGGTGAGCCTGGCTGGATGGATCGCTGGCGGCGCATCGATACCGCAGCCACTGATACGCTCGAGTCTTACCTGTCTAGCCTGGACGAGCCTTTCGAGGGCGCCGCACTCGCGCAGGTCGCGTCGCGCGTGCCATCCGGCGCCACTCTGTACATGAGCAGTAGCATGCCAGTACGCGACCTCGACGCGTTCGCACACGGTGACGCGAGAGTCGTTACCGTGCTCGCAAATCGCGGCGCCAACGGGATCGATGGAGTCATATCATCCGCCCTCGGCGCAGCGGCGACGACGTCCCACGATGGGCCTCTCGTTCTGGTGATCGGCGACATTGCGTTCTACCACGACATGAATGGCCTGCTCGCCGCGAAGCTTCACGCACTCGACGCGACCATAGTCGTGCTCAACAACGACGGCGGCGGGATCTTCTCCTTCCTTCCGCAGGCTACACAAGCGGCGGACTTCGAGAAGCTGTTCGGTACCCCGCACGGACTGACCTTCGAATCCGTTGCGGCCCTGTACGGTGCCCGCTATCAGCTGGCGAAAACCACTCAGGCACTCGGCGTCGCGGTCTCCGAGTGCATCGGCGGAACGGGGCTCGCAATCATAGAAATGCGCACCGATCGGACGCGTAATGTCGCGCTGCACCGCAATGCATGGAGCGCGGTCGCCGATGCGCTTTCGGAACACGGCAACCCGGCTCAGCGCGCACGATGACCTCCAGATGCGACACGCTGGAAGTGGACGCAGGTGATGGTCTGAGTCTGCACGTTGAACGATCTGGAAACGGCGCGCCCATTCTGCTCCTGCATGGCTTTACGGGATCGACGGCGGTGTGGACTCCGCTTCGGAAGGCGCTGGATGGCGAATACACGATCATTGCCGTCGACCTACCTGGGCACGGAAAGTCGGCCACGCCTTCGGATCATTCGCGCTTCGCGCTTTCCCTGCTGGCGCATGATCTAGCGCACGTCCTCGATCAGCTCGGAGTGACACGCACAGCCGTGATCGGATATTCGATGGGAGGACGGGCCGCGCTGCAGTTCGCACTTTCACATCCCGAGCGGATTTCGGCACTCGTGCTCGAGAGCGTCACATCGGGCATCGAGAGTCAGTCGGAGCGCGCGAGCCGGATCGATTCGGACATGGCGCTTGCAGACATGGTGGAGCGGGACGGCGTACCCGAATTCGTGCACTTCTGGGAACGGCTTCCGATCTGGTCGTCGCAGGCGTCACTCTCTTCACGTGATCGCGCGGCGCTACGCGCTCAACGACTCGACAACAACGCGAGTGGGCTGGCGAACAGCTTGAGGGGAGCCGGCGCTGGCGCCCACCCGTCGGTGCTCAAACAGCTGTCGCTGCTCTCCATGCCGACACTGCTCGTCGCGGGCGCTCTCGATCCGAAGTTTGCTTCGCTCGCGCACGCGATGGAGCAGCAGATACAGGGTGCCCGAGCCGAAATCGTCCCCGGAGCCGGCCACACCGTTCACTTGGAAAAACCGGCCGAGTTCAGATCGGTCGTAACTCGCTTCGTTGACAGCGTGCCGCGATCCGGACGCGAATGGTCCTCTGGCCAGCGCGCTCCCCTTCCCCATCTGGCCGATTAGCTGCACACTAGCCGTTTCAATTGCATCTTGGAGACCGAATGAGCGCAGACTGGCAGACAATCAAGGAATACAAGGACATCCGCTACGAGCGAGCGGGTGATGAAGGGATCGCGAAGATCACCATCAACCGGCCCGAGGTCCACAACGCCTTCCGGCCAGAGACCGTTGCGGAGCTGATCGACGCATTTGACCACGTCCGCGACGATATGACGACAGGCGTGGTCCTTCTAACCGGCGAGGGTGATCAGGCGTTCTGCTCCGGCGGAGACCAGCGTGTTCGTGGTCACGGTGGGTACGTGGGCGAGACCGACACTATACCACGCCTCAACATCCTCGACGTTCAGAAGCAGATCAAGTATCTGCCCAAGCCCGTGATCGCAGTGGTCGCGGGTTTCGCGATCGGTGGTGGCCACGTTCTTCATCTCGTCTGCGATCTAACAATTGCAGCCGAGAACGCAAAGTTCGGACAGGCGGGGCCGCGAGTCGGAAGCTTTGATGGTGGCTACGGCACGGCGTACCTCGCACGAGTCGTCGGCCACAAGAAGGCTCGGGAGATATGGTATCTCTGCCGTCAGTACAGCGCGCAGAACGCACTAGACATGGGCCTCGTCAACACCGTGGTTCCCGTCGATCGCCTGCACGAGGAGGCACTGCAGTGGGCGCGCGAGATCATGCACATGAGTCCGACGGCGATCCGCTTCATCAAGGCCTCCTTCAACGTTGATACCGACGGCCAGGCGGGATTGCAACAGCTCGCCGGCGACGCAACGCTGTTGTATTACCTCACCGAGGAAGCCAAGGAGGGAAAGAACGCGTTCCTCGAGAAACGGCCGCCCGACTGGTCCAAATTCCCGCGCTTTCCATGAGTGCAGTTCCCGCCGCGAGCTCTGCCGCGCGGATCACGCCAAGCCGCGCGTGGCTTCTCGCGTCCCGTCCGGCGACCCTTCCTGCGGCCGCGGTTCCGGTACTGATTGGTGGCGCAGCGGCAGTGAGCGACGGCGCCATACTTCGTCCGTTGGTCTTCGTCGTCACGCTGCTCGCCGCACTGCTGATACAGATCGGCACCAACTTCGCGAACGATTACTCCGACTTTCATCGTGGAGCGGATCACGAGGGGAGACTCGGCCCGCTCCGCGTGACCCAGAGTGGCCTGATAAGCCACGAGTCGGTACGTCGCGGAATCATCGTCGCGTTCGGTGTCGCCGCGCTGCTCGGATGCTATCTCGCGTGGGTCGGAGGATGGCCGATAGTCGCCATCGGCAGTCTCTCGATCGTCTGCGGCCTCGCCTACACGGGCGGGCCGTGGCCGTTCGGATATCACGGCCTGGGCGATGTATTCGTTTTCGTGTTCTTCGGGCTCGTCGCCGTCACCGGAACCGCGTACCTTCAGGCGGGATACTGGAGCGCGCTCGCGCTCATCGCGTCCGCCGCATCCGGCGTACTGGTGACGAACATCCTGGTCATCAACAACCTCCGCGATCTACCCACGGATCGTGCAGCGGGCAAGCACACGCTCGCGGTGCGCATCGGCGACCGCGTGACACGCGCACAGTATGCGCTCTTCACCGCGACCGCATACGCCATACCCGCATTCATGGCCTTAAGTGGTCGTCCTGCTCGTCGCTGGCTGCTCCTTCCACTACTCACCCTGCCGCTTGGCTTCGCTCTCGTCAGGCAGATCCTGGGCGGCCTCTCAGGTCGAGACCTGAACCCGATGATCAGGAAGACGGGTTTGCTGCTGCTCTCCTTCGGGGTGCTGTTCAGCGTTGGACTGATACTGGGCCGCACATAGTGCCACACCGGTGAATCCGGCGAAAGCGGCGCTTCCGGACTGGCTCGCGCACCGAGCGTCCAGCACGCCACACAGACTCGCCCTCGTCGTCGGCGATCGCCAGTGGACCTACGCCGCGCTGAACGCTGACGCGAGCTCGATGGCGCGCAAACTCGCGTCGCTTGGCACCAGGAGGGGTAGCCGCGTGGCTATGCTGTTGCACAATGGCGCTGATGCAGCGCTGCTCATCCACGCAGTGATGCGACTCGGCGCGATTCTGGTTCCGCTCAACGTTCGTCTGAGCGCCGAGGAGATCGCGTGGCAGTTGAGCGATTGCTCGCCCAGCCTGCTCGTCGTCGAGCCACGCACGGCTGAACTCACGACGATTGCTCGCGACCGAGACAGGGCCCTGGTCGTCATTGCACTCCATGACGACAAAATCCCGGGTCTCCCTTCGCTCGAAGCGCTTAGCGAAGCCGATGTTGCACTGCCAGTTTCGCACGATCAGTCCGACGTGGTTGCGATCGTCTACACCTCGGGCACCACCGGGCAACCCAAGGGTGCGATGCTCACGATCGGCAACTTCTGGTGGAGCGCGATCGGCTCCGCGCTCAACATTGGAACTCACGCCGACGACCGGTGGCTTGCGTGCATGCCGCTCTTCCATGTCGGCGGGCTGTCGATTCTGTTCCGCGCCGCCATCTACGGTATCACCGCGATCGTACACGACGGCTTCGACGCGGCCGCGGTCAACACCGCAATCGAGCGCAACCGCGTCACCATTGTATCCGTGGTAGCGGTCATGCTGCAGCGCATGCTCGACGCACGCGACACGACGCCGTACCCGGCATCGCTGCGATGCGTGCTCCTAGGCGGCGGTCCGGCTCCATTACACCTGCTCGAGCGATGTGCGGCGCTGAGCGTGCCGGTTGTGCAGACGTACGGACTCACCGAGACCACATCCCAGCTCGCAACGCTCGCTCCCGAAGAGGCGGTTCGGCGGCTCGGCGCAGCGGGCAAGCCGATCTATCCCAACCGCGTGCGCGTCGTTGCCGATGGTCGCGACGCACACGCCGGAGAGCCCGGCGAGATTCTGGTGAGTGGTCCCGTCGTCATGGCCGGCTATGCTGGCCAGCCCGAAGTCACAGCGAACGCTATCGTCGATGGCTGGCTGAGGACTGGTGACATGGGAATCCTCGACGCCGACGGCTATCTCTACGTCCTCGACCGTCGCGACGACCTGATCATCACAGGTGGAGAGAATGTGTACGCCGCCGAGGTGGAGGCGGTCCTCCTCGCGCATCCCGCGGTCGCCGAGGCCGGCGTGGTCGGGGCCCCGGACACCACGTGGGGTCAGTCCGTGGTCGCATATGTGCGCCTAGGCGATTCAACCAGCAGCACTCCAGGCGACATTGCGGAAATCCTTGACGCTCACTGCCGAAGCCGCCTCGCCGCCTACAAGGTTCCGCGCAGTATCCAGCTCGTCGATGATTCGCTTCCCCGAACCGCTACCGGTAAGCTCAAGCGAAACGTGTTGCGCGAGCTCGCCCGTTAGCACGGCGTCCCCTCGCCGCTCAGCCAGCAGCCCCGGACGACCGGCCTGAAGGACCCGACCGCTTCGCGCGCCGCGATCCCTTAACTTGCAGGGCTCCCGATCGCCGCCGCATCGCGCCAATGCCGGAGCGAGTCCCTGTCCGACATTCCAGATGAATACAAGCCCACCGAAACTCACCGATTCGCCCAGCATCGCCGAGCGGCTTCGCGCGGCCACGGAGCTGCTCGAAGCCGTGGTCGCGGACCGCGCTCTGCTCTCTACCGTACCCGAGGACGACCGTACCCGACTGCTCCAGGCAGCCGGCCGCGTCTCGCGTCCGGACGCGGTCGACCGTCGGCGACTCGTCCAGGCGACCAAGCGTCATCGCAAGACCGCGAAGGCCAACCGCGTCGAGAGTGTGTTGCTTGATACCGGGATCAGAAAGCTGCGCCGCGAAACGGTGTTCATGACTCCAAACGTCTTTCCTCCGCGCGAGTTCGAGCAACGTGACGTCACGGACAGTCCTGATTTTCGCGAGGCCATCGAGCCGCAGAACTGCTACATCTGCAAGCAGGACTTCAGTGCAATCCATCACTTCTACGATCAACTGTGCCCAGCGTGCGCGGTGTTCAATTTCGCGAAGCGGACCGAGACGGCCGACCTGCGCGGAAAGGTGGCGCTTCTCACCGGTGGGCGCGTCAAGATCGGCTATCAGGCTGGCATCAAGCTACTCCGAGCCGGCGCGCACCTCATCGTCACTACCCGCTTTCCGCGCGACTCGGCCGCGCGCTACGCACAGGAAAGCGACTTCGCAGCGTGGGCCGACCGTCTTACGATCTACGGGCTCGACCTCCGCCACACACCAAGCGTCGAAGCCTTCTGCACGGAGCTGCTCGCGTCGCGCGACCGGCTGGACTTCATAATCAATAACGCGTGCCAGACCGTGCGAAGGCCTCCTGCCTTCTACGAGCACATGATGGACGCGGAGACAACAGCGCTCCGCGATCTCCCCGAACACGCACGCAGCCTGCTGGGCGACTACGAGGGCTTGCGCGGCTATCACATGCTGCCCGAAGCCGAAACCGGTATCGCGCTCGCGGCAGCAGCCCCTCGCATTTCCGAAGTTGCAGGACTCACCGGACTTACCCATGCCGCCGAGCTGTCGCAGGTTCCGCTGTTGCCGGACGAAGTGGCCGCGCAGCGTGCGCTTTTCCCGCAGGGAAAACTGGATCAGGATCTGCAGCAGGTCGATCTTCGCGACCGCAACTCGTGGCGCATGCTAATGGCGGATGTTCCCTCCGTCGAGCTCCTCGAAGTTCAGCTCGTGAATGCCGTCGCACCATTCGTCATCAACGCACGGCTCAAGCCGCTCATGCTACGCACGCCCGAGCGTGACAAGCACATTGTTAACGTGTCTGCTGTCGAGGGTCAGTTTTATCGGACCTTCAAGACCACGCGCCATCCGCACACGAACATGGCGAAGGCGGCACTTAACATGATGACGCGCACCGCCGCGGCCGATTATCATAACGACGGGATCCACATGAACAGCGTCGATACCGGCTGGGTAACGGATGAGGATCCCGCCGAGATCGCCGCGCGGAAGACCGCCGAGCATCGTTTTCACCCGCCGCTGGACATCGTGGACGGAGCAGCGCGAATCGTGGATCCGATCATCGCCGGCGCGAACACTGGAGTTCACGTTTGGGGAAAATTCCTCAAGGATTACGTTCCCACCGACTGGTAACGCTCCGCCGCAGCTCCCGGGTTTAGGCTGCCGCTCCGTCCCGCCTGCCGAGCGCGTCCGCGAGCATGCGCTTGAGCTCCGACAGCTCAGCCCGGGTCGCCTGGACCTCAGCTTCCGCCTGCCTGTTCACCTTGAGGTCCGCCTCGGCTCGCTTGTCAGCAGCGCGCGACTGGATGTTCTGGCCGACCATGATCAGAGGCATGAGGAAAAGCTGGATCATGTTCGAAAGGAACAGCCAGAGCACGAAGCCTGGATACGGGTCGAATCGCGCAGCGCGGGGGCCCAATGCGTTCCATGCCAGCCAGACGGCGGTCCACGCGAAAATCGCGAAGAAGAACCAGAGGGTACCTACCGCGTTCGTTATGAGGAGCGCAAATCGCTCGAGAGCAGGGGTGCGCTCGCGCCGCGTAAATGTCTGTTCGGTTCCGTGGGAGCCGCCCTGCTCGGATCGGGGTGCCTGATTCGGGTCCATGGGCGGCAAGATTGCAATGAGCCGGCCACGAAATTATCCGCGCCGGCGGCGCACCATGCCACCAACTGAGCGGGAGAACGGTATTTTCCCGATCGGACGCTCCCACTCCTCAAGCTGACCCGAAAATGACCCCGTGCTCCACGCTATTCGACAGGCTCGCCGCATCCTTCGCACGGCTGAGCACGCTCGTATCGCTCGTATCGCTCGCATTGCTCCCGCTGACCCTCACACAGGCCGCGCGCGCGCAGAACCCCACCCTGCCAAGTGAAACGCCGGCCACGTTCACCCCGGTGACGTCATCCTTCGACTACGTGCGCCGCAACGTCATGATCCCCATGCGCGACGGCGTGCGACTCCACGCCGTCATCCTCGTGCCGAAAGGTGCGCGGCATGCCCCGATACTCATGACCCGCACACCATACGACGCCAACGCGACGACCACCTACGCGCAGAGCGCTCATCTCGCGTCCAACCTGAACGGGTACGACAACGCGCTCGACGTGATAATTCCCGGCGGGTACATCAGGGTCGTGGAGGACGTGCGAGGGAAGTACGGATCCGAGGGCGATTTCGTCATGAATCGCCCACTCATTGGCCCACTCAATCCCACAAAGGTCGACGAATCAACGGACACCTACGACACCATTGACTGGCTCGTGAAGAACATTCCGGATACCAACGGCAAGGTCGGCATACTCGGCATCTCCTACGATGGCTTCGAGCCGTTGATGGCGCTCGTGAACCCGCACCCCGCACTCAAGGTGTCAGTCCCCATGAATCCAATGGTGGACGGCTGGATGGGAGACGACTGGTTCCACAACGGCGCGTTCCGCCAGCAGAACATTCCCTACGTGCTGGAACAGGAAGCAACACGCGACAATTCGGCGAAATGGTGGACCAACAGCTTTGACGACTACGATCTCTACATGAAGGCCGGCTCGGCCGGCGAGATCGCGCGCCAGCACGGCGTTGAACAGGTCGGCTTCTGGAACAGAATCCTGGAGCACCCCAGCTACGACTCGTGGTGGAGCCAGCAGGCGATGGACCGAATCCTGGCCGCACAGCCCTTGAAGGTGCCGGTGATGATCGTGCACAGCCTTTGGGATCAGGAAGACATCTACGGAGCAATCGCAGTGTACAAGGCGCTCGCTCCCAAGGATGTCGCGCATGACAAGGTCTTCCTCGTCATGGGCCCATGGCATCACGGTCAGGAGATCGAGGACGGCAGCTCACTCGGCGCCATCAAGTTCAACAGCAACACGTCGCTGTATTTTCAGCAGCACATACTGGGACCGTTCCTCGCGCACTACCTCATGGACGACGCACCGGCCGCTGACATCGCGCCCGTCAACGCGTTCGAAACGGGGACCAACACCTGGGAACGGCTCGCGTCATGGCCATCGGGATGCGCGAGTGGCTGCACAATCACGCAGACTCCACTCTACCTGCAACCCGGTTTCGCCGCGGCTTTCGCCGCGCCATCGGCGGGCAGCGCCGCGTACGACGAGTACACGTCCGATCCCGCCAAGCCTGTTCCATTTCGCGCGCGTCCCAGCCAGCCAATCGGTTACGACCCACCACTTACCTGGGTCCAGTGGCTGGTCGATGACCAGCGCGAAGCATCGGGACGAACCGACGTCGTGTCGTACCAGACCGATGTCCTCACGCGACCCGTCAAGATCAGCGGCCAGCCCATCGCGAATCTCGTTGCGTCCACAAGTGGCACCGACGCCGACTGGGTCGTGAAGGTGATAGATGTCTATCCGGACGAGGTGGGCGGCGATCCGAAGATGGGCGGTTATCAGCTGCCAGTGGCAATGGACATCTTCCGCGGGCGCTACCGCGAAAGTCTCGCGAATCCCAAAGCGATAACCCCCGGCAAGCCGATGTTGTACCGGTTCGAACTGCCGACCGCGAACCACGTATTCCTGCCGGGTCACCGGATAATGGTTCAGATCCAGTCGAGCTGGTTCCCGCTATACGACCGCAACCCGCAGAC
>JBBRBY010000008.1:0-56230 GCA_038205315.1 Gemmatimonadales bacterium | reverse complement strand
CGCCCCGGGCAGTTTCGCGACGATCGTCGCCTCAAGTCCGGCGGGGACAGAGAGACGCGTCTCGACTGGAGCGTCCGGGATCGCATGCACGTCGGCCTGCTCACGGGTGTTATTCGCCGTGCTGTGCGCGTCAGCCGCGGGTATGGAGCACCCGAGCGGGGCGAAGGCGAGCGCAGATAATAGGATGGCGTTCTTCATGCCACTAATGATGGCCCCGAGTTGCCGTTCCACCAAGTCCTCGCCCGCCTCCGGATAGCCACGGGCGAGGGAGACCGGCGCCTCTTGGTTACACGCAGACCTGGTTGCGGCCGCGTTCCTTGGCGCGGTAGAGGGCTGCATCGGCACGTGCGAAGAGATCCTCGGCGCTATCCACGTGCGGAGACGGGAACGTCGAGACGCCGATGGAGACAGTTACTCTCACGGTTGAGCTTCTGGCGGCCTCGAAGTTGTGCTGCTCCGCGCGCTGGCGGATCCGCTCGGCGAAGGCGACAGCGCCCATCTCGCCCGTTTCCGGGAGTACGACGACGAACTCCTCGCCGCCGTAGCGTGCGACCATGTCCACACTGCGCACCGAGCGCTGGAGGATCATTCCGATTCCACGCAGCACCTCGTCGCCCACGAGATGGCCGAAGGTGTCGTTCACGAGCTTGAAGTGATCGAGGTCGATCATAAGCATGGTGAGCGGCGAGTTGTAGCGGCGCACGCGCTCGAGCTCGGCGACGAGCCTGATGGTGAGCGCGCGACGATTCAGCAAGTGCGTGAGCGGATCGGTATGAGCGAGCGCCTCGAGCCGGGCGTTGTCGGCCTTGGTCTGCTCGATGGTGTGCGCCTGCTCGATCGCGTTGACGGCGCTCTTGATGACCGTGTCGGCAAACTCGACATCGCTGGCCGCGAGCGGATCCTGATCGACTGTGCGCCGGAGGAGAAAGACGCCAGTGCGGGATTTCTCGAACGAGAATGGAATGGCGATCACGGAGCGCACATTCATTGTTGTCCCGTCGCGGGCCCACTGTTCGCGGAGCTGTGCGTACCACGAGCTCGTCTGGAGGTCCTGAATCAGGACGGGACGCTTTTGATCCAGTGCGGCTGAGATCTCCGGGTATCGATCCAGCTCGATCTCCAGATTCGCGAGATTTGGCTGCTCGAACGCGGTGGCGACCGTACCCCTCGCATCCCCGGGCCGAGCGAGTACGACGGACGAGTGCGACAGTCGCAGCGCACGCGCCAGGCGTCGCGCTACCATGTGGAAGATCTCCTCGGTGGAGAGATTCCCCATGACCTCGTGCATGATGTCAACGAGATGCCGCTTGCTGTCGGCTTCCTGCCTGGTACGGAGAAGCTCACCCTCAGCCTTCCGCAGTGCAGCGCGGAGCGCCTCGAGCTGGTCGTCCGCCGCAGTTGGCAGCGCGAGCAAAGGTTCTGGCGCGCTCGCCTGCGCAGCGTCCGCTACCGAGTCGTTGGAAGCCCGAACGGGGCGGTCGGGACCGACGTCCTGAGAGGCACCGTTCGGTGCTCCCGGCGCCGGGTTCCCGTCCCCGCCCGTTGAACCGCCTTCATCAGTCAGGTGCTTATCACTCTTCGTCAGCAAGCGTTTCGACCGTCTCCTCATCCACGGAGTCGTCGCCATCCTCGGTCTTATCCTCGGGGATGACACGCGCCACCGCGGTCACAAGATCGCCATCGTCCAGGTTAACGAGCTTCACACCCTGCGCAATTCTTCCGGTCACGCGCACCTGCGAAACCGACGAGCGAATGATCACGCCGTGTTTCGTGATGAGCATGATCTCATCCTCGGGCAGGACTTCCATCAGCGTCACGACGTCACCGGTTTTGTCGGTGCGATTGACAGTAATGATGCCCTTGCCGCCGCGCTTCTGAACCCTGTAATCATCTATGTGCGAGCACTTACCGAGTCCCTTCTCCGTAACGACGAGGAGGGTCGCCTCGCGCTTGATGACGACCATGCCGACCACAGCATCGTCCGGGCGCAATTCGATGCCCTTGACGCCGGTGGTATCACGGCCCATCTCGCGCACATCCTTCTCGTGGAACCGCACGGACAAGCCATGCTTGGTCGCGAGCACCACGTCGTTCGTACCACTGGTGACCTGCACGTCGATCAGTTCGTCGCGCGAGTCGATCTTTATCGCCTTGATTCCGTTTGCACGGGGGTTGGCGTACGCCGACAATGCGGTCTTCTTGACCGTGCCGCGGCGCGTGCAGAACAGCAGCGACTGGGAGTCCCCGAACTCACGGACGGGTACCACAGCCCGGATTTGAGTATCGGGCTGCACGTTGATCAGGTTAACGATCGGCTTTCCCTTGCTGGCCCTGCCGGACTGGGGAATCTCGTGCACCTTGAGCCAGAAGCAGCGGCCGTCGTCCGTGAAGCAGAGGATGAAGTCGTGAGTGGAGCCGATGAACAGGTGCTCGATGAAGTCCTCATCCTTGAGGCCCTGGCCGTTCAGGCCGCGTCCGCCACGCCGCTGCTTGCGGTATGTGGACGTTGACGTACGCTTGATGTAACCCGTATGCGAGATCGTGATCACCATGTCCTCCTCGGCGATCAGGTCCTCGATGGAGAATTCGCCCTGGTCGCTGGTGATCTCGGAGCGGCGCTCGTCTCCAAAGGTCTCGTTGACCTTTTCCAGCTCCTCGCGGATGATCGTCATCCGGCGCGGACGGGAGGCGAGGATGTCGCGCATCTCCGTGATGAACGCGCGCAGGTCCTTGAGCTCGGCCTCCAGCTTCTCGATTTCCAGACCGGTGAGCTTCGCGAGGCGCATGTTGAGGATCGCCTCGGCCTGACGCTCGCTCAGCTTGAAGCGTGCCTGGAGCTGGGAGCTGGCCGTTGGTGTGTCCTTTGCCGCACGGATGAGCTTTATCACGGCGTCGATGTTGTCGACCGCGATCTTGAGACCTTCAAGGATGTGCTCTCGCTCGAGTGCCTTGTCCAGCTCGAACTGCGTGCGCCGCGTCACGACCTCGTGGCGGTGCGCGATGAAGTGCATCAGCACGTCCTTGAGCGGCAGAACCTTCGGCACGAGCTGACCGGTAGTGGGATCCGGCACGAGTGCGAGCATGATAACGCCGAACGTGGACTGCATCGCGGTGTGCTTGTACAGCTGGTTGAGAACCACACGCGGAATGGAATCGCGCTTGAGCTCGATCACCATGCGCATTCCATCGCGATCGCTCTCGTCGCGCAAGTCGCTGATGCCTTCGAGCTTACCCTCGCGCACGAGGTCGCGGATGTCGATGAGCAGCTTGGCCTTGTTCACCTGATACGGCAACTCGGTCACCACGATCTGCGCGCGGTTGGACGTCTCGCGCTCTTCGATTACAGCGCGCGCGCGCATCACGATGCGCCCGCGGCCGGTCTCCTGGTAGTCCGTTATGCCCGCGGTGCCGTAGATGTAACCGGCGGTCGGGAAGTCGGGGCCCTTGATGTACTTGCGCAGCGCGCCAGCAGGTAGATCCGGGTCCTCGATGAGCGCGACGAGCGCGCTGGTTACCTCGCGAAGGTTGTGGGGCGGGATGTTCGTCGCCATGCCCACCGCGATGCCCGACGAGCCATTGACGAGCAAATTCGGCATGGCCGACGGCAGCACACGCGGTTCCTGCAGACGGTCGTCGAAGTTCGGCTGGAAATCAACGGTGTTCTTGTCGATGTCACCCAGCATTTCGGTGGCGATGCGCGTGAGGCGCGCTTCGGTGTATCGGTACGCCGCAGCGTTGTCGCCATCGACTGATCCGAAGTTTCCCTGCCCGTCCACCAACGGATACCGCAGCGAGAAGTCCTGCACCATTCTCACGAGCGCGTCGTACACGGAGCTGTCACCGTGGGGGTGATACTTGCCGAGCACATCTCCCACCACCGTCGCGGACTTCTTGTATGGACGGCCCGGCACGAGCCCGAGCTCGTTCATGGCGTAGAGGACGCGGCGGTGTACTGGCTTGAGTCCGTCGCGCACGTCCGGCAGCGCGCGGGAAACGATGACGCTCATCGAGTAATTGATGAACGATTCCTGGACCTCTTCGTGGATCAGCCGCGGGAGAATCCGCTCGCGGTTGTTGGGTGCTGTCATGACGTGTCAAATACCACACTTGCGGCGGGCGTCCGGGAGCGGCGCACACCTGATGTGAGACAACTGTTGGGGAACCCCGAAATATACTCGGCGGAATGGCTTTTAGCAACCATTTTCTTTGGCGCTAAGTTGTTGCGCCACAACGACTTAGCGAATCAGGCGGCGATCGGTGTCAGGGGCCGCACTTTCGGTATGTATTCGGGTGCTCAGACGAGCGTCGAGGGCGACTCGAATTCGTCGGTACGATCCGCGGCGTCGTGGGCGGCATTATCGCGGTCGATGGCTTCCCGCTCAGCCTTGTACCGGTTATACCAGCCGCGTGTGACCTCGCCGGCCAGTTCGCGGTTGCCGAGTCCGAAGGCGAGCGATGCGGCGAGTGCGATTGCCCCGAAAAGGATGGCGAACGCCGTGGTCACGATGTCGGTCGCCACCCCCAGCTCCTGCAGCGCCATGAAGATCGCGATCATAATCACGCCGCCCTTTCCGAACCGGGATAGCGTGGGGCCACCGTGGATCGCACCTGCCGAGGCCATGATGAGGCCACCGACGAAGTCACCGAGGACGATGCCAACGATGATGATCACGATCGCGGCGATAAGGCTGGGGATGTAGCTCACCAGCTCTCCGAACATGTTGCCGAGCGACGAGAGGCCCAACGCATTCGCCGCGACCATCAGCACGGCAAACATCACGAACCAGAAGACGACGCTCGCGGTGACGCGGGTGGGGTTCATGTGCGAGCCGGACCGCTCGACGGCCTGCAGCACGCCGCCGCGCTCGAGAATCCTGTTGAAGTGGATCCTTCGCAAAACTTTCTCGGTGGCCTTCTCCAGAAGCCGCGCGAGCAGATAGCCCGCGAAGAGGATTACCAGGGCGCCGAAGAGTGCCGGCACGTAATGGTAGAGCTGGTCGAAGCTGTCCTGCAGGCGATCGGAAAAGCTCGTCGAATCCATGCCCGGAAATCTACGTGCAACCGGCCGCGCGTGGGACGCTATCTCACCCCAGGAACCGCGCCAGATACGGTGCCGTCCGGCTGTCTGCGTGGCGCGACACCGAGGCGGGGTGGCCTGCGACGACCACGCGTCCGCCTTCGTCGCCCGCACCAGGCCCGATGTCGATCACCCAGTCGCTACCTGACACCACTCTCATGTCGTGCTCTACCACGATCACGGTATTCCCCGCGTCCACGAGCTTGTTGAGCTGCACCATTAGTCGCTCGATGTCGGAGGGATGCAGACCGGTGGTTGGCTCGTCCAGGATGTACAGCGTGGATCCGCGCGACATCCGCTGCAGTTCCGTTGCGAGCTTGATCCGCTGAGCCTCACCGCCTGACAGTTCGGTGGCCGCCTGCCCCAGCCGGATGTAGCCCAGGCCGACCTCGCGCAGCACTTCAAGGGAACGTCGGACGGGAATGTCATCCGCGAAGAACTTGAAGGCATCGTCAACCGTCATGGCCAGCACTTCCGCGATGTTCCGGTCGCGGTATTTGATCTCCAGCGTCTTCGCGTTGTACCGCGCGCCGTGGCATGTGGGGCACGGTGCGTACACGCTCGGAAGGAACAACAGCTCGACGAATACGAATCCCTCACCCTCGCATGTCTCGCAGCGCCCTTTCGCGACGTTGAAGGAGAAGCGGCCCGCGTCGTAGCGGCGAGCACGCGCCGCTTTCGTTCCGGCGAAGAGCTTTCGCACGTGATCAAATAATCCTGTGTAGGTGGCGAGATTCGATCTGGGTGTTCGTCCGATGGGTTTCTGGTCAACCACAACCATGCGCCTGATCGACTCCATTCCTCGGGTGATCCGACCGCCCAGCGTCCGCGGCACGGGCTGATCCAGGTCTTCGGCGTCATCCGCCAGCGCCGGCGGTTCGTGTCCGAGATCTTCGGCCACGAGCTCGACGAGAACCTGGCTGACCAGAGTCGATTTCCCCGATCCCGAGACGCCGGTCACTGCTGTAAGCACCCCAGTGGGAATCGCGACGTCGAGTTTGTTCAGGTTGTTGCGCGTCACTCCTTCGAGCTCGATCCATCCGCGGGGCTCGCGCACGGAACGCTGGGGGAGAAGGTCTCGTCCAAAGAGATGACGTCGCGTCTGCGATGCTTCAATTTCCTGAAGACCGTCGGGAGGACCGCTGTACAGAACCATCCCGCCCTGTTCGCCCGCCGCGGGCCCGACATCGACGATCCAGTCCGCGCAGCGGATAACATCCAGATCGTGCTCCACCACAAGCAGAGAATTGCCTGATTTCCGGAGCCGATCGAGCGTCCTGAGGAGCGCTTCGGTATCCGCTGGATGCAGGCCGGCTGAAGGCTCGTCCAGAACGTATGCGACGCCGAACAGATTGGAGCGCACCTGCGTCGCGAGTCTCAGGCGTTGGAGTTCGCCGGGCGAGAGAGTGGGAGTGGTCCGGTCCAGCGAGAGGTAGCCGAGCCCGAGGTCGAGAAGTACGGAGAGCCGGTTTTCGAGGTCACCCGTGATTCTGTGCGTGACGATCACCTTTTCGGGATGCAGCACCTGATTCCTGTTACCATTGGCCGCGAAGCCGTCAGCGTACGGTCGGATCACTCTCGCGAGGCGCACCATTGACAGACTCGAAAGCTCGGCGATATCCATCCCCGCGAACTTCACCGAGAGAGACTCGCGCTTTAGCCGTTTTCCATGACAGAGCGGGCACTCGGTGCTGAGCATGTACAGCAGGGCGCGCTTCTTCATGAGCGCACTCTGTGTGTTCGCGAAGCTGTGGAGCACATGACGCCGCGCGCTCGAGAACGTACCCATGTAGCTGGGCTCCTCCTTTCGCTTTAGCGCGCGCCGCGTCTCGGCCGGTGTGAAGCCTGCGTACACCGGAACCACCGGCTGCTCGTCGGTGAACAGTATCCACTCCCGCTCCTTCTTCGGAAGATCGCGCCACGGCACGTCCACGTCATAGCCGAGTGTGACGAGTATGTCACGCTGGTTCTGCCCCTGCCATGCAGTGGGCCACGCCGCGATTGCGCGCTCGCGGATGGTGAGCGAGTCGTCGGGCACCATGGAGCGTTCCGTTACTTCGTAGATGCGACCGAGGCCGTGACATTTGGGGCACGCTCCTTCAGGAGTATTCGGGGAGAACGATTCCGCATAAAGCAGCGGCTGGTTGCGCGGATACTCGCCTGCGCGCGAATACAGCACGCGCAGAAGGTTCGACAACGTGGTGACGCTGCCGACGGACGAGCGTGTGGTGGGCGATCCGCGCTGCTGCTGCAGTGCGACGGCCGGTGGCAGCCCGTCAATCGAATCGAATTCGGGAACGCCCATCTGGTGGAAGAGTCGCCGTGCGTATGGTGCGACAGATTCCAGGTACCGCCGCTGTGCTTCGGCGTAGAGGGTGCCGAAAGCGAGCGACGACTTCCCCGAGCCAGAGACGCCGGTGAATACCACCAGCGCATCGCGAGGGATCTCGAGGTCCACATTCCTTAGATTGTGCTCGCGCGCGCCGCGGACGGTGATGAAGCCCGTAAATTCGTGGTCACTGGCCATTGCGTGGGATTTGCAGGAGTGGGACTCGTCCCGTGCGATCGGCGCCTCCGCCGGACTCGCTGGGACTGGCCTGGTGCCAGCATCATGCCATCACGCCGTTAGGCTGAACGACTACTCGGGATGGAGCACATGGATGCGTTCGCCTACCTCTCGGTTGTGCTTTCCATCATCATCGGTCTGGGCATGGCGCAGGTGCTCACGGCGAGACGGTGTCACTTTACATGATGGCGGCGGTCAGATGAGTTGACGTGACGGCGCTGGTCAGTTGCGCGTACCTCGCTTGACGTCGAAGATCGCGCTGCGATGGCAGCCGGTGCAGATGAGCCATTCGCGCTTGCGGGAGTAGCCGAGTCCGAAGGATCCGCCGCCGATCGGACGCGAGGTCATTCGCGAGCCGCACACGGGGCAGAGGACTTCCCGATGCGCGACGAATGCATTCTTGATCTCTGCGAGCTGCACGGGCGAATACTGAGCGGACTCAGCCATTCCGGACGAACCGCATCACGCCGATATCAACGAGCAACACGGATCACGACCTTTCCAAATTGTTCCCGCGACTGCAACCTCTCGAATGCGGCGCGCGCGTCTGTCATGTCGAAAACCGAGTCGACCGGTGGAAGCAGTCGCCCCCTACGCAGCTCCTCAACCACCGAATGGAACTCTGCATCGTTTCCCATTGTTGAGCCGAGGATGGACCACTGATTCCAGAACAGCTTTCTCACGTCTGTCTGCACGTTCGGTCCCGATGTGGCGCCGCATGTGACCAGTCTGCCGGCCCTGCCGAGTGACCCGAGGGACGACGCCCACGTGGCCTCCCCCACACTGTCGACAACCACGTCCACGCCGCGCTTTCCGGTTCTGGATCGGATCTCCTTCGCGACATCGGTGGTCTGGTTGTTGATCGTCTCGTCGGCGCCAAGCTCGCGCGCGCGCGCGAGCTTCTCGTCGCTGGAGGAGGTGACCCAGACGTGCGCGCCGACGTGCCGTGCAATCTGAAGCGCCGCGAGCGCGACTCCGCCGCCGATTCCCTGAATGAGTACGTCGTCGTCCGGCCGGAGCTGGGCGCGTGTGATGAGCATTCGCCACGCCGTGAGCGTGGAGAGGGTGAACGCCGCTGCCTCGGGTATAGGAGTGTCACGGGGAATTCGCGCGACGTTGCGCTCGGGGACAACTATATATTCGGCGATGGTACCGGGAGCGTGCTCGCCCAGAAGCCGGAAGCGCATGCAGAGCGACTGCTCGCCGCGAAGACAGTACTCGCAGGTCCCATCGCTGACGCCGGGGTTGACGACGACCAGATCATCTGTTCCATCAATGACGCCGACCGCATCGGCGCCCATGATCCAGCCTGGAGTGATATTGACCCCCGGGATTCCACCGAGCACGAAGAGGTCGAGGTGGTTGAGTGCAGCGGCGAACACGCGGACGCGGACCTGCCCCGGGCCGACGGCGGGGATGGGGATGTCTTCGCGTAGCTCCAGCCGGTCAAGGCCGCCGTGCGCGGAGATGGTTAGCGCGCGCAAGTAATCTCGGTGAGAGGATATATTTAGAACAAACATCAAGATACTCTAAATGATCGCGTTGAAAGTTCCGCCCCTAGGGGAATCGATTGTCGAAGCGACGGTCTCACGCTGGGTCAAGCAGAAGGGTGACCAGGTTGCGGCCGGCGAAACCATTCTAGAGCTCGACACCGATAAGATCACTGTCGAGGTGCCGGCGCTTCGCGCCGGCGTTCTCACCAGCCAAGCGGTGAGCGAGGGTGATGTCGTGCACGTGGACGACGTACTCGGCGAGATCGACGAAACAGCTGCGGCGACGACCTCGACAACCTCGGCGACTCCGGCAGCCACGCCGACGCAGGCGAGCAAGCCGGCGGCTCCCGCGGCGGTACCTTCGTCGCCAGAGACAGGGTCGGCGCCAGGCGTCGTTCAGAAATCCTCGCCGGCGGCACGCCGCGAGGCGGACGAGCGCGGTGTGGACATCGGAAGTGTTCAGGGAACGGGAAGAGGCGGAGTGGTGAGCAAGCCGGACGTCATGGCCGCTGCTCCGGCCGCGGCGCCAACAACTGCAGCCGGCACGCCCACCGCGACCCCCTCGGGGCCGGCGCCGCTTCATCAGGCGCCTGAGCCCATAAGGGCCGGTGAGCGCGAGACGCGGGAGAAATTATCCACCCGCCGCAAGCGCATCGCGGAGAACCTGCTGCAGTCGCATGTCGCAACCGCGCACCTGACGACGTTCAACGAGATCGACATGAGCGCGGTTTCCGCGCTGCGCGGTCGTGTTCGGGATCGCGTCGAGAAGGAGCACGGTGTCCGGCTCTCCTACATGCCGTTCTTCGTGCGCGCCACGTGCCTTGCACTCAAACAGTATCCCGTGGTGAACGCGCAGCTCGAAGGCGACGAGATCGTGTACAAAAATTACGTGAACATGGGCATCGCTGTCGCGTCCGAGCAGGGACTTGTGGTCCCGAACATCAAGGACGCGGATCAGAAGGGCCTGCTCGCCATTGCACGTGACATCACCGCCGTGGCAAAAAAGGCGCGCGACGTGAAGCTGACGATGGATGACCTCACCGGCGGTTCGTTCACGATCACCAACGGCGGTGTGTTCGGCTCGCTGGTGTCCACGCCGATCATCAACTATCCGCAGGTCGCCATTCTCGGGTTGCACAAGATTCAGGACCGGCCGGTCGCGATTGACGGCAAGGTCGAGATCCGCCCCATGATGTATGTGGCCCTGTCGTACGATCACCGGATAATCGACGGTCAGGCAGCCGTGCTCTTCCTTGTGAAGGTGAAGGAGCTGATGGAAGATCCAGCGGCGATGCTCATCGAGTGAATGTGACCACCTTGCGTGGTTGGAGTTCGCACACGCCGATGCACATGGCTCCATGCGCGTAGCGGTTTACTGCGGTGCCAATGTCGGTGCGTCGCCGAGGTTCGCCGAGCTGGCGCGCGAATTGGGCGATGGTCTAGCCCGGAACGGAATCGGCATCGTGTACGGCGGCGCGTCGCGCGGCCTGATGGGAGCGCTCGCGGATTCAGCGCTGGCTGTCGGCGGCGAGGTGATCGGAGTTCTCCCCCGATCGCTCGGCCACAGAGAGATCGCTCATCCCGGGATCACCACGCTTCATCTGGTGGATACGATGCATGCGCGAAAGGCTCTCATCCTCGAGCTGGCGGACGTCATCGCCGTGCTGCCGGGCGGAATCGGAACACTCGACGAATTCTTCGAGGCGTTCACGTGGGCGCAGATAGGGATTCACGCCAAGTCCATCGCGCTGCTGGACGTGGACGGATTCTACCAACCTCTGCTGGCACACCTACGCAACACGGTTGCTGCAGGATTCCTCTCCGCCGAACGCATGCGCACGCTGCTCGTTTGCCCCGACGCCGGCACGTTCCTGACGACAATCTCAACTGGCGCCACGCCGGCGGCAATCCCGTCGCGGTACGCGGCGCTGAGTGCTGAAAAATGACCAACTGCGACGTCATCATCATCGGCGGCGGACCTGGCGGATACGTAGCAGCGATCCGTGCGGCCCAGCTCGGCCTGAACACCGTTTGCGTCGAGATGGAGAAGACACTCGGCGGTACCTGCGTGAACGTGGGGTGCATCCCGTCCAAGGCGCTGCTCACGTCCACCGAGCATCTGGAGTTCGCGAGGCTTCACGCGGCTGAGCACGGCGTGAAGCTGGAAGGCGTGAGCGCCGATCTTGGCGTGATGATGAAGCGCAAGCTGGATGTCGTGTCGCAGAATACTAAGGGGATCGAGTTCCTGTTCCGCAAGAACAAGATCACCTGGGCCAAGGGACGTGGAACACTCCGACCCGGCAATGTGGTGGACGTGACGGCAAGCGACGGGATCATCACTCAGTACAAGGCGCGCGACGTGGTGATCGCGACGGGCTCGCTTCCGATCGAGCTTCCGTTCTTCAAGTTCGATGAGGAGCGCGTGCTCTCGAATGTCGGAGCGCTGTCGATCCCGGAAATCCCGAAGCACCTGATCGTGATCGGCGGCGGCGTGATCGGGCTCGAGCTCGGGTCGGTCTGGCGACGGCTCGGCGCGAAGGTAACGGTAGTGGAGCTGGCGCCGTCAATCCTGCCGGGAATGGACGAAGACGTCGTGAAAGAAGCAGACCGCGTGTTTCGCAAGCAGGGCTTGGAGCTACGCGTCGCGACACGTGTCACAGGCGGCCGCCGCGACGGATCCAAAGTATTCGTGGACACCGAGAAGGACGGCAAGCAGGAGACGCTCGACGGAGATTACGTCCTCGTCGCTGTGGGACGTAAGCCGGTGCTCACCGGGATCGACGCTCCGGCTCTCGGTCTCACCCTGGGCGCTCGCGGCGAGATAGCCGTCGATGAAAGGATGCGAACGAACCTACCCAACGTGTACGCGATCGGTGACGCGGTGGGTGGGAAGCTGCTCGCGCACAAGGCCGAAGAGGAAGGAGTGATCGCGGCCGAGGTGATCGCGGGGCACAACGTTCACATGGACTACAAGTCGATGCCGGCTGTGGTGTACACGCATCCCGAGATCGCGACGTGCGGGCTGGCGGAGCACGAGGCGAAGCTGAGCGGCCGCGCGTACAAAAGTGGCAAGTTTCCGCTGTCCGCAAATGGTCGTGCACGAACGATGGCCGAGACGCAGGGTTTCGTGAAATTCGTGGCCGACGCCGAAACCGAGGAGATTCTCGGTTGCCATATCGTATCGGTCGACGCGGCGGACCTGCTTCAGGAAGTGGTACTCGCGATGGAATTTCGCGGCTCCGCGGACGATATCGGTATCACCGTGCATCCTCACCCCACACTGAGTGAAGCGGTGAAGGAAGCAGCGCTGGCCGTCTCCGGGCGGGCTATTCATATATAGTCCGCGTCTCGCGGGAGGCCCGGACGGGCGTTCTCCGCTGGTGTGACAGCGTACCAACAGCTCCGCTCGGGGGGGGCGGCACCTGGCGGACTGGTTAACGACTCGCTGATGCATCCGTCAAACGGGTGTGATCAAGTCAACATTCGTTCCGGGAGGCCGGGTGATTCGACGCGTGACACTGGCAGGCGCAGTGGCGCTCGTTCCTGCATTGGCGGCAGCGCAGCAACGCAAGGCTCCGGTTGCCACCGCCCCAACCGGGATCGCCCGCGAGCAGACGGCCGATCAGCAGGTCCTGCAGGTTCTCAACCGGCTGGCATTCGGGCCGCGGCCAGGTGATGTGGGGAAGGTTCGCGCGATTGGAGTGGACGCGTGGATCGACCAGCAGCTCCATCCCGAGCGGATCAATGACAGCGCCATGGACGACGTGCTCGCGCGTTATCCCATGCTGCAGGCGGACCAGAGCGCGCTGGCAACGCAGTATGCCACCGCACAACGCGAGCGCAGGCTCGTCAAGCGAGATACTTCTGCTGCAGCCCGTGACAACACGCAGACGGCGAACGATGACGGGCTCAAGGAAGTCCGCCGCTCACGCGCGCAGCTCGTGGGCCAGCTCGAATCGTCCCGTGTCGCGCGCGCGGTAGCAAGCGACAGGCAGCTTCAGGAAGTGATGACCGACTTCTGGGAAAACCATTTCAACGTATTCGTCGGAAAGAACCCGGTCGAAGCGTACTATCTCACGGATTACGACCGCACAATTCGCGAACACTCACTCGGCAAGTTTCGCGATCTGCTCGGCGCGGTCGCGCACTCGCCAGCGATGCTGGTGTATCTGGACAACGCGCAGAGCCGCGCCAACCCGGGTCAGCCGACGCTCGCTGCGAATCGTGGCGGAATGGTGATCGCGCGCGGGGCAAAGGGAGCTCCCGACGTCGAGCCGATCATCCGGCGCCGCAATCTTGACGCGGTCCAGGCACAGCAACTGCGCCAGCGCGCGGCGGCGCAGAAGAAGGCCGGATTGAACGAGAACTACGGCCGCGAGTTGATGGAGCTTCACACGCTCGGCGTCGATGGCGGCTATACGCAGCAGGACGTCATCGAAGCTGCTCGCGCGCTCACGGGGTGGAGTGTTCGCCTCCCGGCCCAGGGCGGCGGTTACATTTTTCGGCCGGAGTGGCACGACGCGGCACCCAAGACGTTTCTGGGCCACACACTTGCGGCTGGTCGGGGCGAGCAGGATGGAGAGGACGTGCTCGACATAGTGTCACGTAGTCCGGCGACCGCGCACTTCCTTGCAAGGCAGCTGGCGCGGCGGTTCGTGAGCGACTCGCCGTCCACCGCGCTGGTGGATGCGGCAGCGAATACGTACATGAAGACCAATGGTGACATCCGCGAGGTGGTTCGCACCATCGTGACGTCGCCGGAGTTCTTCTCTTCCCGCGCGTACCACTCGAAAGTGAAGTCGCCATTCGAGGTCGTGGTGAGTGCGGCGCGAGCACTCGGCGCGCAGGCGGACACCACGCCCCGCACGGCACTGGCCGTCGCATACCTGGGCGAACCGATATTTGGCCACCGCGATCCAAACGGTTGGCCGGAGACGGGCGACGCCTGGATGAACACCGGCGCGATTCTCAACCGCATCAACTTCGGCCAGGCTGTAGCCGCAAACCGACTTCCCGGCGCGACTATCATGACGTGGCCGCTCGGTGACTCGCTGGCGAACGCGCCGCGCGCCGCGCAGGTAGACGGAGTCGTGTCTAGCCTCCTCGAGGGAATGGCATCACCCGACACCCGCAAGATTCTCATGAGCGGAGAGCACCCACTCGCGGCGAGTGCGGCGCAACAGGCCACTGCGCAGCAGGTGGCAGCGCGGGAGAACACGTCGCGACCGCAATCGGCGTCGGGGGCCGACGATGTGACCGGGGACATGACGATGATGAATGCCAAGGCGGCGAAGGGTGCCGCAAAGCAGGACGGAGTGGCGGGACTCCGACGTGCGCTCGCGCGCAATCCGATAGTCGGCCCCGCACCGCAGTTCAGTGGTCTCGCGCAGGTAGTGGGGCTGGCACTCGGTGCACCCGAATTCCAGCGTCGCTGACCAGTTCGTACACATAGATCGAGCGCGCTCGCCGCGCGTCACACGTGAGGATGAACATGGACCGCAGAGTATTCGTAAAATCGGGAGCGCTCGCGCTCGTGACCATGGGATTGAGCCCCAGTTTCCTGCGCCGCATGGCGTACGGGATGGAATTAAAGAACGTGCCGAAAGGCAAGACGCTCGTGTGCCTCTTCCAGCGCGGGGCCGCTGACGGGCTGAACGTCGTTGTCCCGCACGCCGAGCAGCCGTACTACGACATGCGTCCGACCATAGCAGTGGCGCGTCCGGGCCAGGCAGCCGGTGCGATCGATCTGGATGGCTTCTTTGGATTGCATCCGTCGCTTGCCCCGCTAAAGCCGCTATGGGATCAGAAGCTGCTGGCACCGATTCATGCGGTAGGGAGTCCAAGCACCTCGCGCTCGCACTTTGACGCGCAGGATTTCATGGAAACTGGAACGCCCGACGTGAAGGGTACGTCCGACGGGTGGCTCAACCGTCTCCTCGCAGTCGAGGGAACGTGCCAGCAATGTCAGGTCGATCCATTCAGGGCGATCGCAATGACGCCGCAGACTCCGCGCATCATGGAAGGGCCGGCTGAAACGATCGCGATGAACTCACTGGGCGAGTTCTCTGTGCGCGCGACCGGCAGCGAGGTAGAGCGTCTCGAGGCGCTCTACCGTACCGGGAGCGCGGATCTCGTGCACGGTACCGGACAGGAGATGTTCGATGCGGTGAAGATGCTGCACGCGGCGAATCCGCAGCAGTACGCGCCGCGCAACAACGCGCAGTATCCCAAGACCCAGTTTGGACAGCGGTTGATGCAGATCGCACAACTCATCAAGGCCAACGTTGGTTTGGAAGTTGCATTCGCCGATGTCGGCGGCTGGGATACGCATGTGAACCAGGGGAACGGAACCGGTCAGCTGGCGGGGCGTCTTGACGATTTCGCGAAAACGCTCGCCGCATTCACGCAGGATCTCGGGGACAGGATGAACGACGTGCTTGTGCTCACGATGTCCGAGTTCGGACGAACGGCGCACGAAAATGGGAATCGGGGCACCGATCATGGTCACGCGACGGCGTTCTTCGTCCTCGGTGGCGGAGTGAAAGGCGGCAAGGTGTACGGCAAGTGGCCCGGGCTCGCGCCCGAGCAGTTGAACGAAGGGCGTGACCTGAAGCTCACGACTGACTTTCGCACCGTATTCAGTGAAGTCGCAGTCAAGCATCTCGGCGCGACACGCGTCGAAAAGATTTTTCCAGGATACGCCGGCGGGTCACGGGAGTGGCTCGGGCTGGTGTGAGCGGAGAGACGAGACGAGAACGGAACGTCCGGCTGGGAAGACCAGCCGGACGTTCGATTTCTCAGTCAGATCCGCGCGATTGATTCGGCGCGGCGTTGTTCGAGCGAGCGGTCTACGGCCGCTTGAAAATCCGCTTGAAGAATCCACCGATTCCCTTTCCGATCTTTTCCACGACAGCCGGTACCTGTTGGACCGCCGACGCCGTGGTGTCGATGACGGGTTCGGGCGGTCCGCTGTGCACCGGGCACGGTGTGGTGGGAACAGTGCCGGGCCTGAAGTACTCCTTCATGGTTATGGGACACCATTCGGTCGCGAGGTAGCCCGTACGGGCGTCGATCACCGCGGATACCATTCCCGCCGGTGGCTGCCAGGCGCCGGGCGGGTTTGCTTCATCCCAGCCGTTCATGTAGAAGTCGGCCCATGCTGGCGCGGCCAGCGTACCTCCAGACGCGTTGTAGCCGATCGGGCGCGGCGTGTCGTAGCCGAACCAGAAGCCGGCGACGACTGTTGGCGTGTATCCCATGAACCAGACATCGGTCCCATCGTTTGTAGTGCCTGTCTTTCCCGCGACCAGGCCTACAACGCCGAGGTCGCGAACGACGTTGCCGGTGCCATAGTTGACCACGCCCTGCAGCATCGATGTGAGCTGATACGAGTCTCGCGCGTCCATCACCCTCGTCCGCTGATTGTCGCTGCTCCACAGAACTGTGCCATCTGAAGTCTGAATGCGGCGAACGAGTCGCGGCGTCACTCGCCAGCCTCCATTCGCGAAGGGCGCATACGCCGTAACCAGTTCCAGGGGAGTGACTTCGAGCGCGCCGAGCGCAGCTGACGGAACAGGCGGCAGATTGCTCTGGATGCCGAGTTTGTGTGCTGTCGCGATGATCGCCGGAATTCCTACCATCTGGCTCACGCGCACGGTCGCGGCATTTTCCGATCGCATGAGTGCCCGTCGGAACGTCACGTGTCCACCGTACTCGCCGCCGTAATTCTTGGGCGACCAGACCGTGCCGCCGATCCTGACGGATATCGGCTCGTCGTCCACTTCGCTCGCCGGTGTATAGCCGGCCGCGAGAGCGGTGGCGTAAACAAAGGGCTTGAAAGCGGATCCCGGTTGACGATGTGCGAGAAGGGCGCGATCGAAGCTTCCGCGCTCGAAGCGGCGGCCACCGACGAGAGCGCGAATGTCGCCCGTGCGTGGATCGAGAGCGACCATCGCGCCTTCCACGTGAGCGCCGCGCCGGTCGTAGGACTCCTGCTGGATAACCGCCGCCTGCCGGCGAACCGCGCGGTCAGCGGCGTTCTGCGCACGCGTGTCGAGCGTTGTGTAAACCGTGAGATCGTTCACGTCGAGCGAGCCACTCTTCAGCACCGAATCGACGACATCGCGAACCGCGTCTATGGCGTACGAGTCGCCGGTCATGTCCGGGCGCCATTCCTGTTTCGCCACTTTCAGCGGTGCCGCCGCGTATGTTGCCGCGGCCGCCTGCGTGATGTAGCCCTCGTTCGCCATGAGGGAGAGAACCAGATTCCGGCGCGCGATTGCGCGTCGCGGAGATCTGCGCGGTGTGTACGCTGATGGGCCCTTGGGGAGCGCAGCGAGTACCGCGCCCTCGGCTACGGTCAGATCGCTGACGCTCTTGCCAAACAGATCCCGGCTTGCCGCCTCCACACCGTACACGCCATTGCCGAGGTAAATGACGTTGAGGTAGAGCTCGAGGATCTGATCCTTGGTGAGGTTCTCTTCGAGCAGGCGTGACAGTCTCATCTCGATGAGCTTCTGCCGGAAGGATCTGCCGCGGTAGCGGCGTACGGCGAAGGTGTTTCGGACCACCTGCATCGTGATCGTCGAGAACCCTTCCCTCACGCCGCCCGCCCTGATATTGCGGACCGTCGCGCGCAGCAGTGCGCGCCAGTCTATGCCCGTGTGCTGATAAAACCTGCGGTCTTCTGTGGCGACGAACGCCTGACGAACCGGAACCGGAACGGCACTGAGCGGTACATTAACGCGTCGGACCACCGCAAGGCGGCTCATGAAGCTGCCGCCCCGGTCCAGGACGCGGCCACCCTCGTCCGGATGGAACGATCTGATGTCAGCTGCGCTGGGGCAGCCGGCGCCGCCGCATGTGCCGAGCCAGATATCTCCCGCATAGATCGCGACAATCAAGAGCGCCATGGCGCCCAGTATATATTGCCTCTTTGTTGGTCTTCCAAACCGTAGATTCATGATCAAAATGTATCGTTTATCAGCCCTTGCTATCGCCACGACTCTCGCCGCGGGGTCGCTTGCGTGCACGAACGGTGAAGCTCGCGAGCGGGATTCTTCCGCGTCGGCCAACCCGACTGTTACCCCGGTCGCCGCTGAAGTCGCCGCTGAAGTCGCCACTGGAACCGTCCCGTCGGCTCCAGCCCAGAACCGGCCGAGCAACAGGCTGGGACGAATTCCCGTGCTGGAATATCACCTGATAAGTGATCATGACGCGCTGTACAGCAGGACTCGGGATCATTTTCGCGCGGATCTCGAGGATGCTTACCGCCGCGGGTACAGGCCCGTAAACCTGTCTCAGGTACTGGACAGGAACTTCACCGACGTACCCGTCGGAATGTCGCCGATCGTCGTCGTTTTCGACGATGCATCGCCCAGCCAGTTCAGTTACATCGAGCGGAACGGCAAACTCGAGATCGATCCTGCCAGCGGTGTCGGTATATGGCTCGATTTCGCGAAATCACATCCCGGCTGGAAGAATCGCGCAGTGTTCTGCATGCTCAATGGCGGCGCCGCGGGTCATAACTTCTTTGGCGACAACGTCAAGTTCGGCGGCCAGAAGAAGGAGTGGCGCTTCCAGAAAGTGAAGTGGCTGGCCGACAATGGTTTCGAACTGTGCGACCATACGGTCTGGCACGCGATGCTCAACAAGTATTCGGACGCGGTTGTGCAGGAACAGATCGCGCGAAACCAGATGGGTATCGATTCCGCCGTTCCGGGCTACCGAATTCGGAGCATGGCGCTTCCGTACGGGATCTGGCCCAAGAACAAGCAGCTAGCGTGGCAGGGTTCATGGCGTGATCCAAAGACGGGACAGGTCCACAACTACCATTTCGATGCTGTGATGGAAGTGAGCGGCGGTCCGACGCGGAGTCCGTACGACCCGGCGTTCGATCCGCATCACATCACACGTATCGAAGCGATCGGCAACGACATCTCACGTACACTCGACAAGCTCGACCAGACGAACACGCGCTTCGTGCGCTGACAGTGCGGGGCGCCGGAGTCCGGCGTCCCGCGCGTTGAGCGCCGGTCAGTCAGAACTTCCACTTTCGGAGCACCGAGAGCGCCTTGTCCAACGCCTCGCGCTGCATGGGCTCCGTGGCGCGCTCCAGGAGTTGTTCGTAGGTGGCGATCGCCAGATCGAGTGCCATGTAGTCGTGCTCGGCGCCAGCGAGTGCCGCCGCGTTGTCGGCGAGGTTGGCGCGAGCGAGATCGTCGGTCGGGAACTGCTCCGATACCTGTCGCCAGCGGTCCGTTCGCTTTCGTGGATCCGACTCGGCGAGCGCCCACATGTGCCAGGCTCCGCGACTCGCCGGGTCGAGCTGGCGGGCCCGGTCGGCGATCTCGCCGACCAGATCAGTGCCCCGGCCTTCGAGCCAGTAGCCGTTCGCCAGTCGTACCAGAGCCTGGGCGTCGCCCGGATTTTCCGCGACCAATTGTTCCAGATCTGCAACTGTGGGGTACGATAGATCGTCCATTTACCGAAATGTATCCCTCTGGACAAGAACGCCCGAGGGTGCTAGCGTAAAGGCAGTGGCTCGAAGCACGAGAACTTAGAAGTAGTGCGAATAAGGGCGCGTTTCAGTGCGCGCAGATGGAAGGCATGGTTCCTGGGTGCGCCGCGTGAGTTGGCCCCGCGCATCCCGAGACGCTTCCAATCAACATGACAAATCGAGTGACCGCGACGATGGCGCATTGCGCCCGTTGCGTAATGCGCTTGCGGCGAGTGTCGCCGGCGCCTCTGTACCCGAAAATCCATTTACATGACTGAACGCCGACGTCCAAGCCGTCGCGGCCGAGCCAAGGGCTCGGACGACGCTGCGTCCACCGACTCGCTTTCCGATGCGAATCCGTACCTCGAGCCGGCATCTCAGGCGCCGCCCGCTACACTGAGCGTCCCCGAGCCGCGCGTGGCCGATGTTCCGTCGGGCAACGGCGGGAACAGCCAGTCCGATATCTCCGGGGGGGCGGGCGACGGTAGTCAGAACGATGGCGGCGGCGGAGGCAGCGAAGACGGCGGCAGCGAACGCGGTAGTCAGGGACGCGGACGATTCAAAAGATTCCGGCACCGCAACCGCAATGGCCAGGGAGGCGGCAATCAGCAGCAGCCGCAGAATCAGCAACAAAACCAGCAACAGAACCAGCAACAAACCCAGCGCTCCAATCAGAACAACGGCCAGCAGTTCGCTGGTGGTGGTGGCGGACGCAGGAACAACCGCAGGAGCAGACCGCAGGCCGATGCTGCGCCTCGTGGTCCGGTCGGACCGATCACTGTCGAAGGCGAGACATTCGGCCTCTTCGATCCACAGCGCGATGCCGGCTACCTCCGCAGCGCGAGTCAGAGTTACCTGGCGGAGCCCAACGACCCATTCGTTCCCAACCAGCTCGTGCGACAGGCCGGTCTCCGTCGAGGCGACCTCGTCACCATTACCGTCGGTCGCGACCAGCGCGGCCGCATCACGGCTGCAGAGCTGCTATCGGTGAACGGCGCGGCTCCCGAAGAATCACTTCGTCGCGCCGAGTTCGCGTCACTCATCGCTTCGTACCCCGACCGCAAGTTGGCTCTCGAAACCGGCCGGCCCGCGAAGGCGGGTCCGGAGCTCACGCGTCGCGCCATAGATCTCATCGCGCCGATCGGCTACGGCCAGCGGGCGCTCATCGTCGCGCCGGCTCGCGCTGGCAAGACCATGCTGCTACAGGCGGTGATCGAGGGAATCGCCATCAATCAGCCGGACGTTCAGCTGTTCGTCCTGCTGGTGGATGAGCGTCCGGAAGAAGTGAGCGACATGATATCGATCGGTCATGGCGAGGTAGTGGCGTCGAGCTTCGACATGCCGGCCCAGCGTCACGCGGACGTCGCGGAGATGACGCTGGAGCGTGCAAGACGGCTGGTTGAGCTCGGGAAGGACGTGGTGATAGTCCTGGATTCGATCACGCGGCTCGCTCGTGCCTACAACACCATCGAACGCGGCACTGGGCGGACGATGAGCGGTGGACTGGATTCCTCCGCGATGGCCAAGCCGAAAGCGTTCTTCGGCTCCGCACGCTCCGTGTCTCCGGAAAACGGTGGCGGGTCGCTCACGATCATCGCGACGGCGCTGGTGGAGACCGGCTCGCGAATGGACGACGTGATCTTCGAGGAGTTCAAGGGAACCGGCAACTGCGAGATAAAGCTGGACCGGAGCCTTGCGGAAAAGCGCATCTTCCCAGCGATAGACATCGGAATCAGCGGCACACGGCGCGAAGACAAGCTCTTCCGGGCGGATCAGCTCGATCACGTGTACACGCTCCGCCGCGGACTCCAGCAGATGCCATCCAGCTCGGCCATGGAGTGGCTGATCAAGCGGATTGCCGGCACACAGAACAACGACGCGTTGCTTTCCGGCCTCTGACGGGGGAAGCGAAGCCGCCGCGGGGCCGTCTGGGCCGGCGGCGGATGGAAGCGGCCGGACCGGCGCAGTCCCGCGGCCCGGGCCTTGCTCTCTCCACAGCATGATTTTGCGGATCCTCCGGCAGCCGGCTCTGGTTGCGGCGGTAGCCTTGTCGTCTGCCCTTCTCGCTGCCCGTCCGCTATCAGGCCAGGCAGCGAATCCGTCCACCGGCAATCCGGAGATAAAGCAGCTAAGGCTCGAGGGCGTCCACTCGGTCGATCCGAGCGATCTTCGTCTCAACATCGCCACGGACGAGTCACACTGCATCTCGGTGCTGCTCAGGCCCATTTGCGTCTTCAGCAAGTCTCCACTCTTCTATAAGCACGTGAATCTGGACCGCGCGGAGCTATCGCGTGACATGCTCCGGGTGCTCGTGTACTACTTTCAGCGCGGCTATCGGGAAACGCAGGTGGATACCGCGGTCGTACCCGACGGCACGCATGCGGTTCGTGTCACGCTGGCAGTGAAGGAAGGACCGCCGACGCTGGTCTCACAGATTACCGTCACGGAGGACTCGAGCGTCCTGTCAAAGCGCGACCTGCGAACGTCGAGCATCCTCCGCAAGGATCAGCCGTACAACCTCATCAAGCTCGATTCAACGATCGCGCTGCTCGATGCGCGACTGTGGGACCGCGGCTACTCCGATGCGGTGATCGACACGTCCACCGTGATCGACACGACTGCCAAAACCGTCGCGCTCGATATCAGGATTCAACCGCGTTGGCGCGCGCGCGTGGCAAGTATCACGGTCCAGGGCAACAAGGACGTGTCACAGGGCACGATACTGAAGTCACTTTCGTTCAAGCCGGGCGCCCTTTACAAACGCTCGGATGTACTGGCCAGCCAGCGATCGTTGTACGAATCGAACCTGTTCAGGCGCGCCGCGATCGCCGTTCCGCAGCAGGACGACTCGCTCAAGCATGTCGTGATCGCGGTGCAGGAAGCGCCACCGCGCGACGCCCGTTACAGCGCGGGCTTCAACACCGTCGATTTCGTCCAGGTCGCGGCTCACTATACCAATTACAACTGGCTCAGCGGCGCCAAGCGTCTCACGCTGGATGCGGCGGTGGGAAATCTCTTCGCTCCGGCGCTGAACGGAAACGGGATATTTTACGATGTCGGCAAGGCCGTGGTCGGTGGCTCCGCCTCGCAGTATCTCGCTCCGACGTTCACGGCCAGCGCAGATGCGCGCTACCCGTGGTTCGGGTCGCCCAACAACGAAGCCGCATTCGGAATATTCGCGCATCGCAGGAGCGCTCCGGGGATCTACGTGGACGATGGATACGGACTGAGCGCTACGTTCACGCGCACTTTGACTCCGCGCGGTCCACTCAGTCTCAACTACCGGTTCGAAGAGACCAATATCCAGGCCGGTGACGTCTATTTCTGCGTCAACTACGGCGTTTGCGACGCATCGACACTCGCCGCGCTCCGGCAGCGCCAGAAGCTGTCGCCGCTCGCGCTGAGCTTTTCGCTTGACCGGACGGACAATCCGTTCGAACCGCGATCGGGATACAGGACGCAGTTCGACCTTGAGACGGCGACGTCATACACTGCATCCGATTTTCGATACAATCGCGGGTCGGGCGATTTCTCGTACTTCCTTCCGATGGGTCGGCGGTCGGTCATCGGCGGCCATCTGCGACTCGGTCTCGTGAGTGCGCTCGCGAGTACCGCGCAGGCCGTCGGTGTCGGTTCCAGCGACTTCCCGGCTGACGGCATCCTGCATCCCCGGAAGCGTTTCTACGCGGGCGGGGCCAACTCCGTGCGCGGTTACGCGGAAGGCCAGCTCGGACCGCGTGTTCTCACCGTTCCGGCAGCCAAGCTGCTTGCGGATGACGCGTCCAATCCACTGTGCACGGCCGCGACGATTACAAATTGCAATCCCAACTCGTCGCTGTTCCGCGATCGTGACTTTCAGCCGCGGCCTCTTGGTGGCAACAGGCTGATCGAGGGGAGCGTCGAGTTTCGCTTTCCGCTTTTCGCCTCGCTGATCGGTGCAACCTTCGTGGACGCCGCGTACCTTGGCCAGAACACCAACCCCGGATTGCCGAGCAGCAAGGCCGCGATAACACCGGGTTTTGGCGTCCGGTACCTGTCGCCGGTTGGACCGGTACGCATCGATGTCGGCATCAACCCGAGCTCCAGCGACGAGCTGCCCGTCGTCACCGAGGATGTTGCGAACGGCGGCATTACGCTCGTGAAGCTGGATGCGATGCGATTGTACTCGCCCACCCGGGGGAGCGGCGGCCTCAACTCGTTGCTCGCGCGGCTCACGCTTCACCTGTCCATCGGGGAAGCGTTCTAGATGCGGAAGCGCACCGCTGCCGCGATCGCTGGCGGAGTCGTTCTGGGACTGGCCGCAATCGTCGCAACCGGCGTTCTGGTGCTGACCCGGACAGACTGGGGTCGGGCAAACGTGGGTAACTACGTGATCGGCGCGATCCGCAGCGCCGCACACGGCTACGTGAAGGTGCAGCGTATCGACGGAAATCTTCTGAACGGCGCAACCATCGTCGGACTCGAGATCACCGACAGCACGCACGCGCCGTTCGTGAAGGCGGACACCGTAGTCATCCACTACACACTGGGCGAACTAGCGGCGAAGCGGCTGTATTTCAACGACGTCCGCATTGTTCGGCCCGTGATCGTCATCGACCGCAAGCCGGGCGGCAAGTGGAATTACGATCGCATTTTCCCACGCGACACGACATTACCGCCGGGGCCGCCAGGGTTGCTTTCGTGGATCGCGCTGCGAAACGTGACCGTGATCGACGGGCGCGTCACCGCACGCAGTCCATGGTCGCCGAGCGACACATTGAAGCCGACGGTGCGCGACAGCATCATCAGGGTCGCGATGGGCCCCATCGGTCGCCTCAACATCGCGCGTGTCCCTGGCGGCTTTCAGAAGACGTCGGACTTCCGCGACATCTATGGAACGTTCCCGCTGATGCGACTGGAAGATCCCAAAGATCGCCGGCAGATCATAGACGTCTCGACCATACAGATGACCGCGGAGCCGCTCAAGCCACCGTCGGTTCGGGTTACGGACGCACGGGGACGTTTCATCCTGCTGAACGATTCTCTGTATTTCAAGGACATCATAGCGTCGCTGCCGGGGTCGCGGCTGTCGCGCGGGAACGGCAGGTACAACTTCGACACGAACGATCTGAGACTCAGACTTCACGGCGACACTGTTGCGACGAATGACCTGCTCTGGATCGATCCGAACATTCCGAAGGATGGGCACGGTCATCTCGATTTCGCGCTGGACTGGGTCGGTCCGACGAGTGATTATCTGGCGACGAACACCGCACTGGCGGTCGCCGGCGCGAAGATGTCGGGTACGCTCGGCGTGTTCGTCACGGACACGCTTGCGTTCCACAATACCGATGTCCACCTGACGCACCTCGACACGCGCACGGTGCAGCAGGTATTCCCCACCATAATCTCGCCACGACAGGGGTACATCTCAGGACACGTCATCGCCAAGGGCGGATTCGGAGCCATGTACGTGAACGGCGACGTGTCGTTCGATGATCCGGTTACCGGTACCAGTCGCGTGATCGCGCTCGGAATCGTTGGAGCGAGCGGCGGCGTGCTGCGCGCGTCCGCGCTCCACGTTACGTTCGCACCGCTGCGGGTTGCGCTCGGGCGCGCCATCGATCCGACCCTTCCAATCGGTGGGACGCTCGCCGGAAAAGCGCTACTCAACGGGTCGAGCGACAGGCGTATGACCGCAGAAGCGGACCTGGTGCACGAGGATGTCACCGGCACGTCGCATGTCACGGGTACGGCGGTATTCGCGCGGGGCGGCCGGATTCCACTGATCAACGCGAATCTGCGGCTGCTGCCGCTGTCGCTCGCGACCGCTGGCAAGTTCTTCCCCGCGGCCGGCCTGCACGGTACTGTCACGGGTCCGGTGACAGTTACCGGGCCGATGCGGAATCTGGCTGTAGCGGCCGATCTCACGACCCCGGATGGCGGCACCGTCACGTCACGCGGCACGCTCGATCTCGAGTCGTTGCCGCAGGCCTACGACCTCACTCTGACCGCTCACCTTTTCGATGTGAGCCAGCTCACCACAAAGGGGCCACGAACATCTCTGAGCGCAGATTTCGCGGCCCGAGGTACTGGATTCGACCCCGCGACGATGTCGGCAACCGCCACGGCCAACGTACGGACGTCCGTTTACGACAGCGTGGCCGTGGATTCCGCGGTTGTTCGCGTATCCGCTGCCGGCGGAATGCTGAGAGTGGACACTCTCGGTCTGCACGTGCCACATGGCGCAGCCAGCGTGACCGGAAACTTCGGACTCGTCGCCGGCCGAACCGGGAAGCTTGCCTACACCGCGTCCGTGGACTCGCTCGGCGCTCTCTCGCGCATTCTCCCGCCCACAGATACGGGTGCCGTAGCACCGCGGCCGGCAATCCTCAACGCCCGGATAGCCCGGGCCGACAGCGCCCGCGTGCGGGCAGAGCGCGCGACGGCGGTCGAGCGCGTGGTAACGGGCAAGCCGCTTCCGAAGTTCCCGGTGGACACGCCGCGGGCGATTCCGCGCCGCGAGTTGACGGGTTCGCTCGCGAGCGCCGGCACAGTGACCGGGAACATTCACAGGTTCGACATGGCGGGCTCCGCGAGCGGCAGGAATCTGGTCGCATTCGGAAGTTCCGTGGGCGCATTTACCGCGAACTATGCGTGGCAGACTGCGCTGACACCGCAATCCCGCGTCAATGCGCAGGTGAGCGCCGTCAACGTACTCGCGGCGGGGTTCGCGCTGGACACCGTTGCCTTCACGACAAGCTATACCAGACCGAACGGCACCATCGATCTGTCCATTCATCAGGATTCGAACGTCGCGTACAATGCCAAGGCTCAGTTCACCCTGGACAACGACAACGACGAGTTGCGACTGGATCAGCTTCGACTGCGTTTCGATTCGACTCTGTACGCCAGCGCGGGTCCGTCCACGATCCATTTTGACTCGGCTGGATTGGCAATCGACAGTTTCGACATTAGAAGCACCACCGGGGGGCGCGTATATCTGAACGGGAAGATCCCGAAGATCGGTCCGGCGGATCTGCGAGTGAGCGTGACCCAGTTCGAGATCAGCAACGCCACGCGGCTGTTGCAGAGCGACATTCCCGCACGCGGGCTCGTATCGGTCGATGCGCGCATCCAGGGCACTCGCGCGGCACCGACGGTGAGCGGCGCGTTCGGATTGGAGAAATTCTTCTACCGCGGCCATCCGACGCCGGAAGTCCACGGAAAGCTGAGCTACAACAATGAGACGCTGCAGGCGGATGTGAACGCCGGCGCACCGGGCAAGGCACCGGCCCTGTTCGCGCACGGGACTGTCCCGATCAACCTCGCGCTATCCGGCGTGACTGGATCCCGCGTGCCTCAGAACCGCACGATAGCCGTAACCATTGACGCCGACTCGTTACCTCTCGAGCTGATTCCACAATTCACCGACGTCGTCTCCAACCTGGGCGGTCGCGCACTCGCGAAGTTCACTGTGGGCGGCACCGTGAATAACCCCGACGTGTCCGGCGTTGTGCGACTCTGGAACGGAACGGCCCGCGTCACCCCGCTCGGCATCGTCGTCAACGATGTTGCCACCAACATCCGGCTAGTGCACGACACGGTCATAGTCGATTCGCTGGTGGCCAGGAGCAATGGCACGGTGCGGGTGACGGGCGGAATTGGCATAAAGAATCTCGCCGAGCCGTCGTTTGCGCTCAAAATCGTCGCCCGTGACGCTCGCGTCATCGACAACGACATGGGCCACCTGTTCGCGAGCGCAAATATCGACGTCAGGGGTCCATACAACGACGTGGACGTAACCGGATTCGCGCACGTTCTGCGCGGGGTACTGTACATACCAGAGTCGAGCGGAAAGACCCTCGTCAGCGCTGGCGATCCGTCGCTTTATTCGGTGCTCGATACAAACAACGTAGCGATGAAGGAACTCTTCCCGGGACAGTCGCCGCTCCTTGCAAACCTGCGAATGGACGTGGCGCTCATGGTCGACCGCGATGTGTTCGTAAGATCCACAGATGCGAACGTCGAGGTCTACACGGAGTCGCCGCTCCGCGTCAGCGTCAACAATGCGAAGCGGTCGTTCCTCGTGGATGGAGTGATCCTGAGCGATCGCGGAGAGTACAGGTTCCAGAGCAGACTGTTCCAGATCCGCCAGCTGGCCGCGACGTTCACGAATACGCCCGGCCTCAACCCCATCCTGCAGGTAACCGGGGAATATGACGTCCAGCTGCCCACTCGCGAGGCGATCGCGATCCGAATCATCATCTCCGGCACGCTGGACCAGCCCAAGATCGCACTCGAGAGCGATGCTCAACCGCCCATTTCGCAGACCGATCTGCTCAGCTATCTCGCATTCGGCCGGTCGTCATCGTCGCTTCTCCAGCAGGCAGGCGGCGGCCTGACGACAGGTGGAAGTGGCGGCGCAAATATTGTCGGAGCTGGTGCGGCGTTTGCCGCCAAGCAGGTTGCCGCCGCCGCGCTCGGTGCACTCACCGATCAGGCAGCCGGCCAGGCAGCTCGCTCCCTCGGCGCCGACTTCTTCAATATCACACCGGCCGACGTCTCGCTCGACGCGGGAAGTTTCCTTCGCGCCACGCAGGTGGAGTTCGGGAAGTACGTCCAGACAAACACCTTCCTTCAGATTCAGGTGCGGCCCGACCCGGCGTCGCTACAGCGCCCGGGCTTCAACATCACGCACCGGTTCAACACGAAAACCGGTTACCGAATCGACGCGAGCTTCGAGCCGCGATACCTGCTCAAGCAACCGACGCTTTCCACGGATCAGACGCCGCAGACCACGAGCGCGTTCGGCCTGTTCCTCGTGCGCGAGTGGCGTTACTGACGCTGCCCGTCCGGGACCGACACATCAGGAAATGAACTGCGTCACGAAGAGAACCAGGCCGGCAGCACCAAGCGCTATCGCGCCGGCGAACACAGGTTTCGACCTCGTCAAAGCGGTGATCGCGCCGAGTGCGATAGCGACCTGAAACAGCGCTACTGCGTCAGCAAAGATGTGATGCCGATGCAGCAGGTGATCAGCTTCCGCGGAACGAACATCGCGCTCCTGCTCCAGTTTCTTCGCCTCGATCGTGATTTCCGCCTGCTGCGCCGCGTACTTGTCGGCGGCTGACTGGAGCGCGGCGGGAACCGGTTTGCCTGCAACAGTCCACGCGTTCGCCGACGAGCGCGCAACGGCCTCCTTTATTCCCTTGGCCTGGTAGTATGCCCACTGGTCCGAGGCGCGATTCTGCAACTGCGTCGATTCGGTCTTCAGGATGAGCGCCTCGTTGACAGTCGCCCCCGCCTGCAATGACGAGATCGCGGCGAGCGCAGCGAGAAGCGCGGTGGTGAGCGCGACCACGCGAATGAAGCCGCTCGTCTCGCGCTCAACCTCTTCGTTTACTCGCTCCTGAATGCTGTCCAGCTCGACTTCGGGTCCTTCTGGCATCGATGATTTTCGCGACGAAGGTGGGTTTCCGCGGTGATTGGACGGAGAGAGCTGTGCCGCTACTGCGCCGACCCGTACTCGTCCCAAAGCGCTGCCATCGCTCTGGTGCCGAGACGGAAAGTCTCGACGCTCATCCACTCGTCCGGCGCATGCGCGTTCTCGCCGGGCAGCCCGAATCCGACGAGGAGAACCGGGGCGCCGAGTATCCGCTGGAAATCACCAACGACAGGAATCGATCCGCCCTCGCCGACTATCACCGGTTCGCGTCCGAAGGCCGCGTGGAGTGCACGGCGCGCCGCGTCGAAGATGGGACCGTCGAGATCCGCGCGCCACGGCCGGCCGCCGTGCATGTGAGTGACCGTGGCAGTCACTCCGCTCGGCGTGAACTTTCTCACGTGCGCTTCGAAAAACCGACCAATCTCGGCGGGCTCCTGGTTGGGCACGAGCCGGCAACTGATCTTCGCCATGGCCTTCGCGGGAAGCACCGTCTTGGCGCCGTCCCCGGTGTAACCCGACAGCAATCCATTCACCTCGCACGTGGGTCGGGTCCACAGCTTTTCCAGCGTCGTGAAGCCCTTCTCGCCGCCCAGGCTAGTCACGCCGAGCTCACGGCTGTAATCCGCGTCCGAATGCGGAAGATCTCGCATCCCCGCGATCACACGCTCGTCGAATGGACTGATTGCGTCGTAGAACCCTTCAATCGCCACCCGTCCGTTCTCGTCGTGCATGGAGGCGACTATCCGCGCCAGCGCTGTGCCTGGATTCACGACTGCACCACCGTACATCCCCGAATGAAGATCGCTCGATGGACCCTGTACATCGATCTGGAAATACGACAGTCCGCGAAGCGATGAGAGTATCGACGGGATTCCCTCGGCGAACATCGCCGAGTCCGAGATGACGACCGCGCTCGCGGCGAGCAAGTCGCGATGGCGCTCGACAAAAGGCTCGAGGTTCACACTGCCGACCTCTTCCTCACCCTCGGCGATCACAACGACATTGCACGGCAACTTCCCGCGCGTGCGCAGGTGAGCTTCGAGCGCCTTGATGTGCAAAAAGAGCTGGCCCTTGTCATCGACGGAACCGCGGGCGTAGATGCGCCCATCGCGGACCTGGGGCGCGAACGGCGGCGACGTCCAGAGGTCGAGCGGCTCCGGCGGCTGCACGTCGTAATGGCCGTAGACAAGCACCGTCGTCGCGCCCGGAGTGGCAGAGCGCCACTCGCCAACCACCACCGGATGGCCTGGCGTCTCGTGAATGGCGGCGGAAAGCCCGGCGGTCTCGAGCGATTGCTTCACCCACTCGGCGGCTGCGCGAACGTCCGCGTCGTGGGCGGGTTGGGCGCTCACGCTTGGAATACTGAGGAAATCGAATAGCTCTTCCTCTATCCGCGACTCGTGCTGCGTGAGGAAGGCGTTAAGGTCTTTCGCGATCTTCGGCATGTTCGGAATCTAATGTTGGATGCCGGACTTCAAGGGACGATCCGCGCTATCTTACGCGATGCCTAACCGCCTGGCCGGCGAGACCTCGCCGTACCTGTTGCAGCACGCCGAGAACCCGGTCGACTGGCACCCGTGGGGCGACGAGGCACTGGCACTCGCGCGGGCCGAGAACCGCCCGATCCTGCTCTCCATCGGCTACGCCGCGTGCCACTGGTGCCACGTCATGGCGCACGAATCGTTCGAGGATCCCGGGACAGCCGCGCTGATGAACGAGCACTTCGTCTGCATCAAGGTGGACCGGGAGGAGCGGCCGGATCTGGACGCGATCTATATGCAGGCGGTTCAGTCGATGACCGGTCACGGCGGCTGGCCGATGACCGTGTTCCTCACGCCGGATGGAGAGCCGTTCTACGGTGGAACCTATTTTCCGCCGGACGACCGCCACGGCCTTCCCGCATTCTCGCGAATCCTGAAGGCTGTCGCGGACAGCTACTCGAACCGGCCGGAAGCCATCGCCGCGAGCGCTGCCTCGATGCGAGGGATCTACGAAGCCGCCGCGGCACGAGATACTACGCGCGGGCCAATTGACGATGCATTTCTCGAGCGCGCGGCACATGCGATCGTATCCACGTACGATGCGCGCCGCGGGGGCTTTGGCGCGGCACCCAAGTTCCCACCGACGATGGTGCTCGACTTTCTGCTGCGTCACTGGGCGCGCACTGGAAGCGCCATCGCGCTGGACGCGGCGAAGGGAACGTTTCTGAAGATGGCACATGGCGGGATATACGACCAGATCGGCGGCGGCTTCGCGCGCTATTCGGTGGACGCGGAATGGCTGGTACCGCACTTCGAGAAGATGCTTTACGACAATGCGCTGCTTATTCGCTTCGGCGCGCACCTGTATGAGGCCACGCGCGACGACGAGGTGCGACGCGTCACCGAGCAAACGGCCCAATGGCTCGCGCGCGAGATGACTTCGCCTGAGGGTGGCTTCTTCAGCTCGCTCGACGCCGATTCAGAAGGCGTGGAAGGCAGGTTCTACGTCTGGGACCCTGACGAGATCGACGACGTACTCGGCGCCGACGCCGCCCTGTTCAAAAGCTGCTTCGACGTGACAGCATCCGGCAACTTCGAAGGACGCAGCATCCTTCATGTGCCGCTGGATGAGCAGCAATTCGCGCGCACAGCGGGGCTCACTGTTCCGGACCTGCGCACGAAGCTCGGCGAATCCGCGCGTGCGCTGTACGAGCGCCGGGCGAAGCGAGTGTGGCCGGCACGCGATGACAAGATCCTCGCCAGCTGGAACGGACTTGCCCTCCGCGGACTGGTAGAAGCGGCGCGAGCGCTCGACAGCGCAGATCTTCGAACGCTCGCGGCGAACAGCGCCGCGTTCCTGCAGAGGCGAATGCTCGTCGACGGAAGAGTCATGCGCAGCTACAAGGATGGCGTGACGCGAATTCGCGGCTTTCTGGAGGACCAGGCCGCCGTCGGCCTTGGGTTCCTCGCGATGTTCGAACAGTCGCTTGACGTGCAATGGCTCGACTCAGCACGCCAGCTCGCGCGCGTGATGATGGATTCCTTCCTTGACGAGGAGACGCATCAGTTTCACGATACCGCGCGCGATGCCGAACCGCTTGTGTCGCGGCCGCGTGACCCGAGCGACAATGCCATCCCGTCGGGAACCTCACTCGCGGTCGATCTTCTGCTTCGGCTCGCGGTTTACGATGCTGATGATCGCACGCGCGCGACGGCACTTTACGTGATCGAGTCGCTGGCCGGCACGATCGAGCGCTACCCATCCGCGTTCGGGCACATGCTGGGCGACGCGGAGTACGCAATTACGTACGCGTGTCACGGAGACTACTGCGACATGCCGTCGCCGGCCGCGCTGGACCTGGCGCGCGCCAAGCCGCCATCCAGCTGATATCAAGATGCCGACAGACGGATATTCCTTCACACGCGGTGTCTTCGCCGGCGAGGTCCACGACGAGTTGCTCTTCCCTTATCCGCCCGCGCTCGACACAGTGGATCCGGACGAGGCGCGTGTCGTGGCGCGTCTCGTACGCGCCATCGAAACACGCCTCGGCGGCCTCGTGGACTCTGCCCGGTTCGATGAGGACGAGACGATCACGGACGATGTGATCGCCGCGCTCGGCGACAACGGCTTTCTCGGCATGACCATTCCCCGGCGTTACGGGGGACTGGAGCTTTCCGCACGTGGGTATGCACGCGTGTGCGAGGCCATCGGCGGCGTGGACGCTTCCATCGGCGTATTCATCGGAGTACACTGCGGACTCGGCTCCAAGGCCATCGCGCTTTATGGAACGGAGGAGCAGAAGGCGCGGTGGCTTCCGCGACTCGCCCGCGGGGAAATCCTCGTTTCGTACGCGCTCACCGAGCCACTGATCGGATCCGACGCGCAGCATGTGAAGACTACTGCCTCGCTCAGCGCAGACAGGACGCACTGGACGCTGAACGGCGAGAAGATCTGGATTGGGAACGCCCACCGAGCGGCCGTGCTCGTGACATTCGCGCAGACCGAAGTCAAGCGCGACGGAAAGATTGTCTCGCGTCCTACCGCGTTTCTGATCGAACCCACGATGCCGGGATTCCGTGTTGTCGAAACCGCACGAAAGATGGGGATTCGCGGCTCGACGCAGGCACAACTCGCGTATACCAACCTGCAGGTGCCAGCAGCCAATGTGCTCGGTGAGATCGGAAAGGGATTCTCGGTCGCCGTCACGGTGCTGAACGGCGGACGGCTCACGCTTGCGGCTGGTTGCACTGGTGCGTCCAAGCACATCCTCGGAGAGATGACGCGATACGCCGAGCAGCGAATCCAGTTCGACAAGCCACTTGCGGAGTTCGAGATCACGCAGAGGAAACTCGCCGCCACAGCGTCCGAGATTTACGCCGCCGACGCGATGATGGGCGTGCTCGCCAGCATGGCAACGGAAGACGAGAGCGACTGGTCGCTCGAAGCCGCGATCGCAAAGGTATTCGCGAGCGAGCTCGTGTGGCGCACGGCTGACGAGATGGTCCAGCTCGCAGGCGGACGAGGGTTCGTGAAGCCGTACCCGTACGAGCGCTACCTGCGCGACAGCCGAATAAACCGGATCTTCGAGGGAGCCAATGAGATCCTGCGCCTGTTCATTGCGCTCAACGGAATTCAGACGCTGTCCGGTCAGCTCAAGGAGGTAAGCGACGCGCTGCGCGAGCCCATCAGGCACCTGGGTCTGCTCAGCGAGTTCGCGGCCGCGCGGGTGAAGAGCGTGTTCGGCGCAACGGCGACTCTCGACGTCGATCTCGACCCGCGGCTCGCACGTCACAAGGAATTCCTGGAGAAGCACGTCGGCGAGCTGCGCTCCTCGGCGGAGGCGGCGCTCACACGGTATCGTCGCGAGATAGTGGAGCGGCAGATGGTGGTCGAACGGCTCGCGAACATGGCCGTGGAACTGTTCGCGACGGCGTGTGTGATCTCGCGCACGCAGTCGCTGCTTCAGTCGGCTGATCAACGCGACGCGGCCGCGGCGATTCCGCTGTGCGACCTGTTCTGCGTCGAGTCCGGCATTCGGTTCAGGAACGCTCGCCTCGCGCTGTCCGGGGGAAGCGTCGGAGTCGTGGACGATGAGCGTCGCAAGGTGGCCGCGATGACGCGACGCGACGGCGGTTACGCGATTCCGGACTCGATCCTGACGGTGTCCGGAGAGTCCGGAGAGTCGGGTAGCGCGGCCGCCGGTCGATCCGGCGCGCCGTGACGGGGAGCCCGGCGGGCCTCCGCGTTCGCGGCCTGCGCGGCGCGACCCGAGTCGATCGCGACAGCTCGGAGTCGATCCGGTCGGCGACCCGCGAGATGTTGCACGAGCTGCTCGACAGGAATGGAATCACAACTGAGCACGTGATCAGCGCGATATTCACAGTGACACCGGATCTGGTCAGCGAGTTTCCGGCGCGAGGAGCGCGGGAACTCGGCTGGAGTGACATTCCGATGTTATGCTCCACGGAGATTCCAGTGCCAGGGTCCATCACGCGCACCATTCGTGTCCTGCTGCATGCGGAACTCCCGGTGAACTCAATCGCTCGCCACGTGTACCTGAACGGCGCGGAAGAACTCCGGCCGGACCTGTGACGGGTTCCGCGGAGCGAGGCTCGTTTAGGAGTAGTCACCACGAGTGGTTCACGCGGTACCGTCCAAACCCTGTCGTTCACCCAGGCGACACAGCGACACAGCGACACAGCGCCGCAGACACGCTGGTGCGCGAGACGTGGTACGAATCCATGAAACTGCCGGGCCGACGAGGTGAGGTTCGACGATTATCAGCCGGCCGGTGGCTCGGCGTCCACGCTCGTGACGGCGACTCGGGACGGACGACTGGTCCAGAAGGAGCAGTACTCGAACATCCGGGTAAACGAGCCGGTCCCCGACGAGCGACTGGATCCGGATCGGCTCGCCCATCCTTGAGCCGGTCACCCGGCGGCGAGTGCAGTAAATCCGCCGGCCCATGCGTATTAGGTTGCGCCTGTCGCGCCCGCCTCGTTCGATTCTGACAAAATGATTCCCAGCCTGCTCGTCTCGCTCCTGCTCGCCGCCCAGCCGACACCGCACGACACGGTCACGAACGTTCGCGACCTTCCGATTGTCGAGCTTCGCGCTCCTCATTCAGCCTCGCATACGATCGCGATCATACTGTCAGGCGACGGAGGATGGGCAGACATCGACCAGAAAGTGGGGCAGCGTCTCCAAGCTCGCGGAGTGGACGTGATTGGACTCGACATGCGCCAGTATCTCCGGAGTGGGGAACGCAATCCCGCGAGCATCGGGCGGGACATATCGAGGATAGCACGCCGGTACATGGTCCTGTGGCAGCAGCACGACTTCGCGCTGGTGGGCTATTCCCGCGGCTCCGACCTAGCGCCGTTTGCGGCAACCAATCTCGCACCCGATATCCGTCCGCATCTCACTCTGGTCGCCATGCTTACGCTGCTCGAGCGCGCCAGCTTCGTATATCACTTCTCCGACCTGTGGCGCACCACTTCCGGAAGCGGGGACCTTCCCATTCTGCCGCAGCTCGAAGCGCTCAAAGGCGTCCCGATGCTCTGCATCTATGGCAAGGGTGAGAAGGAGTCGCTCTGCCGAGGAACGCCCCCGGGCCTCATGACGGTCGTCGAACGCAGCGGGCAGCATCATTTCGATGGCAATTACAACGCCCTCGGCGACATCATATTCGACGCAATGGTGCGATCGTCGCATGGGGCGCCGCTCGGGGACCTCGGCGCGGCAAACTAAGGGCTCCGGGCGTCGCGCCAGTGAACTGTTTATGTCGAGCGAACGCCACAGTGGCTATCGCATACGCGCCACAGTTTTTCATTTCGAAGCCAATAGCCACTTGTTTACTCCGTTCGCGGCAGCCGCTGCAGAAGGTGGTTCGATCGTCCGGCGCGAGTCGAGCGTGAGCGGTCAAATTGCCCGAGTGACGGGCTGGAGAGGGCGCTCGTAACCACCGGACGAAGTCGGCGTCGCAGGCGTCGGGGACGGCCGCTCCACCATTGACGCAACCAGCGAATCGACGTGGCCCTGTGGACCTTTTATTGCGCCCGCTTCGGGCAATTGTAGCTGGCACGGTCAGATCGAGCGTACACCGCGCCATGGACTGAAGACGGGATCCCCACCCACCCACTGGAGTGTTCGATGCACCAAACAGCACGCCGTATCGCGAGAGCAGCCAGGATACTCGCCGCCTGTTCCGCCGTCATCGGTCCTACTGCGGGCGCGCAGATCGCCTGGACAAACTGGACGTCGTTCGGCGCTCCGGGATATTCAAGCTCCGCGACGGGAACGATCAACACTTCCGGCGGACCTGTCACGGTGTCGTACACCGGCGAGGTCCAGAGCGGCAGCCAGACGAGCAGCGGCGGTGGCACCACTTACTTCGACCCCGCATCTGCAGGCCACAATTTTTCGACGACGACGTACTCAAACGGGACGACGGTCGCGAATGGTCCTGGCACAAATCCGGGCTTCGTTCAACTCTACGGCACCTCCAACAGAACACTCAATACGCTCACGTTCTCGACGCCAGTGAACAACCTGTTCTTCGCGATTATCAGCCTCGGACAGACGGGCGATCCGATCACCTACGCGTTCAACAACTCCTTCACGATCGGCACACAGGGCTCAGGATGGTGGGGAACGTGTGGAGCTCCGCCATGCCTCACGCAGTCGGGGAATTCGTTGCTGGGTACCGAAGGCGATGGTACGCTGATCTTCAACGGCCCCATCACCTCTATCAGCTGGTCCGCTGCACCCACCGAGGTCTGGCACGGCTTCACCGTCGGCGCCAATTCAACGGTGCCGGAGCCAGGCTCAATGGCTCTCCTCGGAACCGGCCTGATCGGCCTCGTACCGGTGCTGCGCCGCCGCAGAAAGTAGCAGCAGCGAACAGCGCTCTGGTTTCAACATGCAAGCGGCGGCACATCGTTCTGATGTGCCGCCGTTTTCACGTCCGGGCCGACAACCTGGGGCGTCTCAGTATTCGAGCCTGCCATCCACGATGCGCGCCACCGGCGTGTACGGATGCTCGCTAGCCTCGCCCGCGCCCATGATGTGCAGCACTTCCCATCCGTTCGCCTTGAAGTAGTCGGATATCATGGAGCGATGGCAGCGCCACCATACTGCTTCCGAACACATGATCGCGACCCGGTCGGCCCGCGCGACTTTCGCCAGCGCTTCCGCGGCGCTGGCGAACTCCGGCGTATCCATGTAATCAGCGTAGCCGCGAAACGCCTCGCTCCGCCACGCCGTGTGCGGTGAATCCGGAGCGGTCTTCCGGCGTCCGCCAAGCGCGGGCATGGACGAATACACGATGCCGGCTTGTGCCAGCGATCGCTCGAGTCCATCGGGATTGAATTGAGGAAACCTGCGCGAGCCGGCGAAGCGTCTCACATCCACGACGCGCATGATCCCATGCGCCAGCAGCATATCGGTGAACTCGTTGATCGGGTGCGTCGAGTGCCCGACCGTCCAGAGCGTGGCCGTGGGTTCGAGTGCTACAGATCCGCGCATGATTTGAGTATGCTGCCGCAATTCAGGCATAGCTGCTTGCACTTGCGCCAGAACACGCGCTCACTGCCACAGATGTCGCAGACTTCCGCCGCAACAACGTCGGGCGAACTCTCTGTCGCGCGTTGCTCAGCGACGTCGCCCTCCTCCATCAATCCTCAAAATCCAGAGCAAGATCCAGGGCGGGTGCCGAATGCGTGAGCGAGCCCACTGAGATCCAGTTCACGCCCGTCTCGGCGATTCCGCGCACGGTCTGGAGATTCACGCCGCCCGACGCCTCGATCACGGCGCGGCCGGCTACGAGTCGGACCGCGTCACGCATGTCCTGAAGTCCCATGTTGTCGAGCATGATGATATCAGCGCCCGCTTCCACGGCGAAACTCACCTGGTCCACGTCGTCGCACTCCACCTCGACGCGGGTTCCGGGCAGCGCCACTGCCCGGGCGCGGTTCACCGCGAGCGCAACGTCGTGGTCCAGTGCGGCAATATGGTTGTCCTTTATCAGGATCGCCTGTTCCAGATCGTTGCGATGGCTCATTCCGCCGCCGCAGCGCACCGCGTATCGTTCCAGGCGGCGCCAGCCCGGCGTCGTCTTACGCGTATCAAGGATGTGCGCGCCGGTTCCGCGAATCGCGTGAACGTACTGTGCCGTGAGGGTCGCAATTCCGGATAGCCGCTGCATGAAGTTCAGCGCGACGCGTTCCGCGCCAAGTATGCCGCGAGCGTTGCCGTTCAGGAACAATATCGTGTCGCCGCGATCGATCTCACGCGCGTCGTGCGAATCCTCGCGAATGGCGATTGAGGGATCCCGTTGGCGAAAGGCCTCGATGGCGAGTAAAGTGCCGCACACCACGCCGGCGCGCCGCGCAACCAGCGCCGCGCGCGCGCCACGCTCGGGGTCGATTGTGGCGTTGGTTGTGACGTCGGCGTCGGCGGCATCCTCCTCCAGCGCCGCGTGAACGACCCTCGCCCGGTGCGCGGCGTCCAGAGGAAACCGGAGTCGCTCCTCCGGTGAGAACGCGAACTCCGCGAGGCGCGCCAGAGATGGATCCTTGAGCTTTACGGGTTCGGTCATTCGCCAGGATCCTCAGCGGTCGCGGGTGCGAGCGACAGCGGCGTTGTAGCACCCCCGCCCACCGCGACCATTCGCTCGATCGCGAGCCGCGCCCGCGCGGCAACGCCCGGATCGACCGTGATGCGATGCTGCATGTGCTCGAGCGAAGCGAGAACCTTGGGCAGCGTCGTAACCTTCATGAATGCGCACACCGCCAGCTCGTTGGCGGGGAAGAAGCGCTTGGTCGGATTCTCGCGGCGCAAGCGATGTAGAATTCCGACCTCGGTCGCAACGATAAACTCGCTCGAATCCGAGATCGCGGGCCTTCGGATCATTCCTTCCGTCGAGAGTATCTGCACCCCTTCCGCGCTGACGGCACCGGATGACACGGCTTCCACCGCACTTGTGGCACAACCGCATTCGGGGTGGATGAGAAATTCCGCTCCCGGGTGAGCCGCTCGCTGCGTGTTGATGTTCTCCGGGTCGATTCCCGCGTGCACGTGACACTCCCCCATCCACACGTGAATGTTCTCGCGGCCAGTCACACGCCGAACGTGCGCGCCAAGAAACATGTCAGGAAGAAATAGAATGTCGCGATCCTGCGGTATGGAGTTCACGATCTCGACGGCGTTGCCGGAGGTGCAGCAGTAGTCGCTCTCCGCCTTCACTTCTGCCGTCGTGTTCACGTAGCTCACGACGACGGCTCCCGGATGATCACTCTTCCACTCGCGCAGCTGCGCTGCGTCTATCGTGGAGGCGAGTGAGCAACCGGCGGCCATGTCGGGAAGAAGTATCGTCTTGTCCGGCGACAGTATGGCGGCCGTCTCGGCCATGAAGTGGACCCCGCAGAACACGATGACGCTCGCGTCGGTTTTCGCCGCCTCGCGGCTCAGGCCGAGCGAGTCGCCAACGAAGTCGGCCACGTCCTGCACTTCGGGACGCTCGTAGTTGTGCGCGAGGATTACCGCATTTCGCTCACGTGCGCGGGATCTTATACGATCAACCAGGTCCTGTTCGTGACTGGAAGGGATGCTGTCGCTCATTTGCTATGAAAAACGTTCACCGTTCGCTTCACCATTCAATATGTGTATCACGCCACTTGTTCTTCGGGCGCGGGAAGTCGCGCCTGAAGTGTCCGCCGCGAGACTCCTTGCGGAGGAGCGCGGCTTCCGCGATGAGCCGCGAGGTCTGGACCATGTTCGCTTCCTCGGTTGCGCCGGCGGGCAGACGCGCAGCTATCGAATCCAGCGTTGTAAGACACTCCCGCAAAGCCTCCGCCGTTCGATCGATTCCCGCGTTCGACCACATCACGCTCCTCACGTCGTCCGCCGCGACCTGCGCCGCCCCGCGATCGAGTAACGGCGGTGCACTCCACATCATTGTTGGCGGTTCCGAACCCAACGGCTCCGAAGTCACCATATCGCGCGCGACCCGCTCAGCGAACACCAGCCCCTCGAGCAGCGAGTTGGACGCGAGACGATTCGCACCGTGCACTCCCGTGCGAGCTACCTCGCCACACGCGTAAAGCCGCGCCAGACTCGCTCGCCCCGCCAGATCGGTGACTATGCCGCCCATCATGTAGTGCGCAGCCGGTGTGACAGGGATGAGATCGGTATTCGGATTGATTCCGCGCGCGATGCAGAGAGCAAAAACGCCAGGGAAATGTTCTTCGAACGGGCGTTCGAAGCGCGTAGCGTCGAGAAATACCTTACGACCCGCGCGCTGCTCGCGAAAGATCGCGCGAGCAACTATGTCGCGCGGTGCCAGCTCGCCGAGACGGTGGATTTTGAGCATGAACCGCTCGCCACGATCGTTGACGAGTGTCGCGCCTTCCCCGCGCACAGCCTCCGACACGAGAGCGAGCGGCGTTTCCGGCGTGTCCAGGGCAGTGGGATGAAACTGGACGAATTCCATATCCGCCAGCTTCGCGCCCGCACGATGCGCGATCGCGTACCCGTCACCCGTCGCCACTGCCGGATTGGTCGTGTAGCGATATACCTGGCCGCAACCGCCGGTGGCCAGTACCGTCGCGTCGGCGATGAATTCGGTCGCCTTGCCGGCCACCGTCGCGCGCACGCCGACACACGCGCCGCCATCCACTATCAGGTCGAGCACGCGCGTCTTCTCCGAGACTCGAATCGAAGCCGACGCTCTCACACGTTCAATAAGCGTGCGCGCAACTTCGGCGCCGGTCTGATCCCCGTGCGAGTGTACAATTCGCCTGCGTGAGTGCGCCGCCTCGCGGCCGAGCTGCAGGTTTCCGGATGTATCCCGGTCGAACTGCGCGCCTGCGGTCATGAGCTCGCGCACTCGGTCCGGTCCTTCCTCGACCAGTACTTCGACGGCGGCGGCGTCGCACAGCGCGGCACCGGCGGCAAGCGTGTCGCGCCTGTGCAGATCCGGCGAGTCTCCCGCTCCAAGCGCGGCGGCGATTCCGCCCTGCGCGTACGCGGTCGCGCTATCGAAGAGCGATCGCTTTGTAAGCACGACCACATCTCCCGATTCCGCTGCACGCCACGCTGTATGCAGGCCGGCGACTCCGCTTCCCAACACCAGGAACCGGGTGCGTATGCGCTCTGGCATGAACGAAAGATAGCGGGCTGCCGCGCACCACGCGGCTCTCCCGCGCGCCCGGCGCCGTCCAGACGTGCGCCCGCGCCGCTCTGATGGGGGGCGCATGACGACGCTTTGCTCGGCTCGTCGCCGTCCGCCCTAACGTGGCGGTCCAATCCCCTCGGAGACGGCGATGAACCCGAAACAAACGCGGACCCAATGTCGTGCCCTTGTCATCCTGGCGCTGGCGATCTCGCCGCAGTTCGGATGTCGCGACACTCCCACAGCTCCCGGCAGCACGTCGCCGATCATCGCATCCGAATCGATCAACTCACCCGGCGACTCCGGATCACCGGAAACGATCTTCCTTGCGCCGCTCGGGCCCCGACACCATCCGCGCGGCATACTGGACACCACTCTCGCGCCGAGTGTCTCGATCTGCCGTCTCGACGGCGATGAGTGCAGCGCGGGAATCATGGCGCGCTTCAGCTCGGGCAATGACGCCGACTCCACGACGCGCATTTCGGTCGATCAGCAGGCGTATTCGTTCAGCTGGAAGACACGGTCCATCACGGCTGATACGGCGATCGCATACCGGATCACCGCGACGCTGGGTGACACGACCATCGGCTTCACGGATTTCAAAATCGTTGACGATGGCTACATTCCGCCGCCGCTCGACACTGCGCGCTACGCGTTCGTCTCTGCGAGAAACGTGTTGAGGGTGCGATTCCAGATCTTTCTCCCGCCGGTGACACTGACCGTGATCTCCGAGCCTGGAGTCACGGGAGATCTCGTCAGCCAGACGTACACGGTACGCCGTGGCGACCGCGTTACATACAACTTTGCTGCCGACTCCGGTTACCGTAACCTGCTTGTCACACTGGACCAGAGTCCCATCGCGAAACGCGGTCGAGTATTGATGAACGAGTCGCACGTGCTCGTCGCTTCGGCGGATCGTGAGGCCGCGGTGCTTCCGGGTGACGAATGGATCCTTCGCGACGCGCGCGCGCTCCTGCAGGCAGCGGATAAGCCGCGTTCAGCGCAACGGCTGCTCACTAAACTGGAAGCGATGACGGACACGGCCGGTATCCTGGAGCGGCTGCGTCGCGTGGAGCTCACGATCCTTCAGCGTCCATCAGACGCCGCGGCGTTGCCGCAGCTTGATGCGGCGCTCACTGGTCACGTTCTGGAAGCTGGTTCCGGAACGGGAGATTTTGAGCCTGGGAGCGGCGGCGGCGGCGGCGGAGGCGGGATCGCCACGACGGTCCTGGTGCCTCTAAAATCCCCTGACGTGCCCACCGGCGCACTGGCGGCAGCGAGGACCACGGCGCCGGAGACAGTCACCATCGCCTATGTGAACGGAATCCTCACCACCCCCCTCGGTGCACTGTTCGCGGCGCATCACGTGGCTCTGATCGCACGTGGTACTCGCTGGGGTGCGGCGGTTCCGTACGAGGTCAAGCTCATGTACAACCGAAGCGCCATGGCGAACGAGACGAGCGCCGAAGACCGCTGCGTTCTCGAGCTCGGCATCAAGGGTGACTGGCTCGGGCTCAATTCCCTTCCTGGTGAAGTCGCGCGTTGCCTCGGGAGCACCGAGCCACGAGCACTCGCGATTCTCACGGACTTTCTCGAGGTCGGTACGCAGTACTCGAACGTGCTCAAGCGCACAATCAGCACTCGGCCAGTGGATGTCGATTCGATCGCTGCGTTCACTAGCCGCCTGCGCGACAGTGGCCGCCATGTTGTCTTCGTCATGCACTCGCAGGGAAATCTGATGGTGCAGCAGGCGCTTTCGCTCCTCGCAGCGCGCGGCCAGTACTCACAGCCGCGCGATTCCACATGCATTGGCGGTGTTGCGCTTGCCTCACCAACGAGTCACGCATGGCCGATTTCCTCGCGTCATCTCAGAGGACTGGTCGTCAAGGGCGACATCATCCTCTCGCTCGGTGGCAACAGCTTTCCGCAGGTGGGAACGCCGATGTCGGATTCAGCGCTGGCAGAGCGCACCGGCTCGGTGCGCGCGCGAATCGCGGGCCTGGCGTCAGCGGCAGCTCTACGCTGGGCTCTGCGCCTGCACGGTGCGGTGGAGAGTTATCTCGAGCCCGCCGTGATGAGAGAGCGCGTGGAAGCAGCGCTCGTTTCGTCGTACCGAAGCTGCGCACTCGGCGAAGTGCGCGTTACGCCACAGGCCCTCGAGCTCCGGACGGGCGGCACCGGCGCATTCCAGGCTGCGCTTCTCGACATGGACGGTAATGATCTGGATGGACGCCGCGGGCTCATTTGGCGCGCCGAGTCGCAGACGGACTGGCAGCGCGCAGTTCGCGTTGCAGACGATGGAGTGGTCTCGGCGCGGTACGTCGGCGGCACCAGTGTCACCGCCAGCACTCGGTCGATGCGCGGCATCGGTGGAGTGGCCGTCGCTCCAGCGCCCCTTGCCGTTTCAGTGAACGAGAAGCTATCTGCCGAATGGATGGTTCTGTTTCTATCGACCAGTCAGACGGTGCCGATTCCGCCCTTCGCGATTCCGGAGACTTCGTGGGGAGGCGGACCGTGCAGCGAAAATGCCGAGTTCACGAGTAACGGCCGCACTGGTTCGTTCAGCAAGCAGTGCCGCGGGGACTACAATGTGTGGACTGAACCGTTTCCGAACGCGTTCACCTATACCGGGGCGTTCTTCGAGACTGGCTCCACTTCCGCGCTTTTCACCGTTTCCAGCCTGACCGCGAGCCTTCACGGCTGGATAGGGGGACCGGAGCCCACACTGGACTTGCTTCCCGGCCCCACTCCTCTGGATCGGATAGTTCTAACTGCCAGTGACAAATTCGGTCATCTTCTTGCCCGCGGTATAGGCTGCGCTCGAGGGTGCAAGGGATGGCCGCCGGAGCCATAACGAGCCGAGGGGCGTGTCCGTATCTATATTTACTCCCCGTGCGAAAGCTGATAATTGCGGTAGTAATCCTGTTGGCGGCACATGCCGCGCTAATGTTCGCTGGCATCGGTCGTGGAAGCGCGACCGATGCGCGTTCGGGCACCAACATCGGCATCGTTTTCGATGTTGGCGGACGCGGCGACAAGTCGTTCAACGATGGCGCGTTCGCCGGCGCGGACAGCGCTCGCCGAGTGCTTGGCGTCAATGTACGCTACATCGAACCCGGGGACGGATCCGATCGCGAGTCGGGCATTCGTCTCCTCGCGGCAGAGAAGATGGACCTGGTCATGGGCGTCGGATTCATCTTCACCGATGACCTGACCAACCTTGCTCGTGAATATCCGCACATCAATTTCGCTGGTATCGACCTGGCCCTCTCGTACGATTCCACGGGCAAGGTCATACAACCGCCGTCCAACCTCGCAGCTCTCAAGTTTCGCGAGGAGGAAGGTTCCTTTTTGGTAGGCGCGCTGGCTGCTCTGGTTGGACACTCCAAGAAGGTGGGCTTCGTGGGTGGGATGGACATTCCGCTCATTCACAAGTTCGAGGCGGGATATACGGCTGGGGTGAAATACGTTTGTCCGAACTGTACGGTGATCGCGCAGTACGCGGGCGTCACACCTGAGGCATTCAAGAATCCAAGCCGCGGAAAGGAGCTGGCGCTCAGCCAGTACCAGTCAGGTGTGAACATCATCTTCCACGCGAGTGGAGCGACGGGACAGGGTGTGTTCGAGGCCGCGCGAACCACGCACAAACTCGCCATCGGCGTGGACGCGGATCAGTACGATGAGGCGCCCGGCTACATCCTCACCTCGATGGTGAAAGGCGTGGACGCTGCCACGTTCGACGTGATCCGACGCGTTCATAACGGCACGTTCCACGGTGGCGTGTACTCATTCGGTCTCAAGGAGAACGGCGTGGGATACGTGTACAACTCGCACAACCGCGCCCTCATCCCCGATTCCGTGCGCGCGAGGATCGAAGAGATCAGAGCTGACATCATCGCCGGCAAGATCAAGGTACCCATCGAAAGATGACGTATTCCGGAAGCGCGCCGCTCGCGGTACGCATGCACGACGTATGCAAGTCGTTCGGGCCTGTCCGGGCCAATCGTGACGCCACGCTCGAAGTAGGCGCAGGCGAGATTCACGCGCTGGTTGGCGAGAATGGAGCTGGAAAGTCCACTCTCATGCGCGTACTCGGCGGACTGATCGCGCCGGATTCCGGCACTCTCGAGGTGAATGGGCGCGACGTTACCGGATGGACCACCCGAGACGCGATCACTGCAGGCGTTGGCGTGGTGCACCAGCACTTCATGCTCGTCCCGACGCTCAGCGTGGCGGAGAACCTGGTGCTCGGCAAGGAGCCCACGAGCAGAGGCCAGATCGACTACGCGTGCGCTGTGGCGAACGTGAAGCGGCTCGGCGAGGAAACCGGACTGGTCATCGACGGCACACGACTCGTCGCCGACCTGTCGGTCGGCGAGGCGCAGCGGGTGGAGATCCTCAAGACGCTCTATCGCGGCGCGAAGATCCTGGTGCTGGATGAGCCAACCGCAGTTCTCTCACCACCGGAAGTCAAGGAGCTCGTCCACGTCCTTCGCCGGGTGCGCAACAACGGCGGAACGGTGATCATCATCACCCATCGCCTCGACGAGGTGATGGAACTGTCCGATAACATCACGGTGATGCGCGGCGGCGCGACGGTCACTCGACTGAGTACGGCGGACACGAACCCCGCCGAGATCGCGCAGGCGATGGTCGGACGGCACGTGCGCCTCACGACTCGTGAATTCGCGATCGTGACCGATACCGTGACCCCGGGCACGCAGCCTCCGGCTTCCGGACAGGACTCACAGGCGGGCCTGATCGTCCGCAACCTGGTGGTGCCGGGACTGCGCAAGCCGCGCGACGTGGACGACGTGTCGCTCACGGTCCGTCCGGGTGAAATTCTCGGAATTGCCGGCGTCGAGGGCAACGGACAGAGTGAGCTAATCGAGGCAATCGCCGGCCTGCGTTCGATTACGAGCGGGAGCGTCAGCATTGCGGGGTTCGATATGACCCTCGCGATGCCGCGCCAGCGCACGGATTCAGGCCTGTCGCACATCCCGGAGGACAGGCAGCGCCGCGGGCTGGTGATGGATTACACCGTCGCCGACAATCTGATCCTGGGCATGCAACACCGATTCGCACGCAACGGTGTGCTGGATCGTGACGCCATTGCGGAATATGCGAAACGACAGATCGAGGCCTTCGACATCAGACCTTCCAACGCTGCGGCGCCCATGCGTGCGCTATCCGGCGGCAACCAGCAGAAGGTCGTCGTCGCGCGTGAGATGGGCGGCGGCCGTGACTACTCGGTGCTCCTCGCGTCGCAACCGACGCGCGGCGTGGATGTTGGTGCCATCGAATTCATTCACGCGCGCCTTATGGCGGCGCGCCACGCCGGAAAGGCCATCCTGCTCGTGTCCGCCGAGCTGAACGAGGTGCTGTCGCTCTCGGATCGCGTGGCAGTGATGTGCGGAGGCAGAATTGTCGTGGTGATGCCCGCGGCAGACGCAAGCGAAGAGCTTCTGGGCGAGTACATGACCGGTGCGAGAGTGGCCGCGTGACCGCCGAGCAGCGCGAGAAGATCGAGGAGGCGCTATTTCCTCCAATCGTCGCCATTCTCATCGCCTTCGTGGCCGGCGACATCCTGATGCTCAGCTTCAATCAGTCGCCATTGGTGGTCTGGCGGCTGTTGCTCGAGGGCACCTGGGGTAACGCATACGGCTTTGGGCAGGTGCTGTACAAGGCGACGACGCTCTCGTTCACTGGTATGGCGGTAGCGTTCGCGTATCGCGCCGGTCTGTTCAACATCGGCGCGGAAGGCCAACTCGCGGCCGGCGGACTCGCCGCCGCGCTGGTCGGATTCGCGCTCCCTGTCGGTTTTCCGGCGATCATCGCCATCGTACTCGGCTGCGCCGGCGCCGCCGCTGCCGGTAGTGTCGTGGGAGCGGTTCCGGGTTACCTGCGGGTGAGATTCGGGGCGCACGAGGTGATCACCACGATCATGCTCAACTTCATCGTGCTTGCGCTGCTGAACTGGTTCATCGCGACCCGGCTGCGCGTACCCGAGACACTGCACACGCCCGAGATTCACGCGGGCGCGATCGCGCGCCTCAGCTCGCTGCTGCCCGCGTTCCATGGATCTGCCGCCAATCTTTCGGTGGTGGTAGTGCTTCTCACCGCGGTCGCGATGTGGTTCTACATGTTCCGCACGCGCGCCGGCTACGAGCTCCGCGCGGTAGGACTTCAGCCGGACGCGGCAGAGTACGGTGGAATTTCCGTACGTCGCGTTCTCTTCAGCGCGATGACCGTATCGGGCATGATCGCGGGGTTGGGTGGAATCAACTTCGTGCTCGGCTACAAGTACTACTATGAGGACGGCTTCGCGGGCGGAACCGGATTCCTCGGGATCGCCGTCGCACTCGTGGGCCGCAATAATCCTGTCGGAATCCTGCTGGCCGCGCTGTTTTTCGCGACTCTGTCGCAGGGTGGGCTCGCGGTGAACGCCTTCGTGCCCAAGCAGATGGTGGACGTGCTTCAGGGAGTGGTAATCATCGCAATAGCGGCGTCCGTGCCGGAAGTTCGTCGCATCCTGCTTGGCTCACGCCGGCGCCCGATTTCCGTGCCCGCACCTCCGGCTCCGTTCGAGCCACCAGCGACGGCGGTCTGAGACCATGAATTCCTTCGCGATATTCACGCAGGTGCTGAGAATCGCCGTCCCCTATCTGTTCGCGGCGGCGGGCGGCGTGATCGCAGAGCGCGCTGGCATCATTTCGCTGACGCTGGAAGGCTACATGCTCGGCGGCGCGTTCGCAGCCGTGGTGGGCACGTTCTATTCCGGTTCACCGGTCATCGGTCTGGCCTGCGGCATCGCCGGTGGAGTGGTGCTCGCACTCATCCACGCGGTCGCATCAATCCGCTTTCGAGCGGACCAGGTAATCGTCGGCATCGCGATCAACCTGTTCGCCGTCGGTGTAACGAGATTCTTCCTCAAGCTTCTCTTTGGCAGCTCGTCGAACTCTCCGCGGGTCGCCGGGTTTGCCGCGGGATACGGCGACCCTCTCATCTGGCTCGGTCTGCTCGCGACGCCATTCGTCGCGTTCATACTTTTCCGGACCAGCTTTGGATTGCGGGTCCGGGCGACCGGGGAGAAGCCGGAGGCAGCCGCGAGTGTCGGCGTGCCAGTGCGACGCGTGCAGTATTTCGCGGTGATGCTATCGGGTGCGCTTGCCGCGATGGGCGGCGTGTTCCTGGCTCTCGACCAACATCAGTTCACCGATCAAATGACGGCTGGACGCGGGTTCATCGCCGTCGCCGCTGTGATCTTCGGTCGCTGGAGTCCGCTCCGGGCAGGCGCGGCCTGCCTGTTGTTCGCGGCGGCAGAGACAGTACAGATCCACCTGCAGGGCAACCACGTCGTCGCTTCGCAGTTTATAGAGATGATTCCCTACGTCCTCACAATCGTTGCGCTCGCTGGCGTCGTGGGCCGCGCGATCGCGCCAGCCGCGCTGGGACGGGCGGAAGCCTAAAGGACGGGCTCGGGCGATCCGCACGGAGCCGCCGCGGCCGGGCGCGCAGTCAGCGGATCGCGTCCCGGCGAACGCTCCGCATACTAAATTCATCCCGGATGCAACGCCACCACTCGCCCGGGCCGCGGCCGCCGCGCACCTACATCGGAGCGGCAATGGTCGGCCCTGGTAATCGAGTGAGGCGAGCCCGGCCGAAACGGATGGTCATCGGTCCTGCGACCGCCGACAGTCGCCCTCACGTGGACATCGCATAGTGGCTCGCAACGCCGCGCTCGGACGGCTCACTGCGCTGATCATCACGGCGTTCGTGGATATGGTCGGATTGCTCATGATCCTTCCGCTCATGCCGTTTTACGCGCGAACGCTGGGCGCAAGCGCACTTATGGTCGCGCTGCTCATGTCCTCCTTCACGGCTGCCCAGCTACTGAGCGCGCCATTCTGGGGACGAGTCTCGGATCGACACGGCCGGAGGCCGGCGCTGCTCATTGGGCTCGGAGCGGCGGCGATTGCCTACGTGGTGTTCGCCTACGCGACCACACTGTGGTTGCTGTTGCTGTCGCGCATCGTGCAGGGTGCCGGTGGCGGAACTACTGGAGTTGTGCAGGCATACGTTGCAGACGCAGTAGAGCCCGAAGAACGCGCGAAGGCACTCGGCTGGATTTCTGCCGCAACCAACGTCGGAGTCGCGCTCGGCCCGCCGATCGGCTCGTTCGCGCTCAAGCTGTTGCACGTTCACGGGCCCGGCCTGATCGCGGCCACGCTGTGCCTCTTCAACATTGCGTTCGCGTGGCGCTTTCTCTCCGAATCGCGCGACATGGCCGAAGCCAGACAGGTGCAGCGCAAACCTGGCGCGTCGATGATTGCGATTCGGCACGTGTTCAGTCACGCGAAGGAGCCCGCGTCGCGGCTGATATGGGTGTACGCGATCGGTATCGGCGCGTTCCAGGGAATCACGGCCATCCTCGCGCTTTTTCTGGCAGACAAGTTCGGCGTCACCGCCGACCGCATATGGGTCATCTTCACGTTCATGGGAACCATATCGGTCATCACGCGCGCGGGTATTCTGGGGAAGGCCGTTGACCGATGGGGAGAGGTACGGCTGTCGCGCATTGGACTCGTCATGCTCGCGCTGGGGCTCGCAGCGTTCCCGGTCATGCCAACGTACATCACGCTCTATCTGGCTGTCACGCTCATCCCGCTGGGCACCGCGTTCACCTTTCCATGCGTTACATCGTTGCTCTCGCGCGTAATCAATCGCAACGAGCGCGGTCTGTACATGGGCGTGCAGCAGACGTTCGGCGGGCTCGCGCGCGTAATAGTCCCGATCTTCGCCGGATTCACATACGACCGGTTCGGTCACTCCATTCCGTTCTCGGTATCCGCGGTGCTTGTAATGATCGGCTTCTTCATCGCCATGGGCATCGACGATCCACGAAAGCCCGGCGCTCAGGCCCATGCTGCGGCGACGGTGTAGCGAGTTCGCAGCTTTCAGTCAGGCGTATCGAGGGTGAATCGAACGGGATCGCCGGGTGCCAGCTGTGCAAAGCGTGAGAGCGACGACCTGCGAATCACCGCCATCTTGGGATAGCCACCGACCGTCGGCCCGTCATGCATGATCACGATCGGTGTGCCGCCATCCGGCACCTGGATCGCGCCAACACATGCAGGCTCCGATGGCAACGCTGCTTCCGCGCGATGGCGCATAGCGGGCCCGTCCAGCCTGTAGCCACTCCGGTCCGACGATATCGAAATCGTGAACCCGGATCCGAGCAAAGTGGTCCACGTCTCTTCATCGAATAGAGATGCCTGCGGTCCGCGGACGATTGAGAGCGGAAGCGCGTGCCGCTTCGGTATCGAGGGAACGAGGCCGGAAGCCGGAACATCAATCGCCGGCCCTTTGTTCAGCCGGTCGCCGTTCCGGAGTCGGCGGCCTTCGTGTCCGCCGATCGCCGCACTAGTCAAGGTTGATCGGCTCCCGAGAACGCGGGGAACATCCACTCCACCGGCTACCGCAACTAGGAGGAATCTCCCGCGCAGGATGCGCTCGACGCGCAACTCCGCACCAGCGGTAACGCGGGTTGCTTGCCACGGTTCCAGATCTGAAGAGTCCAACTGGCACAGCGCATCGGCGCCGCCGATGGCGATCAGCGCGGGAGCGTCGAAGCGCAATACGCCACCCGCGACGGCCCATTCGATCATTGCGGCGTCGGGCTCGTTGCCCAGGAGCGCATTCAACGCGACTCCGCTATCGCGGTCCGCGATACCGGACACCGGTACGCCGACATCGCGATAGCCGAACCGACCCAGATCCTGCACTGTCGCGAACGGCGGCGCGGCGACGACGGTTATCACGTGTCCGTCTCGACGAAGCGCACGCTATCGCCGGCGCGTATCAGCGCAGGCTCTGCGCGCCCCGCGTCGAACAGTACGGCGCTCGTGGTCCCGATAAGATGCCAGCCGCCAGGCGTGCCCAGCGGATATACCGCTGTCTGTACTCCCGCTATGGCGACCGAGCCAGCCGGCACACGCACGCGGGGGACACTGCGTCGAGGCAGCATGAGAGCTGGATCCAGATCGCCCAGGTACGCGAAGCCGGGAACGAAACCGGACATGTACGCATAATAGAGCGGCGAAACGTGGGCCTCGATCAGCTTGCGCACCGTCATTCCGGTACGTTCCGCCACCTCCGATAGATCTGGTCCGTCGTATCGCACCGGAATCTCGATGAGCCGGGAATCCTCATCCTCGCCGGTGTCGGCGACGGAAAGCGCACGCTCCACGACTCGCTGAACGGCGCCGGCGTCGGCGGTCGCAGGATCGAAGTACACAGCCAGGGTGGTGTACGCGGGAACGATGTCCACTATCGATGGCGATCGCCACGCACGAAGCCGTCGTGCTACAGCGCGCACTCTCGCTGCGGTATCCCGTGAGATCGTCTGCGCGAAGGTGACAAGCAATGCGTCATCGCCAAGCCGGGCGATTCCGGGTACGCGCGGATCAGGCGGCATGGTTGGTCAGTCGGTGACGAACGGAGCAACACGAATGCCGGCGCGCTCCAGTGCAACACGCACCCCCCGTACCGTCGCGGCGGCATGCGTGCCATCACCGTGAGTGCACAACGACTCTACGTCAAGTGCGACGATGCTTCCATTGCTGGCGACAACCGATCTGGACTCGATCATTCGCACGGCCCGTGCGGCAATCGCCTCCACATCGGTGAGCACCGAATCCCTCTCGGAGCGTGGCACGAGCGAACCGTCGGCCATGTATGCGCGATCGACGAACCCTTCTGTCACGGCGCGAAGGCCGGCGCGATCGGCGGCGGTGATCATGGCGCTCCCCCCAAGGGCAAGCAGCGCAAGAGAAGAATCGACTGACCGAACCGCGCGCGCTATCGCATCAGCCGCCGCCGGATCGCGCGCCGCCCGATTGTAGAGAGCGCCGTGTGGTTTCACGTATCGCACACGAGTACCGGCGGCAACACACACGGCCTGAAGCGCGCCAATCTGATACACGACAAGCGCTTCGATCTCGTCCGGGGTGACCGCCATATCCCGGCGTCCAAATCCAACGAGATCCGGATATCCGGGATGAGCACCAATCACGACACCGCGTGCGTGCGCCGCCTCTACGGTCTCGCGCATCACCACCGGGTCACCGGCGTGAAACCCGCATGCGATGCTGGCGGAGGTGACGACGTCGAGCAGGTCGCCGTCTCCAAGCGAGTAGCGGCCGAAGCTCTCTCCCATGTCGGCGTTCAGATCCACCGAAAGGACAGGTGCTCGGGTCACGACAGGGTCTGGTTCATCCTTGCAAAGTTGCGGGCGCTTCGTTCGAGCCGCAACTTCCCGCATGACTTCTTCCGCGGCCGCCCCGCGCTCGATGCGCACGGTACTGCTGGCATCCTGCGCCGGCTCGATGATCGAGTGGTACGATTTCTTCATATTCGGATCGCTCGCCGCGATCCTTGCGCACCAGTTCTACCCGCCAAACAACCCCACCGCGGCTTTCATCGAGACGCTGGCGACATTCGCGGTCGGCTTTGCCGTTCGTCCAATCGGTGCCCTTTTCTTTGGCCGTATCGGAGACCGGCTGGGTCGCAAGAAGGCCTTTCTCACCACGCTCGTCGTCATGGGTACTTCGACCTGCGCTATCGGCCTTCTTCCCGGGTACGCGACCATCGGCGTACTCGCGCCTATCATCCTCGTCACGCTCAGGCTCATTCAGGGCCTCGCGTTGGGAGGCGAGTATGGCGGCGCGGCGGTGTACGTCGCGGAGCACGCCCCAGCCGGGCGCCGCGGCTACTACACGAGCTTCATCTACACGACTGCTACTGTCGCGCTGCTGCTGTCCCTGCTGCTCATACTCGCGGTGCGCAAGGTGGCGGGAGAAGCAGCATTCGCCGACTGGGGCTGGCGAATTCCATTTCTCGTGTCCGCGATACTGGTCGTCGTGTCATACTACGTTCGCAGAAGGCTCGAGGAATCGCCGGTTTTCACAGCGGCACGCGATCGCGGAGAGACGAGTGGCTCACCGATCCGCGAGGCGTTTGGATCCTCGCGCTGGAAGCTGATGCTCACGCTCCTCTTCGGCGTGATCGCGGGACACGCAGTGACATGGTACACAGGCCAGTTCTACGCGCTGTTCTTCATGCAGACGGTGCTGAAGGTACCATTTGGAGTTTCGTACACGTCCATGACGATCGCGCTGGTGTTCGGCACGCCGTGCTTCGTGCTGTTCGGCGCCATCTCGGATCGCGTGGGACGCAAGCCAGTGATCATGACGGCGTTCGTGCTCGCGGCGACCACGCTGTATCCCACCTATCATCTGATGACTCGGGCCGCGTCCGGCGTGCCCAATGTTGCGGCGCTCTCCGCTCTCATCTTCTACCAGATCGTGCTCGCGGCAATGTGCACCGGACCACTCGGCGCATTGCTCGTCGAATCCTTCCCGACGAACGTGCGCTATACCGGCGTGTCGTTCGTGCACCACGCCGGTACCGGCTGGTTCGGAGGCTTTCTGCCACTGATCGCGACCGCGCTTGTCGCGCGAACCGGAAATCCGTACGCGGGTCTGTGGTATCCGATCGGGATCACAGCTATCACTCTTGCAATCGGCCTCGCACTTGTCCGCGACCGCCCGGTCGAGAGCCTGAAGTAGGATCGATATCTACGTCGGGACCGACGATGTTCGCCGTTACTTCTTTGGTGTGCGCTGGTCCAGCTTGCCCTTGGTCCAGATCAGGACCATCGCACAGCCGCTGCTCTGGCCATTCGAGAACTCCATCGGCACGTCCACCGGCTGATAGAACTCGACCGCAACAACATCGTTCTCACCCACGATCTCGTCGATGCTCTGTCCGGCGGTCGTCGTAACCGGATTGTTGTCGATAACGAAACCAACGCAGCCGTTCTGTCTGGTAGTCGCGACAGTCGCGCTCGATCCGCTTCCAACTACGTAGATTCCAGGAATACGGCGCAGGATGTCCGAAGTGTAAGTCGGATTCGCGGCACGGATCTGGGCAAGATCCATGTACTTGCCCATCCCCATCTTGCGCCGGCGCTCGAAGCCCGTCGACTCGATCGGATCCGACTTGGCCTTCACATCCACTCCGCTCAGCAGCGGCGTGTACACGCCAAGTCTCACCGTGACCTGATTGGTCTTGAGCGTCGTGATGTCCATCGGCGTCTCAACTGGCGTGTAGCCGACGCGGCGAACGAGAATGGCCTGAGTTCCAGGTATCACGCCCGTGAGCGTGAAGCGACCATCCGTGCCCGTCGAAGCCGAAGCGGTACTGCCCTGCACCGACACGCGAGCCCCGGGAACCGGAACACCGCCAGCATTCGTGACCTTGCCGGTGATCACGGCGCGCGGACCTTTCGCCGGCCTGCCGGCTCCACTGTCCGTGCCCGCGACGACCGAGGGTGGCATGTACAGACTGCGAATGCTGAGCGCCTGATCCACAACCTTCATCGGCACCTCCGCTGTCTTCGCTCCGCCCAGGATCGCCTGCAGCGTGCCGCTGAAGTTGGACGGCACGCCGCAAATGCGGTATGTGCCGTCGGCTGCAACGGTCGTCTTGCGCACCCGCGGCGACGTGCGCACTCCAATTGTCGGGCTCACTTCCGTTTCCATCCAGGCTACCGACACCTCCGCCCCTACCGCCGGCTCATCGGTATCCGCGTCGACCACGCGTCCAAGAATTACACCCGGTCCAAAGCGGAGCTTGGCCACTGTGCATACGCTCTCCGTCAACGTGTGAACGCTGGGGATGGCCAGCTCGACCGTCTGGACCTGGCCCGCCACAACGGGAACGGAATCCGACTGCAGACGGATACCGAGCGAGTCGAGGACTGGATGCGTCACCTCCAGCACGTAACGACCCGCGGGAATCGAGTCGATCCGAAACAGGCCGTTGCCGTTCGTCGTTGCGTGCCTGCCGTGCAAACCCACCACAGTGATTCCGGCGTCGGCGAGCATCCCCGCGTGCAGCGAGTCCAGGGCAGCGCCCATGATGCTTCCCATCCCGGCCGGCATCGGCGCCGCCTCGGCGGGAGCGCTCGAGCCGTCTTTCTGCACCGCAGATGAGTCCGGCTTGTGCTTTATGATGGAGTTGCGCGGAACCTCCCGCTGCGCCTGTGAGACGGCGGGCAGCGACAGGCAAAACAGTGCGGCAGCGACTGCCGGAAGCGCAGAACGGCTCATAGGATCTCTGACCATGTTGCCCCATATATTACTCCACATGGGGACTCAAAATTCGAATCGCGACGTTGTGTTTCTGTCCGGTGTTCGGACTCCGTTCGGTACTTTCGGAGGCGCGCTCCGTGACGTCTCAGCGATAGACCTGGGCGTCATCGTCTCGAAGAGCGCCATCGAACGCGCCAGAATAGCGCCAGCATCGATACAGCAGACGATCTTTGGAAATGTTCTCTATACTACCAACGATTCGCTCTATTTCGCGCGCCATGTGGCCCTCAAATCCGGTTGCCCCACAGAATCGCCCGCACTCACTGTAAACCGCCTTTGCGGCTCAGGGTTCCAAGCAGTCGTGAGCGGCGCACTCGAGATAATCACCAGCGAATCGGAAGTCTGCCTCGTGGGTGGCTCCGAGTCCATGTCCCAGGCACCCCACGCGGTCCGGGGAATCCGCTGGGGCGTTCCGCTCGGGAAAGCGCCAGCCCTTGAAGATACTCTCACGGAGGGTCTCAAGGATTCGTTCGCCAGTGTATCCATGGCGGACACGGCGGAGAATCTGGGCGAGCAGTACCACATCGATCGCGCCACATCGGACGAGCTGGCGCTGCGGTCGCAGACACTGGCGCGGGACGCTTGGGCATCTGGGGTGTATGACAGCGAGGTGATCCCCGTTCCCGTGAAGAATCCAAAGACACGCCAGACCGAAGACTTTCGTCGTGATGAGCACATGCGCCCCGAATCGACTGCCGAAGGACTCGCCAAACTCCGCGCGGCGTTCCGCGAAGGCGGGGTCGTGACAGCCGGAAACGCATCCGGCATCGGCGACGGCGCCGCCGCGATGGTGATCGCG
>JBBRBY010000007.1:0-64922 GCA_038205315.1 Gemmatimonadales bacterium | reverse complement strand
TCGCGTACACCAGCGCCAGCAGACCGACGCCGGATATGGCTGCGTAGACAATGATCACTGACTCGTGCAGCGACATCATTTACTGAGATACTTCCGGAACCAGGCGAGCGTAGCTGGCCATGCCTGTTGGGCAGCTTTCAGATTGGCGCCGTCGTTGCCGCCCTGGGCTCGCAAGAAGCCGTGGCCCGCGCCATCGAACACGTGTGGATCGTAAGTCTTGTGAAGCACCTTCATGACCGAGTCGGCGGGTCCGACGGTGGCGAGTACGCGCGCATCGCTTCCGCCATACAGGCCGAGCACCGGGGCCTTCACCGCCATCAGGTCCATCGCGCTTGGCGAAGTCCCGTAATAGACGACGGACGCGCCGAGTGTCGGGGAGACCACGGCATGCGCGAACGAGGCAGATCCACCCCAGCAGAATCCGACCACGCCGTACGTCTTGAGAGCCGCAGGGAGTGCCATTGCATACTGAGCCGCCGCGGTGATGCCAGCCTGGACATTGACGGGATTCAGCTTGGACACTGCCGCGACAGCTTCCTGCTGCGACAGCGTGTCGGCGCCAACGGGAATCTTCGCGCTGGGAATGAGATCGGGAGCGATCGCGATGTAGCCTTCCTTCGCGAGCTGGTCGGTGACGGCGCGGATCCAAGTGCTCATTCCATAGATCTCGTGGATGACGACAACCACGGGTGCCTTGGTTCGGCGTTCGGGATACACCACCCACGCATGGAGTGAATCGCCCGCCGAGGTGTGGAGCATGACCCATTCGCCGTGTCGAGGGGATGCGTTGAGGCGCGCCATGGCGTGGTCTGCATCGGGTGGCAGGTTGGGATCGTCTGCGATCCTCCCTGTCGATTGCGACGACATCTCATGCATGGACATGTGCGCGGACATGTCCTGCGTCGTGCCAGCCTGTGCGAAGGCGATTGCAGGCGCGGCTGCGAGAAGTGCTACGGCGATCATGGACGTGATTCGCATGACTGGCGGCGTGAAATGGTTGCGGTTGAAGTCGAGCTACGTACGGCTGGACAGGTCGAGCTGATTCGCAAGAAACTCACCCACTCTTCGCTGCAGGTAATAAACCGGCCGAAACGGATTACCGCCTCCGATGAATCCCGCGTGCCCACCGTGTGCTGGAAAGTCGAGCGTGAGGCGGCGGTTGCTGCGGGCGATCGTTGCAACCTGATCGAGTACGTCGGCTGGCAGGAACGGGTCGTCGACCGCGTTCAGGAGCAGGGTGTTGACCGAAATGTCCGGTATATAATGAATGGAGCTGGATCGTGAGTAGTAATCTACGGCGTCATTGAAGCCGTGGATTGGCGCCGTCAGCGTGTCGTCGAAGCCGCGGAGGGTCGCTATCGCGTTGACCTGACCTGCCGTCGGAAGGTCGGGATACCGTGTCTGCTTCTCGATCGCTTTCCGCTTCAGAGAATCGAGGAAGTACTTCTGGTAGATCTTCGAAAAGCCGAGGTTGATGTTGTCCGAGCCGCGGCCGAGGTCGAAGGGAACCGACACGCCGGCGGCGGCGAACAGAAGATTGCGTGCGGCATCGCCCTGCTCGCCCAGGAACTTGAGCAAAACGTTCCCGCCGAGTGAGACGCCGACGGCGGCGAGAGGAGCGCACGGTCGCTCGGCTGACATGTGCTCGAGCGCGAAGGCGAGGTCGCCCGTTTCGCCTGAGTGATAGAAGCGGCGGGCGCGGTTGGGTTCGCTGCCGCAGGAGCGCCAGATAACGAGGTCCGCGCTCCAGCCGCGACGGTGCATCTCCCCAAGAAGCCCCTGAGCGTAGTGGGAGCGGATGCTGCCTTCGAGACCGTGGAAGATGGCGACGTGGGGTGTGTTCGGACTTGAACCGGCGGGTGCATCGAGTCGGTGGATTTCGAGGAAGTCGTCGTCGGGGGTGTTCCAGCGTTCGACGCGGGTGTGGATGGGGGCGCGGTGACGGAAGATGCGTCCCCAGAGAGTCTGTGCGTGCGCACCGGGTATCCACCAGGCGGAGCGGTATTGGAGGGGTAGATCAGTCACGGTCGGAAGATATGGCCGGAGAGGGCAACACAGACGTGCAGTCGACTTAGAGCGCCTTGGATGGAGGCCCAAACGTCCCTTCGACAACTTCCACAAAGTTTCTCTCTTCGCGCAGAATGAAGCGTTTGGTTCGAGCCAGAAGGAAATTCTCGCGAGCTTCCGGATCCAGCTGCAAAAGGGACTTGTACTTCTCATACGAGGCGAGACTGTCGAATGCGATCAGTCCCCAGCCAATGTCGTTCGTTCCTTCGTAGGGGAGAAAGTAACCTACGAGGTGCCCGCCGCATCGCGGGATTATGCGGCCCCAATTCTCGGCGTACGTCTTGAACGCGTCCCGCTGGAAGGGGTCGATCTGATAGCGAATGAAACAGGTGATCGTCATGGATGTTACTCTGAGTTTTGGTTGGTTGGTGCGCTCCGACCGAGATTAAGGAGCGCGATAATAGCGGCGGTCGTTCCAAGTGCCTCGTGGCGACTCATTGGTTCTGTCGATAATCCGATTGAAGTGAGCGCCAAGGCTGCGTCGGTGCTGTATCTTCAATCACAATTCGAATATGAGGGTCGAATGCTGAATGGCACTATCAAAATACTTGCAATGTTCGCAATCAGCGGCATTGCCGGACTCGGTGTCACGAACGCCAGCGCGTCGACCCGGAATACGACGACAGGCAACAATCTGCGCCGCCAAGCATCCTCCACCCAATCATGCATGGCGACCCGAACGTCGCTCACACCGATTGGGTTTCACCGTTTGCTTGCGCCTACGCATGCGCCGGGTAACTCCGAGCTGCGGCTTGTAAAAGAATTGCCGCTCCCAGGTCCGCCAAACCGGTTCGACTACCAGAGTTTCGATCCAACAACCGGTCGACTCTGGATGAACCACATGAATGCGGGCGAGACGCTGGTGTTTTCAACGGATAGCGACAAGGTCATCCAGGTGATCACAGGCGTCCCCCGCGCAACGGGCGTTCTCGCTGTTCCGTCGCTTCACAAGACGTTCGTATCCGCAGCCGGTGCCCACGAGCTCGTCACGGTCGATGACCGCACGTTCAAGATTGTGGAGCGGGAACGCGGAATCCAGTTTCCCGATGGAATCGCTTATGCCGCTGATGTCGGCAAGATATTCGTTTCGGACGAATCCGGCGCCGCCGACGTCGTCATCGACGCAGGCACTGGGGAGAAACGCTCGGCAATCCCGCTCGGCGGAGAGGCTGGCAATACGCACTACGACTCTGTCTCGCACTGCGTCCTGGTCGCCGAGCAAACGACGAACGAACTCATCGCAATCGATCCGGCGAGCGAGAAGATCGTTCAGCGATACCCACTACCGGGAGCAGAGCACCCACACGGCTTCACGATGGACGAGCCAGGCCGGCTGCTCTTCATGTCGGCTGAGGGCAACGCCAAGTTGCTCGTGATCGACATGGCGACTATGAAGGTCATCAGCACGCACACAGTCGGTGCGACACCGGACGTGCTTGCGTGGGATGCTGCGTGGCGTCGGCTATATGTCGCGTCGGAAGGCGGAGTTCTCTCCGTATTCTGGGCAGATGGTTCGACGCTCAAACCGGCGGGTGAGTACCGTGCACCGCATGCGCACACCGTGGGACTTGATACTCGTACGCACCGGATCTACCTCCCTCTGCAGGATATTGGTGGCCATCCAGTGCTTCGCATACTGAAGCCGACGGCATAGGAACTAGGTGCTGTTTGGGGCACGCTGCGAAATCTCTCTCGCTTCCTAAATTCCAATGCATGGAAGTACAGATCTTCGGCACCAAAAAAAACTCTGACACGCGAAAGGCTCAACGCTTCTTCACCGAGCGTTGCGTCAAGGTTCACTTTGTTGACCTGAACGAACGCGCTGCCTCGCTCGGCGAGCTGCGGCGGTTCGCCCAAAAGTTCGGCGTCGGTGCGCTCATCGACAAGGAATCGCCGCGCTACGGCGACCTCGGCCTTCAGCACGCACGCATGAGTGACGAGAGCTGGCTCGCGAAGCTAGCGGACGAGCCGCTCCTTCTCATGCAGCCGTTGGTACGATTCGGCCAGAAGGTGACGCTTGGTCTCGTAGAGAAGGACTGGAAGGCGTGGATCGCGTCGGAGTAGCGTCGGAGTAGCGTCGGAGTAGCGTCGGAGTAGCGAAGCGCATCCGGTCTGGCGCCAAGGCGGTAAGAGAACGGCCGCGTCCGTTACATTTCGGCGTGCAACCACGCTCAGGCCAGACCCAAAGTTGACTCTCATTTCGGTTTCGAACGCGTCCGTCGAGTTCGGCGCGAATACCCTGTTCAAGGACATCACGTTCACCGTCGCCGAGGGCGAGCGGTGGGGGATTGTCGGTCGCAACGGGACGGGCAAGACCACCCTGTTCAAGTTGATCACCGGGGTACAGAAGCCCACGAATGGCGCCGTCGCGAAGTCACCGACCCTGGGCATCTCGGTCCTGGACCAGCATCGGGACTTCGAGGGAGCCTCGACCGTCTGGGAAGCTGCGGCCGGCCCATTCGCGGAGCTACTGGCACTCGAGAAGTCGCTCGCTGATCAGGCGAACCGGCTCGGGGAGCTGGGTGAGGCCTGCACGCAGAAGGACCTGGACCGGTATTCGCGCGATCTGGAGCGGTTCGACCGCGAGGGTGGCTACACCTTTGCGCCGCGCGTGGATGCGGTACTTCACGGGCTCGGCTTCGATCCGGTCGAGTCACGCACCCAGCCGCTCGTGCACCTGAGCGGTGGCGAGAGAGGGCGGGTTGGGCTGGCTCGGCAGCTGGTGAGTCCGGCGGAGGTCCTGCTACTGGATGAGCCGACCAATCACCTGGATCTGGACACCACTGCGTGGCTCGAGTCGTACCTGCGGGAGACGGCGAAGACGGTCCTGCTCGTGAGCCACGACCGCGCCTTTCTGGCGGAAGTCGTCGACCACGTGCTGCACTTCGAAGCCGGGACGGCGACGCCGTATGCATGCGGCTACGAGGAATTCGTGCGTCAGCGCGCGGAGCGGCGTCTCGCGGCGCAGCGGGCGTTCAGCAAGCAGTCGCGCGTCATCTCGGAAGAGCAGGAATATATTCGCCGAAACCTCGCGGGCCAGAACTCGAAGCAGGCGAAGGGGCGGCGCAAGCGACTGGATCGCGTCGCGCGTCTGAGCCCGCCGCCAGGTGAGAGCGGCACGATGGCGCTGCGTCTTCACGCGCAGGAACGGGGTGGCGATCAGGTGGTGGTCGCCGAGCACGTGACGGTGAAGGTCGAGGACCGCACACTGATCAGCGACCTGAACGCGGTCGTGAACAGGACGGAGCGGCTGGGTATCGTCGGGCCGAATGGCGCAGGCAAGTCCACCTTTCTCAAGACGCTGATAGGCGACCGCGCGCCGGCGGCTGGTGTGCTCAAAATGGGCGGCTCGATCACGGTCGAGTACTATCGGCAGGATATGACGCAGGTGCCTGGCGATAAGACGCTGTACAACGTGATAAGCGACATGCGCCCGCAGTGGGAGCGCGGGCTCATCTACGGTCACCTGGGGCGGTTCGGGTTCTCGGGCGATGAGACCTCCCGGACTGCGGCGACGCTGTCGGGTGGCGAGCGGGCTCGCGTGGCGTTGGCGATGATGATGCTATCCCGCGCCAACTTGCTGATCTTCGACGAGCCGACGAACCATCTGGACGTCGAGTCTATCGAGGCAATCGAAGACGCGATCGAGGGTTACGATGGCACCGTCATTCTCGTGAGCCACGACCGCGCTCTGCTGCGCGCGCTGTGCACGCGGGTCTGGGTGCTACACGAGACGCGCGTCACCGATTTCCCCGGAACGTTCGCGGAATGGGAAGTTGCGAGCGAGGAGCGCGAGCATGCTGCGCGGGTGAACGCGGAAGAAGAGGAAGGTCTTCGCAGGGTCCACGAGAAGCAGAAGACCAGGCGCCGTGAATCCGACGAGGAGAAGGAGCGGGCTTCGAAGCGGAACGTGAAGCGCAGCGCCGAGGAAGCCGAGGCGAATGTGGAGCAGCTCGAGGGTCAGGTCGCTGCGCTGACGAAGACTCTGGAGGATCCGGCGCTGTATGCCGATCAGGCGGGGACGGCGCGGGCGGTGAAGCTGGGGAAGGACCTGGACCGGTTGAGGCGAGAGCTGGATCGGGCGCTCGAGCGGTGGAACAGTCTGATCGAGAGCGTGTCGGGCTGAGGGGCTGTCGCAACTCCCGTCACCATCCTCTCGCCCCGCTCGACATTCGGCACGTATCGTGAACTGATACGGTCGAGGGTTAACCCAGGCAACGAGGATAGGGTAATGAAGCCATCATTTATGGGCCAGCGTCAGGTCCCGAGCACCGACCAAAAGTTCCGTCCCACGGATGAGCATCTTCTTGAGAAGAACAAGGAAGAGCTCGATCATTCCGAACATGGCGACAAGATGAAGCCACTACCGGGACAGGATCACGGCAAATTCGCGGACATTGACAAAAATACAGAGAAGGGCGAGTAGTCGCTCGTTTTTGGCGGGTGGGCGAGGATCGCGCGAGGGTCAGATAGCCGTCATCCCCGCCCTTCGGCGGGATGACGGCTTTCACGGGTCCCGACGCTCAGGCGTTCCGGTCATCTATCAAGCCCAGCCAGCCTCGACAACCCCCATTCCGTCTAGACGAAATCAGTTCTTCCAATCTGCGATAAAGACGTTGGTCTCGTGCGGGTTAGCGGCGAGGCGGTTAGAGGCCCAGACTAGTTGTTTCCCGTTCGGGCTGACCATCGGGAAGCCGTCGAAGGTTTTGTTGGTCGTGATCTGCTCGAGGCCGGTGCCGTCAGGGTTCACGAGAAAGACGTCGAAGTTCCCCAGCTTGGGATTCGTATGGTAGTTGGAGGAAAACACGATCCGCTTCCCGTCCGGAGTCCATGACGGACCGAAACTCGCGCCGCCCAGGTGCGTGATCTGATGCTGATCCGATCCATCGGCGTTCATCATCCACAGGTCCATCTTGTTCGGCCTTACTAAACGCTCGGCCAATAGTGTCTTGTAATCGGACACGTCCTTTAGGTCGGTGGGATGAAATGCACGGTAAACGATGCGCTTGCCGTCCGGCGACCACCATGGCCCGCCGTCGTAGCCGAGTGCGTGGGTGAGCTGCTTTACGCCGGTGCCGTCCACGTTCATCGTGTAGATATCGAGGTCACCGTCCTTGAGCGAGGTGAAGACGATCTTCCGTCCGTCGGGCGAGACAATGCCTTCGGCGGTATAGATCCCGTAGCTGGTGAGACGCTTCAGTCCGGTGCCGTCCGGGTTGGCGGTGTAGATGTCGTACGGATCGAGGCGCCAGAGGTAACCCTTTGAAGGATCGGGGCGCGGGGTGCAGGCGGTGTCCACCGCTGAACTCGACGCGAAGAAAATCCGGCGATCGCCGTCCATGAAGTAACCGCAGGTCGTCTTGCCAAGCCCGTTGGAAACACGGTGCGCGTTGGTGCCGTCGGTGTTCATAAGGTACTGCTGGTCGCAGGAGCGCCCGTCGCGAGAGCTCTGGAAGATCAGACGCTTGCCGTCGGCGCTGAAATACGCCTCGGCGTTCTCGCCGCCAGCGGTGAGCTGGCGGATGTTCGAGAGATGGCGCTCCTCGCCCGGATCGGGAGCGACAGTATGCGCGACGAAGGTACCCTGACCAGGCGCGAGCGCCGGGAGTAGAAGGCCGACTGCGGCGGAAGTTAGATAACGGACGCGTGAATTCATGACATGAAAATGAGTCACGCAGCACGGCGACGGAAGCCTCTCCGGTGTCGTGCGGAGAACATCGAATTGCAGAAAAGCCGCGCGACCACGTGGCCGCGCGGCTTTCCCTTAGATAAACTCGCTGCGGATCACACTGCGTCGGACAGTGACGAAAACGTGAAGTCGTTGATCTTGAGTGCCGGCATCACCACACCAGCCTCGATGGGCTCCGCGCGGCCGACATCGGCGATGCGCGCGAGCGAGAGCAGCGGACTGTCGTTCCAGCGGAAGTTCTTGATACTCTTGGTGATCTTCCCGTTCTCGATGAGAAACGTTCCATCCCGAGTTAGGCCAGTGAGCAGGACAGTGCGCGGATCGAGTGCGCGAATGTAGAAGAAGTGGGTAACGAGCACGCCACGCTCCGTGCCGGCGATGAGCTCTTCCGTGGATTTGGAGCCGCCGACCAGTTTTAGACCGGCGGGATTTCTTCCGAAGCCACCGCCGCCGCTACCTGTAGGCTCGACGCCTTTCTTCTGAGCCCAGTAACGCGAGTACGCGAGGTTCTTGAGTCTTCCGTTTTCGATCCACACTACACGCTTGAGCGGAAGGCCGTCGTTGTCGAACGGCTGGCCGAGCAGATCAGCGTCGAAGGGATCCGACAGCAGGGTGATGCGCTCATCCGCGATCTTCTCGCCGATCTTTGTCCCGCCGCCCTTCTTGGAGAATGTACTCCGGCCCTCATCGGCCGAGCGCGCGTTGAAGGAGCCCATGAGCAACGGAATGAAATCGGCGACCGCGCGCGGCTCGAGTATCACCGTGTAGCGGCCTGGTTCGATACCGACCGGGTTCCGCGAAGCGAGTGCCTTTTGTGCGGCCTTCCTTCCGAGTGCCGCCGGATCAACGGCTGTCCATGCGCGACCGCCGGCTGATGCGTAGCCCGAACCGGTTCCGTCAGGAGTTCTCGCGGTGCACGACAGTGACACGGTGGTGCTCGCGTGATACGCGAACAGTCCGCGCGATGTCGCGACACCATGTGCACCGCCGCTCGCTTCAAGGAAACCCGCGACGAATATGCTTGATGGATCGATCGGCATGGCGCCGCCGGGCGCCCGCGCTGCAGCGATGAGTTGCTGCACCGCCTGCGCGCGCGGCGCGGCACTGAGGTTGGAGACATCAGCGTTGTTGGCGTTCACGGTCTGGTACTGCTGTGCACCCAGCTCGGGGGCAAGCTCCGGATCCCTGGGTGACAGCTTCGCCAGTCGCTGCGCCGTGTCGACGGCGCGTTTGAGGGATGCGTCATCGATGAGGTTCGTAGTGGCCGACGCACGACGGCCATCGACTGTGCTCGTGATGGTGATGACGGTATCGTCCACGTCGCCGCTGGTGGTGATGTCGCCGCCAGCGAAGCGCGTGTTACCGGTCGCTCCACTCAGGATGTTGACGCGCGTCTCGTCGGCGGTGCTCATCGCGAGGATGCGCTTCGCAAGCGCTTCCATGTCGTCGCGGCTCATCATTGTGTTGTCAGCCATCAGACGTTCCTCGCCGTATTAATGATGTTCACCTGGCGGAAACGCGCGGGCACGCAACCGTGACTGACCGAGCTTGACTGTGACGGTTCGCCCTTGCCATCGGAGAACGTGCCGCCGAGCCAGTAGGACCGCTTGCCGCCGATCATGTCCATGGAGTTCCAGAACTCCGGAGTGCGCGCCTGGTATGCGACGTCCTTGAGCATACCGGTGATCTTTCCCTTCTTCACCTCGTAGAACACCTGGCCGGAGAACTGGAAGTTGTAGCGTTGCTGGTCGATGGACCACGAGCCGCGGTTCTTGATCACGATGCCGCGATCCGTGTCGGCGACGATGTCATCCAGTGTGTAGTCGCGCTCGCCCGGCAGCAGCGACACGTTCGGCATGCGCTGGAACTGGACCGAATCCCAGGAATCGGCGAAGGAGCAACCGTGTGAATGTTTCACTCCGTTCAACGCCGAGATCGCGGGCGCCTGATCGCGGACGGTCTGGTAGTCGTGGAAGACACCGTCCTTGATGAGCAGCCAGGATTCAGCCGCGACACCTTCGTCGTCCCAGGCACAGCGGCTCAGGGAATCCTGTTGTGTTCTGTCGGCCTGAATGTTCATGAGGCGCGAGCCGTACTTAAGCTTGCCGATCATCTTTTCTGGCGGCGCGACGAAGCTGGTGCCTGCGTAGTTGGCCTCGTAGCCACGAGCGCGGTCGAGCTCCGTGGGATGGCCGACGGATTCATGAATCGTGAGCCACAGATTGGTGGGATCGAGAATCAGATCATAGCGGCCGACGTCCACCGATCTTGCCGTGAGCTTCTCGGCGGCGAGCGCGGCCCACTTTGGTGCGTTGCCTACCATGTCGAGCGATGTGACGTATTCCCAACCGGTACCGCGCGGCGCCATCTCTTCGGTATACGACTGAAAGTCGCCGTCACCGATCGCGGTTACCGTGAACGACGGTCCCACGCGAACGAACGTCTGAGTGACGAGCGTACCGTCGGTAGTAGCGAGCGTCTTCTCCTCGCGCAGCAGTGCGAGACCAGAGTTGGCGAAGCGAACACCCGGAACCTTGAGGGCGGCTTCATTCGCGGCGAGCAGCAGCGCGACCTTATCCTCGATCGGGACGTCGATGGGGTCCAGCTGCACAGGAGTGCGCCATGTTCCGGCGACAGCGGGAGTCGGTGCAAGAACGACGGGTGTGCGCGTGACGGTTCGTGCCGCGCGAGCGACCTGGACGGCTTCCTGTGCCGCGCGTACGGCGCCAGCGCGAGTGACATCGCGAGTTGCCGCGAATCCCCACGCACCGTTTACGAGCGCGCGCACTCCGATCCCGAACGATTCAGTGTCGCTCACTCCCATCACTTGATGCTCCCGGGCTGCGACGAACTGGCGGCGATAGCGACCCACGCGTGCGTCGGAGTACGAAGCGCCGGCGTCCTTCGCCGCCTGGATAGCCGCGAGCGCAAGCTCGTTCGCCATGGGATCGCCGGAGTCACTTCCGGGTTGGCGAATGAGTGTTCCCGCGCGTGCGATGCTGGCGGTGCCAGCTGCAGCCACAGCGCCCAGCGCCGTGGTCTTCAGGAAGTCGCGTCTGGTGGTCATGTATCCTCGTTGGGCCGTGTTCGGAGCAGGGTGCTGACATTGTACGACAAAAGAGGGCGCCTCGTTGGGCGCCCTCTTCTATTCCATCATTCGATCAACCCAGCGTTTCGCGCTACTGGAACGTGATGAAGAGCGGCGACGGCTTGAGCTTGACTACCTGTTCACGGGTCAGCATGGGCTTGTCGTTCTTGTAGAACAGCTTGAAGCCGTAGTACTGCACGGGTTGCATGCGTTCGTATGCATCGTATGAATCGCGCTTGAGCCACGGCGGCCCGAAGCCGTCCATGTTCATCACGACCTGCACGGCCGGGACGGGTCTGATATCGCGATAGTTGGTGACCATCTTCTGCGTGTATCTGTGCACGACAAGAATCTTTGGCGGTAGGTGATTCTGCGCGACGATGTCCGCGAGGGTTCTGATGGCGTAGTTGATCTCCGGAGCGTCCATGACGCCAACCTTCCGACCGGGTACGATTCCCTCGGATGCGTGGTGCATGGAGAATTCGGGATCCAGTGCGAGATGCACGTACGGGCGCTTGAGATATGGCAACAACGGCTGCAGCTCCGCCTGCACGGTGCTGTGACCTATCTGCACATCCAGGAATATCAGATATCCCTTGCTCTCCGCGAGTTTGCACCAGTGATCGATCAGCGAGTCGGTCATGCGGAGCCGGTACGTCCCGTTCTTACCAGGTGCACCCTGCGCAACTGACACGATGAGATGCAGTCCGGGCATGACAGGGGTGGATGGATCCGCGACTTCGAAGTTGTGCACTTCCTGCTGCAGCTTGCCCAGCATCACCGATTCAGGATATTCGCCCAGCACACCCATGCGCTTTGAGAGCGGATTGCCGTAGTACACGACGATGCGCTTTTTGGGGAGAATGGCGTTCGGCAGTGGCGTGACGGTAAACGCGGGCTGCGGAGCAACCTTTGTGGACGGCGTCGTGTCATGCGAGGCCGACTTCGTGGCCTTCGAGGTCTTCTTTTTGGAAGACTCGTGCTTCGGAATGGAATCGGCTTGCGCCTGGCTTGCCAGTACGGAGGACACTGGCGTTGTCGCTGGTGTTGTAGCGGCCGGCGTGAAGGCGAGAGTCGCGGCGATGATGGCTGTAAGTATCACGGAATTCTGGAACGAATGGTGGCAAACAAGGCCGCGGCGGGACTCACGCGGGGATGGATCAGCCCGTGAATATAGCCACCTGACCCTGCCGATAGGGACCCGTTGACTGCGCCGTCGGCACTGTCAACTGGTGGTCGGCGCGCCTGACGCTTTCCAGTCGCGCCAGCCACCGGCCATGGATGCGACGTTGGTGTAGCCCATTTTCTGGATGGCGTCTGCGGCGAGCACCGAGCGGAAGCCGCCGCCGCAGTACAGGATGATCTCCGCTGCCTTGTCGGGAATCTTCTCCTCGATGTCGCGCTCGATCACACCCTTCCCCATGTGAATTGCGCCCGGTATGTGTCCGGCGGCCCATTCGGCGTCCTCACGGACATCGACCACCCTGACTGAAGGCTGATCCTGCATGCGCTTGCGTGTGTCGGCGACGTTGACGTCGCGCACGCCGGTGTGTACTGAATCGATCAGAGCGAGAAAAGCTGGCGAGTGGGCCATGTCATTTGTCCGTTGGACGGTAAGCAGTGCTGACGAATGATATGAAGATCAGAATGCGGAGTGTTCCATAGGGGCATCGTCCACTGTCAGCGCCGACGCCGCTACCGCTCGCAGGCCGAGGGTGAAGATGCTCCCACCACCTGGTCGCGCGGCGTACGCAAGCCGGCCGCCCTGCGCCTCCGCCAGCGACCGCGCGATGGCGAGACCGAGTCCGGTGCCGTGCACCGAGCCGGAGGTGGTAGTCTGGCGGTAGAAGGGCTCGAATACGAGTTCCACCTCATCTCTGGGAATTCCGGGACCGCGATCCGCGACGCAGAATTCCAGCCAGTCCCCCGCCCTCGTGACCGAGAGATCGACCTCCGCATCGAGCGGTGAGTACCGTACAGCGTTGTCCAGGAGATTGACGAGAATGCGGAGTGACTCGACAAAGTCGAACATGCCGATCAGAGCGGGAGCTTCGTAGTCCACGGCCACGCGAATTCTGTCACCGCCGAGTGCTCCTTTCAGTTCGAGGACCACCGCGCCTACGAGATCTTCTGCCGTATTCAGCTCGATCGTGACCGGGAAGGCGCCAGCATTGAGGCGAGACATGTCGAGCAGATGAACGACCATCTTGCTGAGACGCTCAGTCTGTGCGACGATGATCGCCGCGTTCTCGTCGCCTGAATCGGCTGCTTCCTGTGCGAGGGCCTTGATGCTGGTAAGCGGCGTCCGGAGATCGTGCGATACCGACGCGAGCAGGATGTCCTTGAAGCGAGCGGCCTCTCTCAACGCCGTCGCGTGGCTCGCCTCGTGGGAGAGACGTTCGACTTCCTCCGCGCGAGCACGTGCCTGTGCCGCTTCTTCCTGTGCGCGCACGAGGAGGTACGTGGTTGTGCCGGACGTCGCGAAAAAGGCGCAGAGGACTACGGCATCTATCGGTTTCGACAGCGAGAAGGTGTCGAACGGGACCTGGAAGTAGTACGACACCAGGATGGTCGCGGCGGCGGCGAGCGTGAATCCGAGCGGCCGACCACCACTCACGCTGCCGCCCAGCACGATCAGGAGGTAGGTGAGAACGACGTGAGCCTGGCTTTCCTGCGTGTTGCGCGCGAGGTGCATCACGACGGTGGCGAGCACGAGCAGGCCGTACCACAGCACGACGGAGGCCGTCATGCGTGACCGTAGCGTGGTGCCGATGTACATCGGTAGCTACGCCACTTCTTGCGCCAGCGGAGCTCCGAATCTGTAACCCACGCCGGGCTCTGTGATGATCACGCGCGGATGGGTGGGCTCGCGCTCGACCTTCCGTCTGAGGTTCGTGATGTGGACGCGAAGATACTGTCGCGCGTCGCCGAACTCTCTGGCCCACACGGCGTCGAAGAGCTGCTGATGCGTGTAGACGCGGCCCGGATCTGCTGTGAGCGCGCGAAAAATGGCCCACTCGATCGGCGTGAGTCGGATTGCGGCGCCGTCGCGTTGAGCGCGCCGGGTGGTGAAGTTGATGGTCATCCCATCGGCTTCGACGACACCTGACGTGCCCGGTCGAGCAGTGCGTGCTCGGCGGATCTGTGCAGCGACGCGTGCCGCGAACTCGGACGTGCTGAAGGGCTTGGTGACGTAGTCGTCGGCGCCCGCATTAAGCAGCGCGACCTTGTCGGACTCGATGTGACGAGCTGTGAGCACCACGATCGGAGCGAGCGAGTGTGCGCGAATCGCTCGGCAGAGATCCAGTCCCGATTGATCAGGAAGACCGAGATCGAGAACGATGAGATCGGGTGTCTGTGCCTTGACCGTGGCAAGAGCGGTTCGGCCGTCGGCGGCGTCGAGCACGCGCGCGACGGTGGATCGAAGCGCGGCGTGGACGACATGCCGAATCTCGGGCTCATCGTCGATGACCAGTACTGTCGCGTCAGTCCGTGTTGGATACATCACCATGTGCGAATTCCAGCCGCTAGGCCAGTTCAGGTTGTTCCCAAAACTTCCCTGCCACACCAGGTGGCGCTCGGGGCCAGAACGACCGGCTCCGTTATCCTCGCCGCCTCCACGCACAACATCTTAAGGTAGTCCCCGGGTTCCATGTCGGCGAGAGTTCCCGCCACCTCGCGCCAGGGATTCCAGACCACCCAGTCTCCAAAACCACTCGAGCCGATCAACGTGGAGCTCGATCCTCGTGCCGAATCGATCGCGAGCTGCCTGGGTCCGGCGCCATAGATGCGGTCGGTCTCTTCCACAATTCGCAGCGCAGGCGAGTCTTCGACGCAGCTACCGCCGCCGGCGACCTTGTCCGTGTACACCAGATCGGACAGTCCAGTCACGACCGCACGTTTGACGTCGTCAACCGCGAAATAGTTATGGAGTGCCGCGGTAAATGCGAACGGCGAGTCTCCGGTGTTGGTAATCTGGAGCGAGACCGAGAGGGTCTCGGCCAGCTCCACCACAAGCTCGGCGGTGAATGGATATGGCCAGAGGGCGCGCGTCCGCTCGTCGTCTGAAATCCGAAAGGTGGCCGCGGACTCGAGGTGAGAGATCACGGACCAGCCGCGCGTGCGGAGAAACCCATGCTTGGGAAGCGGACCCGTGGCGAACTGGGGGAACACGACCGGAATACCGCCCCTGATCGATTGACCCGGACCGAATTGCGCCCTGGAGCTCAGGTACAACCGCTCCCGCCCGGTTGTGTCGATCCAGCTCACTACGTGCGCACCGTGGCGAGCGACGACGGCCGACGATCCGGACGGGTGAGTGAGGGTGACGAGGCGGTCGCCCGCATCACCCTGGTCCGGGCTCAGGGTCATATCGTCACTGTGGTTAAACTCAAGGCTTGATCAGATAGCCTATACCGAGTGCTCGGCTGAACGTACGATCGTTCCAGGTGCTAATGACGCTTGAAGTACTGCACGTCGCGCTCATGCTTCTCCGCGGCGGCGCGTGTGCGAAAGGTACCCAGGTTACGACGCTTTCCGGTCTTGGGATCAGTCTTTTTGGAGTACAGGCGGTATTCTCCGGACTTCAGCTTGCGAATCATGACACCCTCCTTTTGAGCGGCAAAATTTCGCAAGGATCAGTCCATTCATTCCTCTCCATCAGACTCGTTCGGTTCCCTCTCCGTGTCCAGGAAACGTAGCGCCTTCATCGCGTCGGTGTGCTTCACGGCCAGCCGCACACCATTCGAGAATGTGAGGGCGGGGTAAGCGCCGCCCGCATCATCGCCGACGATGATCGAGCGAATGTCGTACGCATCGAGCGCAGCCTGTGCGATGTGCGCTGAAATGGGATCGGCGAAAGTGCGAATGACAACGAGCTCCGACCTGTCCTCGGACATCAGAACTCACCGACGAAGGCGATCTCGGGCGTCAGCTCGTGACCAAGCTCGTCCCTCACGCGACTGCGGGCGAGGTCGATGAGCTCGCGGACGTCGCGGGCGGTGGCACCGCCAAGGTTGACCATGATGTTGGCGTGGATGTGCGATATCTGCGCGCCGCCAATCCGGTGTCCTTTCAATCCCAACTGATCGATGAGGCGGCCTGCACCCACTCCTTCAATCTTCCGGAAGATGGAGCCTGCCGACGGATGAAACTGCAGCCACGGATGACGAGCTCCGCGCCAGCTCAGGTTTTCCTGGATGATGCGGTGCATTGCCGACACATCGCCGGATTGCAGCGTGAAGGTCACCGCCAGCGCGTAATCGTCGCGATGGTGAAAGACGGACTCGTCGTAACCGAACTGCAGATAATCCCGATCGACCGTGCGCCGCTCACCTTCTGCGCTCAGTATATCGCACGATTCCACGGCCTCGGCGATGAACATGGTCCGGTCCCGTTCGGGGCCAGGACTCAGAAAATGAAGATTCTGCCAAACCGCGCCACCGACAGTGCTCGGTATCCCGACGTAGTGCTCGAGGCCCGACCAGCCGCGCTCGACTGCCTCCGGAATGATCTCGCCCATGACCACGCCGCTCTCGGCGATCAGGCGTCCGTCGTCGTGAAAGTTGAACCGTCGTGCCCGGTTACGAATGACAAGCCCGCGAAAACCGCGATCACCAACCAGTATGTTCGCGCCCAGTCCCAGGACAAAGAATGGAACGGCGAAATAGCGGGCGGCTGTAATCGCAGCGGCGAGATCATCGGCGGAGTCGGCGCAGTAGAAGAGGTCCGCGGGCCCGCCGATGCGAAACGTCGTGTATGGGGCGATGGGCTCGTCGCGGGATAACCGGCGCTCATCAAGGCGCGACGCGAGCTCCTCGTAGGCATATTTCTGGGCCGGCCGCACATCCTCACTCTTTTCGATTCCGACCTCGCTCATACGATTGACATGCATACCAGCTCAAATATACGCCGAGATTGTCGTCTCCCAGCAGCCGTGGTAGCACGCGTGAGCGCGTCACTCCTGCGATGCTCGATGCTCGTTGCGGCGGTCGTGCTCGCAGTGCCGGCCCCTGCAGCCGGCCAGGTTGCGCAGGAGAAAGTCGACCTCAACGCCATATCGCTGATTCGCCAGGAGGGTCTGGAGCACTCGCAGATACCGGAGCTGGCTCACCACCTGACGGACGTGATCGGACCGCGGCTCACGGGCTCGCCTGGGATGAAGGCGGCGAACGAATGGACCGCCGCGAAACTCAAGTCGTGGGGCCTCACCAACGTGACGATAGAACCGTGGGGACGGTTTGGACGCGGCTGGGAGAACATCGCGTACGAAGGAAGGGTGCTCACTCCCTACAACCAGCCGCTCCCGGGGCAGGCAAGTGCGTGGACAGGGAGCACGAAGGGAACGATCACGGCACCGGTGGTCGTCGTGGAAGGCGCGGTGGACAGCATGGCCCGCTACGGCCCGAAGCTGCGCGGCGCACTGGTCTTGATGGCACCGCCACAGCCGACACCGCCGGAATTCACACAAGTTGAACGGCGTACGCCCGCTGATTCGCTGTTTGTGCCCGCGAATCAGCGCGCACGACCGGCGATCGGGTGGGACACGCTGATCGTCCGGATTCAGAAGCAGCAGGCACTACGCGACTCCGTGATTCGCGCCGCGGGTGTGGCGGGCGTGATCACCGGGTCGGGGATTCCGTACGGAGCGATCCGTGGCGGCGGCGACTGGGCCGCAACGAATCCGGCGGCACCGATGCCGGTACCGACGATTGTGATTGCGCAGGAGCTGTACAACGAGATGTACCGAAACGTGATGAGCGGCGTACCCGTGAAGGTTCAGCTGAACGTGCAGAACCGTTTCCTGACAAGCGATCTCAATGCGTACAACACGCTTGGCGATATCAGAGGAAGTGACAAGCCGGACGAATACGTAATGATTGGTGCGCATCTCGATTCATGGCATTACGGCAACGGGGCCACGGACAACGCGGCTGGGTCGATTGTGATGATGGAAGCGATGCGAATACTGAAGACGCTCGATCTGCACCCCAGGCGCACCATCCGCATAGCGCTGTGGAGCGGCGAGGAGGAAGGCATCTACGGGTCGCGGGGCTGGATAGCAAAGCATCCGGAACTGGCGCGCCGGATCTCCGCGTATCTGAACCTCGACAACGGTACGGGCAGAATTCGCGGCATCTGGGACCAGTCGAACGCGAAAGCCATACCCATATTCGAGCAGATCCTCTGGCCGTTCCACGACCTTGGCGTTGTGACTGTACGCCACGGGAATACCGGCAGCACGGACCATGTATCGTTCGACGACGCCGGAATTCCGGGTTTCACTTTCATTCAGGACCCCATCGAATACGGTCTCCGCACGCACCATTCCTCGAGTGACGTGTATGACCACCTCGTCCTTGACGATCTGAAACAGGCTGCCGTGATCGTGGCCGCCACGGCGTACGAGCTGGCCAACAGGGACGAGATGGTTCCACACAAGTGAGGAAAATGAAAGCTGGATTGCTACGCCGCGCGTCACTGGCGCTACTGACTGCCGCGATGGTGTTGCCGACCGCACTCTGGGCTCAGCGTGCGGAACTCGACAAGATCATCAAGCGAAAGCTGCTGTCGAACGGCCTCGAGGTGATCGTCGTTGAGAACCACGGCGTACCGCTCGCGACGGTCGAAGTGAACGTGCGAAACGGCTCGTTCACGCAGACGCCGGAGTACGCCGGTCTCGCGCACATGTACGAGCACATGTTCTTCCGAGCCAACGCCAAGTATCCACAGAGCGATCTCTATCTGGATCGTGCAGCTCAGCTCGGAGCCGTATTCAACGGGACGACGCAGGAAGAAACGGTAAGCTACTACCTCACGGTACCAGCAGATTCGGTCCTTGGCGCGATACAGTGGCTCACGCCCGCGCTCCGGTCACCGCTCTTTCTTGAGAGCGAGCTGGCGGTGGAGCGACAGGTGGTGATCGGTGAGTACGATAGAAACGAGTCGAGTCCGTTCTTCCAGCTCCAGCGTCAGATGGACATGAAGCTGTATCCCGGCAATTACTCAAGAAAGAACGTCATCGGCGACCGACAGGTGGTGGCGACGACAACGCCGGAAAAGATGCGGTTCATCCAGCACAAGTACTACATCCCGAACAACTCGGTGCTGATCGTGGCCGGCGACGTGAAGCCCGACAGCATCTTCGCGATCGCGGAGCGACAGCTTGGCGACTGGCCACGCGGCGCAGATTCTTTCGTGACCGACCCGATTCCTCCGATTCCTCCGCTCACCGTGAGCGATGCTGTGATCGCCGAAGCCGGCGTGAATGCGGTGACGGTTCTGCTGCAGTGGCAGGGGCCCAGCGTCGGCAAGGATCCGAAATCGACATACGCGGCCGACGTGTTCTCGGATCTGCTCAACGATCCGCGCTCGCGCTTTCAGCAGAGACTGGTGGACACCGGTCTGTGGCAGGGAGTGGCGGTCAACTACTACACGTTGAATCACACAGGTCCCATCACCATCAGCGGACAGACATCACCGGAGAAGCTGCGTCCGGCACTCGTCGCACTCGACGCGGAGATACGGAAGCTGGATGATCCGGGTTATTTCGACCCCGACGAACTGAAGGCAGCACAGGCACACCGTGCAGTTACATCTGCGTTTGGACGGGAGGAAGCCTCGGCATTTGCTCATACACTGGGCTTCTGGTGGAGCGTCGCCAGTCTTGGATACTACATGGGCTACGTGGACAACATGGCAAAACAGACAACGGCCGATCTCCGCGCGTACGCCGATAGATACATAGTGGGCAAGCCGCGAATCACGGGCATTCTGATCTCGCCCGGGGCCCGCCAGCAAATTCACCTGACTGTCGACGAGCTCAAGGTGCCGAAATGATGCGACGGGCATTCCTGTTCCTTGCGGCGACATGTCTTGCGATCGGGACGTCGAATGCGCAGACGGCCGCCGACACGCTCACTTCGAGCTTCGCCGTGGACGGCATCCCGGTGATCCTGCGCCGGAATACCGCAAGCAACGTCGTGGTTGCGAACGTGTACCTGCTCGGCGGTGTCCGGCAGGTAACCGCGGCGACCAGTGGAATAGAGCCGTTCCTGTTGGCAGTATCCGAGCGTGGAACCCTGCACTATCCCAAGGCTGTGCTTCGCAGCAGGACGTCTTCGCTCGGCAGCGACTTTGTAGTTGCGCCGAGCCTGGACTGGACAATGTTCGGCGCTCGCACGATTACGTCCGTGCTGGATTCGACATGGGCCATCTTCGCTGACCGATTGATGTATCCGGCGATCCAGCCAGCGGAGGTAGCGCTTGTACGGTCTCAGCTAGTCAGTGCCGAAAGACAGGAGCGTGACGATCCGGATGCGTACGTCTCCGATCTCGCCGACAGCGTAGCCTTCGTTGGACATCCGTATGCCGTCTCTCCAACCGGCAATGCAACATCACTCGCCACGATCACTCCCGCGGATCTCCGCGAGTATGAGAAAAGCCAGATCGTCAAGTCGCGCCTGCTGGTGGTAGTGGTGGGAGACGTGACGCGAGCCCACGTGGAGTCGCTCATTCACGGTACCCTCGGCAATTTGCCAGCGGGATCCTATCGATGGACACTTCCCGAGCCGATACCTGCAACCCCCTCATCCGCGGTGCTTGCGCAACGTGAGCTTCCGACCAACTACATCCTGGGTTATGTCGCCGGTCCGCTGGCATCGTCACCGGACTACACTGCGCTCCGTGTGGCGGCGACGGTTCTCACCGGCCAGATGTTCGCCGAAATTCGCGGGCGGCAAAACCTCACATACGACGTGCACGCGCCGTTTCTGGAGCGAGCCGCTAGCGTATCGGGATTGTACGTGACCACAGTCTCGCCCGACACGACGCTCAAGCTGATGAAGGCATTCGTGACGCAGCTGCAGAACGAGACAGTCACCAATGCAGGGCTGGAACGGCTGGAGCTCCAGTTCATCACGCAATACTTTCTGGACAATGAGACAAACGCGTCGCAGGCTGACTTTCTGGCTCGCGCGCAGCTGTATCAGGGTGATTACCGCCGCGCGATGACATTCGTGCGCGACCTGAAGTCAGTCACGCCTGAAGCGGTACAGGCAGCCGCGCGAAAGTATTTTCGCGACTTCCATTGGGCCTATCTTGGTGACACAACAAAGGTGAACCGGGCTTTGCTTACGGCGTTCTGATTTGCCTAGCCACTTCTCGCCGCGAGCGCCGCACGTACGTCATCGAGAGTGATTTCCTGGGCGCGAAGCGCAACGAGGATGTGATACACCAGATCCGCCGCCTCTTCGGCCGCGCGAGAGCGATCGTCGTCGGCCAGAGCCAGTACCAGCTCCGCGGTCTCCTCGCCCAGCTTCTTGATACGCAGATTGCGATCCGCCAGAAGTCGCTGGGTGTATCCGCGTCCAGCGTCTCCACCGCCTGCGCGGGATTCGATGACAGCGGCGAGCGCAGTAAGGGCATCGCCATTCGCGGCCTGCTCAAAGCACGAGGTCGTGCCGTTGTGACATGCAGGTCCGGCTGGAATGATGCGGGCCAGCAGTGTGTCGGAATCACAATCAGGCGTCAGAGAAACCACACGCTGCACGTTGCCGCTCGTCTCGCCCTTGTGCCACGGGCCGCGAGTGCGGGAGCGGTAGTGCATCTCTCCTGATTCGATGGTCTTCTCGAGCGCCTCGCGGTCCATGTGCGCCACCATGAGCACGGCTCCGGTGCGCGAGTCCTGCGTGACGACGGTGATCATGCCGCCGCCCTTGTCAAAATCGAGATCGGTCACTTTCATGGGATCTGAACGAGGATGTCGCGCACTGGCTGGGCCAGCGCGAAGTTGGTTGCGATGATGTCACCACCGAACGCAGTTGCACGGCCGCGCCAGTCCGTGAACATGCCGCCGGCCTCGGTGACTATCGGATAGAGTGCCGCCGCGTCCCACGGTGATACGACGTCATCAACCATGACTTCGGCGCGGCCTGTCGCCAGAAGAAGGTAGCCGTAGCAATCACCCCAGCTCCGAGCTATTCCAGCTTCGGACGCCAGTGTCTGCCAGGCGCGTGCGCGCTCGGGGCGCTCGGGAAACCGGTCATCGGTAATGAGTACTGTGGAATCGGCCAGTGAATTCCGGGAGGATACGCTACAAGCCGCCCCGTTCCAGAAGCATCCTTCGCCGAGTCCTGCGACCACTGTCTCTGATACCGCCGGAAAGTGTGCGCAGCCGGCGATCACGGATTCACCCTCGGTTACCGCGACGAGCGTGCCCCATAACGGAACCTTGCGCACGAAGCTCTTGGTACCGTCAATCGGATCGATGATCCAGCGGATGCGGGCATCCGGCCGCACGTCGTCGAACTCCTCGCCGAGTATGCCGTCGTTCGGAAAGTGACGCTCTATCCACTCACGAGCGAGTTGCTCGGCGCCGCGATCCGCGATGGTTACCGGAGAGCCATCGTTCTTGACGTCGACAGCAAGGGTCTTGCCGTAGTGCGACATCGCAAAACCGCCCGCAAGCCTCGCCAGCTCCTCCACCGCATCCATGTAGGGATCTCTCACGCCGCCAGCCGAACCGGCAGCGAAGCGGCTCGCATCTCCGATTTGATGTCCGAGATCGTGGTGATGCCGTCGTGCAGGATGCCGGCTACGAGTGCCGCATCTGCGTGTCCCGACTGAATCGCCGCGACCACATCGCGTGCCGAACCCGCACCGCCGGAGGCGATTACGGGGACACTCACCGCATCCGCGACCGCTCGTGTAAGCTCCAGCTCGTACCCGCTTCGCGACCCATCCGCGTCCACACTCGTCAGGAGAACCTCGCCGGCACCGCGACTTACACACTCTCGCGCCCACTCCACTGCATCAAGATCGGTGGCGGTTCGGCCGCCGTGTGTGAACACGCGCCACTTTCCACCCACGAGCTTCGCGTCGATGCTCGCCACCACGCATTGCGAGCCGAAGAGTGCGGATGCTTCATTGATTACCTGCGGGCGCGTGACTGCGGCGGAATTGATTGCGACCTTGTCCGCACCAGCCCGTAATACCGTGGTGACGTCCTCCGCGCTGCGAACACCGCCGCCGATGGTGAGGGGAATGAATAGCCGCTCCGCCGTACGCTGCGCAACGGAAAGAAGAGTACCGCGGCCCTCCGTCGATGCGGAGATGTCAAGAAAAACAATCTCGTCCGCTCCCTCGGACTCGTAACGCGCGGCGAGCTCGACTGGATCGCCGACGTCCCTGAGATCGACAAAGCGAGTTCCCTTCACCACGCGTCCCTCGCGAACGTCGAGGCAGACTACCAGGCGGCGAGTGAGCGTCATTTTACGTCGAGCGCGATCGCGCCCTTGGTACTGAAGATGGCACCCGCTCCGGTGTCGCGCATCGCGTCGCGAATCGCGAGACCGAGCGCCTTGAACGCGGCCTCGACTATATGATGACGGTCGGTACCGCGGAGAATGCGAATATGAAGTGTGGCCTTGGCGTTATCGGCAAAGCTGCGCATCCAGTGATCGTAAAGATCGCTCGGCAGCGGCCCGCGATAGTACGGCCGTCCGCCCATGTCGATGCAGGCCTGCACGAGAGCCTCGTCCATGGGAACCGTTCGCTCACCGTAGCGAGCGGCGGACGCACTCAACAGCTCACTGACGGCCGCGCCGAGTGCGATCGCGACATCCTCGATGGTGTGGTGGCGAAGATCGCCTTCGGCCTTGAGACTGAGATCGATGCCGGAGTAGCGAGCGAACGTCACCATCATGTGATCCAGGAATGGAACACCCGTCGATACCTCACTCCTTCCCTCTCCGCGCTGCAACTCGAGCCGGATATCCGTCTCGCGGGTCTTGCGCTCTACAACGCTCCTGTCAGCCATCAGAAAATCTCCGTTGTCATTCAGAAAACTCCTCGGCTACCGCTGCCGGGTCGATCGCACCAGTGTAGAGCGCCATGCCGATAACGACCGAGGCAACTCCGCGGTCCTGTAGCGCGCGGAGATCGCCAATGGTTCCGATACCGCCGCTCGCGCAGACCGGATGCTGGCTCTGGTCCACGACATCTTCCATGAGCCGGAGATCGGTTCCTTCCATGAGTCCTTCCTTGTGAACCGCGGTGACCATCACTCCTGCCAGAGGCAGCGCATTTAGATCGTCGATCAGATCCAGAACGTATCTATCCGATGTACGAGCCCATCCTCGCGTCAACACTCGACGCTCGCGCACGTCCGCGGCGATCACGAGCGTGTAGGGAAACGTCTCGGCCATGTCGGCCATCCAGCCAGGACTCTCTACCGCCTTGGTACCAAGCACGACGTTTTGCGCACCGTCCCGAAGGAGCGACTCGATTCTGGCCTCGTCTCGTACCCCGCCACCGACCTGCGCCTGCATTGACGTGGCCCTCAGGATCTCGCGAATCACGGGCTCGTTGGTGCCGCGACCCGTTGCGGCGTCGAGGTCAACTATGTGCAGCCGGCGGAAGCCCGCAAACTCCCATTTGTGAGCGACCGCTGGAGGATCATCGAGTCTCACCTGCTCGGCGTCGTACGAGCCGCCGACCAGCTGCACGCATGCGGATTCACGGAGATCTATCGCCGGTATCGCTATCATCCAACCACTCCATTGACAAAATCGCGAACGAACCTGACTCCAGCGGCAGAGCTCTTCTCCGGGTGAAACTGGACACCGACAGTATTGGCAACTGTCACCGCCGCCACGAAGCGATCCTGCTCATGGGTGGAATATGCGACCACACAGTCATCGTCGTCCGGGTCGCAGACGAAGCTGTTCGCGAAGTAGGCTATATCCGGAAGGGCCTCGTCGAGTGATTCGACTTCGTTCCAGCCGATCTGCGGTACCTGGCGCGCTTTCAATCTCCTCACCCTACCGGAAATGACACCGAGCCCGCTGCCAAGCCCTTCCTCGCTCTCGTCGAACAGGAGTTGCATACCGAGGCAGATGCAGAGGGTGGGTAGTCCCGTCATGATGGCATCCCGCATTGCTGCGGCGCCGGGAGCGAGACATTCGGCTGCGTTGGTGAACGCGCCAACTCCTGGTAGAATGAGTGCGTCGGTGTCCAGCGCTCTGACGGGGTCGCGCTCAAGCCGGATCTCGACATGATCACCGACATCGAGTGCCTTGGTGAGCGAGTGGATGTTCCCGGCGCCGTAATCGAAGATCGTGATGATTGTGCCGGCGCTCACTGACGACCCTCGCTCAGGCTCGTGGCGAGAGCCGCGATGCAGGATTCCAGCATCGGCCACGGTCCAACGGAAATTCGTAGCGCGTCGCCAATCCGCGGAAGCGCGGAGAATGGACGTACCGCGATGCCACGGTCGCGCAGGCGTCTGTCCATGGCGGCAGCGTCGCTCACTGGAACGAGCACGAAGTTGCTTTCACTCGGGATCGGAGCGAGACCGAGCGTCGTGAGCGCACGCGAGAGACGTTCCCGGTTGGTGATCGCCTCGGCGACGTGTTCGGCGACCCAGGGCAAGTCATCGGTGAGTGCCGCTATCGCTGCCTGTTGCGCGATGGCGTTCACCTTGTATGGTCCGCGTGACTTCTCGATCTCGGCGACGATGTCCGGCGCACCGACTGCGTATCCGATGCGGAGGCCGGCGAGGCCAAAGGCCTTGGACAGGGTTCTGGTAATCACGACGCGGGGGAAGTTGTCCAGAAGATCCAGGCAGTTCCAACGGGCAAACTCCGCGTAAGCCTCGTCGATCACGACGATACCATTCACGCCGGCGACGATCCGCTCGATGGTGGCGCGTGCGAACGACGCACCGGTGGGATTGTTTGGGGAGCAGAGATACGTGATCTCCGCATTCGTCGCGATGAAAAGATCGGCGTCGGCGTCGCTGGTGTCGGTTAGCGGGATCGCGATCTGGCGCAGACCATTCATGCTCGCGAAAATCGGAATCATGGCGAACGATGGATCGGGGTACGCGACCATCTCACCGGGCTCGCCGAACGCACGAATGGCCGAATCCAGAACATCGTCAGATCCGCATCCTGTGACGACCATCTCGGGCTTGACGCCGAGGTAGGCCGCGATGGCCTCCTTTACGTCCGCGGCGTACAGCGCTGGGTAGCGCGTGACCGCGGAGCTGGCGGCGTTCGCGATTGCTCGTGCAGCGGCCGGCGGGATTCCCCAGAGATTGGTGTTGTCACTGAGATCGATGGCGGCGGGGGCGCGGTTGGGGGCGTAGAGCGATATGGCTCTGTAGCTCTCCCTCGCAATGTCGAGAAGCGCCGCGGCCGCGACTGGTGGACGCGACGCAGCGCTCATTCGACCTCTCCGGCCGGCGTCCACTGGCGCGCGGCGGCGGCGTGTGCGAAGAGCCCCTCGGAGTCGGCGAACACTCCCACGTCGGGGCCGAGCCGGCCAGCCGCGGCGGGATCGATGATCTGGTAAGTGGTCCAGCGAACGAAATCGAGCACAGACAGACCGGAGTAGGACCGGGCGAGCCCTCCGGTGGGGAGGACGTGATTGGCACCCGTCATGTAATCGCCAAACGATACCGAGCTGCACTCACCGACGAAGATCGTTCCCGCATTGTGAAGCCGCGGCAGCAGGTCGGCACCGGTTCGAGTTGCGAGCAGAAGATGTTCGGGCGCGAACGCATTTGCGAACTCGACCGCCTCGTCCTCGTTCGCGGCCCACAGTACAGCGCCGCGACTTCGCAGCGATTCTGCGATGATGTCGCTACGCTGCTGCGACGGTATCGCATCGGCAATGCGGCCAATCAGCTTTTCGGCGACGCTCTCGCCGATAGCGACGACGATCACGACCGCTCGCGGATCATGCTCAGCCTGCGCCATGACTTCGCGCACCACCACGTCCACATCCGTGCCGGCGTCGGCGATCACGAGCAGCTCACTCGGGCCTGCCGGGGAGTCGATGGCCACCACTCCGGACACCTGAAGCTTCGCCTCGGCCACGTATGCGTTGCCGGGACCGACTATCCGGTCCACGCGCGGAATGCTCTCCGTTCCGTAGGCCATAGCCCCGATAGCTCCGGCCCCTCCGAGGGCAAAGATGCGGGTAACGCCGGCAAGAGCGGCGGCCGCAAGAACGACCTGAGACGGCAATCCATCAGGACCGGGAGGCGAGCAGAGGATGATCTCGCGGACACCGGCGACTCTGGCTGGCACGGCTCCCATCAGGACGCTGCTCGGGTATGTTGCCCGACCGCCCGGCGCGTACACGCCGACCTTGCCCAGAGGGTCGGGCCGTCGGCCGATTAGGACGCCCGGCTCCGGGGAAGTCTCCGACGCGACGGGGCGAAAGGCGGTCTGGACCGACTCGAGGTTGCGGATGGCCCGGTCGATCGCGGAGCGAAGCGGCAGCGCGAGCTGGGCCAGTGCCCGTTCCCATTCGGCTCTGGGTACTTCCAGGTTAGCGAGGTTGACACCGTCGAAGCGAAACGCCATGTCGCGCAGAGCCGAGTCACCCCCGGTCCGGACCTCATTCAGCAGTGTCCGAGTGCGGGTGGCAATGCCTGCATCTTCGGCATCGACACGGTTGCAAAGGGCCGACCTCCGGGCAGCCGAGAGATTCTGGATACAGCCTGTAAGATAAAAGTGCGTTTCGTAAGTATTTTCGGTCATCGCATTAACCGCTCGATCCGCGTTACCAGGATCCCCTCGCCACCCAGGGCCTTGAGGTTGGCGATTGTCCGGTAGACCGCCGACGCGGCGACCACCGCGTGAACGGCCACGTGTCTTCCGCCGTCGAGGACATCGATCACTGTGGGGCCATTCAGGCCAGGCAGGATGGCGCGGACTTCCGCGAGTCTGTCGCGTGGAACGTTGGCCATGAGGTAGCGCTGACCGCGGGCTGAGATGACTGATTCGAGCGCTGTGGCCAGCTCCTCGAGAGCCGTAGCCTTTGCGCTGGACCAGGCCGTGCGATCCTGGGCGACGACCAGCTGCGCGGTTGACCACATGACGGTACCGATTTCACGGAGCCCGTTCGTCTTGAGGGTCGAACCTGTGGAGACGAGATCGACTATGACATCGGCGATGCCCAGGTGCGGCGCGATTTCGGCCGCGCCGGAGATGGGGACGATCTCGACTTCGAGTCCCGAATCGGCGAAATAGCGTGCGGTGATGTTCGGGAAGGTTGTGGCGACGCGGGAACCGGCTGGAAGATCTCGCGGGGTCCGGATGGCACAGTCGTCGCGGGCTGCGATGGCCAGGTGACAGCGCCCGAATGTCAGGTCGAGGCGGCTGGTGATGGGTCGCTGGCTCTCGGCGACCAGATCGAGCCCGGTGACGCCGGCGTCGGCGGCGCCATCGGCAACGAACTCGGGAATATCCTGGGCCCGGACGAAGATGGCTTCGAATTCTCCGCCGAGGGCGGCCTTGAGGGCGCGATCACTGAGTGCTCGCACCTCGAGACCCGCGTCGTTGAAGAGATCGCGGGTATCCTGCGCCAGTCGGCCCTTGTTGGGGAGGGCGATGCGGAGGATTGGTGCGCGGGTTTCCGGTGTGGTCGCCGATTCTGGCGGAGATTCCTGGGAGATCATTGTCGGGCGAAGCGGAGTTATCTGGCGTGGTATGGATACAAAGAAGGCCCGTCCAGCAGTTGGACGGGCCCGGGGGAGCGGAAGCGGTGGCCGTTCAGGCCATCACGCGCTACACATTTCCCGGCCCGTCAGGACGTGGATATGATGCAGCGAATGATGGAAGGTTGTGCGGGGCATTCGTGGAATGTGGCGGAAGCGGGTTCCAGTGTCAACATTGAAGTTGGCCCGGATTGTGAATAGTTTCACAATGCCCTCGAGAGACCTCGCGGGGCGCACTTATCTCGGAGAAACAAGCAATGCGGTATTTCGGTTTTACTGCTATCGCGGCCAGCGCAATGATGCTCGCCGCTTGTGGTGGCGACAACAAGGCTGCCGACACTTCGGCTGCGGCCGCTCCGGCCGCTGATACGACGGCTGCCCTGCCTGCGGGTTCCATGTCGACGGCAGCGCCTGCGGCTGGCGCAGTTGCGGCAGCGCCCGTCACCGGTACGATCCACGATGTGAAGATGGTCGGCGACGCCAAGGGCTACAGGTTCGAGCCGGCCGCGATCACGATCAAGGAAGGCGACGGCATCCGCTACATCAACATCAGCGGTGGCCCGCACGACGTAGCATTCGATCCTGCACAGATCCCTGCGGCCGTCAAGCCGCAGCTCTCGGCGAACATGCCGGACCAGATGGGCGAACTTGCCGGCAAGCTTCTGGTTACACCGAATGAGAACTACACGATCTCGTTCGCCAAGATTCCTCCTGGCACGTACGAAGCCCATTGCACACCGCACATGGCGATGAACATGAAGCAGACGATCACGGTTCAGTAACTCGATCGCACGTACCGCAAGTTGCCGGCTGTTCGGAGCTCTTCGCTCCGGACAGCCGGTTTTGCATTAGTCAGTCGGAGTAATCAGTGACGATCGTGACATGGTAGGGCATGCCGTCAGGTAATCCGACGTACGTATGGATCGCCGCGCGCGCGCGAAACGCACTAAGGCGCCGGACGCTCGTTAGCGTCGTGAGCGGGGTGGCTTTCATTCTGGCGCTGATCGGGCTCGTGCTGATACCGCGCGAGACGACGCACATCGTTCGCGTCACGACGGTTCATCCCACTGGCAGGATCGCCGACACGACTTCAGCAACTGACGCGCTGGCGCTCGCTCGCGCGTCCATCGAGCAGGCGGACTCATCGCTGACAGCTGCGCGCAGGCTGATAGCGCTCCGCCAGCCCGCACCGCCTGCGCCAGTGGACACGCTTTCGCCGGCGCTGCGTGCCGAGCGTGACTCGCTCACCGCAATACTGAAATCGCTGTCCGCGGCGATGTCGCTGGCGCAGGAGTCGCCACTGCCGCCCGCATTTCACGCACTTGGCGTCACACCAGCGCTTGCATCGGACTCGCGCGTGCGCTCGCTGCTGGATTCGCTCGATCAGGTGGACAAGCTGCGCGCGCCGTTCGGTGCACTTGGCGCCGGCGATCCGATCTACGTTTCACTCACGGCTCGCGTAAACGAGCTTGGCCGATCGATTCGCGACGCGGCCACGGGGAAACGCTCGGAGCTTCGCGCCCGTCTCGCGCCTCTCACAGCACCGCCGCCACCGGTGGCGACGCTGGAAGCGACGCATGTAGACACCGCTGGCTTCGCGAGCGCCCGCGAAAGAGCGAAGCAGCAATTCATGCTCGCTCGGCAGCAGCTTGATTCGTTGCGGAACGTGAACGCGCGACTGGACACGGCCGCGACGCAGGCACGTGAAGTTGCGAACGTCGGTGCGCCACCCATAGCCATGCTGGGAGCAGCGCTGGTCATCGCACTGGCGGTAGGGTTCTCGATCGTGTTCGTCGGCGAAGTCAGAAATCCTCGCGTCGCACACATGCGCGAGGGAGAGGCCGTTTCGAATGTGCGCGTGCTGAGCGTGATTCAGTCAAGCAGTGTCGTGGAGCGTGCGCGCAGGCAGTCGGACGTGGAAGCGCCGCCTCTCATCGATCTCGCATCCGAGAGTTTCCGAACGCTGTATCTGCATCTTGCGGCCACGGAAGCGAGCGTACCCGTGATCACGCTGACCGGGGACGTTCCACTGGTGGTGGCCACCGTCGCCGCAAATCTGGCCGCGGTGGCAGCGTACGAGGCACGCAGCACCCTGCTTGTTGACGGTGACCCATCCACGAGCGCTATCGCTTCGGTATTGCGCCTGAACTCGGATCCCGGGCTCAGCGGGGTATTGAGCGGAAACACCGATCTTGCCGGCGCGATCGTGACGACGACCATAGGTCGGGACCGGCCGCTTGACGTATTGCCGAGCGGACACGGTCGGATAGGAACGGCGTCGCCCGAAGCGGTGCGTGAGCTGCACGACACGCTTGCTCGGCTCGAGCGGCGCTACGACTTCATCGTCTTCGCCGTTCCTTCAGGTTACGCGCAGCTATCCTCGAACACGATCATACGCGCACCCGACGTGATACTGTGCGCGCAGGTGGGCGTGACGGAAGTAGCTGATCTGCGTGGTGCGGTGAAGCGGCTGCGTGCCGCGGGCAAGGTTGTGCACGGAATCGTATTGTGGGACGACGAGCCGCCGCGCGTGTAGTGTCCGGAGCGGTCGTGCTAGTCGTTGGCCGTAACTTTATGAAACTGGCGTGGTGACTTCCCGTTCAGCGGTGTGAGGGTCAGCACGTTGCCGGTGACAGCGAACTGAGCCGTTGCCGGGAGCTGAAACGTCCGATCGTTCGAGAGATGAAGAGTGTCGGCGTTGATGGCGTATTTGCCATTCTCGTCTCCGACCTGTGCGCGAACGCGCATGGTACCATCGGCTGCGAAGGTATAGTGGGCGATGGTGCCGTCGCTCAGTGTTATCGTCCAGTCGCCCACGATCCCTGGTCCTGGCGTGGACCGGGGTCCCGGGTGGAGCACACGGGCCGCATTGCCGGTGCTTTCAGTCACCGTCAGTGAATCGCCCGCGATGGCGAACGTGGAAGTATCCGTGTGGGTAGCGCCGACGCTGGCGAGTGTCACTGTTTCGACGAGCTGGTTACCGTTCGTTGTGTAGCTGCCATCGACAGCGAGCGTCATGGTGAGTTCGAACGCCCCGCTGGTATCGAAGCGAAAGGTCTGGATGACACCGTTGGGAAGCGGCGTGTCGGCGCGCCACGCTCCGGCCAGGGTTGTGGACGAAGCCTGAGCGCTGAGCGCCGAGGCAGTGAGCAGTGACACGAGGGTGGCGAGGACGAGGACTCGGTTCTTCATTGGCAAGTTCACAATGGCTGCGCGGCTGAAACTGGAGCGGTTGGTGGTACCGGAAGTCGGCAAGAAAGGACGATCGAGGGGGAGTGCCTGATACAGGTCTCGGCGGTGTGCAGGCCGGTACGGTCCGTGCAAGGAGGCCGGCCATGAGCAAGATTCTGCGCGGTCTCGCGGCTGGTTATGGGGCGAAGAAGCTGGGCGGTGGCGGCTGTGGTTGCGGCACCATCCTGATCTTCATCATCCTGTGGTACGTTCTCGGGCACTTCGGGATATTCCGGTAGAGTAGCTAGCTTTCCCGTATGTCCGAAGTCACGCTGGACCTTCGCGCGGTTCCCAAGCGCGAGGCGTACGAACAGTTGGCGGGTCACATCGAGTCCGTGCTGGACGGCATCGATGACCAGATCGCCGAGATGGCTACGGTCAGCGCGCTGGTACACAACGCGTTCGGTTTCCTGTGGACCGGATTCTATCGCGTGGTCGAACCGGGCGCGCTGATGCGTGTGGGACCATACCAGGGGATGCTCGGCTGCATGGAGATTGGGTTCGGCCGCGGCGTCTGCGGCACCGCGGCTGCAGAGCGACGCACGGTCATCGTGCGCGACGTGAACGAGTTCGGCGATCACATTTCGTGTGACGCCCGGTCGCAATCCGAGATCGTGTTGCCCGTGACGAACCGGAATGGTGACCTGATCGCCGTGTTCGACGTGGATTCCGAGAACATCGGGACGTTCGATACGGAAGACGAAGTTGGAATCGGCGCGATCCTGGCCCGGTTCAGTCGCTAAGACAGAAACCACGCTGCAATGCCTACGATCGCCATGATCGCCGTCAGCGAAACTCCATATCCCACGGCGATCACGGCGAGCTTTCTGATCGTCGCGGCGACGCTGCGGTTATACACCCGTCTCAGCGCGATGAACAGGTACACGATGATCGCGCAACCGACGACCGTGTCGAGGAACGGTATAGGGATGAGCGAGACCGTCAGAGCGGCGAAGCTGAATGCCTGAAAGTGGAGCGCAAACACGAGGTGCTCGCTGTAGTAACGCCGGTTCGCATGGAACAGCATTGAAAGCGCCAGAGCGAGGCCCGGAACCAGAAGGAACAGACCGTCGGGCAGTTCGTGGTGGAAGGTTTCCGAGATCTGCCGTGTTGCTTCAGCCTTGTGCGTTCTGCGGTACGCAATCCGCCGAGCGAAGTGACGCTTGATGTTGAGCGACAAGAGACTTCCGTGAAGCGTGTCCATCGGCGTCTTGTCGAAGGATGTCTTCACGCTGGCCGAGTTAAGCTCGCGCTGTGCCGCCGTCTTCGTCGCAGTGACGGAGTCGGCACTCTCCCGAGTTGAAATCGTCGTACCTGCTGCGCTCTTTCCCTCGATACGTGTCGCGAAGCCCGACACGAGGAAGTAGATCACGCTGAGCGACAGGTAGAGGCGTAGCGGCGGGACGTAGCGCACGCGTCTTCCCGCGAGAAACTCTGTTGTGAGGTGACCGGGGTGGCGCACCAGTGTGACGATAGTGCGCGCAATCTTTCCGTCCAGTCCGAAGTGCTCGGCTACCAGCTCGTGCGCGAGCTCGCGCAGGGAGAGATGCAGCTTACCGGAGCGCTGGCCGCAGCTGGCGCAGTACGCGCCCGTGAGTGCAGTCCCGCAGTTGAGGCAGGAAGGACTGGCCGTGGCTGGCAGATCTGTCTCAGACTCCGGCAGTAACGCCGTCTCGGATCGAGCTGCTGCCGTAGGTTCGTTCCACATAGTCATCGAGAAGTCTCAGAAACTCGGGAACGATGGCATCACCTTTCAGCGTGACGGCAAGCGCTCCATCTATATAGACTGGCGCTCTCGGGTCTTCTGCAGTCCCTGGTAGCGAGATTCCGATATTTGCGTGCTTGCTCTCGCCGGGTCCGTTCACGATGCACCCCATCACTGCGACCTTCATTTCCACCACGCCTGGATAGGTCGTGCGCCAGACCGGCATCTGCTCTCGCAGATAGGTCTGGATGTCCTCGGCCATTCGTTGGAAGAACGTGGACTTGGTTCGGCCGCAGCCGGGACACGATGTAACCTGCGGCGTGAAGGAGCGAAGGCCGAGCGACTGAAGTATCTGCTGCGCGACGAGGACCTCCTCGGTACGATCACCGCCGGGTTTTGGCGTGAGCGAGACCCTGATGGTATCACCGATTCCTTCGCTCAGGAGGATGGAGAGACCGGCGGTGCTCGCGACGATACCTTTCATGCCCAGGCCGGCTTCCGTCAGACCGAGGTGCAGCGGATAATCACAGCGAGTAGCGAGACGGCGATAGACGTCCACGAGATCGTGGACGCCCGAGACCTTCGCGGAGATGATGATTCGATCGTGGCCCAGCCCGGTTTCTTCCGCGAGTGCGGCGGATCGGAGAGCACTCTCGAGCATGGCTTCGATATAGACGTCTCGCGCGTCCAGCGGATTGGAACGGAGTGCGTTCTCGTCCATCATGGAGGTGAGAAGATCCTGGTCAAGCGAGCCCCAGTTGACGCCGATGCGGACCGGCTTGCCGTTGTCGATCGCGATCTGGACGATGGTGCGGAAGTGTTCGTTCCTTCGCTTGCCGCCCACGTTGCCGGGATTAATGCGATATTTCGCGAGTGCGCACGCGGTGGCTGGATAGCTGGCGAGGAGCAGGTGTCCATTGTAATGAAAATCACCGACGATGGGCACGTCCACGCCAAGTGCGGAGAGGCGCTCGACGATGGCAGGAACAGCAGCAGCCGCGTCGTCGTTGTTGACGGTTACGCGCACCAGCTGGGATCCTGCGGCAGCAAGAGCGGCGACCTGCGCCACGGTACCAGCAACGTCGGCCGTGTCGGTGTTCGTCATCGACTGGACGACTACCGGGTGATCGGAACCCACCGCGATGTCGCCTACGAGCGTCGTTACCGTCTTTCTGCGTGGACCGAAGGCCATACGAGAAAAGTAATTGCGGGCTTGCCCGCGGAGAGTGAGTGATGGCTACCAACGAACCGATCGAAGAGGAAGCCGGAGTGACGGCCACGAAACCACGGAAGCGCCATCTGTTGCTGAAGATCGGGCTACCGATAATTCTGGTGCCCGTTCTGGTAGCGGTGGTGTGGGTGTGGGGGACGCTCGGATTCGTCTACTCGTCCGGCGAGCGGACCGGTTATGTCCAGAAGATGTCGTACAAGGGATGGCTCTGTAAGACATGGGAAGGCGAGCTCGCGATGTCGCCCGTACCTGGCGCGCCGCCGACGATTTTCGACTTCACGATCCGCGATGATTCGGTCGCGAAGGCTCTGGAACTGGCGTCCGGGTACCAGGTGACGCTCGAGTACGCCCAACACAAGCACGTTCCAACGCAATGCTTTGGCGAAACGGAGTACTACGTGAAGGGGTTCAGGGTGGTCAAGTAGGATGGTAACGAGCCGAGTCGAGGGGCTCGACCCGTCTAAAACTTGTCTATTGCCTAAAATTCCCGTCCCCAATACCTTGTGGCCCAGCATAGGATCGTCCTATGGATCTGTGCGGGGGATCTGAACACCCCGCGGTATTGTCAGGGTAGGCGTTTCCTGCTTCCGGACAAGTTTCTATTCAGGAGTTAGTTGGAATGCGTACGACTGGAAAGGTGAAGTGGTTCAACGACGCCAAGGGCTTCGGTTTCATCACGCCCGACGACGGCCAGAAGGACTGCTTCGTCCACTACAGCGCCATTTCCGGTAACGGCTTCAAGTCGCTGCAGGAAGGCGAGGCTGTGGAGTTCGACATCGTCCAGGGGCAGAAAGGTCCCGCTGCGGAGAACGTTGCCCGGATGAACGGGTAAGGCTCATCCCAGGAACCATCAACAAAAAGGGGCGCCTCTTCAGGGGCGCCCCTTTTTTCTGATGTGGGACTGACGGCGTTCTCGTGCACGGGACCATGCCGAGCGCTTATCTTTTCGGCGGGCGTCCTCGGCGCGGACTTGGCGCCATCTCGACGGCGTCTGACAGGCGGTCGAGGACGTAGGCGCGAAGTTCGGTTGGGCTCACTCTGACGTCGAGCAGGGGTGACAGAATGAGGTTTCCGCCGGGCTCACGCAGAATTCTGCTCGCGGCCTGGAGCGCGGCGCGAGCCGGCATCGCCAGTTCATCGATCAGATCCTTTGCGAGTGCTATCTGGGTGACGGAAGCTAATGAGAGCCGGCGGGCCACACCTTGAGCTTCCGGGTACAAACCGTCTATCTCGTTGTGTGACAATAAGTTATCCAGCCATTTAGCTGTTACGCCAAGGGCTGCTGCTGTTGTCGCGGTATTGTAGAGTGGCATAATATCCTAGATTTTGAGGATATTTATAATTAACCTGTTATTTTAGGATAATATAATGAAGTTCCGGCAGCTTGTCACCTACGTCGTTCTCGGGGCAACACCGGCGTTGCCGGCTGGCGCGCAAATGATACATCTTGGCGTGGCCGGTGGCGGGGTTTTTCCGGTCGGCAAGCTCGACAGTCTTTTCACGTCAGGCCGTAGCGGGCTCATCACGATGTCGATCGGTCCGCAGGATGCCGGTTTTGGACTGAGGTTCGACTACCAGTATGACGGCTTCAGAGGAAAGGCAGCCGGCTCGGCTCGGACTCCGGACATGCACATCAACTCGACTACCGCGAACGTCGTCGTGCCCTTCCGGGTTGGATACGCCAAGCCGTACATCATTGGGGGCTTCGGCATGTATCCGCTCCGCCTGCCTGGGGCGACGAAGAAGGAGACCGATTGGGGCGGAAACATTGGCGCCGGGATCGGTTTTCCCATTCCGGGCACGACGATAGGCGGCTTCGTGGAGGCACGTTACCACGATGTGAACCGGTCGAATACGTCACCCTACCATTTCGTGCCGGTGACTCTGGGATTGATGTTCTAGAAACACGCGTTCAGGCGTACTCCGGGAAACATTTCCCGATTGCAACAAGTACCAGTAGGTTGTAGTGCGCGCCAAGGGTCTGCTGATCTGCGGCGCGTTTCATTGAAGGGATACAACTCTCTGAACGGAGTCTGCATGTCAGGTTTGTCAAAGCTCGTAGCAATTGCCGCCATCGCGGTATCGAGCGCGGCCGTAGCGGGTGCACAGGGTGTAACAAGCGCAACCAAGCCGTTCTCGCTCGGCATCTCGGGTGGCGCTTCCATCCCGACAGGTGACCTGTCCAACTATGCCAACACGGGTTACAACCTTGGTGGTCATGTCGCGCTCGGAACACCCGCGCTCCCCATCAGCTTTCGGGGTGACGTGAATTACGACAACTTCGGTGCGAAGGGATCGGGAAACAGCAACGCGCACATCTGGTCGTACACGGCGAACGTTGTCTACGAAGTTCCGACGATGACCGGGATCCGCCCGTACGTGATCGGCGGCGTTGGTGGCTTCACTCCCGGCGCCAGCTACACGAGCGGTGGCACGACAGTGAGCGCGAGCAGCAGCACGCAGTTTGGCTTCGACGTTGGCGGCGGTATCACGATTCCGCTTTCGGGATTCAATGCCTTCATCGAGGCGCGATACAATCATTTCAACGACAACGGTGGATCGACCAGCTTCGTTCCGCTCACGTTCGGGATAATGTTCTAGTTGCTGTCAGCAGCGCACAAGAAAACAGGACGCCTCGGCCATGTTGACCGGGGCTTCCTGTTTTTTTGCGGATGCGCGAGACATCAACCGCCACTGCGTATCGATGCGACCGATTGGATGAAGCCGAATCCCACGAGCGCGGCGGCGAGCGAGAGAACCACGCTGAGAATCACGTACAGCGCCGCGCGCCTGTACTGACCGGTCGCGAGCATGAAGACGGTCTCGAATGAGAATGTCGAAAACGTGGTGAAGCCGCCGCAGAATCCTGTAGCAAGGAACAGTCGCATCTCGTTCGACATCTGCGTGCCACCCAAAGCGTGGCGCATGATCAGACCGAGAAGGAAGCTACCGGTAACATTTATGAGCAGTGTCCCGATAGGGAACGTCAGGCCGAATCGCTGCTGCATCGCGACCGCGATCGCGTAGCGGCTTACGCCGCCGAATGCGCTCCCTGCAGCGATTGAGAGCCAGATCAGCATTCGCCAGTCCGGTGAAGGTGCATGCTACTCAATTTCTCCATCCATGCGCGCCTCGGCAAGCAGGCTCGAGCGTTCCCGCGCGACATCGGCCTGTGCAGTGATACCACCGGCGGGTCGAGTGTACCTGACGGTGCAGGAGAACTTCATAGGATCTCCATCAACCTTGCGAGCGTCGTCGGGGCCGGACCGTCCCACGTAATCGATGGCGACGTCGAAGTGCCGGCTCCAGAAGAACGGAGTGAGCGTGAACGGTTCGTTGGAGCCGAGCATGTTGCGAGCTGCGAACTGACCCTGTCTCTCGGCAACGACCCAGTGTTCGACGCGAATGCGACCCGAGTGCGGATCCGGCCACGCCGCGATATCGCCTGCCGCGAAGATATTGGGTGCCGACGTTTCGAGCATCCCGTTGACGACGACACCGTTATCCACTGTAAGCCCCGCGCTCTGTGCGAGGGCCACATCGGGCCGGACACCGACACCGATAACGACGAAATCCGCGGGGAGTGTGGTGCCATCGACGAGCTGCACGCGGTCAGTGCCGATGGAGTTAATTCCGGAGCCGAGTCTGAAGACGACGCCGTGACTTTCGTGGACTTTTTTCACCATTCGCCCAAGCTCGGGGCCGAGTATCCGCTCCAGCGGGACGGCTTCCGGAGCGACGACGGTGACGGAGACATCGCGCTGTCGCAGTGATGCGGCGACCTCGAGTCCGATGAAGCTCGCACCGATGACCACTGCGCGTCTTCCCTTTTGCGCTTCGGCGATGATTGCCTTGCTGTCGGCGAGAGTTCTCAGGTAGTGGACGGACGGCAGGTCCGCGCCAGGCACCTTGAGCTTCACCGGCGTGCTGCCGGTAGCGAGAAGCAGCGCGCCAAACTTCGTGACCGTGCCGTCGGCGCTGGTGACAGTACGCGCGCTTGGGTCGATGACATTGATGCGGTGGCCGCGAATGAGCTCGATACTGTTGGACGTGTAGAATTCGTCGGGCCTGAGACTGACCCAGGCTTCCTCAGCCTGGCCGGCGAGATATTCCTTGGACAGGTTGGGCCTGTCCACTGGTGGAGTGTCGAGCTGATCGAACAGCGTGATCGAATCGGTATAGCCGCAGCGCCGCAACATCTCCGCGGCGGCAACACCAGCGGCGCCGGCACCGACGATGACGATCGACTCGGGCGGACTTGCCAGAACGCGCAGGAATGCGGAGCGAGGATGGATTTCCTCACGAACCATGACATTACCGTCGGCTTCCTCCACCCGGAAGCACGGAACGCGATCGAAGGCCGGCGCGCGGAGCGGCTCGCCCGTCTTGAGGCTGAAGCATGCGTGGTGCCATGGGCAGCGGACAGTATCTCCGACAAGGATTCCATCCGCGAGCGGTCCGCCGTAATGGGTACAGGTTGCACCTATGGCGTATGCCGTGCCCTTTGATCGCGCGACGATTACGGGCTGGCCGTTCAGGTGACCGAGAACCATGGTGCCTTCCGCAACGGAAGCAGCCGGAATGCCTGTTGCCAGATCGGGGCCGACGGGACGCTTGTCGGATGTGTCGGACATGTCGGACATGTCGATGCTCCGGATCAGGGAATGAGTTGCAACCTGCGGACAGCGGTTCCCAGCGCCGCATGGGCGGCGAGTATCTGTTCATCCACGGCGTCAGGGCCGGTGCCACCGGCAACGTTGCGGCGTCTCACGGAAGCATCCGGGGAGAGCCAGTCGAAAACGTCGTGATCGAAGGACGGATGCGCGGCGGCGAATATGGTGAACGGCATCTGATTCAAATCGGCACCAGTTGTCTCGCTGTTTCGGACAAGCGATCCCACGACACCGTGCGCCTCGCGAAAGCTGATTCCTTTGGACACGAGGTAATCGGCAAGATCCGTCGCCATCATGCTTGACGATAACGCGGCGCGCATCCGTTGGTGGCTGAAATGCAGTTCTCCGAGTGTGCCGGCGACCGCCGGAAGAACGAGCAGCATGGTGTCGATGGAATCGAACAACGGCCGCTTGTCGTCCTGAAGATCCTTGTTGTAGCCGCTCGGCAATCCCTTGATCGTTGCCACCACAGAAGTGAGGTTGCCGAGCATGCGGCCGGCGGAACCGCGTGCGATCTCGAGCGCGTCGGGGTTGCGCTTCTGCGGCATCATGCTCGAGCCGGTGCTGAACGTATCGCCGAACGCGACGAAGCCGAACTCGCTGGAGCCGTAAAGAATGAGATCCTCGCTGAGGCGCGAGAGGTGAACTCCGAGCATCGTCATCGCGTACAGCATGTCGGCTACGAAGTCGCGGTCCCCGGTCGCATCGATCGAGTTCTGCGAAATGGAGTTGAAGCCGAGTTCGCCGCGAATCTGTTCGCGCGATACCGGAAACGCGCTCCCGGCTATCGCGCCGGAGCCGAGCGGCAGGGAGGACGCGCCGGACGCTGCGTTGGCGATGCGCGTGCGATCGCGCTGAAGTTGCCAGAAATGGCTGAGAATCCAGTGCGCCGCGGAAACCGGCTGCGCGCGCTGCATGTGAGTGTATGCAGGTATCAGCGTGGTGCGAAGCTGCTCGGCGTGGTCGAGCATTACGCGCTGGAGATCGCGCACCACCACATCGATTCTCGATGCTGCGTCCATCGTCCACATGCGAGTGGCAGTCGCGACCTGATCGTTGCGTGAGCGGCCGGTGTGGAGGCGTGATGCGGGCTCTCCGACTTCAGCGTGAAGCATTCGGTCGATCATCGTATGAACATCTTCGTCCGACTGCTCTGGTTGCGCGCCACCGGCGAGCTTCTCGGCGACCACATCGAGCCCGCCACGAATCTGATCGCGCTCGTCTTCAGTCAGAACCCCGGCATCCGCGAGAGCAGATGCCCACGCCTGTGACAGGCGAATGTCGAACGGCCAGAGTCGAAAGTCGGTGCCGATGGAACGGTTCAAGGCATCGAGCGCGTGCGCGGTGGGCGCGGCGAAGCGGCCACCCCAGAGCTTGTGGGAATCGGCGGTCATGCGCTTAAGCTATAGCGCGGATGGAAGTAATGTGCGTCCCAGACTCGGCGGCGGCCACGAAGTGCCGCCGCCGAGTTGATGTCCGTGGCGTGGTGTGAGGAATGCGGTCGGGCAGTTGCGGGACCGCCGGCGGGATCAAACTCTATGCAGCCTGTTGATCGCTCTTGGCTTCGAGTGCGGATTCCTGCGTGGCGCGCTCCTGGTCCCGGATGGCGCGGACGCGGGCCGAGAGTCCGAAGAGGCGAATGAAGCCCGCCGCGTCGCTCTGCTGATAGACGTCGTCCTCGCCGAACGTCACGAATCGCTCATCGTACAACGCATAGGCGCTCTCGCGGCTCGCGACGATGACGTTGCCCTTGTAGAGGCGGAGTGTGACGGAACCGGTGACGGTTTCCTGAGTGACGTTGACGAACGCGTCGTACGACTCACGCTCGACCGTCCACCAGCGGCCCTCGTAAACGAGGTCCGCGTAGCGCGGAGCGATGAGATCCTTGGCTGCGAGCGTGCGACGATCGAGCGTGAGCTGCTCCAGCTCGCTGTGTGCCGTGTACAGGAGTGTGCCGCCAGGGGTCTCGTAGATCCCGCGGGACTTCATTCCTACCAGCCTGTCCTCCACGAGATCGATGCGTCCGACGCCGTGGCGGCCTCCGATCTCATTGAGAGTTGCGAGCAGCGTGACTGGCGACATTGCGTGACCGTTCACCGAGACCGGCGTTCCGCGGTCGAAGCCGATGGTGACTTCTTCTGACGCGTCTGGCGCGGACTCGGGGGACTGCGACATCATGAAGAGATCGTCAGGCGGCGACTGTGCCGGATCTTCCAGGCAGCCCCCCTCGTGCGAGATGTGCCAGATGTTACGGTCGCGCGAGTAGATCTTTTCCTTTGTTGCGGCGACCGGGACGTTGTGGCGCGCGGCGTATGCAATGGCGTCCTCGCGGCTCCTGATGTCCCACTCGCGCCACGGTGCGATGACTGGAAGGTCCGGGGCAAAGGCTGCGTACGTGAGCTCGAACCGCACCTGGTCGTTGCCCTTGCCCGTGCAGCCGTGCGCGAGCGCATCGGCGCCCACGGCGCGCGCGACCTCCACCTGGCGGCGCGCGATGAGCGGACGTCCCATGGAAGTGCCGAGCAGGTACTTGCGACCGTAGATGGCGCCCGCGCGGACGGTGGGGAATATGAAATCGCGGACGTATTCGTCGCGCAGATCTTCCACGTAGCACTCGTCGGCGCCAGACGCGATGGCCTTGGCCCTGACGCCCGAAAGTTCGTCACCCTGGCCGATATCGGCTGCGACGCAGACGACCTTGACGCCCGGGAATCGCTCCTTGAGCCAGGGGACGATGATCGATGTGTCGAGCCCTCCGGAGTACGCTAGGGCGATCTTTTTTGGCGTGAAAGTCATGGGCGGCTCGATATGGATTTTTATGCGTTGAACATGTATAAATAATCGGTCTCGGAAGGAAAGGCAACTGGCTGGCCGGCCGAGTTGGAGGAGAGCTATCTTCACCGGATGGCCAACAAGCGCGAGCGGCAGAACGCGATCCTGGAGACTATAGAGAACCACGCGGTGGTGAGCCAGGAGGATCTCCGGAAACTGCTACTCCGGCGCGGCTGGGACGTGACTCAGGCCACGCTGTCGCGGGATCTGAGGGAGCTGCGGATCGCCAGGGTGCCCACGGCTGAGGGGGCGCGTTACGCGGTAACGGACGGGCACATCGAGGAGGCGCGGGTCGCGCTTGACACGTTGCTGCCGCAGATGTTCATGCGGATCGACGGGGTGAGCGAGATGGCGGTACTGAGGACCGTGCCGGGTGGCGCGCAACCGATCGCGAGCGCGCTGGACGGGGAGGGGTGGCCGGACATACTCGGAACCGTGGGTGGGGACGACACGATCCTTATCATCTGCCGCTCGGTGCAGGCCCGTGAGCGGACGGTGCGGAAGATCAGGGCACTGGCCGGCGAACCTGGCTGACGAGGCTGGAGTGATACGCGCCATGGGCCGAAGATCCGACCTTCTGAAGTGATGAGCGGCGCTCGCGGAACGCAATCGACGCGTTACGTTGCTTTCCTGCGCGGCATCAATCTCGGAAAGCGACGCATCGAGATGGCGCGACTACGCGAGCTATTCGAACAGCTGAAGCTCGACGACGTCGAGACGTTCATTGCCAGCGGCAACGTGATATTCTCCTCGCGTGAGCGCGACATCCAGAAGCTGGAATCGCGCATCGCTACTCATCTCGAGAAGGCGCTTGGGTACGATGTCGACACGTTCGTACGGACGATGACAGCGGTCGAGGCAATCGCGGGATACCCTGCGTTCGGCGGAGGGGACGGAACGGAGACAATCCATGTGGCTTTCATGCATGAGCCGCTCGAGCGGGCGAAGGAAGTCGCGCTCGCTGGTATCCGTACGCCGGACGATCAATTTCACGTAATATCAGCGGAGTACTTCTGGCTTTGCAGGATCAGGACATCTGATTCCCTCGTCTGGAAGCTTCCGGAAATGAAAAGGCTGGCGCTGCCGAGTGCGACGATGCGCAACATTACGAGCGTGCGCAAGCTCGTTGCGAAGCACGGAAGCAGTGAGCGGCGGTAGCGTTGATTATGCAAACCAGTGATCATCTGTTCGCGGTATCGACATTTGTCCCAAAGCCACGCGAGGAGGTATTCGCATTCTTCTCCGACGCCGCGAACCTGGAACAGTTAACGCCGCCGCAACTTCGCTTTCGAATCACGACGCCGGTGCCAGTGGCGATGGCGGCGGGAACACTCATCGATTACCGATTGAGCCTGCTCGGGATTCCGTTTGGCTGGAGAACCCGAATCACGGCGTGGGAGCCGGGCGTCTGCTTCGTGGACGAGCAGCTGAAGGGGCCATACTCCAAGTGGGAGCACACGCACTCGTTCCGCGATCGCGATGGCGGGACCGAAGTGAGCGATTCGGTGGTGTACAGGCTGCCGCTGTTTCCTCTGGGAGAGATCGCGTTGCCGGTGATCCGGCTACAGCTAAGGTACATCTTCAGCTACCGGGCCAAGCGAATCGCCAAGTTGCTGGGTTAGGGGCCGTCGGCTTCCGTCGTCCAGCCAGAAGTTCCGTCGCTGTCCGCGAGCGCTGCCGCAGCCAGCGTCGACACTGTGTCGCGCAGCCGCGCGGCTTCGAGGAGCGCCGTCTTCGAAGCGCCGGATCTCAGACTGCCGGATATGGCGAGAATGTCCATGCAGCAAGGAATGGCGATGGTGCAGCGGAAGGGTGAAGGAGGCTAGAATTAACCTGGGCAGCTAGCACAACCCACAGGGGCGTTGAGAGATAACATGAAACGTATTTTGAACGTAGGGCTCGCGGCGACTCTTGTGACGTCGCTCGCCACCTCGGTCATGGTGGGCCAGACTGCGCTCGCACAGACAGCCGCCGCCGACTCGGCGGCCGTCACAAAAGAGATACGGCCGTTGATCGGAGAGATGATCCTCGCAGCGAACGCGCATGATACGGATCGCTACATGCAAACTTTTTTACACGATCAGTCTGCCGTATTCGCATTCAATGGCACGGTCATCTACGGCTGGGCAGACATCGCGGCACAGCAGCGGAAGTGGTGGAACAATGGCAAGCCCGATGTAGTTTACAGTGACCGGGGAATGACACGGTACGCGGTGCTCTCGAGAGATGCTGCTGTAGTGACCATTGGGCTCGAATCACGCCGTACGCTTGCCGACGGAAAGATCGGCACGGGAACGGCTGTGGTCACGATGGTCTGGCAGAGGTGGCCTGAAGGCTGGCGAATCGTTCAGGAACATGAATCGACGACGCGATGAACAGGTAATGAGAGACAAGAGATGATTACAGCAAGGCAGGCGCTCCAGCGCCTACGAAGCGGGAACGGGGAGTTCGTGGCGAGCATGCAGCGGGACGAACTGCAGTCGCAGTATCCGCGGCGCATGGAACTGCCGAAGGATCAGAATCCGTTCGCGATAATTCTCGGATGCTCGGATGCCCGAGTTCCGGCGGAGATCGTATTCAGTCAGGGACTCGGTGATCTTTTCGTGATCCGGGTTGCAGGCAACATCGTGGCGCCCTCGCAGGTTGGCAGCGTGGAATTCGCGGCGGCGCGATACGACACGCCACTGGTGGTTGTGCTCGGGCATTCCCAGTGCGGTGCAATTCTGGCGACGCTCGAATCGCTCCAGCAGCCCGATGCGATCCAGTCGCGCAACCTTCGCTCGATCGTGGATCGTGTAAGACCTTCCGTGGACCTTCTCATGCGAACGGAGCTGCGCAACGACCTTCCGACGCTGGTGAGTCATGCAGTGCGCGCGAACGTTCGCGCATCGGTGGACCACCTGCGGCATGGATCGGCGCTGCTCGAGGAGTTGATAGCGACGAAAGGGCTTGCGGTCGTCGGTGCGGAGTATTCACTAGATACTGGCGTCGTGGAATTCTTCGACACGGAAGGCGTTGACTAGCAGGCGTAAGACGAAGTGCACTCGAGTTTACCCACCGGCTTCACGTCGCGCGAACCGTCAGGCGCGTGGTGCCACCATCCTGACTTTTGACACCGGAGCGAACAATGGCCGTCACAACTCCCTATTTGAACTTCGACGGTAAATGCCGTGAAGCCATGCAGTTCTACAAGGATTGCCTCGGCGGTGAACTCACGATCATGACGTTCGGCGATGTCGACCCGACCACTGCGGCTGACGCAAAGGATCGTGTAATGCATGGAAGGACGATGATGGAGCCGCAGGACACTTTCTGGAACGCGCATTTCGCGATGTTCAGCGACAAGTTCGGCTTCAACTGGATGCTGAACCACGACAAGGCACCCGCGGCCTGACCGGATGGGGCCAGGCAGCCCTGGTTTCTTGAGGTGATTGCCGATGGCGCGCCACTTACAGCGAGGAGTACAAGGTGAACGAGCGAGCTCGAATCTTCGGCGGGATACTGGCGGTCGTGCTGCTGGCTGTGTCGCCGTTGCGATCCGGCGTGGCGCAGGGCCGACCGGACAGTTCCGCGACGAGCGCGATGCGCGAAGCGTCGCGTCTCGACCTTGCGGGGAGGACTGCAGAGGCTCGCGTACTCATGCAGCGAATGCTGGATAGTGCGAATACGCCGGCCGCGAAAGCGGCCATCCAGCGAGCGATGGCGATGTCGTACGCATTCGATGGCGACTGCGCGAACACGGTGAAGTACGAAGAGATGGTGATTGGTTACTGGGAGACGCGCGAGCAGCTGGAGCCACAGAACGCCTTCTATCAGGAAGGCGAAATGGCGAATGAGGCGGCGAGAGTCTGCATCGATGCGGGTGATCTGGCGACTTCGGAGAAGTGGTATCGGCGTGGCTACGAGCTTGGCCTGAAGGAGCCCGCGCCGAAGACGCATCCGCGAAGCCTCTGGGACTTTCGACTCGCGCACGCTCTGGGTCGGCTGGCCGCGCGGCGCGGGGACAGCGCCGAAGCGACGCGTCAGATCGCGGATGCGCGCCATCGCAATGCGAGGGAACGAGAGAGACCCCTTCATGCACTGTCTCCTGGCGATGACGTACGAGCGAATGGGACGCACGGCGGAGGCGAACGCGATGTACCGAAAGGCGTATGACCTTGCCACGGGCCACAATCCGCCAGCGGTGTACGTGCGACCACTCGTCAGGAAGAAACTGGGCGGCGCGGTTTCGTGAGGGACCGCCACTGACGGTGAATCTTCGGGGGGGGGATGAGTGAGTGCGGGTGGCGGGGCCAGCGTGCCGGTTTTAGCCGGGCGGCCGGATCTGGCGTCCGATGATTGGCGGGTGGTGAACTCATCCTCGCGGCGCGGGTACGCCGGAAGTGACGCCGGTCTGGCCACCGGCGTGAAAGTGAAGTATTCGTTACTGGGATGGCGTGACGTCGCCGGTGAACCCAGGGCCATCCGATTTGAACACGCATCCAATATTCAGGAGCATCGCATCATGGCAATCTGGAAGGAACAGACCTCGGTCAAGAAAGACACCTCTCCGCTGTCGCTGACGCCCGATCCCGAGGTTCAGTCTCAGACACCAGCCGACCTTCCCGTGGCGCATGAGCCGTTGAGACGCACTCCGGAGCGGAAGAATGCCGAGTCGTTGATTGCAGCCGGTCTGACGATAGAGGGGACCATTTCTGGAAATGGCGACGTACGCATTGCCGGTCAGTTTCACGGTGATGTGAACGTGCAGGGTAGCCTCACGATAGAGGCGGGCGCGAAGCTCGTTGGTGGTGTTCGGGCGAGCAACGTGATCATCGATGGCGAGCTCGAGGGGAACATCGACGCGGCGACCAAAGTGGAGCTTCATTCCACGGGCGTCCTCAACGGCAATCTGAACACCGGGTCGCTGACGGTTGCCGCTGGCTCGCGGATGCGTGGCCAGGTGGAGTTCGGCTGGTCGAAGGAGACTGGTCAGCGCGCCGACATCGCGCCGGAGCGCAACTACGCGTCATGATGCTTCATGATCATCGTGGTTTGAAGTTCAGGTGAGCACGACGAACCAGCGAACGTCGGGAAAGACACGTACCTGCCCGCATTGCAGGGCGGTCATACTCGACAGCGCGAACGTCTGTCCCGGCTGCAGGCATCATCTGCGGTCGGGTCAGTCGGCAGCTGAGAGTGTATTTCCAAGCTTCACGGCGCTGAAGGTGGACGGGACAGTGCGTCCTCCTCCCCCCGGGGAGTCATGGGAGTACTCGATGATCCTCTCCATTCGCAACGAGCGTGGAGAGGAGATAGACAGGCAGATCGTTGGGGTTGGCGCGCTGCAGGGAACGGAGACGCGGACCTTCACGCTGTCAGTCGAAGTGTTCACTCCAACGCAGCAGTGGTGAGCGTCATTGCGGCTGGCAGAGCGCATGTGACATGCTTCTAGCGTGCCCCTGAAAAATCCTTCCAACAGCCCATTGTAGCCAATGCAATATCGGAGACTCGGAACCGTCGTTGTCACCCTCCTCACGATGGCCGTCGTGCGTTCCGCGGACGCACAGGTTTCGGCTGCCGGTGATTCCACTGCGTACCGGATCGATTCCATAGCGACGGCGACACTCGCAAGTACCGGTGTGCCGAGTGCGTCGGTAGCGGTAGTGCGGCACGGGAAGCTGGTGTACGCCAATGCATACGGTTCGGCGAAGCTGGAACCAGCACTGGCAGCGACGCCCGAGATGCGTTACGGCATCGGGTCCATAAGCAAGCAGTTCACCGCCGCGACGATCCTGTTGCTGCAGCAGGAGGGAAAGCTTTCGCTTGATGACAAGGTGTCGCGGTTCGTGCCCGGCCTGTCGCGTGGCAACGAGGTGACAATCCGGGAGCTGTTGTCGCATATGTCGGGCTATCAGGACTTCTGGCCACAGGACTACGTACCGCCACTGATGCAGAAGCCGACCACGGCCAATGGAATACTCGACCGGTGGGCGAAGCAGCCGCTCGACTTCGAGCCGGGCACGAGGTGGCAGTACAGCAACACGAATTTCGTGATTGCGGCGCTGATCGTGGAGAAGGCGAGCGGGATGCCATTTTTCAGGTTTCTGCAGAGTCGCATTTTGACGCCGCTGGGGATGAAGAGCGCGATTGATTTCGACGCGATGGGACCGTCGGCCGTGCAGCCGATCGGCTACATGCGCTTCGCACTGGGTCCGCTGCGGCAGGCGACGTCTACCGGTCCTGGCTGGATGGCGGGCGCCGGCGAGCTGGCGATGACGGCGAGCGATCTGGCCAGGTGGGACATCGCGATGATCGACCGTTCGCTCCTGTCACCGGCATCGTATCGCGCGATGGAGAGCACCGTGCTACTGCGAAACGGAGTGTCGAGTGGCTACGGGCTCGGTGTGGAAGTGGGTTTCGCTGCCGGTCATCGCATGATATCGCACAGCGGAGAGGTGGCCGGCTTCACTGCGCAGAACATGGTATTCCCCGATGACAGCGTGGCGATCGTCGTGCTGACGAACCAGGACGCGGCACCCGCGGATGGTGTGATTGCGGGCCAGATAGCGCGACTGCTGTTTTCGACGAAGGAAGCCGGGACGGACAGTCACACGGCTCTGGCAGAGAAGATTTTTTCGGGTCTGCAGCACGGAACGATCGACCGCGCACTGTTCACTGCCGACGCGAGCGACTATTTCAGCAAGCAGGCGGTAGATGATTTCGCAGCGAGCCTGGAGCCGCTGGGCGCACCGACGTCCTTCGTGCAGATATCACAGCAGGGCCGTGGCGGCATGATCGAGCGCAGCTACCGCGTGCAGTTCCCGAATCGCGTGCTGCGCGTGTGGACGTACGAGATGCCGGACGGGAAGCTGGAGCAGTACCAGGTCGCGCCGATGGGGTGACCGGCGAATAATAATGGCCATTGACCGGACAGGCCTGACCAACTTGACCAACACCAGTATTACAGGTATGTTCCGGGCATGGCGACGAAACCGGGCTCCAGGCAGGTCAACATTTACGAGGCGAAGAGCCACCTTTCGCAACTGGTAAAGGAGGCTGCCGCTGGCGCGGAGATCATCATCGCGAAAGCAGGTCAGCCGATGGCGCGGCTGGTCTCGATGGCGTCCGAGCCGCGGGCGGAGAGGAAGCCGGGGCGGCTCAAGGGACAGGTCTGGATGGCCGATGATTTCGACGAATCGTCGCCCGAGGTAATCGCCCTGTTTTACGGCGATGACGAGGATTCCGGCGGAGAAGCGTAGTGCGACTGCTGCTCGACACCAACGCTCTGCTCTGGTGGGAAGGCGGATCCGAATGGCTGGGTCCTGCGGCACGCGTGGCCATTCGCTCGAGCGACCTGGTGTACGTGAGTGCCGTCTCAGCGTGGGAGATGGAGATCAAACGAGCACTCGGCAAGCTGCGGTTCACGGGCGACGTGGGAGAGATGATTGCCGCCAACGGGTTTGTCGAGCTGCCGGTTACCGTGCAGCATGCCGCGACCATGGGGTCTCTTGCGGAACATCCTCGAGATCCGTTCGACAGGATGTTGATCGCGCAGGCGTTGGCCGAGGACTGCACGCTGGTGACGGGTGACCGTGGACTGGCACGGTACGCCGTACCGATGATAGATGCGCGTGCGTGAGAGTGTGGTGGCGAGACAATTAGGGCGGTGTGCTGCGATTGCAGAAACGCCTCGAGCTACCCCCCGCTGATCGCCGCCAGTATCGTGACCGTAGCCGCATCCCGCACTGGTGAGTTAAGTCCCGAGATGTCGCGTGAGTTTTCGTTGTCCACAAACACGTTGACGTGCTCGCGGATCTCTCCCTGTTCGTTGAGCACTCTGTCAACGACACCAGGATACTCATGCTTCAACGCCCCGAGGACATCGCGTACTGATTCATAGCGTCCCGCGATGGTGACCACGGCACGACCGCCGCCTTGACGCAGACTATGGACGGCAGGCCGTCAGCGATTACGCTCCAGTCGTCGCCATGGTTGGATGATCCGAACAGCTTGCCGCTGCGCGTGCCGAAATACACACCGGTCGACGCGAGCGAGTCGGCCGTGAGCGCGTCGCGAAGAATGGTCTCGTACGCATCGTATTGCGGAAGTCCATTCGATAGCGGCTCCCAGGACTCACCCGCGTCGCTGGTTCGATACACGCGAACCTTTGCTTCAGGGACGCACCGGAACTCATCGGACTTGATCGGGACGATGTAAACGGTGTCCGGATCGTGCGGGTGCATCTGCATGCAGAAGCCGAAATCGGACGGGACACCGTTCGCGATGTCGTGCCATGAATCGCCCCAGTCGTCGCTGCGGTACAGGCCCCAGTGGTTCTGGAGAAAGAGCCGTTCGGGACGAGCGGGGTGATTCACGACCTTGTGCACGCACTGGCCGAATTCGGGGTACTTGTCGGGAAGAAACTGCGCGCGCACGCCGGCATTCCGTGCGCGCCAGGTGCTGCCTCCGTCGTCCGTGCGGTAGAAGCCGGCACTGGAAATCGCGACTGCCATTCGGTCGGCGTCATCGGGATCGACGACGATCGTGTGCAGACAGAGACCACCACCACCCGGCTGCCATTTGGGACGATCGGGGCTTTGATTGAGGCCGTTGACAAGGTTCCAGCTCTCGCCCGCGTCACGGGACTCGAACAGCGCGGCGGGTTCCACGCCCGCGTAGAGCGTGTCTGGCTCGGACGCGCGACCGGGGACTATCTGCCACACCTGCACCAGCGACTGGTCGGTTCCGGCGGGAAACTTGACGTTGGTGCGATCGGGAGCGGTCCATGTCTTTCCAAGATCGTCGCTCGAGCGGATGACGCTGCCCCAGTGAAAGCTGCGAGTAGCAGCGAATGTGCGCTGGCGGCCGGCGCGTTGGTCCAGCGCCATGGCGTAAACGGATTCACCGGGAAAGTGAGGTCCGTCGATGCGCCAGTCATCTCGTGAACCATTCGAGCGTATGAGGAACGCGCCTTTGGGTGTACCGACCATCAACACAACTTCCACGTTGGCATCCGACTGGGCATCCGCAGCAGTTTCAGCGCGTGTCATCCTGTTCTCCTGTGCTGGCTCGGTTGGCGTCCCGCCAGCGTCGGCCGGTCCGCATTGATGCCGGACCGGCCGAGCGGCTGGTTCTAGTGCTTCACAACCTTCAGACCGGTGACAAGGCCCTCAGTGTTGTGTGCGAAGCGAATGCCGTACACGCCGTTGGTCGAAGTGAGCTTTCCGGTGCCAACCACGTCGGACCTTTTGTAGCTGGCTACTTCGGTTCCGTTGATCGAGCACGAGACCTTGTCACCGCTAACCGACATTGCGACCTCCTGCGAAACGGGCTGGTCCTTGCCGGCAGCCTTGTGCACTGCGGCGTTCGCTGCGCCCTCGCGGCCGTTCATCTGGAACGGAGCGGGACCGAATCCGCGCACGATGAAGTTGCCATCTCCGTACGCCGCGCAGTACAGATACGTCTGCTGATCCGTACCCATGCTGTTGCCGCCGATGAAGATGCCGTACGGATGCGGATGATCGTTCAGGGACATGTACTTTGGCTCGCGGAAAGTTGCGCTCACCGTGTAGTTGCCACTCGCCGTGTTGGCGGGGTTCCAATACGCGACCGCGGGGCCAGTGGTAACGTGGAGTGCATTGCCATCCTGGGAGAGCTTCGCGTTGTCGAGAGTCGAGCCACGCTTTGCCGCACTCGCATCGATTCTGCCTGTCCAGCCCGGCACCGAAACGCCGCCGCCGGCGACGTTGCGAGCGGTCTCCTGGCCGAGTGCAACGGTGGTGAGCGACGCGAATGAAAGGGCAGCCGCGGCGAGGGCGAAGGTATTGATTCGTTTCATTTAACGCGCCTCCGCCAGTTCGTCGACCGCGGCGGCCAGCTTCCTGACCTTTGCGCTGTCACTGGATCCCTTCGAATCCGCGCTCAACTGGGATGCGAGTTTGTTGAGCGCACCTTTGCGCTTCGCGCCCGACGCCGACTCGGCGCTGGCGAGGGCATCGCGCGTGCTTGCGACCTTCGCGGAGGAGAGCCCACTGGAGCGCTCCAGCTGATCGACGTACGCGCGAGCGAGCGCGAACGTGGCGGGCCACACAATCTTCGGCTGGCCCTGCACGTTGAGGTAGTCCATGTGCACGGACTTGGCCGCGTCGATCTCGTTCTGTGTGAGATAGGCGCTGGGCTGCAGCTCGAAGACGTCGAGGCCGCGTGAGATCTCAGATGCGACGATCTTGCCATTGTACCAGTAGCTGGACCAGTAGCCACCCGACGCCATTCTGGTCGAGTCCATGGGACCGCGATCGAAGAACGCGATCTCGACAGCGTGTGCAGCATCGGTCCAGTCGAAGACCGAGATTCCGCCCTGGTACCACGACTGCACCATGATGTCGCGACCCGGGATTGGAATGAGCGACCCGTTGTGGGCAACGCAGTTTTCAAACGATGTCTGCGGCGCGGGGAGCTTGTAATAGCTCTTGAACACCATCTTCCCGTTCACGATGTCGAAGATTGCGTCGGCACCCCAATCGCGAGGATCGGTGGCGCGGCACTTGGGCTGGCCACCACCGCCCCATTCATCCGAGAACAGAACCTTGCTGCCGTCGTTGTTGAACGTCGCGGAATGCCAGTACGAGAAATTCGAATCAGCGACAGCGTCGAGACGCGCCGGATGCGTCGGATCCTTGATGTCGATGAGGAAGCCGTATCCCTCGCATGCGCCGCCAGCGAGTCCAATGGCCGGATAAACCGTTATGTCGTGGCACTGCGTCGGTCCCGGCTTGGGCCCGTTCGAGTTCGCGGGCGAACCGATCATCTTCGCGATCATCGCGGGCAATGCTTCACGCAACGTGGCGCTGTCAGCCGCGGTCGGGGTGCCGGTTCCGTTGCGCGCCTTGACCAGACTGTCGAGCATGTGATTCGCAAAATTGTTCGGGAGGACCATCTGCTCGCCGAAGATGTCGGCGATGAATGCTCCCTTCGCGCGAGCGGCATCGATGTCAGCCTTGTCGGCGACGGACGCGCCGTGCTTTGGCGGTGCCACGAGGTTGTTGAAGAGGCGTGGTGAGCTGACGATCGCGGCCTGCTCCGGATGCGCGAGCGGAACCTTGATCACTTCGATCCGGAAGAGCGCGGAGTTGGGATCCTTGTCCGGCGCGAGCTTGGAGCATCCTGGCAGCTCGTTGGGCGAGCGAACGCCGGCCGACCCAGAGATGTAGACGTAGACGTTCTTCGGATCCTTGGGATCGACGAGCAGTGTATGCGTGTGCGAGCCGCGACACGTCTGGACATTGCCGACATACTTGGGATTGGCGATGTCGCTGATGTCAAAAATGCGGACGCCGCGGATGCGATCCTTGCTGACAGTGTCCTTGACGCCCTCAGCACCGCAATCGAGCCGGCCGGTGAGACCTTCACCGGACACGATGAGCAAGTTCTTGTAAACGGAGACGTCGCTCTGCGACGCGGGACAGAAGTACGCGGTCTTGAGCGTCACGTGGCTCGGATCCGAGACGTCCCAGATCTGATAGCCATTGTAGCTACCCTGGATGGCGTAGGGTCCGGTGAATGCGAGGTCGGAGTTGGTGCTCCCCATGAACTTCGCGGACGGCTGGGTGGTGGACATCAGCTTCACGTTCCAGGCGGCCTGGGCGGCATCGAACTGACCTGCCTTGAGGCCCACGCGCGGGTCCGGTGATGGAGCGCCGGGCGCCATGTTGCTGGAGACACCCGTCTGCGCGCCGGCCGAGGAGACGGCGAACGCGACTGCGGCTGAGAAGCTGATCAACGTCGAAACGGTGGATCGTACTCTCGGCCGGAGAGCATGGCGTACGACTGTCATGGCTGGAACCTCTGATTGTGTTTGGGAGGACATTCGGGTGGAGGAAGGTGAAGTGATCAGGGTGAGACGTTTTCGAACATCTGCGCCACCAGCAAGCGCTTCATACGTGCGATCTCGGTGGTTTGATCGACGTTGACGTCCGAGGCGAACTTGAAAATCAACTCGTCCTGTGCTGCGCCGTAGCTACCGAACAGATCCTTCACCATCGTCAGCGCGCCAGTGTGGTGTTGAATCATGTCGGTCAGGAACAGTCGGTCGAATGCAGGGCCGCGAGCGGAGTCGAGCTGCCTGAGCTGGACATCCGTGAGCATGCCGGGCATGAGCGCGGGATGGGTGTTGCTTCCCATGTCCATTCCCTCCATGTCCATGCTCATTCCCGCGTGTCCATCCGGAAACGGTTGCTGGCGGTCGCGAAGCCATTGCTGCATGGTCGCGATCTCGTCCCGCTGCGCATTGGTGATGCGTGCGGCGAGCGTCTGGACGGACGGGCTGGCTCCGTGAGTCGGCGCCCAGCTGGACATGAGGATCGCCTGAGAGTGATGGCCGATCATACCCGTCATGAATTTGATATCGGCTGCCGTGTAGGGATAGCGGGTGCTGTCCGTCCTGGCTCGGGCGATCGCCGCGATCTCGCTCTGGGAATTGGCGGAGGGCGGGCTGGACGTTTGTGCAGCGGCTACGGCAGCTGTCGTGCAAGCTGCCACCGTTGTGGCGAGTAGCATTGCGGTGACGCTGTGGATGCGTGAGAGAGTCATCCGGTCAATCTCCTCGGGCGGAATTCGGCCACCCACCGTTGAAGCGAACTTCGAGCAATGTCCGTGGAACCGTATCGAGCGATATCAATAGTATCACCTGGGGGGAGTCGATGGGGGTGGGCGGGTATTGGTCACTCCGGGCGCCCGGGTGGTTTCTGGGACTGGGGATTCCGGACGGCCGGGGGGCGGGACGGTAGGATTGTAACATGAAGGAGACATTGCGATACAGCGTTCCGGCTGGCCGGCACCGGGCAGAGCAGTCGATAGAACGGAGCCGGTTCATCTGCACTCTATCCCGCGTGGGGACGCGCGACGATGCGCAGGCACTCGTTCGGGAGCTGAATTCCGAGTTCCCTGACGCGACGCACAATTGCTGGGCCTTCGTGGCCGGTCCTCCAGGGAGCAGCAACGCCGTGGGCATGAGCGATGCCGGCGAGCCGCACGGGACCGCCGGCCGTCCCATGCTGACAGTTCTTCTCCACAGCGGTGTGGGCGAGGTGGCAGCAGTCGTGACGAGATACTATGGCGGCAGGAAGCTTGGCACCGGTGGTCTGGCCAGGGCTTACGGCGGCACGGTCCAGTTCGCCCTCGCGACGTTGCCGCTAGTCGAATGCGTGGACTATGCCGATGTCACGGTCAGAATCGACTATGCAGGCATTGCGACCTTGCAGCAGGCGATCGCCGCAATCGGCGCAAAAGTCGTGACCGAGGAATTCGGTGTCGAGGTGCGTTACGCCCTGCGGGTGCCGCGCGGGAGCGTACCACAGTTGCGGGCGACGGTCGCGGATGCTACGCGTGGGGCGGGGGAGTTTCGAGTCACCGAGGATGGAAGCGTATAGGCTGCGGATCCTCTATCCGGCGCCGCGGACGATCTGTAGTTTCTGCGTGCGTAAATGACTTTCACGGAGGAGCGCTGGATGGCGTCTGAAGTGATTCAACTGACGCGTCGTGGCTGGGGTGAGACCATGCGACGCGACAGGTGGTGGATCCAACCGCTCACGGTGTTCGTGATCCTCAGTTCCTTCCTCGTGTACGCCACCTGGGCCGCGTTCCAGAACGCACACTACGAGTACGGGCCGTACCTGTCGCCATTCTACTCGCCGCTGCTCTTCGCGAACTCGCCGCACGCGTGGATTACAGGCACGCGGCCATCGTGGATTCCGGGTTTCCTCCCGTTCACGCCGGCGCTGCTGATCCTGCCATTTCCCGCGGGATTCAGGCTCACGTGCTACTACTACCGCGGAGCGTACTACAAGGCGTTCTGGGCGGATCCGTCCAACTGCGCCGTAGGCGAACCGCGCTCGAGCTATCTGGGGGAGCGACGGTTTCCGCTGATACTTCAGAACGTACACAGGTACTTCCTATACGTCGCGCTGGTATTTCTGGTGATTCTCGCGCACGACGCTTACGACGCGATGTGGTTTACCGATCCGGCCACAGGCATGACGCACTTCGGAATGGGAGTCGGCACGCTGGTTCTCACAATCAACGTTGTTCTGCTGGGCGGCTACACGCTCGGCTGCCATTCGCTGCGTCATCTCGCGGGTGGTTATCTCGATCGCATGGCGGGCCGGCCTGTTAGAAAGAAGTGCTACGACAGTGTTAGCTGCCTGAATCGCGGTCACATGCGCTGGGCGTGGATGAGTCTGTTCTGGGTGGCATTCACCGATCTGTACGTGAGGCTCTGCGCAATGGGGATCTGGCACGACGTGAGGCTTTTCTAGATGGCGGAGTACGAGACGCATACGTACGACGTGCTGGTAATTGGCGCAGGCGGCGCGGGACTGCGCGCGGCGATCGAGGCGGCGAGCGCCGGCGCGTCCGTGGGGCTGGTCTGCAAGTCGCTGCTTGGCAAGGCGCACACGGTGATGGCTGAAGGCGGGGTTGCGGCGGCGCTGGCGAACACCGACGAGCGTGACAACTGGAAGGTGCACTTCGCCGACACGATGCGCGGGGGCCAGTATCTCAACAACTGGCGCATGGCCGAACTTCACGCGCAGGAGGCGCCAGCGCGCGTGAACGAGCTGGAGGCTTGGGGGGCGGTATTCGACCGGACGCCGGACGGTCGCATACTCCAGCGCAACTTCGGCGGGCACAAGTATCCGCGACTCGCGCACGTTGGCGATCGCACGGGCCTCGAGATCATACGGACGCTTCAGGATCACGCAATTTACCAGAAGGTAGACGTGAGTATGGAGTGCACGGTGATTTCGTTGCTGAAGCAAGGCGAGCGAGTCACCGGCGCTTTGGCTTACGACAGGGAGCGTGGTCGTTTCAAGCTGTTCGTTGCAGGTGCAGTGGTGCTCGCTACTGGCGGAACGGGCCGAGCTTACCGGATCACCAGCAACAGCTGGGAGTACACCGGAGATGGACAGTCACTGGCCTACAACGCCGGTGCCGCGTTGCAGGACATGGAGTTCGTGCAGTTTCATCCCACCGGTATGGTGTGGCCGCCAAGTGTGCGCGGGATACTGGTGACGGAGGGAGTTCGTGGCGAGGGCGGCATTCTCGTCAACAACAAGGGTCACCGGTTCATGTTCGACGACGTTCCGGAGAACTACCGCGGCCAGACGGCGGATAACGAGGAAGAAGGTTGGCGGTATACACAGGGTGACAAGACCGCGCGGCGACCACCGGAGTTGCTGACGCGTGATCACGTGGCCCGCTGCATCATGCGCGAGGTGCGCGAGGGACGTGGAAGTCCGCACGGCGGCGTGTTTCTCGACATTTCCTGGATCGGCTCCAAGCTGCCGGACGCCGAGCAGCATATCAAGCGCAAGCTGCCAAGCATGTACCATCAGTTCAAGCAGCTTGCGGACATAGACATAACCAAGGAGCCGATGGAAGTCGGGCCGACCACGCACTACGCGATGGGCGGCATTCACGTGGATGGTGACACGCAGATGACGACGGTGCCGGGGCTGTTCGCCGCGGGCGAGTGCGCAGCGGGACTGCACGGAGCAAACAGACTGGGCGGGAACTCGCTTTCGGATCTGCTGGTATTCGGGAAGCGGGCGGGCGAGCACGCCGCGGAGTTTGCAGGCCGTAATCCGGTGCAGCCACCGGCGACGGACGCAGCGGACTCGGTGGCGCGATATGCGCTGGAGCCGTTCGGAAGAACGGGTGAGAGGGTGGAAGGACCATACCAGGTTCAGCACGACCTGCAGGCGATGATGCAGGATCTGGTGGGGATCGTGCGCCAGGAGGGCGACATGCGCAAGGCTCTGGACGGGCTCGACACGATGCGGGAGCGGGCTGCGCGAGTTTCGGTAGAGGGCAACCGCGAGTTCAATCCCGGCTGGCACACCGCTCTCGATCTATCGAACCTGCTTACGATCTCCGAAGCCATCACGCGCTCGGCGCTGGAGCGAAAGGAAAGTCGTGGTGGACATTTTCGTGACGACTATCCGGAGAAGGATCCAGCGTACGCGCACTTTAACATCGTAGTGCGTCGCGGCGCGGAGGGTGAGATGCAGGTGACACGGGTGCCGTTGCCCGAAATTCGAGCTGACCTCAAGCAGATAATCGAGGAGCAGAAGTAATGGCTGCCGACACGATGGCGAGAGACGTTGCGGGAAGTGGAGCGCGCGCAGCGGCACGGAGCGACGAAAGCGCCGGTTCGACCACGCACGCGGCGGCATTCCGGGTGTGGCGTGGCGACTCGGCCTCGGGACGTTTCGAGGAATACCGTACGGCGGTATCCGATGGAATGGTCGTGCTCGACGCGATCCATCAGATCCAGTCGGAAAGCGCGAACGATCTCGCGGTTCGCTGGAACTGCAAGGCCGGCAAGTGCGGCTTGTGTTCCGCGGAGATCAACGGGATGCCGCGGCTAATGTGCATGACGCGGCTCAGTCAGCTCGATCTGGAGCAGCCCGTGACGGTAGAGCCGATGCGCGCATTTCCGCTGCTGCGTGATCTGGTGACCGACGTCTCTTCCAATTTTCGCCAGAAGAAGCGCATCCGGAAATTCACGCCGCGCGTGCCCGACGCTCCGGACGGTACGTGGCGCATGGCGCAGTCCGACGTGGATCGGATCCAGGAATTCAGGAAGTGCATAGAATGTTTTCTCTGTCAGGACGTGTGTCACGTGCTGCGGGACCACCATCTGCACGACGAATTCATCGGACCGCGGCTGCTTGTGCACGCCGCGCAGCTGGAAATGCATCCGCTCGACGTGGTGGACCGCACGGCGGACCTCAAGGAGAAGCACAATATCGGTTACTGCAACATCACTAAATGTTGCACCAAGGTATGCCCCGAGAGCATCACCATCACCGACAACGCTATAATTCCATTGAAGGAACGCGTGGTAGATAGCCAGTACGACCCGTTGCACAAGCTCGTCAATCTGTTCCGGCGCAAGAAGCCATCGAGGGTGGAATCATGAGTGAGCATTTCGACCTGAAGCCCATCTCGCGCGCCGCGATCCCGCGTGCGATAAAGAAGGCAGAGCGGTACCGGCTGCTGAACCAGTCATGGGCCGCCGAGAGCATATGCAGGGATATACTGGCGGTGGACCCCGATAACCAGCAGGTGATAGTGATGCTGGTGTTGACACTTACGGATCAGCTGGCGTCGGGGCACGGCCGCGTGATGCACGACGTGCGCGAGGCGCTTGCGCGCGTCACCGATCCCTACCAGCGCGCCTATTACAATGGAATTGCCGCGGAACGTCACGGCCAGCAACTGCTGGCCCGGACGTCGATGGGGAGCGGGACCATGGCGTACGATGCATTTCGCGAGGCGATGAGCTGGTACGAGAAGGCCGAGGCGTTGCGTCCGGCGGAGAACGACGATTCGATTCTTCGCTGGAATACCTGTGCGCGGATTCTGGGCCGCGAGTCGCACCTGAAACCGGCAGTAGTGACCGAGTACGAGCCGGTACTGGACGATTGACGGGGCCTGGCCGGTCAATCTGAACCGGCTGGCCTGAGAGGGTCGAGCACGGCACGGGGAATGCGGGCGTATTACCCGGATAACTGCTTCCCTACAAAGCGCAACCGAACCAGGATCATGTCGTATCTGTTAATAATCTGCTCCATGGTCCTCGCTGCGTGCAGCGGCTCGCCATGCGGCTCACCGACGAATGCAGCCGGTGGCCGGCTCGGCACCTCGACACCAGCCGATTCGGCGGCGGTCTCGTCGGTGACGACACCGCAGGACTGGACGCGATTTGGATGGGACACGGGCCGATCCAACGCGAACACTGGCTCGACCGGTATCACGGCATCGAACGTTGCATCGATGGTGCGGCAACAGGTCGCGATCGACGGCACCGTGGATGCGTCGCCGATCTATCTGCACGGCGCAATGATTGGCGGCGCCAGACACGACGCATTTTTCGTGACGACAACCTACGGAAAGACAATCGCGATCGACGCCGACAGCGGAAAGATCCTGTGGCAGTACGTTCCCGCGAACAACTACGCCGGTTCGCGCCAGATCACCACCGCCACTCCCGTCGCGGATCCCAACAGGGAATTCATCTACGCGGCTTCACCGGACGGGCAGATCCAGAAGCTCGCGGTCGCGGATGGGCGAGTGCAGTGGAGTACAGCCATCACCAGGCTCCCGGCGTTCGAGAAGATTGCGTCGTCGCTGAATTTCCACAACGGCAACGTCATAGCGACAACTGGCGGCTACATCGGTGACGCGCCACCGTATCAGGGACATGTCGCTATTATCGATGGCGCTACCGGCAAGCTTCTGCACGTATGGAATTCGTTGTGTAGCGATCAGCTGGTGCTCATCGATCCCAAGTCGTGTCCGGAAAGTGATTCGGCAATCTGGGGCAGGGCCGGCGCGGTGATCGATACAACGACCGGAAATATTCTTGTCGCGACGGGCAACGGGAAGTGGGATGGCAGGACGTACTGAGGCGACGCAACGATCGAGCTGGATCCTTCCGCAACGCGAATCATTGGCAATTATACGCCAGCCAACACGGATCAGCTGAACGCAACCGATGCCGATGTTGGATCGTCATCACCCGCGCTGCTGGGTCGTGGTTACGTGGCGCAGGGCGGCAAGGATGGTACGATCAAGCTGCTTAACGCGAGCGTGATGGATGGCTCGGCGCCGCACAAGGGTGGCGAGCTTCAAGTGATCAACACGCCGGGAAGCGCGCGGCTGTTCACGGCGCCGGCGGTCCTGAAGTCCGGAAGCAGCACGATGATGTACGTCGCAAGCGGGAGCGGGACGGCGGCGTGGAGTTTGACGGGCGGGAAGCTGCAGTCCGTGTGGGAGAACGGAACGCCGGGGACGAGCCCCGTGTATTCCGGCGGCCTTCTGTTCGTTTACAATCCCAAGGGTGGGCTGGTGGTATATCAGCCGACAACCGGGCAGCAGGTAGCCAACCTCGACGCTGGCGGCGGGCACTGGAACAGTCCGATCATCGTGGACGGGCGCATAGCGCTATCCGAGGGGAACTCAAACAGTCACAGCGCAAGCGGCGTTCTCGACATCTGGCGGCTGCACTAGCCGTACTACAGATATCAACCAGAGCCGGCGACGCTGTCGCTGATCACGAGCCCGCGTCCCTCGAGCATGGGCTCGATGCGTGGATCACGGCCCCGGAAGTCTCGATACATCGTGGCAAAATCGGCGGTGTTGCCGCGCGAGAGAATCGTGGCGCGGAACCAGTCGCCGTTCGCGCGAGTGAGACCGCCATTTTCACGGAACCACTCGTATGCATCGGCGTCGAGCATCTCCGCCCATAGATACGCATAGTAGCTCGCCGCGTACCCATTGGCCCAGATGTGCATGAAGTACGTGGAGCGATAGCGGGGCGGGACCACGCGGAGCGATATCTCGTTGGCGGCGAGCGCCGCCGCTTCGAACGCGTCAACATCCTGGAGCGGGATACCGGGCGAGATCGTGTGCCACGAAAGATCCAGCAGGGTCGCGGCGAGCACTTCAGTCAGCCGGTATCCCTGATTGAACCTTTCCGCCTTCCTTATTCTGTCGGCGATCCCCTGCGGGAGCGCTTCGCCCGTCGCGTGGTGTCTTGCGTAATTGGCGAACACACTCGGCTCGGTTGCCCAATGCTCGTTGAACTGTGACGGAAGCTCCACGAAATCCCGGGCCACGCTCGTGCCGGAGAGACTCGGATACTGCTGATCCGCGAAGAATCCGTGCAGTGCGTGACCGAATTCATGGAACAAGGTCGTAACGTCATCAACGCTCAGGAGCGCTGGCTTGCCAGCACCCGGCTTGGCGAAGTTCGCCACGTTGTAGATGACTGGCTTGGCGCAGAGCAGGTGGGATTGTGTAACGACGTTATCCATCCAGGCACCGCCGATCTTGTTCTCGCGCGAAAAGAAATCGCAATAGAACAGAGCGAGTGGCGAACCATCGGCATCGATGACGTCGAACACGCGGACGTCCGGATGGTATACCGGAATGTCGAAGCGCTGCTCGAAGGTGATGCCGTAGAGACGTGTGGCGGCGTGGAATACGCCCCGCTCGAGCACGCTCCAGAGCTCGAAATACTCCCTGACCGCTTCCTCATCCAGGTCGTACTTCGCCCTGCGAACGCGCTCCGCATAGTAGTCCCAGTCCCAGGGCTCCAGCCCGAAACCGCTACCATCCGCAGTGATGAGTCGTTGTATCTCTTCGGCTTCCGCGCGCGCATTCGCCATGGCCGCCGGCACGAGGTGTCGAACAAAGTCGAGCGCCGACTCCGGGGTCCGCGCCATCTGATCCTGGAGTGCCAGGGCCGCGTAGCTGGGGAATCCAAGCAGCGCCGCACGTTCCGCGCGGATCTGCGCCAGACGGGACACGATAGCGCGCGTGTCATTCGAGTCTCCCTGCTCGGTGCGGGTCCACGACGCGTCGAACAGCCGCCTACGCACCTCCCTATTCTGGAGCGCGATCAATGCAGGCTGTTGAGTGGTATTCTGTAGCGGGAGTGCCCATACATCGTCAAGGTTGCGCTCCCTGGCGGCGAGTGCGGCCGACTCGAGTTCGCCTTCCGTCATTCCAGCGAGATCCGACTTGGTTGTCACCACGAGTGCGCGTGACTTGGATGCGGCGAGAAGCCGGTTCGCGAATGCGGTGCTGAGGGATGACTCCTCCATGTTCAGCTCGCGCAGCTTCGCCTTGTCGCTCTCGGGAAGTCGCGCACCGGCCTTTACGAACTCATCATGGTACCACTGCACCAGGCGTAGCGACTCCGGGCTCAGCGACAGCGAGTCGCGCTGGGCGTGAATTGTCTCAACGCGGTGAAATAGCGCGGCGTCGAGGTAGATCGCGTCCTCATGTGCCGCCAGCCGCGGCGCGAGCGCTTCCTGCACCTGCTGCAGTGCGGGACTCGTGTTCGCGCCCGTCATGGAATTGAAGACGGGCATGACTCGGTTCAGGAGCTCGCCCGATCTTTCGAGCGCGACCAGCGTGTTCTCGAACGTGGGTAGTTCAGCGTTGGCGGTGATCGCGGCGATCTCCGCGATCCGGCGAGTCATTCCCAGCTCTATCGCGGGGAGATAATCCTCGTCGCGTATTGCGTCGAATGGCGGAGCCTGAAATGGCAAGCCGCTTGGTGTGAAGAACGGATTCGGGGCAGCTGGGGCGTCGGCCACCGCGACGGCGCTCATCTCGTGGCCACTATTTGCGGCTCCAGCGATTGTTGGTAGTGTCTGCGTCCATCCATATCCCGCCGTCGAGATTGAGCGACTGAATCGTTTTGCCGGTCCGGATCGGGACTGTGGCCTCGTGTTCGTTCACCTTCCAGATCACCGGTGTCTCATGAAGGGCGGCCGAGCTTCCATCGGTGTACTTGACGAGAACATTTACGGGCGCGTCCATGCCGCCGATATTATCGATGACGAGCGAGTATCCGCCCGCGGATTTCCTGACGTCCTTCACCGCGAGATCTATGTAGTTGTTACTGAAGTACCAGTTGTTCCAGAACCAGTCCAGGTTCTGTCCGGAGATGTCGCTGAACGAGTTGAAGAAGTCCCACGGCGTGGGATGCTTGCCGTTCCATCGCGCCATGTATCCGTGCAGCGCCTTTCTGAAAGTCGCATCGCCCAGCAGGTCCCTCACCGCGAGATAGCCTAGCGCAGCCTTGCCGTAAGCATTGTTGCCGTACGCGACACCCTTGAGGACGTCTTCGGGTGTCACGATGGGGAGATCTTCGAGGGGAGAGGGGTCATTGATCCAGCGATTGACCCGGAACTGCTTGAAGAAAGCTTCAGCGCGATCATTGCCGAGGTCCGACTGGCCGATGAGGTATTCGAACGTGGTGGCCCAGCCCTCATCCATGAAACCGTAACGCGTCTCGTTGATCCCCATGTAGAAGGGGAAGTACGTGTGCGCAATCTCATGTTCGACGACAAATCTCGAGAAGACGGTATCGGCTGTACTTCCGTCGTTGACCATCATCGGGTATTCCATATCGGCGAAGCCCTGTACGATGGTCGACTTTTCGTACGGGTAGGGGACACCGGGCCAGTTGTGCGAAAGCCAGTCGAGAGCATGCCGGGCGAACCCGACCATGTGGTGGTAGTCGGCTGCGGTGTCATTGAAGGCTGCCTGCACGCTGGCGCGGCGATGTGTTGCGTCATCGACCACCACGCTGGCTGCATCCCAGTCATAGTGATCGCTGACGGCGAAGGTCATGTCGGGGATGTTCGCCGTGCGAAAGTGCCAGGTATTGGTCGGGTTCTGGGATGTGACGCTGCGCGAAGCAAGATCATTCCTGGTCGCGACGTGAATGACCGTGTCCGAAGTAAGCGATGAAGTGAAACGCTGTAGCGCGTCCGGACGCAGAACATCCGAGGCATTCACCAGGGTTCCAGTGCCCCATACCACGAAGTTTCTCGGAACCGTGAGCGTTACATCGTAGTCGTTGAAATCGCTGTAGAACTCCTGGCTGTCGGTAAAGTCCATCGTGTCCCAGCCGTTGTAGTCGTCATAGACCGCGACGCGGGGATAGAAGTAGGCGAGATAGTATGTAGTGGAATCGATCATCCCCTCGCGATTGCTCTGCAGCGAGACGTCGTAGTGCCAATCGAACCTGAGGTGCACAGAGTCGTGCGGCATGAGCGGCGCGGGCAGCGGCACTCGCTTCCAGGTGAACGTGTTCGCGTCGTCCGTCCAGCGGGCTGCAGTGCCATTCACGGCGAACGAGTCGACATGCACGCCCGACGTCAGGTAATCGGCTCCAGCGCTGCCGTTGCGCGGAGCACCTGGCTTGTGGATGTTGACGAACAGCTTGATGACGACACTTCGGAGCGTGTCGGGGCTGTTGTTCGAATACACGATCTGCTCGGATCCCCGGACTGTCCGGTCGGGCGGCATCACGCTCAGCGAGATGGAATATCGG